>NZ_WOTO01000059.1 GCF_010993775.1 Fodinicola feengrottensis | reverse complement strand
CCGGGTATTCGAAGCCAGCTGTGTTGACCGTTCGAACAGAGCACCGCTCGGTGGTGTCACGTCGGCTATCCGCACCAGACGGAACCCAAGTCGCTGGTAGTACGCATGCAAATCGCCACTCGACGACCATGCGTCAAACCGTAGCCAAGCACGATCGGCAAGACACGCAAGTTTTTCGGCGAAGTCCAGCATTTCTCGGCCGAAACCTTGTCCGGCGTATCGCCGATCGATCATCAGACGGTGCACAAAAAGCGCCGTAGAAATCTCACTGTCCGACCATGTACCCGGGTCCGTCGCTTTATTGAGGGTCATGGTTCCGATGGTCGAGTCGTTTGCCTCTGTGCAGCCCATCCACGCATGACCCGCCTGGATGGCCTGTGCCATGTCATCAGCCACTTTCGTTAGCGGGTCGCCTGTCGGCCCCCACTGGTCACTTCCTTTGCCGTGCAGCCAGGTTGCTGCTTCAGTGCGGAGCCTCAGAATCTCGGGAATGTCCGCCAGTCGCGCAACCCGGATGATCACGAGTCTTCCCCAATGGCGGCAGTCTCCACCTGTTCGTATGTGACGATATTGCGATCAGCCGGCAAGATCTCACGGGTGAGTCTGATAGGTCGCTCGTTCGTCCAGCCGGTGCGTTGGTAATACAAGACGAACATTCCTCCGCCTAGGCGAAATGCTGTCGCCTCTTCCCGGGTCGCCGCCCGAGCCGAAACCTCATCAAGCCAGCGAACTTCGCGATAGCCCGCCTTTGCAAGCGCTCGCACCGTTCCCTCTTCTATGTCTGTCGGAACGTCTATTTTCGCTGCCTGTGCAACATCGTACGGGTAGTAGCTGATCTGTTGAGCCCACGGGACGTTGTCCACGTAGCGAAAACAGTCCCTCACAACCACGAGCGCATTCGCCTCAATTTCGAGCCGTCGCGCTACGCCACTTGTAGCCGCCACGATGCGAAAAGAGAAGTCTTGGCTCGGCTGTCCGCCTGCGCGCTCAACCTCGGCGCTCCATGAGTCGGACTTACCCTTGCGGTCTGGTCGCTCGGCTGTGCCGGAGTGAGCAAGCATCGGCAAGCGCCGGATGAACGTACCTGCGCGTCCGCGCGTCTCTAACAGGCCCTCGGACGACAGCTCCTTGAGCGCCTGCCTGATCGTTCCCCGGCTGACGCTGTAGAGCACCCCAAGCTCGGGCTCGGTCGGCAGCTTCGCGCCACCTTTGAGGTAGAACTCCACGCCTTCGACTACTAGGCGTTCTTCGTTCATGATCGCGTCGCGCAGCTGGTCAGCGATCTCTCGGTATCGGACGGGGCTTGTCACGACCGGCCACCCACTTCGTTCATACGGATCATTTCGTCTAGACGAATCTAACGCATCCCTTGACATGACTCAAGTCTGCTGCTTAAGGTCTGTTTCGTATAGACGCAATGGACGATACAGACCGTACAGACGGGATGGACCACAGCTGGCAGCGTGCTACTACAGCGCTGCTACCTGCGGTTTTTGACCCTCTGTGCCTACCCGGAAGGCATGCAGAGATGAGAAACGACCCGATGGAGGACGGTCCTACAGATGCGGAGCTGCTGGAGATCGAGCGTGAGTGGCCGGCGCTTGAGGCTGAGCTTGCGTTGGTCGATGAGGAAATCCGGATTCTGACCGTTGAGGGCGGTCCGACGTTGCTGGATTGGCGCCGGTTGCGGCGGGCTGAGCATCGCGCGCTGATGGCGCGGCATCTGGTCTATGGCACGCCCGCTCCGGCGGCCTTGGACTCGGAAGAGGTCGCCTGATGGTCATCATGACGCGACTGGTCAAGACAACTGTTGCCGCCGCCGGAGCGGTGCTGATAGCTGCGCTTTTGCTCGGCTGCACTTCGCTTTCCGGGACAGTCACGCACCGGTACATGGCGGTTGGCGCCAGGAGCACTTTCACGTACTGGGTGTGTGTTCGCGATCAGGGCGGACATGAGGACTGCGAAATCGTCCCGATGAGCATTTACCTCGCCTGCGGCAAGGGCGACCAGTACCCGACCTGTTGGAAAGAGGACTCGCGATGACCATCGAGACCACCACGCAGGAGTCCCGTTCGGCGTACCCGCCTCCGGTCGATGCGCTGCTGCCCAAGGCACGCAAGCTCACAGCCGAACTGGGGGAGGTGCCATCCCGGAACCGGCTGATGACCGAGCTGCGGATCGGCGCACCGAAGGCACGCGCCATCCTCGCCGAGCTGACCGCACCGGCACCGTTCACCGACACCGTTTCGGCGAACCGGCTGCACCTGGTCCCCTCCAGCTCGGACCCGCAGACCCAGCGCCGCCGATCCCGACCTGAGCACCGAAACGGCTGGTGCTTCAGCCACGGCGCCGGTTGAGGATGCCGTGCAGGTAGTGCCGGCCGTAGACCCGGGCACGCCGCAAGCGCTGGAGGGACCGGGCAGGAGGTCAAGCCGGTCAAGGCGTGTGCCGGTGCTGTTGTTGGCCGCTCCCGCGTTTGTCGCGATCTGGTCTGGGTGGGTGGGGGCTGGGCGGGCTCACCGGGTTCGGTGTTGTGCATCCGTTGCCGGGGATCGTGGACGGTTTCGCGATCAACACCGCGATCACGCTCCCGATCGGCGTGGAGACCTACGCCGCGTACGCGCTGCGAGCTTGGCTCGCCGGTCGTACGGAAGGCCCGACGCGCCAATTCGCGAAGTGGTCGGCGATTGGCGCGCTCATCCTCGGCGCGCTCGGCCAGGTCGCCTACCACCTGATGAGCGCCGCCGGAGTCACGGCCGCGCCGTGGTGGATCACCACCGCTGTCGCCTGCCTACCGGTCGCGGTTCTGGGCATGGGTGCCGCGCTGGCGCACCTGCTCCGCGCGCAGACGACACACCCACATCCACTCGTTGAATCCGCCCGGAGCGCGGCCACCACGGCCTAGGAACCGGACCGCGCTCCGGCCACCCCCACACAGGAGGTACCCGCACATCATGTCCACCGAACCGAACGACAACAATGACCGGCCCCAACAATATTGACTGGGACGCTGAGTTTGCCGCCCTTGATCAGGGCAGCGCGGGCAACAACGTGGTTCCGCTGCGCAAACCCGGCACCGACGTAGAACGCTATGACAGCTCTTTTGAGGTCGAACTAGATGACCCGGACTCGCCGGAGTCCGCGCGGCTCAAGGTCGCTGATCCTGGCGTCACGATTGCCCTGCCGGCCGATGAGGACCGGCGCGAGCCGATCATTCCGGCCGCGTTCTTGCTGGGGAACCTGCGCGGCACCATCAACCGGGCGGTGCGTCGCTGGCTGCACATCAGCGCGTTTCACGCGGTCCGGGTTCCTTGGTATGGCGGGAAAACCGCGATCTACGGCGCGGTTGGCGCGGTGCGCCTGGTGCAGCGGCAACTGCGGTGGTGGTGGTGGTGACCGAGCAGGGCCCGGTCCGGCAAGCGGTGGCGGACAACGCGCACCGCGGACCCGAAGGAGGCCGCGAAGGCTATAACCATCTGCTGCAGGAGTTGAAGGAAACCCGTCGCTGGCGCGGCTGGGTGATGGCCGCGCAAAAACGCCGGGGGTCGCGGTGGGCGGGCTGCTGCTGTGCACCCTCGCCCCCCCCCGGGTGAACCTCAGCGTCGCCGGCATCCTGCTCGGCGCTCTGGCGCATTTGGGTCGCCCGGCGCACAAGCCGATCATCTCCAAGGCGATTATCGCGCCGCGTTTTCGCAAGCTGAACCTCGATATCGTGCTGCGCGCCTACTACGCCGCCGGGCTCGGCAACGCGGATAAGCCCGGCCAACAGGTGCAGTTTGGGGCGCAGATGACCCGCGACTCCCGTGGCACTGGTTCGCAGGTGGTGGTGGACCTCCCGTACGGCAGGGGGGGGGCTGATGTGTGTGCTGCTAAAGGAAAAGATCGCGTCTGGGCTGGACGTGCATGTCAATCAGGTGTTCCTGACTGAGGATGAGACCAGCAGTCGGCGTCACCTGCTGTTGTGGCTGACCGGGACCCGCTCGCGATCGGCGCTGGCCGTACTGACCTGCTGGACTGCAAGCCGCGCAACATTTGGCGGCCGGTCAAGTTCGGCAAGGATGAACGCGATCAGCTGGTGACGCTGTCGCTGCTGTGGATCTCGGTCATAGTCGGCGCCCAGCCACGTAAGGGAAAAACGTTCGCCGCGCGGCTGCTCGCGCTGTTTGCCGCTGCTGACCCGTGGGTGAAGCTGATCATCGTTGACGGGAAGAATTCGCCGGACTGGATCAAGTTCCGGATGGTCGCGCATCGGATCATTTTCGGTACGCACCCCAACGTGAACGACCCCGATCCGGTGGGGAACCTGCTCGCCACCCTGGATGAGATCCTGGCGCACATTGACCGGGTGAACGAGCAGCTGGCCAAGCTGCCGGTCACCGTGTGCCCGGAAGGCAAGCTCACCGAAGAGTTGGCGCGCGACCCCCGGTACCCGGATCTGCGAGTGTTGTTGCTGGTCATGGAAGAGTTTCAGGTCTATTTCGAGACCGAAGACCAGGCCATCAACAAAGAGATCGCGGCGAAGCTGTCCCGGATTCAGGCGGTCGGCCCGTCCGCTGGCGTGAGCATCCTGTCCAGTTCGCAGAAGCCGGCCGGAGTCGGCGCCGGAGATGTGGGCCGGTTGTTCAACCGGTACCGCGACAACCACGCGGTGCGGTTCGCGCTCAAGTGCGGCAACCGGATCGTGTCCGAAGCGGTCCTCGGCGGGGACGCGTACGCCGAAGGTTTCGATGCGTCATCGCTGCCAGTCGGGGACAAGTACCGGGGCGTGGGTTTCCTGTACGGCGCGACCGATGAAACCCCGACCGTGCGGACGTTCCTCGCCGACCACGGCGACGCTGAGAAGATCCTGACCGCTGCCCGCGCCCATCGCGAACGGGTCGGCACCCTGACCGGCATGGCCGCCGGAGAGGACATGGCCCGCGCATCACGCGACGTGCTAACTGACGTGCTGCTGACGGTGTTCACCGGAGACGACCGGTTGCACTGGACCACCATCTCCAGCCGCCTGGCCGAGCAGATGCCGGAGCAGTACGCCGACATCACCCCGGACAGCATCTCCGCGCAGCTGCGCGCTCTCGGCGTACCGAGCGGCAACGTCAACCGGGACGGACAGGTCCGCAAAGGCGCCAAAGCCGCCGACATCAAGGCCGCGATCACCAAGCGCCAAAACAACGGAGCGTAACCGTCCAGTAGATCGCTGACGGACCGGTGAGGTAGCGGGCGGCCCGCTACGGGTAGCGGCTGCGCTACCCAGCCCGCTACCCACCCGCTCCCACAACAGCCCCCACCAGCCCACATATCCGCAGGTAGCGGGTAGCGGGCACCCCCTCTCACGCCCAAAAACAGCCCAGGAGGCACCTACCATGCTCCACCTTGCCGCTACCGCCACCTTCACCGCCGCTACACCCAGTAACCACCCGATCGACGGTCACACCCTGCACGGACCACTGCTCTCCCTCGCCGTTCACCTCCTGCCGTGGCTGCTGCTGGCGCTGCTGCTGTGGGTCCCGTACTACCTGCTGACCTGCTGGACATGGCCGTTCGCGAACTGCCGGGGATGCGGCGGCCTTGGCAAACGCCGGTCACCGTCAGGCCGCACGTTCCGCGAATGCCCGCGCTGCGGCGGCAGTGGCAGCAAGCTTCGCGCCGGCCGGTACCTGATCAATCACCTACTGGCCAACCGTCGCACCGCGCGCCGGCACGAGCACTGACCGGCCATGCCGACCTATTACGACCCAACCGGCCGCCGGTACGGCCTGCCGACCTTCCCGTACCGCTGCGCTCCCGAGGGAATGGCCACCGTCCGGCAGTTGCGCGCCCGTGGGTTGCGGCCCGGTGGGCAGGAGATCGCAGCTCAGATCATGTGGCGCCGGGGACGCCGGGTCGCCTACCTCTACCGGATCGAGCTGGCCAAACCCAAGCGCACCGCCACTCCGGCGCAGCTGGCCGCGATTGACAAGGCGCTGACCGCGCGTCGCACCTGCTCCACCTGCAGGCAGGTCAAAGAGCACTACATCTCCCGCCGGTACGGCGAATGTTTCGACTGCTACTACGGACAGGAGCACGCGGCATGACCGCCATGACCTCCACTCAGACCAGCACTCTCGCCGCCGCGCTGGACGCTGCCGAACGTGGTTGGCCCGTATTTCCCATACGGCCAAACGACAAACGGCCCGCGTTTCCCGATCACACGGCCGATCGGTGCATCGGCCGCGACCTGCGTTGCCGGGCCGGTCATCAGGGATGGGAACCGCGAGCCACCACCGACCCCGACCGTATCCGGCGGGCCTGGTCGATGGCGCCCTACAACATCGGGATAGCCACCGGACGCGCCGGCCTGGTGGTGGTCGACCTTGACCAGCCAAAGCCCGGTAACGACAGCCCACCGGCCGCGTGGCGCCTTCCTGGCGTGGCCAACGGAGCCGATGTGCTCGCGGTACTCGCCCGAGCGGGCCGGCGCATCCCTGGCTGGGCTGCTGGACACGTTTACGGTCACCACCGGCCGGAACGGGCTGCACCTGTATTTCACGGCACCGAGCGGCGTGCAGCTGCGCAACACAGAAAGCAAAATTGGCTGGCTCATCGACACCCGTGCCCAAGGCGGCTATGTGGTTGCCGCCGGTTCCACAGTTGCCGGCAAGCCGTACCTGCTCACCCTCGATCGCGACCCGGCGCCGCTTCCACCGTGGTCCCTCCAGCTGCTTTTGCCTTCTCCGGCACCGATACGGCGGCCGGCTCCAATGCCGGCCGGCGCCGCTCGCCGGTCCGCGTACGTCGAAAAAAGTGCTGCGCGATGAGACGGACCACGTCCGGACCGCGCGGGTCGGTCGGCGCCGCAAGGCGCTCTATGTGGCCGCGCTGAACCTCGGTCGGCTGGTCGCGGGCGGGGTGCTGCCGGCAAATGTCGCGCGGAGCGTGCTGGAGGGGTGCGCGCGGAGCACATCGCGGCTGGCGCGTACACGCAGCGCCGGGCCGATGGCGCGATCTCAGACGGCATCCAAGCCGGCGCTCAACGGCCCCGCACCCTTGCCGCATGACCGCCGTGCAACCGAAAGGAGCTGACCCCATGAACATTGCCGACGAGCTGAATGTGCGCGCATTCCCCACGGCGACTGACCTTGCCGCTGCGGCCGGATGGGACCTGCCCGTCCCCTTGTCCTCATCGGCCCGGCCGCCATCGTTCCCGATCGATGTTTTCCCCGGCTGGCTGGCAGAAATGGTCACCGCTACCGCCGTGTTCACACAGACCGATCCCGCGATGGCCGGCACTGTCGCGCTGTCCGTGCTCTCGGCGTGTGCCGGTGGGCGAGTGCTGATCGAGGCCAAACCGGGTTGGCGTGAGCCCTGCAATCTGTTCCTAGCCGTATTCGCCGAACCAGGCGAACGCAAAAGCCCCGTACACGGTGCGCTGACCGGCCCGCTGCTGGCTATCGAGGCTGCTCTTGCTGCTGAGCAAGTGCGGCCGGTCATAAAGGAAAACGCCGCGCTCAAAGACATCGCCGAGCGCACCGCCGAGCAAGCCAAAGGCATGGCGGCCAAAGCCGATGCGGCCAAGCGGGAAGCGTTAACCGCTGAGGCGGTTGCCGCCGCACTGGCCGCCGACGCCATCACCATCCCGGAACCGCCCCGGCTGTTTTACCGACAACGCCACCCCCGAAGCGCTCACGTCGCTGATGGCCGCCAACGGCGGCCGGATGGCGCTGATCTCCGATGAGGGAGGAATATTCGACACCTTGGGCGGACAGCATTCGAAACTTCCGAACCTCGACCCGTACCTGATGGGTCACTCCGGCCGGCCACTGCGCGTTGACCGGCTCGGCCGCGAAGCCGAATACATCCCCAACCCCACCCTCACCGTGGGAGTGATGGCGCAGCCGTCCGTGCTGCGCAAGTTCGGCACCAACGGCGACCTCACCGGCCGGGGCATCGTGGCCCGGTTCCTGTTCGTACTGCCGGTCAGCCTCGCCGGCTACCGCGACGATGACGCCCCACCCGTTTCCGAGCACATCGCGACCGTCTACGCGACGCAGGTTCACGCGCTCGCTGCCAGCCTCGCCGACTGGACCGACCCTGTTGTGCTCACCCTCACCGATGACGCCCGTACGAGCCGCTCAACGTCCGCGCGCGCTATCGAGGTACAGCTACGGCGCGGCGGGGCGCTGTACGACATGCGGGAATGGGCCAACAAACTCACCGGAACCACGATGCGCCTGGCCGCGCTCCTACACGTCGCCCACCACCCGGACAACGCCTGGCAAAAGCCCGTCGACGGTGCCCAGATGACGGACGCCGTACGGCTGGTCGCGTTCTTCATAGAGCACTACCGCGCCGCAATGACGGCCATTGCCGCCGATACGGCAGCGACTACGGCGCGGCACGCGCTCGGCGTGCTGATTGACAAGGAAATGCTGACGTTCAGCCGTCGCGATCTGCACCGCCGGATGCCGCGCCGGGTTGGCAATACCGCCACCACGGCGGCCACCGTTGCCGCCGCGATTGAGACGCTCATTCAATACGGATGGGTCCGCCAACGCGAAGACTCCGCGTACGAGCTGCACCCTGCCGCTGCCGACATCTCCGAAACTGCTGACACGCTGACAATCGACCTCGAAACGCCCGTTTCCGCAGGTCAAACCCCTATCGACGCTGTCAGCAGCGCCACTGACAGGTGCTGACAGTGGTGACAACCCATCTCAGCTGTCAGCACTGTCAGCACCCCGTCAGCAGGCCTGCTGACAGCCTCAGACGCCATATGACCTGCGAAAACACGGCCCGGGCGCCCAATTGTCAGCGTGTCAGCACTTTCCGGTCCAGCACGCCATTCGATGCACCCATAAAGGGGAGTACTAAATATGTCCAGCACTGACCTGCCTGCCCTGCTGCCGGTCCCTCTCGCTGCGCAGCTCCTCGGACTCAAGCGGGCATCGGCATATCGCTATGCCGCGCGCGCGAACTTCCGACGCAGCGCTTTGGTGGCCGCGTATACGTGATCACGGCCCAGATCCGTCACCTGCTCGGTGACTCGGAGGTGGCGGCATGACCACGCAAAAGGGCCGGCCCCAGATTCCAGGCGTGACCGTCTACCCGCGCGGGAAAAAAAAAAATGGGCGTTCATCGTGTACGGAGATCGCGACCTGCTGACCAACAAACGTGATCGCGTTTATCGAGGCGGTTTCGAGACCGAAGACGATGCCTGGACCAACGCGATTAAAGCCAAGGCTGAGGTTGACAAGGGCAAGCCTGTGCGCTCGGCGAATGTCAGCGTCAAAGATTTCTTCGTCGAGTGGCTGGTGTCCGTCAAGGAGTCGATCAAAGGGACGACCTACGCGAATTACGTTGACAACATCGACGCATATATCGTGCCGATGCTCGGTCAGCGCAAGCTCAAAGAGGTCAACGACGTTCAGGTTCTCAACGCGTTTTATCGACAGTTACTCGCAGAGGGACGGCGGAAGCCAGACAACAACACCGTGATGTACGACTACTGGGTGACCAGGCACGAGCAGCGTAACGGGCTGGGGCCGACGCCAACGGAGATCTCGAAGGCGTGCAAAACGACGATCCACGCGGCGAAAAAGCGGCTGTCCTTCGGTATCGACGGGGCCGGCTCCCCATCCCGCACTCAGCAGGGCTGGCGTCCAAGTCGGTCCGTAACGTCCATCGGCTGATTCACCGCGCCTTAGGCGACGCGGTCAGCTGGCGGTACCTCGACACCAATGCCGCCACGTCTGCCCGCCTGCCCCGACTAGGCCGCAAGGGCAAGAACCGTCCCAAACCATGGACCGTTCAGGAACTTGCCACCTGGCTCAAAGTGGCACGGACCGATCGCTTTGCAGGTCTCTGGGTCTTGGCCGCCACAACGGGCATGCGACGCTCTGAGCTTGCCGGAGCGGCCCGCGATGGCCTCACGATGTGGTGGCTGTGCCTGGACTGCGCGATCAAAAGCACGATGCCTTGCCGGCCGGCACTTGTGAAGGCTGCGGGTCGAAAGAATTCATCGGCCAAGGCACGCTCGAAATCGACGCTACGCGGGTCGTAGTTGACGGCAAGGCCGAGGATTCAGACGGCAAAGGCGAGAGCAGCGTACGCACGATCTCCCTCGATCCGTTCACCGTGGCTGCGCTAGCCGGGTACCTGGCGAAGCTCGACAAAGAGCGGAAGGCGTTCGGCGCGAGCTACCCCACACACGACAAGCTGATGTGTTTCGAGGATGGCCGGAAGCTTCATCCGGATACGGTCACCCGCCGGTTCAATCGCACTGTGGACCTTGCGGGTGTGCGGCATATCCGGCTGCACGACATCCGCCACACGTACGTGACCCTGGCAAGGGACAACGGCATGGACTCAAAGGTTCTGACGGACCGGGTAGGCCACGCCAGCGAGACCGTGACGAAGCAGATCTACACCCATCGGTCTGTGGGATTCGACCGTGACGCTGCTACCGCCATGGGGACGCTGATCGAGAAGGCGCTTGAGCACGTGGCCTGAGGCCAGATTTACTACAGTTCTTACTACGAAGGGCGCCGGAGACAATGTCTCCGGCGCCCTTTTCCCTGGTAGCGGGGGTAGGATTTGAACCTACGACCTCTGGGTTATGAGCCCAGCGAGCTACCGAGCTGCTCCACCCCGCGTCGCTGAAGAGAACATTACACGGCCCCGCAACGCGATGGCAAAGGGGGTCGCCCTTCCACGCCGGATAAGTGGCCACCATCACGTCATAGGCACGTCACGCTGCGGAAACGTCATGTTCGCCGAGTGGCCGCACAGTCGTACGGGCCTGGTGAAAGCTCACCAGGCCCGTACCAGAAGTGACCGAGGTTACAAAATCAGCTGGGCGCCTTCGGCGACCCGGACGGTCCAGGCGACGCTGAGGCCGATGGGCTGGCGCTCGCGCTGGGTTGGGCCGCCTGCGCGGCCTGGAACTTCTCGATGGCCGCCTCAACTGTTGCGCGCGCGGCCGATCCGGACGAAGTCGTCCGCCTTCTGGGCGGCATGCAGCTCGGTGATGGCGGCCTGGATGGCCTTGACCGCGTCGTTGAGCTGGGAGCTCACGCCGGTCGGTGGGCTGCCGGAGGTGGGCGGGGTGCTCGTGGTGGGCGGGGACTGTCCAGTCAATGCTTGGATAACGTCGGACACGGACGACCCGGAGACGACCTTTCCGTTGTACGAGGCGAAGATCAGCTGCAGGGTGGGGAAAGGCGCGGCCCCGGACTGGGGTTGCAGGTAGACCGGTTCGATGTAGAGAAGTCCCCCGTTGACGCCACCAATCGGCAACATCAGCAGATTTCCGTATTTCACATCGGATCCGGAGGTCGCACCGGACCCCTTCAGCTGGGTAAGTCTGGTGGCGATCGCCTGGTCGTTGACCAAGTTCGTCTGAGCCTGGTTGGGGCCGGCGGTCGACGACGTGGGCGGCAGCGGGTAAAGGTTCAGCACCGTGCCTCCATCCCCGTCGTACGAGGCGGAGAACATCGCCGCGAGGCCGTCGCCTTTGGCAAAAGTGAGGGCGCTGGTGGTCTGGAATGTCAGGTTGTTCTGCTTGGGAAACTGGGCAAGCAGGAAGTACGGCGGCTGGGCGCCGGTAGGCCGGGTCGGATCCGGTGGCACCTTCCAGAAATTCTGGCCGCCGAAGAACTCCTGCGGGCTGGTCACGTGATAGCGGGTCAGAACTTCGCGCTGGACCTTGAAAAGATCCTCCGGATAGCGGAAGTGCGCGGCGAGGTCCGGCGAGATATCGCTGGCCGGCTTGAGAATCCCACCGAACGCCTTGTCCCAGGTGTCCAGCAGAGGGTCGTCCTGGCCCCATTTGTAGAGTGTCACGGCGCCCGTGTACGCGTCGACCGTGGCCTTGACGGAGTTCCGGATGTAGTTGATCTGATCCTTCTGCTGCGCCACGGTTCCGTTGCCCGTCAGCGAGTCCTGCGTCGCGTCACCCAGAGTTTCGCTCTGCGCATAGGGAAAGCTCGACGACGTGGTGTAGCCGTCCACGATCCAGACGACCCGCCCGTCCACGACCGCCGGGTACGGGTCGCCGTCGACTCGCAGGAAGGGCGCCACCTTCAGGACCCGATCGCGTGGATCCCGTACGTAAAGCAGCTTGGATTCGGAGTTCACCGCACCGGGCAGGATGAAGTTCACCGCGTGCATGTTGATCGCGTACGCCAGCTGGCGCAGATACGAGTTGATCGGCACGCCACCGACGCCATTGGCCGCCTTGTACGTCGTGTAAACCGGCGCACCGGTGGACGTGACGTGGTCGTACTCCTGCGGCTGGCTGCCTTCCGGCGCGCCGACGATCGAGTAGTTGTCCTCGAATTCCTCGCCGTAGTAGATCTGTGGGTCTCCCACCGGGATTTGCTGCTCGTTGCACATCGCGGTCTGGTCTGAGGACAGGAAACCAGAGACATAGCAGGGCTGTCCGTTGTTGGTTACCTTGCTGGTCGGCGCGGCGACGAATCCGTACCCGTGCGTGTAAACCTTGTGCTCGTTGCTCCAGTTGGTCTGAGTGCCGGTGAGCCCGTCGTAGTTGAACTCGCGGACGCCGACCACGTATTCCTCGGGTTTGCCGGCAGTCTGCGAATACTGGTCCACGTCAAGTTTGTCGTTGAACTTGTAGAAACCGTTGCCGCGCTGGTTCTGCAGGAAGGTCGCGGACACCACGCTCGGGTCCAGCAGCCGGATGTTCGGCACGTTCTGGGTGTCCGTATGCAACAAGGAGGTGGGTGCCGACTGGCTGGGGTTGTAGCTGGTCTGCTTCACCCCGGCGATGCCGTACGAATACCGGGTCGCCTCGATGTTTCGCTGGATATAGTTCGATTCCAGCTGCGCCGCGTTCGGCTTGACGTAGACCTGGTCGGCGACGAAGGGCACGATGCCGCCGGCCAGCACCGCCGACACGCCCAGCAGCGCGATCGCGACCACCGGCAGCATGGCGTTGCGCACCCAGATCGCGATCACGAACATCACCGCCACGAACACCGCGATCAGCAGCAGGATGTTCTTGGCTGGCAACAGATAGTGGATGTCAGCGTACGAGGCGCCGTCCACGCCGGTGATGTCGCTGGACGAGAAAACCAGGCCGTAGCGGTCGAGGTAGTACGCGTATGCCTTCAGCAGCAGAAAAGCGGCCAGCAGTGACCAGATGTGCAGCCGCGCGCGGTCGCTCATCCGCTCCCCCGCGCCCTGCAGCCGCACGCCGCCGTACAGCCAGTGCAGGAAAACCGCGCCGACCAGGCTCAGCACCACGGCCGTGAAGGCGACTCCGAGGACGTACCGGAAGAACGGATATTCGAACATATAGAACGAATAGTCCTTGCCGAACTCCGCGTCGGCCTTGCCGAACGGCGTGGAGTTGGCATATTGCAACCACACCTGCCATTGGCCCTGCGCGGTCAGCCCGGCGACCACTCCACACAGCCCGGCGACCAGCGAGATCAGCAGCCGCACCGCGGGGTCAGCCAGAGTCGATATCGCTCCAGGTTCTGTTGCTCCAGCGACATCGGCCGGTATGCCGGCTGCAGGCGGTATGCGAGCCACAGGTTCAGCCCCACGAACGCGGCCATCACGGCCCCGACGATCAGGAACATGAAGACCCTGGTCTGGAGCATCACGGTGTAAACGTCGCTGTAGCCGACCGAGTCGAACCACCACACGTCGGTCAGGACGGTGACCAGGCTGGAGCCCAGCAGTGAGATCGCCAGCAGCACCACCACGACCACCAGCAGCACCCGGCTGCGACGGCTCACGGTGGGCAAAGGTGCGCGCATCGCCACGCTTAACTCCCGGTGTTTTCTCGCTTACCTACCACTACCCGGTCCACTATTGCCCACTCGGAACACGTCCGGGCCGGCGGGCCGACCAGCGGCGCCACCTGCGACCGTATCCCGCTGCGCGGCAAAGCGCCGGCAGGTCGTTTGCGAAGATGAACAGATGCTTTCTGAAGCCAACGCCGAACAGCCCGCCGACGGTTCCGCCGCAGCAGCGGCGGACGGCCAGCTCACCGCGGTGGTGGCCGAGCTCGAGCAGCACGCCGACAGCCTCGGCTGGGACCGCCCGCCGACGCTGTTCGCGCTGGTCCCGACGGCCGAACTGGTGGCCGCCGAGCCGGCCCTCGCGGCTGCGCTGGGCCTCGCGGACGGCCCGGTGGATGCGGGCGGCTTGACGCCGGTCGAGCAGGAGCCACTCGGGGACGGGCCGCTGGATGAGGCGCTCGCCGGCATCCAGTGGCCGCCGGAGGTGGCCGGTTGCGCGTTGATCAACGAGGTCCTCGTGCTACCGCCGTCGGCCGGCGAGGCGCCGGCGGGCACCGACCCGATCCGCTGGGCCAGCGAGCATCCAGCGCGCCGCGAAGTACGGCTGGTGGTCGGCGTCGTACGGGACGGCGGGCGCGCGTCCCTGCTGCGGATCCGGCCGACCGCGCTCGCGTCCGACGAACCGGTCGTACCAGGCGCCGACCTGGCCCCCAACCTCGCCGCCGCGCTGCTGTCCACTTTGGACTGACCGCTTTTGTCCGCAACGCCCCGCCGCTTGCGCAACGCGCGAGTAACGGGGCGTTGCGGACGAAAGATACGTCAGCAGGCCGGGATCGCGCCGGACTTCTGGCGGAGGTTGGTCAGCGCGGTCACCGCGCCGCCGAGCGTGCTGACCTTCACCAGCCGCAGACCGGCCGGGGTCGCGGATGACGCCTCGGCGCAGTTGCCGTCAGGCACCAGGAAAACCGTCGCGCCGGCCTGCCGGGCGGCGATCATCTTCTGCTGGATGCCACCGATGATCCCGACGTTGCCGTCGTCGTCGATCGTGCCGGTGCCGGCGATGAAGGCGCCGCCGGTCAGATTGGCGTCGCTGGCGGTGTCGACGATGCCGAGCGCGAACATCAGGCCGGCGGACGGGCCGCCGATGTCGGAGAGCTGGATCTTGACGGTGAAGGGATGCGGTTGCGGTTGCGTCTGATTCAGCCGTACGCCCAGGATCGCCCGCTTCTGGTCGTCCATGCCCAGTTGTACGGTCGCGCTGCCAGCCGATCCGCCCCGCAGATAACCGACTTTCACCGTGTCCTTGGGCTGGTGGGTGGCCAGTTGGGCCTGCAGGCTCCCATTGCTGGTCACCGGCTTGCCGTCCACGGTGGACAGCTCGTCGCCGGCCTTGAGTTTGCCGTTGGACGGCGAACCGTCCGACAGCGACACGACCTTGACGTGTACGGGGAAACCGATCTGGCGCAGCGCCGCGGTCTCCGCGGAGGTCTGCGACTGGGTGAAGTCGTCGGCGTTCTTCGCCTCGATCTGCTTGCGCGACTGGTCCGGCGGGTAGACGAACTCGCGTGGCAGCACCGCCGAGTCGCCGTCGATCCAGTAGCGGATCGCGGTGCCGAGGTCGATCTGGTCAATCGCACTGACCGTGGTCAGGTTGAGGTGACCGCTGACCTGCCGCGCCGTCCGGCCGTCCAGCGTGTGATCTTCTTGCCGCCCACACTGCCGAGCGTGTTGACGGTCGGCCCGGGCAGCTCGGCCACGTACGGCACCGGCAGCCACGCGAGGGCGATGCCCATCACGATCAACAGGACCGCTCCGGTCAACACAGTCCACCCTCGCCGCATCACCCGCCCAGTCTGCCTTAGCCGGAGTCCGGGTCGCTGACCAGCCTCTGGGCGTGCTCGTAGTAGAGCCGGGTGTTGAAACGCATGAATTCAGTCAGGTGGGTGAGCGTGGTGTCGTCCAGGCCCCGGAGGTAGACGTTGCCGTCCTCCACCAGCGGCCCGTAGATCCCCATCGCCAGGTCGGCGCCCTTCTCGGTCGGTTGGACGAGCACCCGCCGCCGGTCGCCGCTGTCGCGTACGCGCGTCACATAGCCAGCGCGTTCCAGCCGGTCGATGGCGGTGGTCACCCCGCCGGTCGTGAGGCCGGCCGCGGTCGCCAGCTCGCCGGGCGTCAAGGTGCCGCCGCCGAGCGCCAACTCCAGGCAATGCATGTCCGTACGGTTCAAACCGAGCCGATCCGCCACTCGCTGGTCGAGCACGTCCAGCGCACGTTGGAACTCCTGCATCACCGGCCCCAACTGCCGTACCAGCCGCTCGTGTGTGGACTCCATATCCAACCTCCGTCACAAGTCTCTTGACATTCTAGAGATCTCTCGCCTAGATTCTCCGTCAGGTTAGGTTACTAGAAATTCTAGAGAATCTTTGCGGGAATCTCTCATTGATCTAAGGAGTTTGCGATGCGAGTCATCATCATCGGAGCCGGAACCGGCGGCATGTGCCTCGCGCACGGGCGGCGGCGCGCAGGCGTCGAGGTGTCCGTGTACGAGCGGGACCGCACTCCTACGGGCGGGCTCTTCGGCTATCGGGTCGGCATCGACCCGACCGGCAACCGGGCGCTGCGGGACTGCCTGCCGCCGGAACTCTTCGACACGTTCCTGGCCACCTGCGCCCGGGCGCCGAAGCAGCATTTCAGCGTACACGCAGGACTTGAAGCGGCTGGTCTCAGTTGACCTGCGAGACGACAGCGACCCGATCAACAGTGAGCGGTCGGTGTCCCGGACGATCCTCCGGCAGGTGTTGCTGACCGGCATGGACGACGTGGTCCATTTCGACAAAACCTTCGTACGGTACGAGCAGCACACGAACAGCGTGACGGCATATTTCAGTGACGGCAGCAGCGCCACCGCAGATGTGCTGGTCGCCGCCGACGGCACGCGTTCGGCCGTACGCCAGCAATATCTGCCACACGCGCGCGTCGAGGACGCCGGTGTCATCTCGCTGACAACAAAACTTCCCATCACCGCCGAGACGCGCGCACTGTTGCCTAAGGAGGCTTTTGAGGGCCTGTCGCTGATCTTCGGCACTCGGGGCACGCTCGGCATCGTGCACGTGATGGAGTTCAACTGGAACAAGCCCGGTGGTTCTGAACCACTCAACCGCTGGCATGGACTACTTCGCGACAACACACGACGACTACATCAACATCGCCATGTGGACGTCCGCGGACCGCTTTGCGGCGAATGTCGGCAAACTCCGCGGCGCCGAGGTCATCGAGCTCGCGCTGGAAATGACCCCACACTGGCACCCGCACCTGCGCCGGCTGTTCGAGCTGGGCGACCCGGCCAGTTCCTTCCCGGTGGTGACGGCCACGTCGGTGCCTGTCGACCCGTGGCCGACCACCAACGTGACCCTGCTCGGCGACGCGATCCACACCATGACACCGGGCCACGGAGTCGGCGCCAACACCGCCCTACGCGATGCCGCACTCCTTTGCCGCTGCCTTGTGGGCAGCGACGGAAGCCTGCTGGATGCCATCGGCGCGTACGAGGCGGAGATGATCCCCTACGGGTTCGCGCGGGTGCGTGACTCGCTCAACAACAACGGCACCAGCGGCAACGATCCGCTCTACAGACCATTCGCCGGCCGACTTGCGATGGCCGGCGCACGTACGTATTTCCGCGCTGTCGACAAGATCCCCTCAGTACGCCGGAAGTTCGTCGATGACCTCACCACTTACCGCGAATCCTGAGGGTGCGGCGCGAAACTGTCGTACCCACCCCGAAAAATCACCCCCACCCAGAACGGGTGGGGGGGGGGTTAGAGGAAAACTGTCCACTGAAAATAAGAACAAAAGCCTCACACCCACCCCCCCCCGCTCAAAGGGAGGGGGCAAGAAAACAGCACGCGTACGACAGTTTTGAGCCCCACCCGGCGTGTCGGCTCTACTTGCCCGAGGCGCGCCGTTTGCGGGCCCGCCGCACCAGGGCGGCCGTGCCAATCAAAGCCACCGTCGCCCCAGCGGCAGCGGTGGCGGCTGTCGCGCCCTTGGGATCGACGGGCAGCCGGTAGCCGCGAGCGGGGCGGCCGTCCGCGTAGTCAGTCAGCGCTTCGACGTTCGAAAAGGTCGGTTTCCACCCCGCGTCGCGCAACCGCTCGCTGCCCACCACCCAGGGATAGACCAGGTAAGCCAACTCCGAAGGTGAGCTGGTCACCCCGATCGAGTGCAGCCGGGCGGCCGTACCGAAGGCGATGGCGGCTGGTAGTTCCAGCGGGCGGCGGCGCAGGACGCGTTGCACTTCGGACTGGTCGATCCAGCCGTCCGAGCCGACCGTGGCTGGGCCGGACATCCGGGTGGTGACGGCGGTCGCGACGGCGGCGGCGAGGTCGTCGACGTGGCAGAACTGCCAGTGCGGCTGGGTTCCCCTGACGACCAGCAGCCGCGGCCCGTCGAGCAGGCCGTTGGCGGGGTTGGGCAGCCCCGGGGCGAGCAGCCAGGCCGGCCGGAGCACACACACGTCGGTCTGCGGATATGCCTGGTCCACCGCGTACGCGAGGCGTTCCAGCTCCAGCAGCTCGGCGACCGTGCCGTCGGCGGTGGCCAGGATCTGCTGGTCCTCGGGCAGCGGCACCGGGTTGTCGGCGGCGGCGCCGTAAACCTGGGCGCTGGAGACCAGGACGACTTGGCGTACGCCGGCGGCGGCCGCGGCCATCAGCGCAACGGAGACACCGACCTCGTTGGCCCGCCGCTGGGCACGGTCGGGTTGCTGGTCGGTTTCGCTTGGCGCATAAACCAGCGCTTGTACGCCCCGAAGCGCACCCGCCAGCGAGGCATCGGTCACGTCCACCCGGCGCAGGGTCACTCCGGGCACCGGTGGGCGCACAGTTCCGAGGGCGATGACCTGCCTGATCGGCTCGGTCGCCAGCAGCGCACGGCAGATCGCCGCGCCGCTCACCCCGGTCGAACCGATCACCGCCACCACCCGCGGCGACTCGCCGCGCGCGGTCACCGCGGCCCTCCCTGAGAACTGGCAGGTCGTGCCCGAGACAACCGCGCGCTGGGGACTACCTTTGAATCCATGACCGCCGCCGCTGTGAGCACGCCGTGACCACTCCTCCCACCCCACCGGGTTTCCCCGGCATGCCAGATCCGAACGACCCCGGCCAGATGCAGGCGTTCCTGGCCCAGCTTCAGCAGATGTTCGCCACCGCCGGCACCTCCGACGGCCCGGTCAACTGGACGCTGGCCCAGCAGATCGCCGAGCAGGTCGCCCGGCCGACGGACCGTTCCCTGACTGCCGCTGAGCGTACCTCGGCAGCGGACGCGATAAGGCTCGCCGACGTCTGGATCGACCCGGTCACGACGCTGCCTTCGGGCGCGCGTACGACCGCGGCCTGGACGACGCTGGAGTGGATCGGCGAGACCCTGCCGGTGTGGAAACAGCTCTGCGACCCGGTCGCGTCGCGGGTGGTGGCGGCCACCTCCGGCTCGCTCCCGGAAGGCATGGCCGAGCAGCTCGGGCCGATGCGCGGGCTGCTGGACGGCATTGGCGGAATGGCGTTCGGGCAGCAGGTGGGGACCGGCCTCGGCCAGCTGTCCGCGGAGGTGCTCACCTCCTCGGACATCGGCGTGCCGCTCGGCCCGCCCGGCGTGGCGGCGCTGCTGCCGGCGAACATCGACACCTTCGCCGAGGGTCTGGAGCGCTCCGGCGACGAGGTGCGGCTCTACGTGGCACTGCGCGAGGCGGCGCACCAGCGGCGGCTCTTCGAGCACGTGCCGTGGCTGCGGGCACACCTGCTCAACTCCGTCGACGCGTACGCGCGCGGCATCAGCGTCGACCGGGAGGCGATCGAGGACGCGATGTCGTCGATCGACCCGGAGCAACTGGACCCGACCAACTTGGAGTCCCTGCAGAACTCGCTGGCCGGCGGCATGTTCACGCCCAACGACACACCTGAACAGAAAGCCGCGCTGGCCCGCTTGGAAACCGCGTTGGCGCTGGTCGAGGGCTGGGTGACGATGATCGTCGAGGCGGCCGCCGGGGACCGGTTGCCGGGGCTGTCCGCGCTCGGTGAGGCGTTCCGACGGCGACGCGCGTCCGGTGGGCCGGCGGAGCAGACCTTCGCCACCCTGGTTGGCCTGGAGATGCGGCCGCGCAAGTTGCGCGAGGCGGCGGTGCTCTGGAAGACGCTAACCGAGGTGCGCGGCGTCGAAGGCCGGGACGCGATCTGGGGCCACCCGGACCTGCTGCCCTCCTCCGACGATCTCGACGACCCCGAAGCGTTCGTACGCGGCCAGGACGACGACGGCCTGGACGGCCTCGCCGACGACCTGAAAAACCTTTAGACGTATCAGCCTGGCGCCTGTTGAGGTTTTCTTTAGGATCACATTCCACGCTTGGGCACTCTTGAGGAGTCGCCTTGATGTGGATCCATTTTCGGCCGGGTAAGGCCGGCGGTCGCCCGCCGGCCTTACGTCGATCAGGTCGTGGTGCCCAGCGTGATGTGCGGGTAGTAGATGCCCAGCATGTAGCTGTAGTTGTGGCCCTGCAGCGCGCAGGTCTGCGAGGCCCACTGGTGCATGATGTTGGTTCCCTGGCCGGTCGTACAAGCCTGGCCGCGGGTGCCGGCGCGGTACTGGCTCGCGAAGACCACGCCGCCTTCGCGGGCGAGCACACCTTCCAGGTCGCTTTCACGGCCGCAGTCGTGTTCGCGTTGGCGCTGCCAGCCTTGTAGACCTGGTAGCTGGTGGTGTCGTCGACGTCGTAGCACTTGCCGCCGTAGCTGTGCCCAGACGAGTGGTTCGCCCAATACCAGGCGAAAGTTTTCACGGCCACCGCGCCGGCATAGAGCGACTGCGCCTTCCAGCTGGCGATCCATTCGTTCGGCAACACGTTGTCGACGTACGTCTGGAATGGCACCGCCACGACTTTGCGTTGGGACCTAAGCAAAACGTGAATGGTGGTCGGCGGTCTGGTCTCGGAATGGAAGCCACCACAACCGGTGGCGGCCACCGCGGCTTCACCGGCACCACTGCTGGCACCGGGTCCGGTGTCCGCGGTTGCCGCACTCGTACCAGCGACCAGGAACGCCAATGTCATCGCCGCGACAGCGAAGAGTTTTCTTTTCATCGATTCACCTTCGTGGAAAGGGGAACCGCCGGCACCCGGCCGGCGGTTCACCGCGAATCAGACCCCGGGCGGGCTGACGTAGCCGGAAATCAGCCAGTTGCTGCCACCCGAGCGGGCGGTTATCGGATTGATGTGGCTCTTCACGACGTGCGTGCTGCCAGGACCTCCGGAGCCGTAGTCGCCATTCATGGTGTCGATGTATCCATTGCTGTAAACCGCGGTCACGATGCCCACGTGGCCACCCGTACCAGCGCCGGGCTGACCGAAGACGACGATGTCACCGACCAGCGGATTGCCGCGCTGGCCAGCCGGCCGCGCCTTGAAAACGTGATGCGCCTTGCCCCAGGTGCCGACGTCGGTGGCCACCCAGGTGGTCGGCGCTGGCGTGACTCCGGCGTGCCGCCAGACCCAGCTGGCGAATACCGCGCACCACCAGTTCTGGCAGGCGGACGTGCCGCCCGCGGTGGTGAACGACGTGCAGCTCTTGCCGACCTGCGCGTTCGCCATGCTCCGAATGCCAGCGCGGGTGGCTTTTGCCGGGGCGGCAAGAACTGGAGTCCGCGTACGCCGAGCTGCTGGTCGCAGTGACGGCCATCGCCACCGCGGCCAGCGTGCCGAGCAACACGCCGACGAATCGGGTTGTTCGCTGTCTTGCCATCTGTGCCTCGCAATCTCGGCGGAGTCGGCCGGATTCGCTCGCCGGCCGGCGCCAAGGCAACCATCGAGTTCGGAACTCCAGCAGGGCGCAATAGCCAGCTGGCAGGTTTGTGCCATTGACTTCAGGAGAATTGATGGTCACTGACAATGTCTGGGCTACCGACCTGATCGCCGAGCTCGCGCCCACGATCACACCGTCCTACCTGCGACTTCTCGAGGATCGGGAGCTGTCCGTAAGAGCGGCGGCCGAAGAGCTCGGCGGCGCCGAAGTGCTGGAAGACCTGACCGCACTTGGCCTCGCCTTCGTCGATCCACGCGAACCCGACCAGGTGGTCGCGGCCCATCCATTGGACGCCCTACAGAGTGTTTTTACTTGCCACCGAAAGGAAACTGTCCCGCCAGCAAAGCCGGGTGCGGGCGTCTTTCCAACAGCTGAGCGACATACAAAACCAACGCGCCCGCGATGGCGGCGACGCCACCGATCAGCTGGTACGGATCATCACCGATCCGCGGGAAATCGCCGGCCTCGCCACCGGCCTGATGAGCCTCGCACAGCAGGACTTCATGGTTCTGGACACGTACACATTCCCATGCGTGCCGACCGAGTCGGTGGCCGCGCCACCGATTTTTCCTTCCCAGCACCAGGTTCGCTGCCGAGCGGTCTACGAAGCCGAGTATTTCGACCATCCGGTCGGGCAGGCCATCCTCGCCACCGGGGTGATCGCTGGCGAAGAGGCGCGAGTGGTCCCCCGGTTGCCGCTCAAGCTGAAGATTGTGGACGACACGGCCGCGCTGGTGCCGCTCACCGACACCGGAGTGAGCACCGCGATGCTGGTGCGCTCCCCCACCCTGATCCGCGTGCTGCGGAACTATTTCGAGCTGCTCTGGGAAAGAGCCACGCCGATCCAGGTGACAGCCGGCCGGACATCGGCAAGGCAGGTGTCAGAGACCGCCGGGCCGGTGATTTCCCAACGGCAGGTGCGAATCCTGCGGTTGATGGTGCTGGGCCTCAAAGACGAGGCGATCGCCCGTCGCACCGACGCGAGCCTTCGAACCGTACGACGGGAGATCTCCGCCATCATGGACATCTTGATGGTGTCGACCAGGTTCGCCGCCGGCGCGGCCGCGCGGCGGCTGGGGCTGATCGAGTGAACCGTGGCCGCTTGCGGAAAGGATCCGTCCGCGACTTGATGGCAAATGTCACTTCCATGGAGTAGACCACTCTCTTACACTGCCTCCCGACTCGTCCGGTCGTGTTTCGGCGCGCGGGAGGCAATTTCATGTCAACGTCCGTACGAGCGATGGTCGCCGCGCTGCTCGCCGCGACCGCGCGCTGCTGGCCACGCCGGTGCACGGCAGCGCCGCCACCAAGATGCCCACTGTCGTACCAGCCCCTGCGGCAGTGGACGGCTGGGACGGGCAACGACTACCAGTGGGCGACATCGAGCCGACTGGTGGTCGATTCGACGGCCTTGGCCGGCACCGCCGCGACTTTCGACACGGACCTGGCCACCCTGACCGGCCGCGCGGTACAGCAGGTGTCCGGGCCGGCCTCGTCCGCGCAGCCCGGTGACATCGTGTTGAGCCTCAGCGCCACCGCAACGCCGACGCAGTCCGAGAGCTATGCGCTGACGACCGGCGCGACGCTGACGGTTGCCGCTCGTACGGACACCGGAGTTTTCAACGGCACGCGTACGATCCTGCAGCTGCTGCGCCAACAGACACAGCTGCCGGCCGGCACCGCCACCGACTGGCCGGCCAGCCCGGAACGCGGTTTCAGCGTCGACGTGGCCCGAAAGATCTACACGGTGCCGTGGCTGCAGCGAGAAATTCAGGACATGGCCTACCTGAAGCTGAACCTGCTGCACCTGCACCTGTCCGACAACGAGGCATTCCGGGTGGAAAGCTCGACCGTGCCGGGGATCGTTTCGTCTGAGCACTACACGAAACAGCAGATCTCCGACCTGGTCACGCTGGCTGGCCGCTATCACATCACGGTGGTGCCGGAGTTTGACATGCCGAGCCATCTGGCCGCGTTGCTCAACGATCCGGACTACCAGAACCTGGCGATCGTGCCGGCCGCCAACGGCGCCATCGACATCGCCAACCCGGCCGCGCGCGACCTGCTGGCCTCGATCGTACGCGAATACCTGCCACTTTTTCCCGGCAAGTACTGGGATCTGGGCGCTGACGAATACGTGCAGAATTACGCCGCCTATCCGTCGCTGGTGAATTACGCGCATTCCCACTGGGGTCCCAACGCGCCCGCGATCGACACTTTCTATGACTTCGTCAACAGTATGGCGACTCTCGTCCAGGGCAGCGGCAAAACCCTGCGGATGTGGAATGACCAGCTGACCACCGATCCGCACCCCGAGGTGCCGCTCGCGGCCGGCATCGCGATCGACTACTGGAACGGAACGGTGGCGGTACGAACCTGCTCGGCCCGGATCAGTTGGTGGCCAACGGAAATCCGGTGATGAACGCGAGCTGGCACGCGGGCGCGGCCGGCACCACCGTGCTCTATTACGTGCTGGGCGGCGCGAAACCCGACAATCCCACGCTTTACCAGAACTGGAACCTGTTGATGTTCGACGGCAACCGGTCGATGAGTCCGACCAACGCCGGCAGTCTGCTCGGCGCCCAGCTCAGCCTCTGGTGCGACTCACCGCGCCAGCAGACCGAAGACCAGGTCGCGGTCGGCATTTGGCCGACCCTGCGAATACTCGCCCAACAGACCTGGGGATCCCCGAAACCCACCACGTCGTACGCGACTTTCCAGCAGATCATGGAAAACGTCGGCAGCCCGGTGCCACTGGGTGAATCGATGGCGTCGGTCCGCGGGCCGGACGGCCGGATGATGGTCTTCGCGGCCGGCGACGGCGGCACGGTGTCCGTACGCCAGCAGAACACCCCGAACGGTGGTTGGGGCGGATGGACCTCGCTCGGCGGCAGCGGCTACAGCGCCATCTCGGCCGCCGTCAACGGCGACGGTCAGGTCGAGGTGTTCGCGGTCGGCCCGTACGGCCGGGTCGCGGTCAGCGTCCAGTCCAGACGACGACGGCTGGCAACCCTGGTCGAGCGCACCGGGCGGCAATAACGTCCGCGGGATAGCAGCCGCCACGGACGGTCAAGGCGTCGTCCATCTCTTCGCGCTGGGCAGCAACCAGGTGCTTTACCAGAGCGCCCAGCAGCCGGACGGATCCTGGAGCACCTGGGACCCCTCGCTCGGCGGCTCGCAGCTACAGGCGATCTCGGCCGCGACCAGCCCCTCCGGGCAGGTACGGGTCTTCGCCGTCGGCGGCGACGGGGTGCTGTACCAGAAATACCGCAACGGCGACGGGTCCTGGTCCGGCTGGGACGGCTCACTCGGCGGCAGCGACCTGCGCGCCACCACGGGCGAACACCGGCGTCGGATTCGACGTGTACGCCCTCGGCGGCGACTTCGCCGGATGGGGCCGGTTCAGCGACCCCAACGGCATCTTCCAGTCGTGGGCGTCGTACGGCGGCAGCGACCTGGAGCAGCTGGCCTCCGGCCGCAACGCGGACGGGCGGCCGGAGCTGTTCACCCTCGGCGGGAACGGCTCGTACTACACCACGTTCCAGCAGACCAACGGCGCTTGGACAGGCTGGATCAGCTGGTGACTATTCGCTCTCGTCGTCCTCGCCGATGTCCAGTCCCGCGGCAGCCGCCACACCCTCCAGGTAGCCCCGCGCGCGCTCGGTCCGCGGATACGCCTCCAGCAGCCGCCAGAACTTGGCGCTGTGATCGGGCACCCGCAAGTGCGCAAGTTCATGCAGCAGCACGTAGTCGACCACCCAGGTCGGCATGTCCGCGAGCCGATCGGAGAGCCGGATCGTACGGTCCGTCGGCGTGCAGGAGCCCCACCGCGTGCGCTGGTTGGTGACCCACCGGACGCTAACCGGGCGGGCGCCATCCAGATAGCGGCGGCCGAGCTCGACCGCGCGGGCCAACAGCTCCTGGTCACTGGCCGGCTGACGGCGCCTTCGGGCAGCCAGTCGGGCAACCATCCGGTCCACCCACTCGCGCTCCTGGGCCTTGGTGAAGCTGGCCGGCAGCAACACGACCACCCGGCCGTCGTCCTCGTACGCGGACACCGTCCGGCGCCGACGCCGGCTGCGGCGCACCTCCACCGGCAGACCGGTTTGCCCACCCGTTGAAGTGGTCGCTGGCAGGGTCCCTGGCATGGCGGCATCCGGCGCGTCCCGCCGCGGCTCTTCCCGTTGCTGCACAGACGCCCCGGCCGTCGGCCTGGTGCCGGTCACGAAACCCAAGGTAGTGGCTCAGATCGCACTTCATCGATCAACCCGGCCGGCAAAGCCGCAAACTTTTTCTCGTACACAGCCGGTGCGTAGTGTTTACGCAGGTCAGAAGGTAAAAACGCTGGGTGAACTTCAGCTGTGTCCACAGGGTCGTGCACCGACCCGTCCACAGTGGCGCCGGTCACTGTCCCCACCCCGTCCACAGGGTTATCCACAGGCTGTGGAGGTCTTGCATTGACGCCAGCCGTCCTTCGCCCTAGCGTCCTTAACAGCGGAGTCCTCGGCGAGAACACCGGCCCGATGCAAGGGGAAGGCAGCGGGAAGGCGTTGTTAGCCGGGGACTCTGTTTTTGTGTCTCTCGACACCTCTTCAGTGCCGGAAATTCGTTGTGGTCAGCCGGAAATTCATCCGGAAATGACCGCCGAATGATCCCTAACGCACCCCCTCCGCGTTACCGGAAAATCCGCTGAATCGCGACTCGCCCAGCGATTAGGGCCACCTCAAGCGGCCGGAACGCGAGAACGACGGTACTGTGCGATCGGCCCTGTCACACGCGTGACAGCGGGGGAATCGAGAGGTAGAGGAGGCGACGTGGCCGAGACCTACAACGGATACTGCGTCAAGTGCAAGGAGAAGCGTGACTTCTCCGGTGAAGTTAGCGTCAGCGACTCAGGACGTCGGATGGCGAAAGGCACTTGCCCTGTTTGCGGCACCAAAATGAACCGCATTCTGGGCAAGGCCTGATTCCATTCGGGGACGGATAACCAACTGTCCCTGTCGCACCAAAACGGTGGGCGGGTGGTCGCGAGACCACTCGCCCACCGTGCTTTCCACTGCCCTGTGGACACAAAGTCGTCCTGTGGAAAACCCGGATCGACCCATCGCGGACTGGCACGCTGTGCGATGACGGCGTGACCGAACGGCACGCCCGCCACGATCCGAAGGGGGCGCCGCGGTGGGACGCACGCTGATTCCGATCCGGGCGCTGTGGCGCGACGGCCGTACGCTCCAGCTCGGCACCGACCCGGACCGCTCGGTGGTGCTGGCCGAACTCCCGTCCGGGGCCGCCGAGGTGCTCGCGCTGCTGGACGGCGCCCACAGCGATGCGGCCGTACGAAGCGTGTGCCCTGGATGATGCGGGCGTGCCCGCGGAAAACGTCAACGAGTTGCTGGAAGCGCTGCGGATCTGTGCCGCGGTCACCGACCACGACCCCGCTGGCGACCTGCCGTCCCGGATGCCCAGCGCCATCCGCCGGCACCTGCGCGGCGAGCTCGCGGCGCTGGTCCGGCGGCACGGCACGCTCGCCGGCGAAACGCTGAGCCAACGGACGCGCAAACGGGTCGTCCTCTACGGCGACCCTCGGTTCGTTGGCCCGCTGGCGTCGGCGTTGGCCGCGTCCGGCGTGCACCGGCTCTGGATCCACGCCACCGGCCAGGCTCGACTGTTCGAGGCCATGCCGGCGGGCCTGCGTAGCGACGACGAAGGTCGCCCTCGCGGCACCGCCCTCGCCGACGCCGTCTGGGCCGTCGCGCCGGAAGCCGACCTGCGCCCCTTCCCCGGCTGGACAGTCCCCGACCTGGCCATCATCGCCGGCCCGGTGGGCGCCGCCACCGCGCCGAACCGCTGCTGGTGCGCCGGTCTCGCGCCCAACTCGCGCTCGGCGCTCGCGACGGCATGGCCGTGGTCGGCCCGTTGACCGTGCGCGGCCGGACCGCCTGCCCCGGCTGCGTGGAACTCACCCGGACGGACCGCGACCCGGGTTGGCCGGCCATCGCCGCCCAACTCGCCAGCTCAGCCGTACGCACCGACGTGCCACCTGACCCGTGCTCGGTCGCCACCACCCCCACCGCGGTCGGCCTCGCCGCCGAACAAGTCCTGGAACACCTGGACGGCGGCCGCCCCGCCGCCCGCTCCCGCTTCCCTGGAACTCACCGCCGGCGGCGCGGTCATCCGCCGCCGCCAATGGGACCCGCACCCGTCCTGCCCTTGTACGCATTCCGCCGCGGCCCCCGCCCCCATTCCCGACGCCGCTGCCGCTGCCGCTGCCGCTGCCGCCTGCCTGACCTTGCGCTCAGCGTTGGTAAACGCTGGTGCTCAGGTATTTCAAGCCGGAGTCACCAGCAGGGTGGCGACCCTCGCGGTCGGTCCCAGCCGCTGCCCGACCTGGATCGCCGCGAGGACGTTCGCGCCGGACGACGTGCCGGCGAACAGGCCCTCCTCCCGTGCCAGCCGCCGGGCCATCAGCTCGGCGGCGTCGGTCGGGACGGTCACGATCTCGTCCACCGCTGCCGGGTCCCACATCGGCGGGAGGTAGCCGATCCCGGTGCCTTCGATGCGGTGGGCGCCGGACGAGCCGCCGGACAGCACCGCGGACTCGGCCGGCTCAACCGCGACGACCCGCAGCCCCGGATGATGTCCGCGCAGTTCGGTCGACGCTCCGAGCAGCGAGGCGGTCGTACCGACGGACTGGACAAAGGCGTCCACCCGGCCGCCGGTCTGGTCCCAGATCTCCTCGCCCATCGGCCGGTAGCCGGCGATGTGGTCGGTGTTGGTGAGCTGGTCGGTCCAGTACGTACGGGGTTGCCGGCTGAGCCGCCGGGCGGTCTCGATCATGGTCAGGATGAGCTTGCGGGTGATCAGACCCCGCTCGCTGGGCACTACCGTCAGCTCGGCGCCAAAAGCCGCCATCTGGTTCAGTTTGTCCTGGCTGAAAGCGTCCGAGCTGACGATCCGGAGGCGATAGTCCCGGGCCGCGCAGACCAGCGCGAGCGAGGCGCCGGTGCTCCCACTGGTGTATTCGACGACCGTGTCGCCGGGTCGCAGCCGTCCATCCGCCTCGGCCCGGCGGACCATCGCCTGCGCCATTCGGTCCTTCATGCTCCCGGTCGGGTTCTGGCCTTCCAGCTTGACCACGATTTCCGCGCATCCCGACGGTACGACCCTGCGCAGCCGTACCAACGGAGTGTTCCCGATCGCCTGCAGCACACCGCTGCTGATACCCATGTGCAAACCGTTCCTCTCGATGGCCTGTCTCCAGGTCTCGATGGTCGATCCGGCCACTTCGCCTTCTCTAGTTCAATTGTTGAACTCGTACGGCTGGATACGCTGCTGCGCGATGAGCGGATACGGACAGTTCTGCGCGGTCGCCCGGGCCCTGGAGGTGCTGGGCGAACGGTGGACCCTGCTGATCCTGCGGGAGCTGCTGCTCGGCGCGAAAACCTTCACCGACATCTGCCGCGGTCTGCCTCGCATCCCGCGCGCGACGCTGTCCACCCGACTGCGCGGCCTGTGCGCCGCCGGCGTCGTCGAGCACGCTGACGGTGACTACCGGCTCACCGAGACCGGCCTCGCGCTGGCGCCGGTGCTGCGCGAACTCGCCCGATGGGCGGTGACCACCGACGCGGCCGCGCTGACCGACGGCGATCTCGACACCGCCGCGCTGACCTGGGACATGCAGCGCCGCGTCGAGGTTGGCGCGCTGCCCGACCGTACGGTCGTGCTGGCCATCGACTTCACCGACCGAGCCGCAACCGACCGGCATTTCTGGCTGCACCTGGCCCGGACAGGCGTCAACCTGTGCCGGCAGGACACCGGAGCGCCGGTCGACGTCTGGTCGCCGCGCCGACTGCCGCGGCAACCCGGTGGTGGCTCGGCGACCTGTCGTGGGCACAGTTCCTGCGCCAGCCAGGCGTACGAACACACGGCGACCGGGTCCTGCAACGGCAGATGCACGGCTGGTTTTCCCGATACCTGTTCACGCCGGAAGCACTGGGCTGAAGCAATCCCGTACGAAGCGCGCTCGTGCCAGCCAACGTGGGATAATTACCCGTGTGAGTGACATTCCTCGGTGGGCGGTGACGCGGACGGTCAAGCTGGCGTCGTTGCCGTTGGGGATCGCTGGCCGGGCCACTCTCGGCCTCGGCCGGCGGTTGGGTGGCAAGCCCGCCGAGGCGGTGGCCGCGGAGATTCAGCGGCGTACGGCTGACCAGCTGTTCTCGGTGTTGGGGCAGCTCAAGGGCGGCGCGATGAAATTCGGCCAGGCCCTGAGCGTGTTCGAGGCGGCTTTTCCGGAGGAAGTCGCGGGGCCATATCGGGCAGCCCTGACCAAACTGCAGGAAGCGGCGCCGCCGTTACCGGCGCGGGCCGTTCACGAAGTGCTGGCCGAGCAGTTGGGGCCGCAGTGGCGGCGCAAGTTCCAGGAGTTCGACGAAAAGCCGGCCGCGGCGGCCAGCATCGGCCAGGTGCACAAGGCGATCTGGGCCGACGGCCGCGAGGTCGCGGTGAAAATCCAGTATCCGGGAGCTGGCCCGGCGCTGATCAACGACCTGAACCAGCTGGCCCGGGTGGCCCGGCTCTTCGGTGCCGTGCAGCCTGGCCTGGACATCAAGCCGCTGATCACCGAGCTGAAATCGCGGGTCGCCGAGGAGCTGGACTACCAGCTGGAGGCGCGAGCGACCCGGGCCTTCGCGAAGGCGTACGACGGCGACCCGGAGATCGTCGCGCCCAAGGTGCTGGCCGGCGCGGACAAAGTGCTGATCACCGAGTGGATCGACGGCACCCCCCCTGTCCGCGATCATCGCCGACGGCACGCAGGAACAGCGCGATCGCTGCGGGCTGCTGATGGGGACCTTGCACTTCTCCGCGCCGACCCGGGCGAAACTGCTGCACGCCGACCCGCACCCGGGCAATTTCCGGCTGCTTGACGACGGCCGGCTCGGGGTGCTGGATTTCGGCGCGGTGGCTCGGCTGCCCAAGGGCCTGCCCGAACCGGTCGGCCGGCTGACCCGGTTGGCATTGGAAGGCGACGCCGACGGCGTGATGGAAGGCCTGCGGGCGGAAGGTTTCGTGCCCGACTCCGCGCACGTCGATGCCGAGGGCATCCTCGCGTACCTGCGGCCGATGCTGGAGCCGTTGGCGGTGGAGGAATTCCAGTTCAGCCGGGAATGGCTGCGCTCGGAGGCCCGCCGGATCGGCGATCCGCGCAGTCCGGCGTACGCGCTCGGCCGCCAGCTCAACCTGCCGCCGTCCTACCTGCTGATCCACCGGGTGACACTCGGTTCGATTGGCGTGCTGTGCCAGCTGAACGCGCGCGCGCGCTCCTTACCGCTCGATCGTGGAGCGCTGGCAGCCCGGGTTCGCCGCCCCGAAACTCACCAAGTAACTCACCACCACTCGGTGTCGAGCTTGGCCTCGATGTTCCGGAGGTTGACGCGTACGCACGCCTCGCACAGCCACCCGAACTCCGTGTCATGACTCCACCCCAGCGCCGGCAGCGGCGCTTGGTGACCGCAGCCGCGGCAACTGACCGTGTCGTTAGCCGCTTGGGCAGGTGACTCGTGGTCCGGCATTCCCTCGTCATACTCGCGCCGAGCCGCCACCGCAATACGCCACGCGAGGATGCCCGATAGTCGCCTCGGCAGGCGTTTACGCAGCTAAGAGGGTGTGCACCCGGAGATGTCGCACTCGTACCAGGTGCCTTGCTTGCCGCCGAGGTCAGCTGGGCCAGCCGGACCAACCGGCACGAAACCGGCTTTGGCCAACACCTTCTGGGACGCGGTGTTCGGGTGGGAGGTGGCCGCTCGCAAGGTGCGCACCCCGTGGCGTACGGCCGCCACCTGGCACAGCTCGCGAACGGTGGCGGTCGCCACACCGCGGCCGGCAACGTGCTGGGCGACCCGATAGCCGAGGTCGGCGGTGCCGTTCTCGATGCCGAAAAGGTTGAATCTGCCAAGCACTGAGCCATCTTCGTCGACCAGCACGTAGAAAGCGCAGCCGCCGGCTTCCTGGCTCGCCAACGAGGCGTTGTACAGGTCGGTGAAATGGTCGAAGAACTCGTCGCCGCGGTCGGAAATCGACGCCGCGAAGTAGCCGCGGTTCGCGATCTCAAAAGCCAACACGGCCGGGGCATGGTCACCGGTCAGCGGCTGTAGCTCGTACACGTGCGGACTCTAACCCCGACGGCGTTACCTTCGGAATCCGATTATTCGTACGTACGAGAAAAGGCGCGCCGCCCGCCGACCGGATCCGAGTCCGGTCGACGAGCGGCGATGATGGTTGTTTGTTTGATTAGTGCGGTAATCCGATTTTCAGTGCTCGCGCAGGTAACGTAACGACGGACGCTGCGCGCGACGACCCGGGCGGGGCGAGGCGCTGGATAACGTACGGTCTGTTCCTCGCGCATTCGCGCTCGGGCGTATGCCTCATGCATAACTAACATTCGAAGACTCCTAGTAAGTTCTGTGTCGCTGATAGTGGAACCGTGCTGGGCGCTCATGCCGCAACCACCGGGGTGCGGGCAGCGTCTGCCTTACGCGGGCGTCCGCGGGGACGCTTGCGGGCGATCACCGCGCCGCGTTCGAAAATCTCGCCACCCCACACTCCCCACGGCTCGCGCCGGTCCAGGGCGCCAGCGAGGCAGGCGGTGCGCAGCGGGCAGTCGATGCAGAAATCCTTGGCGCGGTCGAGGTCGCGCGGGTTTTCGGCGAACCACAGGTCGGGGTCCTCACGGCGACAAGGAAGCTCCGAGTCGTCGTCGATCCCCGGCTCGAGAACGGCAACAGTGACGCTCAGTGTCGGGTAAGACATGCCGGGTTTCACCTCTCTCCAGTCTTACGGGCGGTAGCTCGTGGGCGGACGGTTTGAGTAGTGGCTGGTCAGGGGGTGGCCAAACAAAAAGGCCGTGGATCCCGGTGGGGATCCACGGCCTCGAAGTGAGCCGGCAGGAGGTCTGGTGACCTCATGTTCGCCTACTTCGAGGGGGGATTCCCGGGATGGGACGCCGCATCTTCATCTGGAGATCGCCCAGACCGCTGCCCGGCTTGACGGGCAGTACGGCGATGAAGGCAGACGTCTCCTGCTGGACTCGGGCGTCCGGACCACACGTACGAAGCGCGCCTCCGTACGTCGGTGCCATGTGAGCCTGCGCGCGCACAGCAGCCAGGACGGTCGACGCCTCATAAGTCATTTCGTTACCGCTCACGTCGCCCACCTCCTGTCTGCTCGTCAGATCGCACAGCGCCGCCTGCTGATGGCGACGATTGGAGGTTACGCGCACGGCGACGGGGAGCACAACGTATTTACCGGCAACTTTTTCCATCGTCGGCAAGATCACGCTCAAATCTCTTGGTGACCGCCCAGTATTCAGGATTTCGGCCGACCTGGACGGTGCCCGAACGGTTGCCCGCACGCTCGTCGCGATGCCGAACTTTCGGTTAACCGTCACAACGTCTGAGTGATCGGCACCTTTTGATCCCTGTCACCTGCCATGCGGACCGCTCATATTTACGGCCATTAGCGCTGGTCTTCTTTGCGGCCTTCTTTACGGCCTCGGTGGCGGCTTGAGCGGCGAACTGGCGTACCAACGTCAGGCGGCCGAGAGGCAGCGCTCGCCGGCGAGCGACTCGGCGAGCGCCTGCCGGCCGCGGCGGAGCCGGGATTTGACGACATTGGGCGACACCAGCTGCGACTCGGCGATATCGCCGACCGAGAGAGAGATCGGCCAAGTAGTAGAGAGTCACGGCTTCCCGTTGCTCGTACGGCAGCTGCCCGATCGCGGCGACCAGCATCACCCGGTCCGGCCCGGGCTCGGGCAGCCGCTCGTCGGCCAGCGGGAGCTGTCGCACCAGCCGGTCGTGGGTCTGCCGACGGCGGAACCGGGAACGGGCGATGTTCAGCGCGACGACCCGCATCCACGCGCCCGGACTGTCCGCCGCCGCCACCTTGCCCGGCTGCGCCAGGGCCCGGATGAACGCCTCCTGAACCACGTCCTCCGCCTCGGCGCGGTCGCCAGTCAGCGCGTACGCGGCGCCGACCAACCCCGGCGCCGACGCGCGATAGACCTGTTCGACGAAAGCCTCGTCGCGGTCCAGCTGGCTTGCGATGTCTCGCACCTCAGGCTCCTCACTCGGTGTTGCCCCTTCGAGACCACTCTGACCGTTTTGCCGGTGGAAATCGTCAACCCGGCGTGCGTCGTACCGTGGTGCTATGTCGATCACCGGAACAGTCGTACGACGTGCCGGACCAGCGGACGCGGCAGCGCTAGTTTCCTTGCGGGCATTGATGTTTCAGGAAATGGGCAGCGACATCGGCGACCCGGACGCGGCCTGGTTGTCAGCGCCGAACGGTGGTTCGCCGACCGACTCGGCAAGCCGGACGAGTTCGCCGCGTTCGTCGTGGACGACCCGGTCGACGGTGTCATCTGCTGCGCGGCTGGCATCTGCGATTCGCACGCGCCGACCCCGAAGAACCTGAGCGGCCTGCATGGCACGGTCTTCAACGTCAGCACCGATTCCCGGCACCGCCGCCGGGGTCACGCGCGGGGATGCCTTACGGCGCTGCTCAGTTGGTTCCAGGACGAGACCGAAGTCCAGGTGGTCAATCTGAACGCGACCGGCGACGGCATCGGGCTCTACGAGTCGCTCGGCTTCGTACCACCGCGGTTCCCAGCGTTGGCGATCCGGCTGACCTGACCTGCGGGCTACTCGAGGGCAGGCGTCAGGCGGTGGAGTTGCCGGGGTCGGGGACGGAGTCCGGGAGGGCGCCGGCGACCAGGGCGAGCACGGCCTGGCCGTAACGGGTGAGCCGGGCCGGGCCCATGCCGGGGATCTCTCGCCCAGCTCGGCGAGTGAGTCGGGCTGGTCCTCGGCGACCGCGGTCATGCTCGCGTCGGTCAGGATCAAATACGGCGGGACCGCCAGCTCGGCGGCGATCCGTTCTCGCCACTCGCGCAGCCGCTCGAACAGCTCCGCGTCCGGTTCCGGTGGGCGGACAGCCGCCGCAGCGGCGGAGCTTGCGCTGCGTCGAATCGAACAGCGCGACCCCGCAGAGCCGGCAGGTCGGCAGCCCACGCTTGGGCTTGGCAGGGCTGGACGCGACGAACGACGTCGCACGAGTGGCCTTCTGCTCCGGGGCATCGGTGGGCAGGAAGCGGCTGGGCCGCCGACCGGATCGGCCGCCGGGCTGGCGAGCCGCCGCCCAGGACAGCCAGAGCCGCTCCTTGGCCCGGGTGATGCCGACATAGAGCAGCCGGCGCTCCTCCTCGATGTGGTCGGTGGTCTGCGCGTACGAAATGGGCATGGTGCCCTCGGTCAGGCCGACCAGGAACACCGCCGCCCACTCCAGACCCTTCGCGGCGTGCAGCGACGCGAGCGTGACGCCCTCCACGGTCGGGGCGTGCTGAGCGGTGGCGCGGCCGGCGAGCAGGTCGTTGAATGCCGGCAGGCCAGCACCCGCCGTGCCAGCCACCGTGCCGGCCGCGATCGCGTCGGACGCCAGCCTCACCAGCGCGGCCAGCGCCTCCCAGCGCTCCCGGGCGGCGCCGCCGGGGGCGGCGCGGGCGGGCGTGAAGCCGCCCCCGGACAGCGCGTCGGTGACCGCCTCCACCAGCGGCTGGTCGGCCGCCGCCGCGTGCGCCGCCCCGCGCAGCAGGATCATCGCCTCGCGCACCTCGGGCCGCTCGAAGAACCGCTCGGTCCCCCGCACGACATAGGGCACGCCCCGCTCGGCGAGCGCCTGCTCATAAAGCTCGGACTGCGCGTTCGTACGGAACAGCACGGCGATCTCCGAAGCCGGGGTGTCACCGGTGATCAGCTCCGCGCAGCGGGCCGCCACTGCCTCCGCCTCGGCAGTCTCGTCCTCGCCTCGCACCGGACCACCCGCGGCACCGGGCCGTCCGGACGTTGGCCGACCAGCTTCAGCCGAGCCGCCGCGTGCTGCCCGCTGGCCCCGGCGATCACCTGGTTGGCCAGCTGAACGACCTGTGGGGTCGACCGGTAGTCGCGCTCCAGCCGGACGACCACCGCGCCCGGCCGCTGCCGAGCGAACCCGAGCAGGTGATCAGCGCTGGCCCCGGTGAACGAGTAGATCGTCTGGCTCGCGTCGCCGACCACACACAAGTCCTCGCGGCCCCCCAGCCAGGCCTCCAGCAACCGCTGTTGCAGCGGGTTCACATCCTGGTATTCGTCCACCACGAAGTGCCGGTATTGCGAGCGGATCTGCTCGGCCACGTCCGGGTGCTCCTCCAGCGCCCACACCATGGCTCGCAGCAGATCCTCGAAGTCGATCCGCTGGGAACGGCGTTTGAGCTGCTCATATGCCATATAGACGGACGACAGCGCGGCCGCGTCAATGGGCAGCTCACGCTCGGCCTTTGTGGCCGCCGCCGGGAAGTCGCTGGCCTCGATCATCATCGCCTTGGCCCACTCGATCTCCGAAGTCACGTCCCGCACCGCGGTGCCGGCCAGCCGGACGCCCTCGCGCAGGGCGGCCTGGGAAACCAGCCGGCCCTTGCTCTCCAGCAGCTCCGGCATCGGCCGGCCCTGGAACAGCCGTGGGGCGAAATAGCGCAGCTGGCGAAGGGCGGCGGCATGGAACGTACGCGCCTGGGCACCGGCCACCCCGAGCTGGATCAACCGGCCGCGCATCTCACCAGCGGCCCGCGCGGTGAAGGTGATGGCCAGCACGTGCCGGGCCGCGGTCTCGCCGGTGAGCGACCTGTATGCGATGCGATGCGTGATGGTCCGCGTCTTGCCCGTGCCAGCACCGGCCAGCACGCAGACCGGGCCACCGGGGGCCAGCACCGCCTCGGTCTGCGCCTCGTCGAGGCCGGCGAGCACCGCCGACACCGCGGAACTTCGCTGCCGCTGCCCGGTTGTGGTCACGGGTGCGATCCTCGCAGCCGGGTCCGACCAAAACGCGCCGGACCCACCGCCCTGTCGTGTTGCATAGAGCACGGAAGATGTGGACGGGTCGCGGTGTTTAGCCATTACCAGGTCAAAGAGACAGAGGTGAGCAATGTCCAGCGTCACGATGTACAGCACTCCGTGGTGCGGTTACTGCAAGCGGCTGAAGGCCCAGATGGGTCGCGAGTCGATCCCGTACACGGAGGTGGACATCGAGCAGGACCCGGCGGCCGCGAAGTTGGTGATGAGCGTCAACGGCGGCAACCAGACCGTCCCGACCCTGGTGTTCGCGGACGGAACCGCGCTGACCAACCCGAGCCTCGCGCAGGTCAAGGAAAAACTCGCGTCAGCCGCATAAGTCTTTCGGAGCGGTACGCTTCTGGGCATCGTGGAGGCTGTGGTCTGTCCGCAGGCTTCGCACTGACCCGTAGGCGGCCCAAGAGATGCGTACGCAGGATCCACCGGAGGACCCGCTGCCGCTCCTGTCTCCCGTGGTCGTTCGGCGTACGCCAGCCGGCTGGGCGGTCGAGTCCGAAGAGGTCGACACCCTGGTGGAGGCGCTGGTTTTCGCCGACCTGGTGGCCGCCGACTCCGGCGGCCCGACGTCGCCTGGCCAGCGCCCCGGCCCGGTCGTCGGCGAGGTGAACGAGACCGAGCGGCTGCGGGCCGCGGTCAGCCAACTGCAGCACGCGCTGTCCGTACGGGTGACCATCGAGCAGGCCATCGGCATCCTCGCCGAACGTACGCACCAAGCCCCACGCGAGGCTTTCGAAGAGCTGCGCAAGGTGGCCCGGTCCCACGGCAGTCGCGTACACGACATCGCGGTGGCCATCGTCGCGTCGGTTACTGATGCTTCGATCGCCCTTCCCGGCGACCTTCCGACCCGGCCGTAACCGCGTTGCACCCAAAACCGGTGACGCCTGACGCCCTCGTGGAGCTCGTCGTCGATCTCTGTGCCAGCTCAGTCGCCGACGGCCGGCGGCTGCGAGTCGCTGTCGACGGGCATCCAACGGGCGGGACCGGGCCGCTGGCCGATGCCGTCGCCGCCGCGTTGCGGGCGCGGGGAACGACCGCGCTGCTGCGGGTGTCGACGCGGTGGTTCCTGCGGCCAGCCTCGCTGCGGTTCGAGTTCGGGAAGCAGGACATCCAGTCGTACGCGGAGTCCTGGCTCGATGTTTCGGCGTTGCGCCGCGAGGTGCTGGATCCGCTCGGCCCCGGCGGCTCCGGTCGCTGGCTGCCCACCCGCTGGGACCCGGACGCCGACCGGGCCACCCGAGCCCCGTACGAGACCGCGCCGGCCCTCGCGGTGTTGCTGGTCGACGGCCCGTTGCTGCTCAGCCGTGGCCTGCCCTTCGACCTCACCGTGCACCTGCACCTGTCGGCCGGCGCGCGCAGCGCGCGCACTCCCGACGAGGAGAAGTGGACACTGCCGGCGTACGAGGACTACGACCGGACCGTCCGTCCCACCGACACGGCGGACGTCGTCGTACGCACCGACGACCCCCGTCACCCGGCGGTCGTTCTTCGGCACTGACCGAACGGGAACTGCCCCTTCAGGAAACCGAAAGGGACGTACCCGGCGTAAATAGGTGGTTCTACTGATACTCGGCGGCATTTCCCGGCTTACGTTTGCCGTGCGGTCATTTTCTCCGCGCCAGCATTCATCCAGAAAGGCCTTTCCGTGATCACCTCTCGCCGTCTGCTCCTTGGCTCCGCCACGGCCGGCATCGCCGCCACTCTCGCCCTCACCGGTTGCGGCCCAGCCGCCACCGCCACCGGCACCGGCAGCGGCCGGCCGCCCGCCCCCAAGGCCGCCGCGGCGACCACCATTCCGGACCCCTGCACCCTGCTCACCAAGGACGACATCACCACCCTCACTGGGACCAAGATGGAAGCCGACGGGAAAGCCGGCGCCAACCACCACGCGACTGGAACGAGCCCGACCCTGCCACCGCCTACGGTGTGAGCCTGCAGATCCTTCCCATCACCAAAGAGCGATTCCAACAGGACGCGGCCATCGGACACCCGGTGACCGGCGTCGGCGACTCCGCATACACCCTGGCCGGTAGCCTGATCGCGCTGCACGGCACAGTGACACTCCGGGTCCTCTACCTGCCCGCCCTAACCACAGACAACACCCTCGTCATGAACGTCGAGAAGAAGATCGCCACCGCGGTCCTGGCAAAGTTCTAATCTTCACATCCCTCGGTGCGGCGCGAAACTGTCGTACGTGTCTGTTTTTCTTTCCCCCTCCCTTTGAACGGGCGGGGGGGGGGTCGAGAGGTAGACCTTGATTTTTAGTTGAACATCGGTCCTCGAACCCGCCCCCCCCCCCCGTCACTGGGTGGGGGTGATTTTTCGGGGTGGGTACGACAGTTTTGAGCCGCACCCCTACGGACACGGTCGGCGCCATTGTGTCGCTACCTCATGTTGACCTTGGCCAGTTGGCCCTCCCCCCAAGCGGGAAAAATGGCCCACCTGGTGGGCCAACTGACCAAGATCAACAACAAATTCCAGCTGGATCGGATTTTCTTCAGATAATGCCGTCGAGCCAGTTGCTGATCAGGTAATACGCGATGGACGTGGTCATCGGCATCACCCTGTTCGCGTCCCGCTGCGCCCGGATCTCATCCCGGGTGAACCAACGAGCGTCCTCCAGCTCCTCGTCCACCCGGCGGATGGGCTGCGCCGGGTCCGCGAGCGCGCTGAAACCGAGCATCAGCGACGCCGGGAACGGCCACGGCTGACTGCCCACATACCGTACGTCGGTGACGGCGACCCCGGTCTCCTCGGCGACCTCGCGCACCACCGCGGCCTCCGCCGACTCCCCCGGCTCGACGAAACCGGCGAGCGTCGAATAGCGCCCGGGCGGCCACTCCGCCTGCCGGCCGAGCAGGGCGCGACCGGCCGGTCCGGCGACGCCGTCGTGCACCAGCACGATCATCGCCGGATCGGTACGCGGGAAGATCTGCGCGCCGCCCTCGGACACCCGCACCCAGCCGCCGTCGCGAGCCTGCGTGGGCGCGCCGGTCACCGGGTCATATGCGATGTTGTCGTGCCAGTTGGCCAGCGCCACCGCCTCGACGAACAGGCCGGCGTCGCGCGCGCCGAGGCTGGCGCCGACGGCCCGTACCGTGTGCGGCTCCGGCCCACCGGTCTCGGCCGGCAGCTCACCTCTGACGGCGAAATACACCTGCTCGTCGTCCTCGCCGAGGAACAGCCGGTCGCCGTCCGGCGCCGCGTCCGCGGCGACCAGGATCAGCTCGTACGGCCGGGTCGAGGTGTCGACCAACGCGCGGCCGTCGGCGTCGACGACCAGCACCTGCGCCCGTTTCCAGGCATCCGCCAGCCACTGTGTGTCCCGCCGCCGGTGGGCGGCCCGGTTCACCGCGGAACGCCCGAGCGGCAGCTCCCGCTCGGGTCATCCGCGCTCGACCGCGCCCAACGCCGCCAGCGGCTCGGCGACCGTACTCGCCTCGCCGACCACCACGGTGACGGCGGCGGACGGCCGCAGGTATTTCAGCGCGGCGGCTCGCACCTCATCCAGCGTGGTGGCCTGCAGGTTCACCGCGTGCTGGTAGAACCACTCCAGATCCAGGCCGGCGCCGACCAGCGCGCTGATCGTGCCGGCAAGCCCGGACTGGGATGCCACCGAAAGGGCCTGGGTGCCGACGGCGTACTGCCGGGCCTGCTCCAGCTCCGCCGCGGTGATCGGCACCGCGCCGATCCGGCCGAGCTCGTAGTTGACCTCCAGCAGCGCCGGCGCGGTCACCTCGGTGGCCACGTCCGCGTCCACGCTGATCATCGAGCCGGCGACCGAATGCGAGAGCACCGCGTGCGGCGAGTACGTGTAGCCCTTGTCCTCGCGGATGTTCTCCACCAGCCGGGACGAGAAATAGCCACCGAAGACCAGGTTGGCCAGCGCAGCGCCGGATAGTCCGGGTGCGAACGGCCGACCGCCGGCAGCGCGAGCCGCAACGACGACTGCACCGAACCCGGCCGGTCGACCAGGAACACCGGGCCCATCTCAGGTGCCGGCACCGGCTTGAGCGCCGCGGCGTTGGCCGTACCGGTCCAGTCCGAGAGCGCCTTCTGGGCCGCGTCCAGGGCCCGGCCGGGAGCCGTGTCGCCAACGATCACCAGCGTGCCGGCTTCCGGTACGACACGGGTGTCGTGCAGCTTGCGCAGCGCCGCCGAACCAATCGACCGCACCTCGTCGGGCTCGGGGACCTGGATCGCGTACGGGTGGTCGCCGAAATAACGCCGTTGCAGGGCCTTGCGGGCCACCTGCGAGGGCTGACTGTTGGCCATCTCCAACCGGTCGCCGAGCCGGTCCCGCTCCGCGGAGACCTCCTTGGCCGGGTAGGTCGCGTCGGTGAGCACGCCGCCGAGCAGCTCCAGGAGCTTGGACAGGCCGGACGCGCGAGCGAGTTGCCGCCCACCATCAGCCGGTCCGGGGTCGGTCGACACCGACAGCCCACCACCGACGGTCTGCAGCTCGGCGGCGATGTCCACCGAGGACATCGTCGACGTGCCCGACAGCAGGGTCTCGGACAACATGAACGAACGCGGCAGATACGTCTTGCCAGTGCCGGCGAACGGCACCCGCAGCCGGATCTCCACCAGCGGCACGCTCGGTCGGCGGACCGCGATCACCCGCAGGCCGTTGTCGAGAATCCGCTCGGAAACCGACGGGCGCTTGGGCTTACGCGGCTCCTCGAGGTCGGGAAGCGTGGTCGGATATGGCTGGGTCACTGGGCACCTCCGGGGTGGACCTCGACAACTGCCCGGCGGTTCGGCGCCAGCGCGGCCGCGGCGGCCACCACCTGGTCGGCCGTCACCTCGGTCACCATCGTCGGCAGCTTGCCGACCAGCTCGGCCTCGCCGCGCTGCTGCTCGAAAACCGTCATCGCGAGAGTGCGGGACAGCACCGGGTCGGCTTCGCGCAACAGCTGGGCGGCGAGCCGGGCCTGGATCCGGTTGAGCTCGGCGGCCGAAAGCCCGTCGGTAGCCAACCGGTCCAGCTCACTGTCCATAGTGGACAGCACGGTGTCCGCGGCCACCCCGGGCGGCGAGTGCACCTGCAGGATCATGGCGGTCGGATTGCGTACGTCGAACGGGTCGCCCATCAGCCCGCAGTAGGCCGAGACGCTGGTTGCCAGCCGGTCGTCGTGCACCATCCGCTGCACCAGCCGGGAGGCCTCGCCGTCGGTCAGCACCTCGCCCAGGACCACATACGGCAGGTATTCCGAGAGCGACCCGATCGGATCCGGCACCCGCCACGCGGCCGCCAGCGCCGGCATCGGCGCGTGCGGGTCGGCGTACGACTGGCGGCGCTCGCTGGTCAGGTCCGGCTCGTCGAAGTCGGGGCGAACCGGCGTCTCGCGGCCAACGATCGCGCCAAAATGCCGCTCGACCAGCACCGCGCCATGCGCCACATCGAAGTCGCCGGCCACCGCCAGCACCGCGTTGCTCGGCGCGTAATAGCGGTCGAAGAACTCGGCCGCGTCGGCGACGGTCGCGGACTCCAGGTCCACGAAGGCGCCATAACCGTCGTGCGCGTTGGCGAAGGTGTCGAACAGCACCGGCGGCAGCTTCAGCCAGGGGAACCCGCCGTACGGCCGGTTCAGCACGTTGACCCGGATCTCCTCCTTGACCACCGAGATCTGGTTGGTCAGGTTCTCCTCGGTCAACCGTGGGCCGCGCATCCGGTCGGCCTCCAGGAAGAGCGCGCGCTCCAGCGCCGCCGACGGCATCAGCTCGTAATAGTCCGTGTAGTCCAGGTGCGTCGACCCGTTGAACACCCCGCCGGACGCCTGCACGTGCCGGAAGTGCTCCAGCTTCTCCAGGTTTTCCGAGCCCTGGAACATCAGATGCTCGAAAAGATGGGCGAACCCGGTTCGCCCCTCCGGCTCGCTGCGGATGCCGACGTCGTACGTCAGCGCGACGGCGACCACCGGCGCGCTGCGATCGGGTGCCAGCACGACCCTCAGGCCGTTGGCCAGGGTCAGGCGCTCGACCGGATAGCTCACCGGCTTCACGGTCACTGGACGGGAGGAGCCGCGCCGGGCCGCGCGCGATCACAGAACTCGCTGATTGACGGGCCACCGCACGACCCTAACCGGCTCGGGTGCCCATTTGCTGGCAGGGCGGCGATGTTCGGGCGATCTCTTCGAACTGGTCAGGGCTGGGCGGGTTGGGTTCGCACGGTTTGCGGCTGGTTGTTCGCCGCCGGCTGCCGCTGGCTGTTCGCCGCTGGCTGGGGCTGGTTGTCCGCCGCTGGCTGGGGCTGGTAGTCCGCGATCACCACGGTGACGTTGTCCGGGCCGCCACCGGCCAGCGCGGACTCGATCAACCGGTCGACGCAGCCGGCCGGGTCCGGCTCGGCCGCGAGGATCCCAGCGATGGTCGGTTCGTCGCGACCGCCGACGGCAGGCCGTCGCTGCAGAGACAGATATAACGGTCCTGCGGGTCGGCGTGCAGCTCGGCGTAATAAACCTCCACCGGCTCGCCCCGCAGCACCCGCGTGACCACCGATCGCTGCGGATGGTCGTGCGCCTGCTCAGGGCTGATGGCTCCCAGGTCGACCAGCATCTGTACGAACGTGTCGTCCTTGGTCAGCTGCACGAACCGGCCGGCCCGCAACCGGTAGCACCGGGAGTCGCCGACATGAGCGAGAACCATGTTCGGATCCGGCTCATCTCTGCTTGGCTCTTTCGCGGTGGCGTCCGGGTCTGCCGTCGCCTCGGGTTGGGGGCTCGACTGTGCTGCGGCTTCCGGGGCCGGCTGTGCTGCGGCTTCCGGGGTCACCGCGCCTTGGGCGCTCGACGCGGCCTGGGAAGTCGACGCCACCGCCGGAGTCAGTAGCTCGGGCCGCTGCTCATCGTCGGCGAATACCAGCGCGGTCAGCGTCGTACCGGCGGCCACGATCGCCGGGTCGCTGTTGAGCTCCTCGGCGATCCGCCGGTTGGCCGACTCGACGGCGCTCTGGAGTGCTGTCCTGACATCCGCGAAACACCTCGGTCCGTCCAACCCGGCCAGCGTCTCGATGACCATCCGGCTGGCCCGATCGCCGGCCGACATCCCGCCCACGCCGTCGGCCACCGCCACCAGATGCGCACCGACGTGGTGGGAGTCCTCGTTGCCGACGCGAACCAGCCCGGTGTGGGTGGCGGCGGCCAAACTGAGGTGGGGCATGCAGCAAGGATGCCTCTCCGCAGCGACAAAGCGTCACCGAACCCGCACAATTCCTGCCCGGATGCCGGTCCGTCAGCCAGATGAACGCCCGTGACCGCACTGGTGAACGGTCATCTCACTTGCCATCAGCTCTGTCCAAAAACTGGCCCGTTTCCCCGGCGAATCCCGCTCTGGCTCGATCCCACCCAGCGCCAGACTCCCCAGCCCGCCCCCCCCCGATGTACGATACAGCGAGGTTTCGCCGTTTTTTGCGAACCGTACCGTCATTAGCGAGTACTCGAGCGGATGAGAAACAGCTACAGCGGCCGGATGGAGTCGATGACGCTTTCCACGGTGCTGTCGTACTGCGCGTGGGTGCCGGGGGGATGGACAGGTACAGGACCGCGGCGCTTGGTTTGCCGACGTCGACCAGGACGACACCAACCAGTTCGGAGGTGGCGTGCAGGCCTTCGGCGTGGAAGTGCAGGCGGAAGACCGACACCCAGGCGGGGCGGCCGCCGAGGGAGGTCATTTCGTCGCGGATGGGTTGGGTGGTGTTCGGGTTGGGGTAGAAGTTGGCGCGTACGTCTTCGGCGACCTGTTGGCCGGTGCACTTCAGGTCGAGTTCGGTGCCGTCGTTGACGGTGGCTGGTACGGAGCCGGACAGCACCGAGGCGAGGTAGTCACGGCCCGGCTCGTAGTCCGGTTCGGTCACGAAGTAGTAGCCGGTCTTGAACTGGACGCCGAGGGTGCCGGCGCTCCAGACTTGGTTCCACGGCATCCACGGGCCGTCGGCCTTGGCGTACGAGATGCCGGCGTCCGAGTCGGCCAGGCGTGGCCGGCTGTCCGGCGGGGGGGGGGGCTGCCGGGCGGGGCGGACGGTTCGGCGGTCGGCGGCGGGCACAGCTGGGCGAGCGGCGGTTTGGTCGGGCCTCCACCGAAGGGGCCGATGCCTCCGGACGCGAGCCCGGACGTGGTGCTGGCGACCAGCAGGACGACCACCAAGATGGCTGCGGCCACGACCACGATGCCGGCCGTCCACAAGACCGCCGGGCGCCGCCACAGCGGCCGCGGAGCCGGGATCGTTTCCTTGTCGGCGGCGGTGTCGTTGGGTCGCCAGCCGCCGAAAGGATGGGCGGCTCCGGCGGCGAGTACGTCGGCGGAGCGGCTCGGTTTCGACCCGGCGGCCGCCGAGGCGGCTGGCTGGGATGCCGCCGGCGTACCCGCCTTGGTGGCCGCTGACCAGCGAGCCCAGCCATTCCGTCCCACCACCGGACCTGGCCGGCGGTGCCGTCCGGGTCCGCGTACCACCCGGGCGCCCGGCGGTGAGGTCCAGTCATACGTCCATTGTCAGGCCCCGGCGCCAGCACCGACCCTGTGGCCTAGCTGAGCGTCGACTGGCCCTCTCGGGCGTACGGATGCGGCGCGGGTACGGCTGAACGGGATGACCGGCGCCGTCGCTACAGTCATCGCCATGCGGCTGGCCAGCTTCAACGTGATGCACGGCCGGACCCTGAGCGACGGGCGGATCGAGCCGGGCCGGCTGGCCGCGGCGATCGCCCGACTGAACGCCGACGTGCTGGGCCTGCAGGAACTCGACCGCGGGCAGCCGCGGACCGGTGGGCGGGATCTGACCGCCGAAGTCGCCACCGCGACCGGCACCGGCGCGCAGGCCAGGTTCGTAGCGACCGTCAGCGGGGTTCCGGGACAGGAGTGGGAGCCGGCCACCGGCGACCCGGTGGAGATCGACGACGCGCCGACTCGGGGGCCGGAGTACGGCATCGGGCTGGTCTCTCGGTGGCCGGTGAAGTCGTGGCACGTGACCCGGCTGTCGCCGACCAAGCTGCGCTCGCCCGTGCTGGTGCCCGGCCCCAAGGCGCAATCCGGCAAGTTGCTGGTGCCCTCGGCCCGGCCGGCGCTGATCCAGGACGAGCCGCGGGCGATGCTGGCCGCGGTGATCGAGGCACCCTTCGGGCCGGTGACCATCGCGACGACGCACCTGTCCTTCGTGCCGGGATGGAATGTCAAGCAACTGCGCCAGGTCTTCGCGGCGCTGGCCGAACTGCCCGGCCCGCATGTGCTGCTCGGCGACCTCAACATGCCCGCGCACGGGGTGAAACTCGCGATCAGCACGCTAGGCAACGTGGCCACCCCGTGGCGGATGCTGGCCAAACTGCCGACCTATCCAAGCAAGGGACCGCGGATCCAGCTCGACTATGCCCTCACTGACAGTGACGGTGAGCTGCCGGAGAGCTGCTGCACGCGCACAACCCCGCGCTGGCGCTCTCTCGGACCACCGGCCACTGCTGCTGGAGTTTGCCTGATTTCAGCGGGAAAGCTGGGTTTGGCAGCCACTTCACGTTGGACGGTCCGTTGCGTGACGGCAAGGCATCGGGGGCGCTGGCAGACATCGCGAGGGGGGGGGTCGGGATGTCCTCTTTCTCCGATGCACTCGACCGTACGTAACGGACCGCCTACAAAAAGTAACTGATCGTGGCCGAGAAAGGAAGACCCTCGGCCGAATATCTCGCCACAAAAGCAGCGCGACCATCGCCGCCGGCGAGCCTCGAGCTAACCCCTGGCCCATCACACCTCTTTAAGACCTTGACATCGACTGCGTGACAGTTGCACACTTCAGTTAGAGCTTCTAACTAAAGTTAATGACTCTAAGGAGATCTGATGGACCGCCTAACCGAAGTTGTGTTGCCGGGGGTCGTCGAGCCCGAGGGCCTGCTTGTCCAGGAGCGGCCGATCCCGAGCCCCGGCCCCGGCCAGGCGCTGGTTCAGGTGGTGGCCACCGGCGTGTCTTTCGCCGAACTGCAGATGCGCAAGGGCCGCTACTACGACCAGCCGGCCCTTCCCGTTCGTACCGGGCTACGACCTGGTCGGCGTCGTGACCGCCGCGGCCGATCCGGCGCTGGTCGGACAACGAGTCGCCGCCCTCACCAAAATCGGCGGCTGGACGACCCACGCGATCATCGACACCACCGACCTGGTCGCCGTGCCGGACGAGGTGGACGCGACGTACGCCGAGGCGGTCGTCACCAACGGCATCACCGCTTGGCAGATGTTGCACCGCAAGGCACGGGTCAGGGCGGGGCAGACGATCTTGGTGCACGGCGCCAACGGCGGTGTCGGCTCGCTGCTCGCGCAACTGGCGCTGATCGCCGGCGTACGGGTGATCGGCACCGCGTCCAGTCAGCACCACGAGGAACTGCGGGCGCTCGGGATCACCCCCGTCGACTACCGCACCGAGGACGTGCCGGCCCGGGTTCGCGAGCTGGCGCCCGGCGGTGTCGACGCGGTGTTCGACAACGTCGGCGGCCAGAACCTCGACGACGCGTGGGCACTGCTGCGACGCGGCGGTTCGGTCGTGTCGTACGTACGCGTCGCAAGCGCGGTAGACGGCAACGGCTCGGCGATGCTGGGGGTCTTGAAGGTCCTCGGCCGGATGTGGTGGTGGAACACCGTCCCCAACGGGCGCCGGGCCTACTTCTACAACCTGTGGGCCGGCCGCACATTCACCCGCGGCCGCTTCACCGCCCGGTTGCGGAAGGACCTTGGTGCCGTCTTCGACCTGCTCGCCAGCGGGCAGCTCAGCCCGCGGATCGCGGCCACCCTGCCGCTGTCCCAGATCGCCGACGCGATGAAACTCGCCGAGACGCGTACGGCGGTCGGAAAGATCGTGCTCATTCCGTAGCCGTTGGATACCGTCGTGGCGTGCCGGACGCGATTTTCGCTCACCCTCGCCTCGCCGCCATCTACGACGCGATGGACGGTGACCGCGACGACCTCACCGCGTACGTCGCGATCGCCGACGAATTCGGCGCCCAAACGGTGCTGGATATTGGCTGTGGGACAGGAAATCTGGCGATGTCGCTGGCCGGAACGGGTCGTACGGTCGTCGGCGTCGATCCGGCGGAGGCATCGCTTGAGGTCGCTCGTACGAAAGACCCAGCCGGAAAAGTCACCTGGATCCATGGCGATACGAATGCCTTGCCCATGCTGGCAGCAGATCTCGCGGTGATGACCGGAAATGTGGCGCAGGTTTTCCTCAGCGACGAAGAATGGACTTCGACGCTGCGAGCCATTCAGGCGACTCTTCGCCCGGGCGGCTACTTCGTATTCGAGACCAGGCGGCCGCAAATCCGGGGCTGGGAAGAATGGGCCACCGAGGTGACCGTCGACGTGCCGGGAATCGGCTCGGTCGAACAGCACCTTGAAGTCACCGAAATACGGCTTCCTTACGTTAGTTTCCGCCACACGTACACATTCCTGGCGGACGGCGAGATCCTCACCTCGGATTCAGCCCTGCGGTTCCGGGACCGCGACGAGGTGGAAACGAGCCTGGTGGCGGCCGGCTACCGGGTGCTGGACGTACGGGACGCGGCCGACCGCCCTGGGCGAGAATTCGTCTTTGTCGCCGCGTCAGGATGACGGCTCGGCCAACGGGACCGACGCGATCAAAGCGGCCAGGCCGTCGCTGTCCAGCAAGTCGGCGGGCCGGACCGTACGATTTGCTCGTACATAATGGAAAGCGGCACTGACCCGCTCCAGCGGGACGTGCCGGAGCCGGGCCCAGGCAAGGCGGTAGGCGGCCAGCTGGATGGCGGCCGCCTCGGCGTCGTCCTTGCCGGTCGGCGGGCGGCCGGTCTTCCAGTCGACCACCTGCCAGGTCTGCGCGTGACCTTGGTCAGCGGTCTTGAAAACCGCGTCCATCCGGCCGCGGATGACCATGCCGCCAATCACCATCTGGAACGGCACCTCGACCGCGTGCGGGGTCCGCATCGCCCACTCGCTGGCCTCGAAAGCGGTCTGCAGCGCGGAAAGCTCGCTGTCCGGCTCGGCGCCGGCGTCCGCGGCACCGGGCATGCTGTCCAGGTCGAGCAGCACGTCCGCGGTGAACCGGCGCTCCAGCCAGGCGTGGAACGCGGTGCCGCGACGGGCCAGCGGGGCCGGTTTGTACGGCATCGGGCGGCGCAGCCGGCGAGCCAGCTCGGCCGGATCCCGGCGCAACGCCACCAGCCGGGACACCGAGAGCTCGCCCGGCAGCGTCACCACCAGGTCGTTGCGGCGGGCCCGGCGGGCCCGCTCGGCGAGCAGCACGTCCACGTCCTGCCGCCAGCTGTCGGCCACCGCGATGTCCTCTGTTGGCAGCATCTCGGTGACCGAGAACAGGCTCGGCTGCAGTGACTCGTCGGCCATCTCCGCCGCGTTGCCCACGCCCAGCTCGGCCAGCGCGGTCCGGACCAGGTCGGCGCCCACCTCCATCGCCGGCCGGCGGGCGGCCAGCGGATCGTACGGCCAGGTGTGCGTGACTGCCTCCGCCAGCAGCGGGTTCGCCGCGTCCTCGGCCGGCTCCTTGGCCCACTCCAGCACGGTGCCAGCGCCGTCCTCACAGGTTTCCCGGACCTCCTCCAGGAACCCCGACGGTCTTACGGCCTGCTTGCCTTCGCCCCAGCGGTAGCCCGTACAGACCAGCACGGACCGAGCCCGCGTCAGTGCCACGTACGCGAGCCGGCGCTCCTCGGTCAGGTCCCGCTGGCCGCAGTCGGCGCGGAAACTCTCCCGGGCCAGGTCCGCGTCCTTCTGGGTGTGCGCCCGGGCCAGGTTGAGCACCGGCAGCGAGTCGCGATCGCCGCGCAGCGGGAACGGCAACTGGGAGATGTCGGTCAGCCACGCCGACTCGGGCGAGCCAGCCGAGGCCGGGAAGAAGCCGTCGACCAGGCCCGGCACGAAAACCGCGTCCCACTCCAGGCCCTTCGCGCCATGCACGGTCAGCAGCTGGACCCGGTCCGGGTCGACGTCGACGTCGCCGGCCTCCAGCCCGCGCTCCGCCTTCTCCGCGGCCTCCAAATACGCCAGGAAAGCCGGCAGCGTGACCTGCCCGGTGCCGACGAAGTCCGCACAGACATCGGCGAACCGGTCCAGGTTGCTCCGAGCCGTACTCGGGCTGCGGCCCGGTCGGGACGCCACCTCGATGTCGAGGCGGAGCGTACGTTCCACGTCCGCCACCAGGTCCGGCAGCGGCTGGCCGGCCCGCCGGCGCAGCCCGGCCAGCTCACCCGCGAGGTGGCGCAACCTGGCATAACCCTGCGGGGAAAACCAGTCGGCCGGCGGGAGCTGGTCCAGCGCGTCCACGATGGACACCTCGTCCAGCTCGCCCGGCACCGGGCTCTGCCCACTCTCGCCGCGGTTCTGCCGGACCATCACCCGGGCCCACCGGCCAAGCGCCTCCAGGTCGCGGGCGCCGATCCGCCAGCGCACGCCGGTCAGCAGCCGCATCAGCGCGTCGCCAGCTCGCGGCTGGACCACCACCCGCAGGGTGGCGACCAGGTCCCGCACCTCCGGGGTGGCCAGCAGGCCGCCAATGCCGACCACCTCGACCGGGATGCCTTCCAGCCGCAACGCCTCAGCGATCGGCTCCAGCCTCGTACGCTTGCGGCACAGCACGGCGATGCTGCGACCGCCCTGCCCGGCCGCCCGCCGGTCGGCGTCCACCGCCCACAGTCGGCTCACCCGGTCGACGATCGAGTCCGTCTCGTCGTTCACTGTCTCGTACACCGCGCAGCTGACCTGGCCGGCACCCGCGCCCGGGCCGGGCATCAGCTCGTCCACGTCGATGCCGCCGCCGCGCAGTGGCCCGGACACCCGGTTGGCCACCGCCAGCACGCTCGCGCTGTTCCGGAAACTGGTCTGCAGCGCGTACCGCGGCGCGGGCGTCTTGTCGACGGTCCGGAACTCGGAGCGGAACCGGGCCAGCGTGCCGGCGCTCGCGCCCCCCGCCACGAGTAGATCGACTGGCACGGGTCGCCGACCGCGGTGACCGGGTGGCCGCCGCCGAACAGGCTGCGCAACAACACCAGCTGCGAATGGCCGGTGTCCTGGTATTCGTCCAGCAACACCACGCCATAGCGAGTCCGCTCGACCGCGCCCACCTCCGGCACTTCGCGAGCGATCTCGGCGGCCAGCCGCATCTGGTCACCGAAGTCGAGCACTTCCCGCTCGCGCTTCAACCGCTGGTATTCGGCCAACAGCGGCAGCAGCTGTACGCGGGCCTTCTGCCTGGTCAGCACCCTCGCCATCGGCGCGAGCGGGGGGCGTCCGCCGACCCGCCGACCTTACGCGGCAGGGCCTCGACCTGACCGACCAACGCGGCGGTGAAATCGGCCAACTGCTCGGGGTCGACCAAGTGGTCGGCGAGCTCACCGGACAGCGCCACGATCGCCTGCACAACGGTCGCCGGAGCCAGGTCGCCGCATCCATCGGGCCGTCCCAGCTGTGCACCACCTTGAAAGCCAACTGCCAGCAAGCAGCCTCGCCGAGCAACCGTACGGACGGCTCGACACCAATCCGCAACCCATGCTCGGCGACCAGGCGAGACGCATACGAGTGGTAGGTGCTGACCATCGGCTCGCCGTCCACCGCACCCTGCTCACCCGGCGGCAACAACCCGAGCGCCCGCACCTGCGCGAGCCGTCGCCGCAGCCGCTGCGCCAACTCGGCGGCGGCCTTGCGGGTAAACGTCAGCCCAATGACCGCGTCGGCTCGTACGGCACCGCTGGCCACCAGCCACACCACCCGGCTGGTCATCGTCTCCGTCTTGCCCGACCCGGCGCCGGCCACCACCAGGCTCGGCTCCACCGGGGCCGCGATGACAGCCGCCTGGTCGTCCGTCGGCCGAGGCAACCGCAGACGCTCAGCCAGCTGGAACGGATCCAACGCCAGCGTCGCGGTCATACCACTATCGGACCACGTCCGGTGCATAGAACCGACGAGACCCCACCGGCGTGTCTGAGTTTATGGCCGCAGTTCCTGCGGCGGCGCATCCGGTTCGCGTCGCCGGGGCGCCCAAAGAGCGGGCACCCCACCGCCGCGAACCTGGGTGGCCTTCGGCCGCCGCGCGGACGGGGTGGGGATCGGTGTGGTGCGGATTGGTGTGGCTGGGATGGGTGTTGAAGTACCTGTTACGGCGCGAAATTGTCGTACGTGTCTGTTTTTATTTCCCCCTCCCTTTGAACGGGCGGGGGCAATGCCCTTAAGTAGTTGAGAGCTGTTTGTGCAGGTCAGAGCCTATGTTTGGATGCGCGAGACAGGGGGTGAGCTGGGTCTTTTCGCGGGTCGGCGAGACACTGCCGCGGTCTCGGTCCGGGCGAGGAGACGAGCGCGACGTACGTCAGCAGTCCGCAACACTCAGCGTCACCGAGTCGCGGAGCTTGTAGCTACTGGTAGTGAGATTCGTTGTTGATCTTGTTCAGTTTGCCTACCCAAAACGGACATGGGACTGAATTGTCTTTTTTGGGTAGGCAAAGTGAACAAGATCAACAACTTCGACACCGACACAGCCGCAGCCCCGGCCCGCACAAAGGGGGCAGAACAGCCGTTCCCGACCAGGCAGCCGGCGACCCTCCGGCACTCCGACACCCATTCTGAGCAGGTGAAACGCTTAACTTAAGGGCATTGGGGTGGGGATCGGTGTGGTGGGGATTGGTGTTGAAGTACCTGTTACGGCGCGAAATTGTCGTACGTGTCTGTTTTTCTTTCCCCCTCCCTTTGAACGGGCGGGGGTGGGTCGAGAGGTGGACCTTAATTTTTAGTTGAACAATTGGTCCTCAAACCCGCCCCCCACCCGTTCTTGGGTGGGGGGGTGATTTTTGGGGGTGGGTACGACAGTTTCGCGCCGCACCCTGTGTTTTGCGGCTGGCTCATTCGGTTCTTGTGAGAGACGAAAAGTGACGACGGATGACCTAGGTCAGCCGGTGACCTGGCCGCCGTGGGGGTCGGCGGGGCAGGACGTACGCACCGGGCAAATCGAGCAGTAGTCGTTGACCGACGCGGTGAACACCGACCCGGCCATCCCCTCCGCGACCTGGTCCAGCAGGTCGCGGGCCCAGGCTGGGTCCTCGGTGTCGGGTAGGGGCGGCTGCGTGCGTTCCACGAAGGACTTGGCGGTGGTGCCCAAGTGCACCAGGACAGCGCCGCCGGGCCGCCGGCCGTGCGCCGGGAAGGCACCTTCCTCGATCGCCAGCTGGTAGACGCCCAGCTGCGGGTTGGTCGCGGCCTGCTGCTTGGACGGTGCGCTGCTCCCGGTCTTCAGGTCGACCACGACCAACCGGCCGGCCGGATCCCGTTCCAGCCGGTCGATGCGACCGTGCAGCGAAACCGAGCCGAGCTGGATCTCGAAGCCCTCCTCCACCGACACCAGGTCACGCTGGTTGGCCTTGATCCAGGCCAGCAGCTTGCGCACCATTTGGCGGGCCCGCTCGCGCTGCTTTGTTGGCGACCCAAGGCCCGCCAACGTCGATGTCGTCCCACCCGGCGTCGATCCGCGCGTCCAACTCCTCGGTGGTGACACTGTCGTCGACGGCGAGGGTGGCGGCGTCGTGTACGAGCATGCCCAGCCCTTGGGCGCCGCCAGGCCCAGCGGTGCCGCCGGCGCCCTCCAGCAACCAGCGCAGCGCGCAGGTGTCGAACTGCTCGACCCGCGAGGGCGACACTCGTACGAGCTCGCCATCGGCCTTGAGCGGAGCCTCGGTGGACTGCGGCTGCAGGCCGTACCAGTCGTCCGGATGGGCACCGGGCACCCTGTCGGCGGCCAGCCGGGCCAGCTGCTCGGCGGCGGCCCGGCGGACCGCGAGCGGTCGCTGGGCGTCGGTGACCACCGAGCGCAGCTCGGCGACCAGGGCGGGCAGCGACAACGTACGCGGCACCGACGTGACTGGCCGAGGCCGCTCCTCCCAGGTCGGCACCACTCGTCCAGGAACCTGGACGGCTCGTTCTCGGAGTCACCGACCGCGGTCACCAGCAGCGACCGCCGGGCCCGCGAGCAGGCCAGGTAGAAGAAGAGCCTGCGTTCCTCGTCCAGCAGCCGGGTCAGCGCGCCGGAGGAACTCAGCTTGGCCGGCGAGCCCTCCCCCCCCACCCCCCCGACACCACGTCGACCAGCAGCTCGGACCCCAGCAGCGAGCCGCGCGGGCGCAGGTCCGGCCAGTTGCCTTCCTGTACGCCGAGCACCGCGACCACGTCCCACTCGCGGCCGAGCGCGGCATGCGAGGAGGTAACCGTGACCGCGTCACCGGAAGGCGCGCGCGCGGCGGCCAGGCTGTCGCCGGGCACCTGCTGGCCGAGCAGGTGATCCAACAGCGCGTCCGGGCCGGATCTGGGCAACCGGTCGACCAGCCGGGCAGCGGCGTCGAAAAGCGCGACCACGGCGTCCAGGTCCGCGTCCGCGGAAGCGCCGCGGGCGGCCGCCCGCGCGGCTGTCCGCCGCCCAACGCTCGGCCAACCCGGTCGCCGCCCACACTTCCCACAGCACGTGTTCGGCGTCTTCGCCACGGCCGGCCGCCTCCCGGGCGGCCTTCACCAGGTCCGCGATCCGCTGCGCCGGCGCGGCCACCAGTGGCGGCACCTCCATCAGCTCGCCCGGATCCTCCACCGCGGCCCGCAGGACCTCCGCCGACGTACGCGCCCCGCCTTCGGCCACCTCGACCCGGCGCAGCCACTTGCGCAGCCGGTGCAGCGACAGGCTGTCCGCGCCACCGACCGGCGACGCCAGCAGCGCGATCGCCTCGTCGGCGGTGAACTGGTCCGGCCGGTTGGCCAGCCGAAGCACCTCCAGTAGCGCCTGCACGGCCGGCTGGGCCACCAGCGGCAGCTCCTCGGAATGGGCGGTCATCGGTACGCCGGCAGCCAGCAGCGCCCGCCGCAGGCCCGGTAGCGAGTGGGTGGTGGACCGTACGAGCACCGCCATCCGGTTCCACGGGACGCCGTGAGTGAGATGGGCCTCGCGGAGCCGGTGCGCCACATAAGACGCCTGCTGGCTCGCCGACCGCAGGACATGTGCCTCGACCTGCCCGTCCGGCGCGAACGGGGCGGGCCGCATCAGCCGGTGGTCGGGCCGACCGCGCAGGCCCATCGCGATCCGCGCCCAGGCGTCGGTCAGCCCTGGCCCGGCCCGGTAACAGGTGTCGAGGGCGACCGTGCCGGCCAGCTCACCGGCCCGGCCGAAGCGGTCCGGGAACCGGGCGAGGCACGCGGTCGTACCACCGCGGAACGTGTAGACGGCCTGATCCGGATCACCGGCCACCACCACGGACTCGGCGCCGGCGGCCAGCGCACGCAGCAGCGCCTCCTGAGCCGGGTCGGCTTCGGCGTACGAGTCGACGTAGACGTGGGTGAACCGGCCGGCCTCGCGCTCGGCGAACTCCGGGTCGGCCGCGAAGGCGTCCAGCACCGCCCTGACCAGCTCCGCTGGGTCGTACGCGGTGTCGTCCGCGAGCGCCGTCACCGCCGCGTACTGCGCCATGAACTTCGCGGTGGCGCCCCAGTCGACCCGGCCGTGCTGGCGACCCCATTTGCGCAGTGTGGAAGCGCCGACTCCGCGCTCGGAGGCACGCATCAGCAGGTCGCGCAGCTCGCGGGCGAACCCGCGGGTTCCCAGCGCCGGATGCAGCCACGCCGGCCACCGCCGCGGGTCGTCGATCAGGTCGCCGGCCACCAGTTCACGAATGACGTGGTCGTGCTCGGGGCCGGTCAACAACCTCGGCGTCTGCTCCCCGAACGCGGTCGCCCGCCGGTGCAACACCGCGAACGCGTACGAATGCCAGGTCCGCGCGGTCGGCTCGCCACTCGCCCCACCCAGGCGCCGGGCGATCCGCTCCCTCCCGCAACGCCGCCGCCGTCCGCCGGTCGAACGCCAGCAACAGCACCTTCTCCGGCGGCACCCCGGACGCGATCCGGGCGACCACCGCCTCCACCAGCGCCGTCGTCTTGCCGGTGCCCGGCCCGCCCAGCACCCGCAGCGGCCCGTTGTGGTGGTCGATGACGGCCCGCTGGCCAGGATCGAAGATCAGTGGCTGCGCGGCATCACCAGGACCTTCGGAAGGCTCCCGCCGCTGCGGGTCCGGCAACGCTGCCCGTACGAGCCGGTAAGAAGCCTGCTGGCCACTCACCCCGCGATCGAACCACGCCCCACCCCCCAAACCTCGCCCGACCCGCCGCCCACCTCGCCGATGTCACTTTCGGCGATATTTTCCGCCTCCCCACACAGGTGCTGCGGCGCAAAACTGTCGTACCCCTCGGGCAGATTTGCCCCCACCCAGTGACGGGTGGGGGGCGGGTTTGAGGACCGATGTTCAACTAAAAATTAAAGTCCACCTCTCAACCCACCCCCCGCCCGTTCAAAGGGAGGGGGAAAGAAAAACAGACACCTACGACAATTTCGCGCCGTAACAGGTACTTCAACACCCGCCGCCCAGCCACACCAATCCCACCACACCGATCCCCACCCCAATGCCCTTAAGTTAAGCGTTTCACCTGCTCAGAATGGGTGTCGGAGTGCCGGAGGGTCGCCGGCTGCCTGGTCGGGAACGGCTGTTCTGCCCCCTTTGTGCGGGCCGGGGCTGCGGCTGTGTCGGTGTCGAAGTTGTTGATCTTGTTCACTTTGCCTACCCAAAAAAGACAATTCAGTCCCATGTCCGTTTTGGGTAGGCAAACTGAACAAGATCAACAACGAATCTCACTACCAGTAGCTACAAGCTCCGCGACTCGGTGACGCTGAGTGTTGCGGACTGCTGACGTACGTCGCGCTTGTCCCCCTTGCGCGCCGTAACAGGTACTTCAACCCCTATCCCAGCCACACCAATCCCCACCCCACACCCGCGCGGCGGCCGAAGGCCGCCCAGGTTCGCGGCGGTGGGGTGCCCGCCGTTTGGGCGCCCCGGCGACGTGAACCGGACGCGCGCGCCGCAGGCACTGCGGCCAGAAGCTCCGCGCCGCCGCAGGCACTGCGGCCAGAAGCTCCGCGGCCATCAACTCGCCTAGCCGGTACCGCCGGTGCCGCCGTTTGCCGTCGTTGCCCACGTCGCCGGTGGTTTGGCCGCCGTCGGTGGTGGCGCCGCCGGTGGTGTCGGCTTTCTTCGGGCGGACCGACACCGAGCGGGACTTGCTGCGGGTGCCGTCGTCGGAGATCGCCACGATCGTGTACTTGTGGCCGACGTTGTCGCACGGGAACGCCACTTGCGGCGAGTCCTCGGGACCGTAGTCGTCGATCTTCCTGCCATCCACCTTCAGCTCGATCTTGCTGGCGTCCTTGACCTGCCAGGTCAGCTGGACCTGGCCGTCACCGCCGCCGGGGGTGCAGGTGACTCGGCTGGGTGCGTCGAAGGAGGTGATCCGTGGGCCGAGGCCGCTGGAACTGGCGGATGCGGACGCGGACGGGCTGGGGCGGCGGCGCGGCCGTCGTCGGATTGATCGTGGGCGCGGTCGTGGGGGTCGCGGCGGTGTTACCGCCGCTGCCGACAGCGCGGTGCCAGGCGATCGCGATCACGCCGAGCGCGGTGACCAGGATGATCGCGCTTGGACCACGCCGTCGAGCACGATCAGCGCCGTACGGCCGCCCTTGCGCTTGGGCGGGCGCGTCGTAGTCGTCTTCGTCGTCATAGCCGCCGCCACCGCCCCCGTAGCCGCCGCCACCGCCCCCGTAGCCGCCGCCACCGCCGCCGTACGGGCCGCCGTAGTCGCCGTCCCGGCCACCGTAACCGCCGGCCGGGGGAACGGACGCGCTACCCCTGATCGGGCGGTGCCGGCCGGGCGGGAGCCGCCGACGCCCCGCACCCCGTAGACCGCCGCCGCCACCGCCGCCGTACGGGCCGGTACGCCGTAGTCCCGTCCACCGCCACCGTAACCGCCGGCCGGGGGAAACGGACGCGCTACCCCTGATCGGGCCGGTGCCGGCGGAGCCGGGCGGGAGCAC
>NZ_WOTO01000056.1 GCF_010993775.1 Fodinicola feengrottensis | reverse complement strand
ATGCTGGCTCTATCTCCTGCTGATCACGAAGGTCTTGAGGACGCTACGGTCGCCGGCGTAGCGGATCTGGAGCTCGAACTCGTTGATCCGGTCGTCGCTCCAGCCGTCTCGCCGGATGGCGTCGAGTAGGAGCGTCCGCAACTCGTCGGCATCGTCGGGATCTGCCTCGACGACAAGGTTCATCAGCTTGTCGCCCCTGCGTACGACCGTCAGCTCAAGGTTCTTGCGTCCCAATGTCCCGACCTCCCGTCTCGTCATCGGACTACCCAACGCAGCCCACCGTACGACAGGAAGCACGCGAAGGGACCGAGGTAGCCACTGCCCAGTTTGGAGAGCGACCGACCGGCGACTACAGAACGTGACCAACCTGCGGAACATCTTCCCCACCGCTCCTCGACCGGAACTCGGCAAGTCGTGGTTCCGGTCGTGGTGCGAACTTGACGGCACGGCCGGCACAGGATGCCGCCGTAGTGACGCTAGACTTCACTGTATTCGCAGGTAGACACCGGTTTCCGCAGTGTCGGGCGGCCTCCTAAAGCGGGTGTCGGCAGTTCGATTCTGCCCGGGGGCACCATGCGTGACCAGCACAAACAAGCCCCTGACCAGCCGAAAAGGCGGTCAGGGGCTTGTTGTCTGTGTCCGGCTAGAACCGATGATCACCGATCATCCTGGCCGAATACGAGCCAAGGTTGGCCGGCGTTCAGCGGTGGTATGAAGGCGATCCCCGGTGTTCGCGCCCTGGGGACACCCTTCTGGGGAGCAACTCCTGGATCACCGGACCATCCCAAACAAGAAACACATCACTTGCTCAAGACCAGGACCAAAACAGTCCAGGTCTGGCTCTAGGCTCATGCCATTACTGCTCCTAGAAAGGAACCCCTGACAATGATAGATCACGTTATTCTGACGGTGAGCGACATGGACCGCTCAATCGAGTTTTACAACCAGGCATTGAAACCCCTGGGCCTGAGCCACCTCATCGACTTCGACGGTTCGACCGGCCCGGAAGGACACCCCGACCTCAAGGGATTCGGCAAGGACCACACGTACCCGCTCTGGCTACGCGCGGGAGTCAGTGCCGGACGTGCCGCCCATGTCGGCTTCACCGCGCCCCCTCCAAAGAGGCCGTCAACGCGGCGTACACCGCCGCTATGGCAGCCGGCGCGACCGACAACGGCGCACCCTCGGATCGGCTCTACTACGGTCCCGGATACTACGCGGCCACTGTCTTGGATCCCGACAGATACAGCCTCGAGTTCACCTACAAAGAATGGCTCCACCCGACCGGTAGCCGAATCGACCACGAGTGATGACAACCAGGACGACCGCTGCCACGACCGACGCGATCAGCTGCGCATGCAACGAATTCCGGAAGGCGTCCAGCGCCGGGAACATCGCCGGCCATCCGCCCCAGAGCGTTCCGAGGATAAACGTGCCGACGAGCGGCGACCGCCGCTCATCGGCATTATTCAACACGGCTGTCCCAGATCGGCATAACTCCGGTAGACGTGGCGCTCGGTGAAACGATCCCAGTGGAGTCGACTTTTTTGGCGCCGATCAGTCGAGACAGAACTCGTTGCCCTCGATGTCCTGCATTCCGAGACACGACTCGTTGACCTCATCGGCGACCTGCAGTAGTCCACGGACAGCACCAAGTGGGATCAGTCGCGCGCACTCGGCCTCGAGCGCGGCCAGCCGTTCTTCGCCCACCAGCCCGGTGCCAACCCGGACGTCAAGATGCACCCGGTTCTTGACGACCTTGCCTTCGGGAACGCGCTGGAAGAACAGTCTCGGTCCTACGCCAGAGGGATCAACGCAGGCAAACGCTGAACCCTGCTCCTCAGCCGGCAGCGAGCGATCGAAATCGGCCCAACTAGCGAACCCGTCGGGTGGTGGTGGCACGACATACCCCAACGCCTCGCACCAAAAACGAGCGACCTGCTCTGGCTCCGCACAATCGAAAGTGACTTGAAACTGCTTGACCGATGGCATCTGTCCACCATAGAGGCGGGGGCTGGCTCGACATCGTCGACCACCAGGGCCCTGTCGGTGAGATCTAAACAGCAGCCCGATGGGCGATTTGGAAGGTGTTGCCGAACGGGTCGCGGACCATCGCGCGGCGGTCACCGTACGGGGTGTCCGAAGGCTCTTCCACGCTGACCGCGCCGGCATCGATCGCCCGGCGATAGGCGGCGTCCGCGTCGTCAACATAGACGTAGAGAAAAGCCGGGAAAAGCTCACGTTCGCCGGCCTCGGACACCATGACGAGAGAGTCGCCGATCTGGATTTCGGCCGGGCGTCCTGGCGCGATTTCGCCAGTGGCACCGAAAGTCGTCTTCAGAAAGTCGACGGCCGCGGTCACGTCGGTGACGAAAATTCGTGGCGTCACGGTGTGATATTTGAGCTGAACGGTGGTCGCAACTGGAGCGCCGAAGTCGGCATCGGCGGTGCTGACGGTGCCGGCGATTCGGCCGGGAGCGGTGTGTGATATTGCCAGTAAAGGTTCGTGTGGGCAATGACCTTGTCGGGCGTCGGCGCGCGCGTACGACGACATGTCATCGGTCGTGTGCGCGTCCCCGACCAGGGTCGCGTCGTAGCCACGGACGAGAGCCCCGTGCAGGGTGGAGCGGACGCATTCGTCAGTCTGCGCACCCGCGACATAGACCCGGCCGATGCCTCCTGCGGCCAACACCGACTCCAGGTCGGTTTCCTCGAAGGCGTCGGCATAGTGCTTTTGCACGACCGGTTCGCCAGCACCCCACTTCAGCTCCGGCACAAACTGCCAGTTCTCAGTGTCCTTGACCAGATCGTCGTTGTTGTGCTGGATCCAGACGACGTCGATGCCTGCCACCCGGGCTTTGTCAACCAGCGTGGCGATGTTGGCGACGACGGTGTCCCGGTCGTACGCATCCGCGACGACTCCGTTCTGCACGTCGATGACCAGCAGCGCCGTCTTCGGTCGATTGGTGAGCGTGGTCATGCGGCCTCCCCGGTGCGTACGAATCATGGCTTCGCCGATGCTATGCCCGCGGTACGACACTGCGTCGCCCGAGCGGCACCGCGGTCGGTACGCTTCAAGGCTGCCTTCCGGAAGGACAAACCGCGAGATGCCCACCGATGACACTCCACTCGGCGCGATCGAGCCGCACAACGCACCCATCACACTCACCGAATATGACCCGCAGTGGCCGCTGCTTTACCAACGGGAGGCCGAAAGGATCCACTCCCTGCTCGGGCCAACGGCCGTACGGATCGAGCACGCTGGGTCCACTTCGGTGCCAGGCCTGGTCGCCAAGCCAATCATCGACATTGTGCTGGCCGTCCCGGACTCGGCCGACGAACCGGCGTATGTGCCGGCTTTGGTGGCCGCGGGCTATGTGTTGCGGATCCGCGAGCCGCAGTGGTTCGAACACCGGCTTCTCAAAGGCCCAGACACCAATATCAACCTTCACGTTTTCACCGTAGGGGCAGCCGAAATCGACCGGATGCTGCGTTTTTCGCGATCGTCTGCGGAGCAATGACACCGAGCGGGAACGGTACGCGGCCCGCAAACGCGAACTGGCTCAGCAGACGTGGCAGCGCGTACAGGACTACGCCGACGCCAAGACCGAAGTCATCCGGACCATCGTCGACGAGCCTCGGCAAGCCGACGATGGAGATCAACTTCCCACACTATGACATCAAAGTGATGTCACGAGCTTGCAGTGACGTCACTTTGATGTCATAGTCGTCGGCATGGACTTGACGCCGTACGTCGACAGCCTCCGCCGCGAGCTCATCTTCGCAGCTGAAGCCGGTGGTGACGATGCCCGTGACCTGGCCGAGCGGCTGACCGCACCGCTGGAAGCCGCAGCTCGGCTCGTCCTGCTGGAGGCCATGTCGGCCGCCGCGGACGAGATCAGCGACGAGTTGGGTCCAGGATCGGTGCAAGTCCGGCTGCGTGGCCGGGATCCTGACTTCATGGTGACGTCACCGGTCGGCGACCGGCCGTTCGGTACGGTCGCCGACCACCCGCCGCTGCCCGCGGCGCCTCCGCCGCCTCCACCGGAGGCCGAGGACGGCGGCACCTCCCGGATCACGCTCCGGCTCCCCGAGCACCTGAAACCGCGGATCGAGGGAGCGGCCAACGAGGAAGCACTGTCGGTGAACGCCTGGCTCGTACGAGCTGTCGCCGCCGCCCCCTCGGACCGTACGACCGGCGGCATGTCACCCGCCGATCCGGAGCGACCGAGTCGAGACAGCGCTACACCGGCTGGCTGCGCTAATAACCGACAACCTCATCACGACGGGACAGCCATGCCGATTTTCCAGACCCCAGAACCCATTCTCGCCGTCATCGAGATCGTCGAAGGTGACGTACGGATCGCCGCCAGCGACCGGACCGATACCGTGGTCGAAGTGCGACCGCACGACGAGTCCAAGGAGGCCGACGTGCGGACCGCCACGCAGACCCGGGTCGAATACGCCGATGGCCGGCTTTTGGTGAAAACGCCCAACAGTCGAGGCCTTCTCTTCACGGCCAAAGGCGGTGCGGTCGACGTAACGCTGAGCCTGCCGACCGGTTCGACGCTGGAGGCGAAGACCGCGGCAGGTTTGCACAGCCAGGGCCGGCTTGGCGAGACGAAGCTGACCTCGGCCACCGGCGACATTTGGCTTGACCAGGTGGGAAAGCTGCGGTTGAACACGGCTGACGGCGAGATCCGGGTCCGTACGATCGACGGCTCCGGCTCGATCAACACGGCCGACGGCGACATCATCGTCGGCGACGTGACCGGCGATGTGCGGCTGCACACCGCCGACGGCAGCATCACGGTCGACAGCGCTCTGGCGGATGTGACCGCTCGTACGGCCAACGGCAGCATCCGGATCGGCGAGGTGGTCCGCGGCACGGTGACCGTGACGACCGCCGCCGGCGAGCTGGAAGTCGGCGTACGCGAAGGCACCGCCGTCTGGCTGGACGCGAACTCGTGGTCCGGCGACCTGATCAACTCCATGGACGAGGCCGACGGACCGCAGGAGTCCGACGAAACTGTCAAGGTCCGCGCTCGTACGTATTCCGGCGACATCATCATCCACCGCTCCTAATTTTCTTCCAGCACGACGGCCCGAGCTTTGTGCTGCCCAAAAACTCCCAGCAGATGAGGAATCATGACCATTTCCCCAGCCGAACCGACGATCGTGGCCACCGGGCTGCGCAAGTCGTACGGCGATCAGCTTGTCCTCGACGGCATCGACCTGTCCGTACCCAAGGGCACCATCTTTTCCCTGCTGGGTCCCAACGGTGCCGGCAAGACCACCGCCGTCAAAATCCTGTCGACGTTGATTCGCGCCGATGGTGGCAAAATCCTGGTGGCCGGCCATGACCCGGCCAGCGATCCGGACGCCGTACGGGCCGCGATCGGCGTCACCGGGCAGTTTTCCGCGGTCGACAATCTCCTGACAGGCGAGGAAAACCTGGTGCTGATGGGCGACCTGCACCACCTCGGCCGGCGGCGGTCCCGGCTGCGTGCCGGCCAGCTGCTCGACCAGTTTGGCTTGGTGAATGCTGGAAAGAAGGTGGCCGCGACCTATTCCGGCGGCATGCGACGACGTCTCGACCTCGCGATGGGCCTGGTCGGCCAGCCTCGGGGTTTTCCCTGGATGAGCCGACCACCGGCCTGGACCCGCGGGCCCGCCGCGACATGTGGCAGGTCATCCGCGAGCTGGTGTCCCGCGGCATCACGATTTTCCTGACCACCCAGTATCTCGAAGAGGCCGACCAGTTGGCCGATCGAATCGCGGTGCTGGACCACGGAAAAGTCGTCGCCGAGGGCACCGCGGACGAGCTCAAGCGGCTGATACCCGGCGGCCACATCAGCCTGCGGTTCGCCGATCCGACCGCCTTCGACCTGGCCACCAACGCGTTGCGCGACAGTTCGCGGAACGACGAAACACTGACTCTGCAGGTCGCGAGCGACGGCAGCGTCCGGTCGCTGCGGGCTTTGCTCGGGCGGCTGGAATACGAGTCGATCGAGGTCGCCGACCTGACCATTCACACCCCGGACCTGGACGACGTTTTTCTCGCACTCACCGGAAACGCCTCACAAGAACACCAGAAGGAAGCCGTACGATGAGCACACTTTCCTACGCCGTCAGCGATTCCACCACAATGTTGCGGCGCAGCATTCGCCGCATCGTGCGCTATCCGTCGATGACCCTGCTGCTCGTCGGCATGCCGATCGTCTTTCTCCTGCTTTTCGTGTACGTCTTCGGTGGCACGCTCGGCGCGGGCCTCGGCGGCGCCCGCGCGGACTATCTCACGTACGTGGTGCCCGGCATCCTGCTGATGGCGATCGCCAGCGCCTGCCAGGGCACCGCGATCTCGGTGGCGATGGACATGACCGAGGGCATCGTCGCGAGGTTCCGTACGATGGCGATCTCCCGGGCTTCGGTGCTGACCGGACACGTCCTGGGCAACATCGCGCAGAGCGTGGTCAGCCTCGCCATCGTGCTGGGAGTGGCGATATTGCTGGGATTCCGGCCGGCCGCGAGCCCGCTGGGCTGGCTCGCGGCGACCGGCATGGCCGTCCTGGTGATCCTGGCGCTGACCTGGCTGTGCGTCGCGCTGGGCCTGGGGACCAAAAGCGTGGAGACCGCCAGCAACCTCCCGATGCCGCTGACTTTCCTGCCGTTCCTCGGAAGCGGCTTCGTGCCCACCACGTCCATGCCGGCCGGGTTGCGCTGGTTCGCGCAATACCAACCGTTCACCCCGATTATCGAGACCTTCAGGGGACTGTTGATGGGCACTGCGGTCGGCGGCACCGCGCTCATCGCGATCACCTGGTGCGCTGTCATCGGGCTGGCCGGATACCTGTGGGCGAAAAAGCTCTACAACCGCGATCCCTCGCCGCGCTGAAACACAAAACGTCACCTTCGCGGCGATCGCGAAGGTGACGTGTTTTTGCTAGATAAGACCGTGTTTGAGGGCGTACGCGACGGCGTGGGAGCGGTTGCGCAGGTGCAGTCGGCTGGTCACGTCGTGCAGCACGTTTTTGACCGTACGCTGCGAATACGACAGCTTCTGCGCGATTTCCTCGGTGTCGAACCCGTCCGCCACCAACCGCAGCACCTGCACCTCCCGCTCCGCCAGACCGGAGAAGGTCAACCCCCGCGGGCCGAGCACCTGCCGCTGCAGCTGACCGACCTGGTTAAGCAACCTCCCCAGCAAATCCGGCGGCACCGCCCCATCGCCGGCCGCGGCCGACTTCAACACCGTCACCAAATGCTCAGCGGTAGCCTCCGCGCGCCGTACCAGACCGGCGACACCGATCTCCACGACCGCCACCAGCTCCGACTCCTCGATCTGAGTCGCGATGATCACCAACCGGTTGATCCCCCGAGCCCGCAGGCCACGAAGAGCGCGAATCGCGGTCTCATCGATCCGGTCCGTCACCACCAACGCGACCTGCGCGGACTGCCACTCGTCGTTGCTGACGATCCGAACCTCGGGACGCGGAGCCAACTGCCCCTTGATCCCCGCGTAGGAAATCGGGTCACGAGCGTGAAGAAGAACTGGTAGACGTTCCATCATCTGAACCACCTGCCGGAAGACGTGTCAATCTGATGGGACAAGCATCTTCGGCGTCGTTAAGGTGCCCTTAAAGCGCCGGTAAGGGCAGGTGAACGGGCATCAGCCGAGCAGCCGGTCGAGCGCCGCGCGGTCCATCCGATGGGCCAGGATCATGCCCGCCAGCGTCTTCACCATCAGGTCGAAATCCTCGTCGTACGGCAGCGGGCTCGCCATCCGGTGCAGCGCGAAACCGTCCGCGATCGCCACGAACGCCTTGGCCGCCTGGGCCGGCTCGCGGACCCCGAGCCGCTCCAAATGGCCGGCGGCGACCTGTTCGAAGGCGCTCATCGACTCCTGCACCACCTCCCGCAGGGCCGGGTTCCGGGTGGCCTCCAGATAGACCTCGTACTGCGCGACGCTGACCCCGGACTGACCGCGAATGAGTGCTTCCACGACACGTTCACCCAGCTCACGGGCCGTTTTCGCGGCCTGGGCAATGCTCTCGATGAGGGCCGCGAGGGTGGCCGAGCGCTCCCGTACGTGAAAGCGCAGCGCCTGCTCGATCAGCTCCTGCGCAGTCTGGAAGTAGTAGCCGGCGGCGGCCGGCGGCAACCCGGCTCGCGCCGACACCGCGCGATGGGTCACCGCCCGCGTACCGCTCTGGGCGATCAGCTCGATGGCCGCGCGCAACAGCGCTTCCCGCCGTTCGCGGCTGCGCTCCTGATGAGCCCCTCGAGACGTGACCATTGACACACCCTAATTCGTGACCGATACTCCTGTATCACTTAAAAGTAATACAGATGTATTAGTCTATCCGCCCTCCCGAGGAGGCTCCATGACCACACCCCGGTGGCGCGCGCTGTCGATCGCGCTCGCCACGCTGCTGAGCTGCCTGCTGGTCGGCGCGAGCGGAACCGCCGCGCACGCCGCGCAGGCGGCGCCGGCCGCGGTCCTGCCGCCCGACCAAGACCCCTTCTACCAACCGCCGGCCGGCTTCGAGGCCAGCAGCCCGGGCACCATCCTGCGCGAGCGGCAAGTCGCCGCCAGCACGTACCTGATCCCGGTGCCCGCCCGGGTTTTCCAAGTCCTCGTACGCACAAACGACGCCAACGACCAGGCGATCGCGACCGTCAGCACGGTCGTCGTGCCGCTCACGCCGTATCCCGGCAAGCGCCCGCTGCTCTCGTTCCAGATCGCCATCGACAGCCTCGGTCGCGACTGCAACCCGTCGTACGAGCTGCGCCAGGGCACCGAGCTGGACTCGACCGGCATCTGGACCCCGCTGTCGTACGGCTGGGCCGCGGTGATCACCGACTTCGAGGGCCCGAAGATGACCTTCGCGGTCGGCCGGGTCGCCGGGCACGCCACCCTGGACGGCATTCGCGCCGCGCTGACGCTGCCCGAGGCCGGCCTGGACGTGACCACCCCGATCGCCGGCTGGGGGTATTCCGGCGGCGGGCAGGCCACCGCGTGGGCCGCCCAAATGCAACCCGGCTACGCACCCGAGCTGAACGTCAAAGGCTGGGTGGCTGGCGACTTTCCAGGAGATCTCAAGAAAACCCTGGTCGGCGTCGACGGCGGCCCGTTCTCCGGCTTCACCCTCGGCGCGGTCGTCGGGATGCAGCGACAATATCCGGAGCTGACATCTTTGTTCAACGACAAGGGAAAACAGCTTGAGTCGAAAATCGGCAAACAATGCCTGGTGCAACTGGTGTCCACCAACACCTTCCAGAAAGTCAGTGACTACACCACTGCCGACGTGGTGACTGACCCGCGTACGCAACGAATGTTCGCCGACAACAGCACCGGAGCCACCGCGCCGAGCGCGCCGGTGCTTTTCCAGCAGTCGCCGCTGGACGAGATCATCCGGCCGGACTTCAACATCGACACGTACCATTCCTGGTGCGCCAAGGGTTCCACCGTGCAATACCAGGACTATCCGGTGCCCGAACACGTGCTGAACCTGTTCGCCACCATCCCGAACTCACTGGTCTGGCTGACCAGCCGCTTCGCCGGCCTACCGGCCAGCAGCACCTGCTAGCACAGTCGTGGGAGCGGGCCTGCGTCCGCTCCCACGACTGCTACTTTCGTTACGACGCCTGATCGTTTCGAAAGGACAACACGTGCAGCTCAGCGACGAACCGCTCGAAGGATCGTTGGTACGACTCGTGCTGGTCAGCCCGGACGAGGTGAAGATCCTGGCGGCCGGCGAGCGGCTGGAGTGGTTCGCGGAAGGTTATCCGCGCGAGGACGACCAGGACGCGATGACTCTGGTGAGCCGTACGCTCGAGGCCGACCGGCGGTGGTCCGTGCGGCACATCATCCGCCGCAGCGACGGTCTCGCGGTCGGAACGATCGGGTTTTTTTCGGGCCGCCTGAGGACAACGGCGAGGCCGAGATCGGCTACGGGCTGGTCCCGTCGGCCCGCCGCCTGGGCCTGATCACCGACGCGATCGCGATCGCGGTGACCGCCGCCGCCGCCGAGGCCGCCGGTGCCCGGGTCGTGGCCCACACCGCCGCCGACAACCTGGCCAGCCAGGGCGCCCTGCTCAAGAGCGGTTCGTCCGCGAGGAGGGCACGAACGAGGACGGCGAGTGGCGCTATGCCCGCCCGCTCGTACGCGCATAGTGCCGGTCGAAGCGGTCCGCACTCCAGCCGAATTCCACTGTCGGCCGCGGCTCTGCTTCGATTTCGCGCCATCGTTTCGGTGGATTTTCGAGCCTGTGCCGGGCCGCCGGCCGGCCGCCTCGGTGGATCGTGAGCCACCGCTCGCACAGGAAATTTTCCAGCGCCAGGTGGGGAAACAGCGGCGCATTTTCTCCTTGTGGAGATAACAAAAAACGTAGTAGTGGACATTTCGGTTATCCGACAAATCAACTCTTGTGTCGATGGTCAGGTTTAGTTGATACTTCCACCGACTCGGCATTTGGTGCGTACGAAGGTGTCTGCGCCTTTCGCGAAACATGTCCGTCGCCGCGTCTCCACTCCCATCAGGAGGCTCACGTGAGACTCACAAGGTCCTCGCTCCGCCACGCCGCCGTCGCCACGGCGGCCCTTGGCCTGATCGGCACCGCGCTGATGGCCGCCCCCGCGCAGGCCGCCACCAGCAGCACCATGTCGCCGGCCAGCGCCCAGGCACTGGCCAGCCAGCTCGGCGCCCGGTCCGCCGGCAACTATGTCGACAGCGCTGGAAAATCCGTCGTCACGGTGACCGACAACGCGGCCGCCCAGCAGGGTCGCGGCGGCCGGCGCGGTGCCGAAAATGGTCACCTACGGCGCCGCCCAACTCGCCGGCGTGACCGCCGCGCTGGGCCGCTCGGCGACCGTTCCGGGCACCGCCTGGGCCACCGACCCGGCCACCGACCAGGTCGTGGTGAGCGTCGACCAGAGCGTCACCGGCGCGAAGCTCGCCCAGGTCACCGCGGCGACCCGGCAGCTCGGCGACGCCGTCCGGGTGGAGAAGGTGGCCGGCGTGTTCAGCCCGCGTCTGAGCGGCGGCGACGCGATCTGGGGCGGCCAGTATCGCTGTTCGCTCGGCTTCAACGTCCGCAACGGCAGCACGTACTACTTCCTGACCGCCGGTCACTGCGGCAACGTGGCCTCTACCTGGTACGCCGACTCCGGCCACACCCAGCTGGTCGGCAGCAACCAGAACAGCCAGTTCCCGGGCAACGACTTCGCGCTGGTCAAGTACGCCGCCAGCTACACCAACCACCCCGGCACGGTGGGCAGCGTGGACATCACCGGCGCAGCCAACCCGACCACCGGCACAGCGGTGACCCGGCGCGGCAGCACGTCGGGCATTCACAGCGGCACGGTGACCGGCCTCAACGCCACGGTCAACTACTACTCCGAGGGCACGGTGACCGGCATGATCAAGACCAACGTGTGCGCCGAGCCCGGTGACAGCGGCGGCCCGCTCTACGGTGGCCACACCGCCTACGGCCTGACCTCCGGCGGCAGCGGCAACTGCAGCTCCGGCGGCACCACGTTCTTCCAGCCGGTCGTCGAAGCGCTCAACACGTACGGCGTCTCGGTTTACTAGGTTTACCCTGAAAAACCCTCCCCTGAAAACGCGCCACCCTCGGCCTGCCAAGGGTGGCGTTTTCTCGTCCCTGGGCCGTTTTAGTCTCTGGGCCGGCGGAGGCGGGAGAGTTTGCGCGGTTGACCGGGCGGACCGCCGGCGGTGCCGGGATAGTCGGCCGTGCCGATCACGGTCGCGAGCATGATCGCATCCGAGATGCCGACCACCTGTTCGGTGACGTCGTCAATGAAACTCATGCCGGAGCCGCCGCGGCCAAGCGCGAAAGCGGCCAGTTGCAGCCGGCCGGAGACGATGCCGGCCTCCAGCTGCGCGCTCCGGTAGCCGCGCTCGCCAGCCAACATGCCGAGGTCAGCCGAATGCACCGCGGTGTAGCCGCTGTCGCCGCCGAGCGTCTGCCGCTCGCAGAAAATACGTGGCCTCGTCCCGAAGATCGCCCAGCCGCTCGGCGATCAGCTCACCGTCGGACCAAAGATAGAGGCCAGGTCTTACGCCTTGCACCGCGTGCGCGAAAATCCGGTGCCGCAGGATCGAAGGGCCAGCATCCCAGGGCAGCGGCCGGGTGGCCGCCGCGAACGCCCAGCGCAGGCAGTCCGCCGGCAGCACGGCGGCCGGTGCGAACGTACGGGTGGACCCGCGGCGCAGGATCAGCGCCTCCAAGACGTCGGTGTCGCCCGGATCCTCGACCGGCGGGCCGGCCGGCACCGGACCGGCGCCCCAACTGTCCACATCGGACGCTCGCTGGGTGCTGGTCACCAACCCGAACTCGAGCACGTTCGTACCCACCAGGCCGGCCGCCGCGGTGCCCTCGGCCTTCGCGACCGGCTCGCCCGTGCCGAGCGCGACAACCGCGAGCGGGAACTCGTCGCGGCCGTCGGCGCCCACCAGCGCGCCGACTTCGTGGTCCGGGAAGGTCATCCGCAACCCGGCCGGGATGCCGGCGGACTCGGCCAACGCCAGCAGCTGGGCCAGCAGCGAGCCGCAGTCCCACCACAGGTGCCGGTAGCCGCGCTCCGCGTAGTAGCGCCATCCCGTACGCCACGGAATGCCAGTGATGACAACATAACTCGGGCCTGCTGACGGCGCGGCACCGACGCGTACCAACCGGTGCTCGATCGGGTCGTGATGCCAGACGCCGTCGGGCAGCCCGTCGATCCCGTTGGCCACCACGTAAAGCTCCAGCGGATGGGTGGCACCAGCCGAGCCGGCGGCCCGCAGATAGCGCCTGCCACGGGCGTCCTCGAGGTCGACATAACGCACCACGCCCGCCGAGTAGAACAGCAGCCGGGTCAACGCCGGCAGGTCCAGCCGGCCAGCTCCGTTGCGCTGTCCGGAAAGGGCCGCCGAGGCCGACACCCCAGGCGACGGCAGCTCGGTCGGCAGGCCCACCACCGGCAGATCAGGGTCGTACGTTTTCACCTGCCCGGGCCAAAGATCGACCAGGTTCGGCACGTACTCAGTGCGCAGTCGTGGGTCGTCCTGCGGCTGGTCCCAGGGACGGTCCGGTGAATAGTCGGTCAACCGGGTGAAAAGTGGCTGCTGCGGACATCGGTTCCCATCGTTTTCGCTGCTGTGGAGACCATAATCGTTCAGGCGATCGGGGGCCAGCGGCAAAGACCCCCAGCGAGGCGCTCGTCGCGTCGGACTGGGCGAGCACCCCTGGTACTTCTGCCCCGAGAGCCACGTTGACGATCTGTCGACACGCCGAGAGAGGGCGGTATCCAGCCGGTACGGGTGCGGATTGGGCATCCTGGTGCTATGCAACCCGTGTCGTCGGGTGACGGCGCCCCGGAGACCGACCTGCCGGTGGAGCGCCGATACCAGGTGCCCGCTCGCTGGCCGGCCGGTCGGGTGCCCAGCGGGGACACCGAGTTCCGCGCCGCGGTGAATTGGATGCGGCACGAGAACCTGGTGCTGCGCCAGCTCGCGGTCCGCGACCTGGTGGGCCTGCTGCGGCCGTTTTTCGAGAGCGGCTACCGCATCCGGGACATCGCGGAGGCACTGGAGACCAGCCCGACCGGCGACGGGTACGACGACGGGCCGCCGCTGCTGCGATGGGGATCCGTACGCATCCTGCAGTGGGTCAAGACCCGGCTGGAACGCTGGCTGGATCCGGCCAGCTCGCGGCCGCTGCGGCCGCCGTCCGCGGACGTCGCGCAGGAGGCGGCGCAGGCCAAGGCGGCCCACCGCCAGCAGGAGCGGACGTACGAGCAGTTGCGCGCCGCCGCCGTACCGATCGCCTCCTCACCGGCCGCCCAGGAGGCACTCCGGATCGCCCGGCAAGCCAGCCACCGCCGCCGTACGCCCCGCTGACGGTTTTGTCCACAACGTCCCGTTGCGAGCAGCGGGGCGTTGCGGACATAAGAGCAGTCAGGGGGTGGCGAGGGTGGGTTGGGAGCGGCGGGCCTTGCGGCGGCGATAGCGGCGAAAGGCCCACAGGAACAGCACGGTCATGCCGGCGAAGAAGATCAGCACCAACAGCGGTACGAAGATCGCCGCGAGGATCAGCACCACCGAGACGATGTCCTCGAAGAAGCTGACGAAAGGCGCGCCGAGCCCGACCGTACTGGCGTTGACCACCGCACGGGTGGTCGCTTTGCCGCCGTGGAAGAAGAGGGCGATGACGACGCCGACCACGATCGGCACCCAGTTCCAGTTCTGCAGGAAGGTGACCGGGTCGGCGAAGGTGGCGGTCTCACCGCTCGCGGCCGCGCCGAAGGTCAGGCCACCGGCGCTCGGGCGGATGACCGTCTGCACGATGTCGTTGAGGTGGTCGACGGCCGGCACCTTGTCCGCGACGAACTCCACGACCACCAGCACCCCGAGGACGCCGAGCACCCACGGATTCTGCAGCCACATCCAGCCCGTCGGCACCGCGACGAAACTGGTGAACTTGCTGGCCAGGCCCACGGCGAGCAGCGGCAGATACGCGTTCAGGCCGGCCGAGGCGGACAGCCCCATCCCGGTCAGCACCTCGATCATCCCCGACCGCCTTCCTCCGGTACGGGGTTAGCTTGCCATGACCACGCCAGCACGCACGGCGAAGCCGGTCAGCGCCGGCCCGGCCGGTCGGCCGCCGAGGGAGGGGCGACCGGCCGACCGGGTACGTACGAAACCTAGGCGCCCGCGCTGACATTGCGATGTCAGGAGGTGGCGCCGGCGAAGTCAACCAGTGCCGCGTTGATCTCCTCGGGACGTTCCTGCTGCACCCAGTGGCCGGCGCCGGGCAGCAGCCGGAAACCGCGCAGGTCCGAGATGACCGACCGCATGGACGCCTCCAACCGGACCGGGTCGAACCATGAGATGACCGGGTCGCGGTCGCCGGCCAGCATCAGCGCCGGCGGGGTGATCTTTGCGGTCTCCCAGGCCGCGGTCAGCGCCCAGTTCCGGTCGATGTTGCGGTACCAGTTCAGCGGGCCAGTGAGGCTGGTGCCCGCATATTCCCGCACGTACGCGCCGATGTCCTGCTCGGTCAGCCACGACGGCAGTTTCTCCGGCGCTGGCCAGATGTCCGCGAAACCGCGCCCTCCGGTACGACCAGTGGCCGGATGTGCGGGCTGTCGCCGGAAAGCCCGACCAGCGACCGGCGAAAGGCGCGGTCCAGGTCGGCTTCGAATCCGGCCTCCGCGACGCCCGGCTGCTGGAAATACAGCTGGTAGAAGTTGTCGCCGAACCGGGACCGCAGCCCGGTCAGCGTCGGCGTCGGGGAACGTTTGCTGTACGGCACGCTCAAAGCGGCCACCCCTCGTACGACATCGGGGCGCAGCAACGCCGTGTGCCAGGCCACCGGCGCACCCCAGTCATGCCCCACCACGGTCGCGGTCGACTCGCCGAGCGCCTCGATCAACGCCACCGCGTCCCCCACCAGGTGCAGGATCGTGTAGTCCTCAACGGCAGCCGGCCCGCCGGTCCCCGGATAGCCCCGCTGGTTGGGCGCCACCGCGTGGAATCCGGCCTCCGCCAACGCGACCAACTGGTGCCGCCACGAATACCAGCTCTCCGGAAAACCGTGCAGCAGCAGCACGAGCGGTCCTTCACCGGCCTCCGCGATCCGCAGCTGAAGCCCATTCGCCGGTACGGTTCGGTGCCTGATCTCAGTCATACCCGCGATTCTGCCTCGCCGGTCAGGAGTGCGCCTTGACCGCGGCCGTAGGCACCTCCGGGTCGATTTGCCAGCTGATCACCCGGCGCGGATGCACCCGGATGACCTCGCGACTGAAGAAGTCCGGCGCGAGCGGCGGATCCGCGTCGGTCAGCAGCTCAGCCTCGCCGCGGATCTCCCACTCCCCGCCCCCAGCCCGGCGCGAGCGCGCCAGGCTCGTCCGGCGTCATGTCGTCGACCAGGAACGACACCAGCGGCCGGGCCGCCGCGTTCCGATATTTCTGACTGGCCGCGTTGGCCGGTCCGCCGATGTCGATGGTGTCGTCGTCGTCATTCAGCTTGAATCCGACCGGCCGGACCTGCGCACCGCCGTCCGGCCCCACGGTGGCCAACCGGCCGAGGCTCTGGCCACGAAGATAGTTCCGCTCAGCTTCGGTTAGACCCACGGATCGTCCTCTCATCGGTGAAGCTTCAGCCTAGAACCTCAAGAATGCTTGATGTCAATCGCGAAATAATCGGCTGACTCGCGACCGCCGGCTCGCTAGCATGCGCGGTGAGGAGTTCATCGACCCAGGGAGTCGGGATGCGCCAGTCGTCGCAGGTCATCAAGACAGACGACTGTTCGGCAACCTCCCTGGGGATCTCTCTTGGCAAAAACGCTCAACATCGGCATCGTCGCGCATGTTGACGCCGGCAAGACCAGCCTGACCGAGCGGCTGCTCTACGCCACCGGCGTCATCGACCGGATCGGCAGCGTCGACCGCGGCACCACCCAGACCGACACACTTGAGCTGGAACGCCGGCGCGGCATCACCATCCAGTCCGCGGTGGCGTCCTTCATGCTCGGCGACCTGGCCGTCAACCTCATCGACACTCCCGGGCACAGCGATTTCATCGCCGAAGTGGAGCGGGCCGTAACGAGTGTTGGACGGCGCGGTGCTGGTCGTGTCCGCGGTCGAAGGCGTGCAGCCGCAGACGCGGGTGCTCATGCGTACGCTCGCCGCGTTGCGGATCCCAACGCTGATCTTCGCCAACAAGATCGACCGCGTCGGCGCCACATACGACGATCTTCTGAGCTCTGTCAAACAAAAACTCGTGGCCGGCACGGTTCCCATGAACACCGTCACAGACCTGGGCACGCGATCGGCTCGGACGACCGCGACCACCACCGACGGGTGGATCGAGACGCTCGCCGAGCACAGCGACGAGCTGCTGGAGTCCTATGTGGAGGGACGAGTGGTCAGCGAACAGCGGTGCCGGCGCGAACTCGCCCGGCAGACCGCGCGAACGCTGGCCCACCCGGTTTTCTTTGGTTCGGCGGTGACCGGCGAAGGCGTGGCCGACCTACTCACCGGCATCCGGGACTTGTTGCCGGCCGCCCAAGGCGCCAGTGACGGGCCACTGGCCGGCCGGGTGTTTCAAGATCGAGCGCGGTCCGGCGGGCGAGAAGCTCGCGTACGTACGACTCTTCTCCGGCTCTGTCGCGGCCCGCCAGCAGGTCACCTTCCATCGGCAGGATCTCGGTGCCGGACAAGGAAAAGTGACCTCGGTGCAGGTCTTTCGGCCCGGCGGGGCGGTGGTGGCCGACCAGGCCGTCGCCGGCCAGATCGCGAAACTCGGCGGACTGCCCGAGCTGCGGATTGGCGACCAGCTGGGGACCCCGGACGAAGCGGCCGAGCGCGCGTACTTCTCGCCGCCCAGTCTGGAAACCGTGGTGCGCACCGCGGATCCAGCGCAGCGGCCGCGACTTTTCGCCGCGTTGCAGGCATTGGTGGAACGCGACCCGCTGATCGCGGTCCGCCAGGACGCCGAGAGCGGCACCCTGTCGGTCCGGCTTTACGGCGAGGTGCAGAAAGAGGTGATCGCCGCCCAACTGGAATCGGAGTTCGGCGTGCGGGCTTTCTTCGCGGACACCCAGACCATCCACATCGAACGGCCGGTGGGCATCGGCGAAGCCGTGCACCAGATCTCCCGGCGCGGGCCGAACTTCTTCTGGGCCACCATTGGGTTGCGGATCGCGCCGGCCTCGGCGGGCAGCGGAGTAACGTACCGCATCGAGGTCGAGGTCGAGCTTGGCTCCTTGCCGGCCGCTTTTCACCACGCCGTCGAGGAAAAACCGTCCGACAGGAGCTGCGTCATGGGCTCTACGGCTGGGAAGTCACCGACTGCACGGTGACCATGACACACAGCGGATTCGCCAGCCCGCTCAGCACCGCCGCGGACTTTCGTGGCCTCGGCACCCAGGTCATCCGGGATGCCTTGAAGGACGCCAAAACTCGGGTTTTCGAGCCGTACCATCACTTCGACCTCGAAGTCCCGGCGGACGCGATGGCCGCCGTGCTGCCCAAAATCGCCGAGGCCGGCGGCATCGTGCGGGAGACGGTCGTACGCGCCGGCATCGGGCACCTGAACGGCCTGCTGCCCGGCCGCCAACCTGCACGCCATCGAACAACAGCTGCCAGGACTGACCCAGGGCGAGGCCGTACTCCGCGCCGCGTTCACCGAGTTTGCGCTGGTTAGTGGCCCTTTCCCGAAGCGCCAACAGGCGCTGGTCGCTGGCGTTGGCGGGGAACCTCTACGGTGAGCATCATCGACGTTAAGGATCGTTCCGAAGGGTTTCAGATGACTGTGGTGATAGCGGGCGCGACCGGCAACGTGGGCAGCGAAGTCCTTCGCGCCGTACTGGCGGCCGGCGGCAAGGCACGAGGGTTGGTACGGGCCGAAAAGCAGCTGCCCGAAGGCGCGGAGGTCGCGATCGGGGATCTCAACGACCCAGCTTCGCTGGCCGACGCTTTCCAGGGCGCGACGGCGGCCTTCCTGCTCAGCGGCTATGCCGACATGACCGGCCTGTTGGCCGCCGTCCAGCGGGCCGGCCTGGAGCGGGTCGTGCTGTTGTCAGGAGGCTCGGCCGAGCTCGGCGACCTCAGCAACGCCGTCAGCGCCTACATGGTCCGGTCGGAGGTGGCGGTCCGCGAGTCCGGTGTCCCGTTCACCATCCTGCGGCCGAGCATGTTCATGACCAACACCTTGGACTGGCTGCCACAGCTGCGAGAATCCGATGTCGTACGCGCCGCCTTCCCGGACGTGGCCGCCGCGGTCCTGGACCCGGCCGACATCGGCGCCGTCGCCGCGACGGCCTTGTTGAACACCGGCCACGAAAATCGTACGTACCGGCTGACTGGCCCGGAGGCACTGACGCCGGCGGACCGGGTACGCATCCTGGCTGGGATCCTCGGCCGCGACCTGCGTTTCGAGGGTCTGTCGAACGAAGCGGCGCGGGCTCAGATGACCGCCGCGATGCCGGTCGAATACGTCGACGCCTTCTTCAGTTTCTACGTCGACGGCACCCTCGACGAGTCCCCCGTACTGCCCACCGTCACCGACATCCTCGGCCGCCCGCCCCGCACTTTCCGTGAGTGGGGCGCAAACCCACGCCGCCAGCTTCTCCTAACTCTCAACGCACGCATTCGGTTACTGGGCGTGGGAGTGCTCGGAGTCGGGGCTGCCGCCCATCATGCGCAGCATCGGGAGGCCGCCGGAGCGGAAGAACCGCAAGACCAGTAGGGCGGCCAGGATCAGGAAGGCAATGTTCAGCCAGGTGGTGTAGTTCCAGGAAATGCCGGACTCCATCACCATCGCGCCACGGTTGGACGGCACCAGACCGAGGCCGCCAAAGATCAGCTCGATCGCGTAGCCGGCGATCACCATCGCGAGATAGAAAGCACCGACCATCAGGGCCGCCATTTTCAGGCCGTAGTATTTCCGATAGATGTTCAGGATCGGCAGGATAATCAGGTCGGCGAAGATAAACGCCACCACACCACCAAAAACTGATGCCACCGTTCCAGAGCACCACCGCGAGCGGCACGTTGCCGATCGAGCAAACGAAGCTGATGACGGCCACCAGCGGGCCGACAATCGGTCCCCAGATGCCGGCGAGTACGGGATCATTGGCCAGAAAGAAGGCTCTCCAGAAGCTGTCCGGCACCCAAGCGCCAATCGCGCCAGCGATCAACAAACCGCCGACAATGTCCTTCCAGACGGCTGCCCACTCCATCACGAAAATGTGCGAAACCGCGGTCAAACCCGGCGCGGACCGCAGCCGTCTCCACAGCGATCCCTGCATTTGTACGCTCATATCCATCGCCGCGTGACCCTCCATCGAGCCGGTCAGTCCGCGGTCGGCCTGTTCCAGTGCCTTTTCCAGGAGCTGTTTGCGGAGGAAGATGCGGAAGAACACGGCCAGCGCCACGATCATGATCGGCCCACCGACGAACTCGGCCAGGGTGAACTGCCAGCCCATCAGCAGCGCGAGGATCACGCCGAGTTCGATCACCAGGTTGGTGGACGCGATCTCGAAGGCCATCGCGGCGGTGAAGTTGGCGCCCTTGCGCAAAAGCGACCGAGCCAGCGCCACTGCCGCGTACGAGCAGGACGACGACGCGATGCCGAGCCCGGTGGCGATCGCCAGCGTGCGCGGCCGGTCGTCGCCGAGCAGTCGGACCACGGTGGCCCGGCGGACCAGCGCCTGCACGACCGCGGACAGCGCGAATCCGAGGATCAGCGCCCACAGAATTTCCCAGGTCATCGACCCAGCCAGCGCGAGCGCTCGACCGACGGCTTCCATCTTTTGGCTCCTTCCAGGGCTCGACATACCCCTCTGGGGTATGTCGAGCCCGACTGTACACCGCGGTTGGGGTTACCGCACCCGGAGTGTGATCGCCGCCGTGCGCAGCCGCCCGCCGGTCTGGAACTGGACGAACAGCCGCCAGTCGCCAGACTTGGGCAGCATCGCCACGAAAGTCAGCTTCGGCCCGCCGTGATCACCCTGCACCGAGCCCTCCGGGTGCAGGTGTGCGAACGCCTGGTCGCCGGCATGGAAGGCGGTCAGGTGTGCGTACGTGTCGAGGTACGGCTGGAGGTCCGTCACCGGCTTCCCCTCCCGCGCCACGCTGACCGTGAGCGGATGGGACATGCCGGCCAGCAACGACGGGCTGTCGACCGTCAGGGTGTAGCCGTCGACCGTGGTGGTCGTCGTCGGCGGTGGCAGCACCATCGCGGATGCCTTGCCAGGCACCGAAACTGGTTGACTGAGCACCAGCGCCTTGCCGGCGGAGAGGAAGGACGCGTACGCCCGATAACTGCCCGGTGCGGCAGTGGCGAGGTTCGCTGTCCAGGTGCCATCGGCGGCCATTTCCGGGTGGACGTGCTGAAAACCGGTGAGATCGGACCGGACGAGATAGAAGTGCATTCTCTTGGTCTGGTCGACTTCGAAGCTGGTGACCGGCTTCCCGTTCGTACCAAGGATCTGGAAGGTCAGTGGCCCGGCGGTTTTGCCGATGGCCAAACGGAATCCATCGGCACTGGCGGCGAGCCCGTCGCCGGTCGCCATTTCCATCCCGCGGTGATCTGCGGCGGACGGGTGAGGCGCCCATCGATCCGTGGTCGGCCATCGGGTTCGCGCAACCGGCGACCACCAGGGCGACCGCGGCGGCAGCACAGAGACGTGTGAACGTACGCATTTTTGGTTGTCATCTTTCCGAACATGCACGCGTACGCGTGCGAACTGGTCAGGGCAGCGAAAAAAACGGCCTGATCAGGTCCGGCTGATGCAGAGGTCCAGCAGCGGGTCGCGCGGCGGCGGACGGGCCGGCGGCACCGGACGTACGGCCGAAGAGAAAAGCCGGTCGATGCCGAAGACGGCGACAAACAGGACCAACAGGACCACCGCCCAGTGGAAATCACGAGGCAGGGTGGGATCGCAGGTCAGGCCTACCTTTTCGGCGACGGCCGGTCCCATCGCCAGGCCCATGACGTGACTCACGCCACTGTCCATTGTGGCCATGCTGCCGTGGCAAGCGCCCGTGTTGGGCGCGATGTGCATGCCATAGAGGCCCGCCAGCACGCCAAGCCAAGAACGACGACGAGCGACGCGAGCGTACGGTGCCGCCCGCGTCCGGTTCGCCCGATCGGTGCCATCAGGATGTCAGCGTACGACGGAACCATGGTCGCCTCGCAAGCGTCCGACACTCGTACGCGCGACACAAAGGAGCGAAGATGGTCAGACGCAGCGGCAAGTCCGCCGACGAGCGACGCGCCCCGGATAGCGGCGGCGATGGCGGCGAAGGCGCGGGCTCGCCGCCGCCGACAGCTGATGATGATCTGGAGCTCCGCCGCGGTGGTCGCGCTGGTAGTGGTGGTGGGCGCGGTGGTCATGATCATCGCCACCACCGGCCACAAGTCACAGGCCGCGCCCAAGGCCTCGCCGACCACCGCCGGCACCACCGCGAACCCGCCGTGGGCCGCGCCGACCGATCCGTCGGCGGCCATCCAGGCCGCCGGCCTGCCGCTGCTCAGCGCCGAGGGCACCGTCGAGCACATCCACGCCCACCTCGACGTGATCGCCGACGGCAAAACCCCGTCCAGGTGCCCGCCGAGCTGGGCATCGACGAGGCCGGCGGCCACATCAGCCCGCTGCACACCCACGACACCACCGGCGTCATCCACGTCGAGTCGCGCGGTCAAGAAGGACTTCACGCTCGGTCAGTTCTTCACCGAATGGCGGGTTTCCCTTGCCAGCGACCACATCGGCGGCCTCAAGGTCAGCTCCGACCAGGTTTTTCGCGCGTACGTGAACGGAAAACTCGTCCAAGGTGACCCGGCCGCGCTCGTCCTGCACGCCCATGACGAGATCGCGCTTGTCTATGGAACCACCGCGCAACAGCAAAATCCGCCGAACAAATACGCCTTCCCAGCTGGGCTTTAGTCGAGCACATCGCCAGCGATCGGGTGCCATTCGCGCAGCGAGTCGACGGTGACGCCGGGGCCGCGATAGTACGGGTCGGCGGCGACGATCTCGTCCATGCCGGCCTGGTCCGTACGGAAGATCAGCAGCGCACCGGACTCGTCGTCCCACGGCCCGGCCGCGAGAAGCCTGCCCTCAGCCTTGAGTTGGGCGAGCCGCTCGCGGTGGGCCGGGCGAGCGGCAAGCCGGCGGTCATCGCCGTCGAAAGAGACCTGCATGACGAAGAACATGCTCCGAATCGTATTCCGATGGTCCGCAACCGGCCCGTGGGTTGGCCGGTTGGGGCCTTAAGTAGTGGCAGCGGGCCCTTCGTACGTGAAAATAGCCCGGACCGTGCGGTGCGTTAGTGACTAATGCCCGCATCGCTTGCCCGGGAGGACACGGATGACGCTCGAACCCGCCGAATCGGCGATCGCCAGCCTGGTCAACCGCCGCGACGTGTTCCGGATGGCCGGACTCGGCGCGGCCGCCAGCGTGCTGCCCACCGCCGCCCTGGCCGCCGCCGCACCAACCGCCGCCGTCGCACAGGAGCGAGCCGCGGTCACGACCGGTGTGCAGCCACGCGCCGCCGCCGAGCTGCCGCTGGTCGGCGGAACACAGTTCCCGATCGGCATTTTCTGGGCCACCGCACCCGTACGAGACGACAGTGGCCCGCTACACCGAGATCGCGGATGCCGGTTTTACGTTCGTGGTCAGCGGAAACTATGCCGACGATGGCAACATCATCGGACAGATGCTGTCGGTGGCCGACCAGACCGGCTTGAAAGTTCTCGTCTCGGACGACACTCAGGTCCGGAACATGACCCGCTGGTTCACCATTTCGGACGACCGTAGTGTGCCGATGTCGATCACCACCGCGGACGCCCGCGAACTTTTCCAGCGGGCACTGGACGCGTACGGCCCGCACAAGTCGCTGGCTGGCTTCAACCTCTTCGACGAGCCGTGGGACGGCATTTTCGGCAGCCTGGGCAAGGCTTTCGACGTGGCCCGGACACTCGCACCGCAACTGCTCCCCTACGCGAACCTGTTGCCTGGCAACGGTCCTTCTTACGACACGTACGTCAACAACTACATAGCCGCGACCAAGCCGGCGCTGCTGTCCTTCGACCGCTATATCCGATCGTGGCCAGCGGCGAGGACACCGGATATTTCGACAACTGGGCCCGTTTCCGGCTCGCCGGGCTGGCCCACAACCTGCCGACCTGGACCTACATTCAGACATTGGCTTACAACGGCCACCGCTCCCCGACCGCGGCGGATTTGTTGTGGCAGGTCAACGTAAGTCTCGCCTACGGCGCGAAGGGCATCCAGTATTTCACCTACTGGACCCCGGATCCGGCCCGCGGCGAGGGCTTCGGCCCGGCGCTGATCACTCTCGACGGCCACCGCACCGAGCGTTATACGGCCGCGAAGAAGATCAACACGCAGTGGCTGCAGCCGGTCGGCCAGCAGCTCAAACCGCTGGTTTCGGAATCCGTACAACACGCCAACGAGTCGCCGCTGCCGACCAACGCCGCTGGTTTCGTGGCCGATGACTACGTAAGTGCGGTCAGCGGGAGCGCCGTTATTCTGGGCCGCTTCAGCGAAAGTGACAGCTCCCGCAAGCACCTGCTGGTCGCGAACCGCTCGGTCAGCGACGCCGCCGCGACCGTCGTACACACCGGCTCCGCCGTCACCGGCGTCCAACTGTTCGACCCACGCCACAACCGCTGGCTCACGTACGCCAACCCGCAGCAACTCGCCGTCGCCCTGCAGCCCGGCGAAGCCCAACTTTTCCGACTGCTGCACTAAGAGACACCCCTCGGCAACCCATGCCACTGGAGGGGCTCGCCGCGCCTTCACTGCGGCACAATGTCCCGCACTCGACATCGAGTGCGGGACATTGTCCCGCGCTCAAGGACCAAAGCCGCCCCGATCGGGGACACTGCCACGGCGCGGACAGCACTATCGTCGCTGGCATGACGGTGGCGATTCGGTTGGCGGGCGAGACTGACCTGCCGGTGCTCAGGAGGATCGAGGTGGCCGCCGGAAAGGCGTTCGCCGAGATCGGGATGGACGAGGTGGCCGGCGACGAGGGGCTGCCGGAGGAGCAGCTGCGGGCGTACCAGCAAGACGGCCGGGCATGGGTCGCGACGGACGCCGCCGATCACCCCGCCGCGTACGTCCTCGCCGACGTGGTGGACGGGAACGCCCACATCGAGCAGGTCTCGGTCGATCCGGACCACGCCCACCAGCGGATCGGTCAGGCCTTGATCGACCAGGTGGGCAGGTGGGCGCGCGAGCGTGGACATCCCGCGCTCACCCTCACCACCTTCGTCGAGGTCGCGTGGAACCTGCCCTACTACGAGCGTCTCGGCTTTCGTCGCCTGACCACCGCCGAGGTCACGCCTGGCCTGCGTACGATCCGCGACCACGAGGCGTCGCTCGGGCTGGACCGCTGGCCGCGCTGTTGCATGCTCCGCGCCCTCTGACCGGCGTCAAGAGCGAACATCGACAGACTTGGCCAGCTATATGACGGCTCGATTGTGCTCAGAGGACGAGCCGGGAGAGTTACGGTGCTGGCACGCGTTCCGTCGGACGGAAAGAGACTATGGCTCGCACTCGTCGGTTGTTGGCTGCTGATTTGGCACAGATCGCGGTCTTCGCCGCTTTCATCGCGGTCCTGGGATTGATGCCCGGTATCTACCTTTTCGGGAGTACGGTCCCGATCACCCTGCAGACGTTGGGGGTGATGCTGGTCGGCTGCCTGCTGGGCGGGCGGCGGGCGGCGTTGACGTTGGCGCTGTTCATCATGCTGGTCCTGGTGGGCTTCCCGCTGCTGTCCGGTGGTCGTGGCGGGTTGGCGGTGTTCGCCGGGCCCAGTGGCGGCTTCATCATCGGGTGGCTGCTGGGCGCGTACGCGACCGGCTGGTTGGTGGAGCGCGCGCTTCCCAAAACTGAGCTTCGTCAAAGCGTTGATCGCCTGTGTGGTCGGCGGGGTGGTTGTCATCTACGCGGTGGGCATTCCGTACTGGGCGGTCGTGGTGGGCAGCCTCCCCACCGCCGCGATCCAGTCGCTGGTGTTCATTCCCGGCGACGTGGCCAAGGCGGTGATCGTGTCCCTGGTGGCGGTCGCCGTGCATCGGGCATATCCGACGTTGGTGCCGGTCTCGAAGACGCACGCGGCGAAGGTCGACGTAACCTCCATAAGTGACTGAGGGGTTGGTGCTGGCCGAGCTGCGGCGCTGGGCGACCGAGAGGCCGGACGCCAGTGCGCTCGACGACGGCCGGCGGACGGTGACCTGGTCGGAGCTCTGGGAGTGGGTCGCTGGTGGCGCCGCCGAGCTGCGCGGCCGGGGCGTACGAGCGGGTGACCGGCTGGCGCTGGACGGCGTCGATCCGGTCGGCACGGTGGCTTGGTTTCTGGCCGCCGACTGGTGTGGCGCGGCCGCGTTGGTCTGCGATCCGGCCTGGTCAGCCGCCGAAACCAAGCACATCCTGGCCGCCGCGCGTCCCACCCACCATGTCGAGACTTCCCGAACTCCACGTTTTGGTAGCGATCTTTCCCTTGCTGACGACGAAAACGTCGAGTTCTATCTGGGGACGACGTCGGGGAGTACGGGCGGGCCGAAGGTTTTTGGGCGAACACGGCGGTCGTGGCATGAGTCCTATCCGGTGTTCACCGACGTGACTGGGATGACCGTCGATGACACCGTGTTGTCAGGTGGGCGGTTGTCGACTTCCGGTGGGATTTTCGCGGTGACACATGCGATTTCGGTGGGGGCGCGGTGCCTGCTGCTGCCGGACTGGTCGCCGGCGAAGGCGGCCGCGCGGGCCGCCGAAGCGACCGTGGCGCACCTCATCCCGGCGATGCTGGCCGCGCTCGTACCGGTCTGGGAGGTGGAGCCGGCGGCACATTTGCGGATGATTCTCACGGTGGGCGCCAAACTCGACCGTGACCTGGAAATCCGGGCCGAGAAAGCATTGCCCGGTTGCCAGGTCGTCGAATACTACGGATCGTCCGAGCAGTCGGTGGTCAGCGTTCGTACGACCGAGCCGGCAGCCACCGTCGGCCGGCCACCATCCACTGTGGACATTGAAATCCGGGACGACGGCGGACAGCCGGTGGGTGCCGCTGAGGAAGGCGAGATCTGGGTCCGTTCCGCGCTGCTTTTCGCCGGATACCTGACAAACGGCGTGAGAGTCGACGCAGGCGAGTGGGTCAGCGTCGGCGATCGCGGTCTGCTGCGGGAGGACGGCTCACTGGTGGTGGTTGGCCGGGGTGCCGCCACAGTTGTCAGCGGTGGCACGAAAGTCTCCGCCGAGGAAGTGGAAGCCGTGCTCCGGGCGGCGCCGGGCGTCGCCGAGGCGGTGGTGGTCGCACTACCGCATCCGTGGCTGGGAGCGGTCGTCGTCGCGCCGTTTTTGCAGCCGGAGCCTGGTACGGTCCTGCACCGGCGCGCCCTGCGCGCCCACACCGCGGTCCGGCTGAGCGCCGGTAAACGCCCGCGCCGCTGGTTCACAGTGGACCGGATTCCGCTGACCACCAGCGGAAAAAAATCGCCCGTGCGGCGGTCCAGGACCGCTGGCCGGACGTACGGCCGCTGCGATGACCGCGGTGATCGTGGCGGCCCGCCGCCGCAGCCGATCGGGACGGTCGGCAAGTCGCTCCGGTCGGTGCCGGCCGACCAGCTCGCGGCCGCCGTGTTGACCGCCACCGCCGATGACGTACGCCTTGCCGCAGCTGACATTGACGATGTCATCCTCGGGAATCTCATGGGGCCGGGCGGAAACACCGCCCGGGTGGCCGCACTTCGCGCCGGCTTGGGGGAATCCGTGCCGGGCCTGACCATCGACCGGCAGTGCGCGAGCGGACTGGAGGCGATCAACCTGGCCGCCGCGCAGCTCGCCGCCGGCCGCGGCCACGCCTATCTCGCTGGCGGCGTGGAGAGCCGTCGTCGACCGCGCCCTGGCGGGCCGAGCGTCCGCGTACGCCCGGCGAACCGCCGCGTTTCTATCCCAGGGCACCGTTCGCGCCGGCGTCGTACGGAGACCCGGAAATGGGGCCGGCCGCCGACGCGTTGGCCGCCGCGGCCGGGATCAGCCGGCAACGCCAGGACGAGTACGCGGCGGCAAGCCACGCGCGGGCGGTCGCCGCCCAGCGGTCGGGCGCCTTCGACCGGGAAATCGTGCCGGTCGCTGGAGTCACCACGGACGATCGACCACGACCCGGCTTCGGGGTCGGCCGGTTGTCTCGGTTGCCGGCCGCGTTCGGTCCCGGCGGCACCGCGACGGCCGGGAATTCCTGCGGTGTCAACGACGGCGCCGCGGTGGTCGCGGTGGTGAGCGAGAAATGGCGAGCGCAGCGCTGGCTGCCGGGCCTGCGGATCGTGGACTGGGCGGTCGCCGGTGTCGACCCGCGACGGCCTGGTTTCGGCCCGGTGCCAGCGATCCAGACGCTGCTCAGGCGCAACGGCCTGACGTTGGACCAAGTGTCCACTGTGGAGTTCAACGAGGCTTTCGCCGGCCAGGTGCTGGCCTGCCTGGACGCCCTCGACCTGTCCTGGCAGCGGGTGTGTCCGGACGGCGGCGCGATCGCGCTCGGCCATCCCTGGGGAGCCTCCGGCGCGGTGCTGATGGTGCGGCTTTTCAGCCAGCTCATCAACAAGCCCGGCGCGTACGGGTTGGCCGCGATCGCGTCCGGCGGCGGCCTCGGGGTGGCCACCCTGGTCCGGAGTGTGTCCGCGTGATCGAATTCCAGGGACTCTCGCACCGGTACGGCGAACGAGTCGTCCTCACCGATGTTTCGTTGCGCCTGGAGGAAAACCGGGTCGGGTTCGTCGGCGCCACGGTTCCGGCAAGTCGACCCTCGCGCGTACGGTCAATGGCCTGGTCACGCCCACCGCCGGCGAGGTCTTGGTGAATGGGCTGGAGGTGGGCAAGCACGGCCGGCAGGTGCGTCGCCAGGTCGGCTTCGTCTTCGCCGACCCGGACAGCCAGATCGTGATGCCCACGGTCGCTGAGGATGTGGCTTTTTCGTTGCGCCGCGGTGGTCTTTCCAAAGCCGAGATCGCCCAGCGGGTCACCGCGGTGCTGGACCGCTACGGCCTTGGCGGCCACCGCGACCATCCGGCGCATCTGCTGTCCGGCGGCCAGAAACAGCTGCTGGCGCTGATGTCCGTGCTGGTGGTGGAACCGGCCGTGCTGGTCTGCGACGAGCCGACCACTTTGCTGGACCTGTCGAACAAACGCAGATTCGCCGCCTTGCTGGACGAACTGCCACAACAAATTCTGCTGGTCACCCATGATCTGGACGCATTGGACTCATTCGACCGGGTGATCGTGCTGGACCAGGGCCGGGTGGTCGCGGACGACTCCCCCGAGCCGGCGCTGAAGTTCTATCGGGCGCTGGTCGGATGAGCCTGCTCGGCCTCTACCACCCAACTCCGAGCCTCCTGCACCGCCTGCCGGCCGGGCTCAAACTGGCCGCCCTGCTGGTCGCCGCGATCGGTCTTTTCCTGATCCCGTACGAGATCTGGCTGATCGCGGCCGCTGTCGGCTGCCTCCTGCTCTACGCGGTGGGGCGCATTCCGGTTCGGCTTGTCTGGGCGCAGTTGAAGCCCATCGCCTTCGTCGTCTTGTTCGTTTCGGTGCCCAGTGGATTTTCGCCGGCCTGCACACCGCGATCCTGATCTGCGCCCGGCTGATCGCCCTGGTGGCGCTCGCCGGCCTGCTGACCCTCACTACCCGTACCACCGAGCTCGTGGCCACGGTGGAAAAACTGCTCCAGCCGCTGCGCCGGTTCGGCGCCGACCCGACCCGGCTCGGCCTGCTGGTGGCGCTCACCCTGCGGTCGGTGCCGGTGCTCGCGGAAATCGCGTCGGACATCCGGGAAGCCCAGCGGGCCCGTGGCATCGCCTGGTCGGTCCGCGGTTTCGTGCTGCCCTTCGTCATCCGTACGCTCCGGCGTACCGAATCCCTCGGCGAGGCTCTGGTGGCCCGCGGTGTCGACGACGATTAAACTCGCACAGAAAGCATAAATCCCCTTTTCCAGCCAATCTGGCGGGTTCAACAGGTGCCCTGAAAAGGTCCCATTAGGGCAGGACAAGTGGGCACCGGGAATGCCATCCTCCGCAGTTATGGGGATTCTTCGGCTTACACCTTGGACAACGCGGCCGAGCAAGCCGCGACTCGTTTCGACAACCTGGAGTCGTTGTACGACCCAGGAACCATTCGGCACCTCGACGCGCTCGGGCTCGCGCCGGGCGCGCGCTGCTGGGAACTGGGCGCCGGCAGCGGATCGGTGGCCCGGCTGCTCGCGGACCGGGTCGGGCCGGCCGGCCACGTGCTCGCCACCGACCTCAACCCGCGGCTGGTCGACACCGGTGACGCCGCGGTGGTGGAGGTCCGCCAGCACGACGTGACCTCGGATCCGTTGCCAGCGGGCGGTTTTGACCTTATCCATGCCCGCCTGGTGATCGTTCACCTGGCCGATCCGGTGGCCGCGCTCGCCCGGTTGACCAGCGCGTTGAACCCCGGCGGCCGGCTGCTCATCGAGGATTTCGACCTCAGCCGGACGCCGGTGGTACGAGTGGACGCCGACCACGAGAATGTCTCCGTGGTTTCGCAGGCATTCATCATCACTTTTCTGGCCAATCACGGCTCGGATCTTTCGCTCGGACCAAAACTGCCGGAGCTTTTCGCCAGCCTCGGGCTGGTGGACATCCGGGCCGAGGGCACCTGCGCGATCGGGATCGGCGAATCCGCGGTCGGCGGGGTGAACCGGGCCAATATCGAGCAGGTTCGGGACGGGCTGATCGCCAGCGGCCTGCTCACCGACGACCAGATCGAACGGTTCTACCAGGAATTGTCCGACCCGGATCTGGTCATCCAAATGCCACCGCTGATCAGCACCACCGGCACCAAGCTCTGACGTTCAGGAACGCGAACGGCAATCCGCCAAGAAAGTCGCCGTGCGGGCGATTTGCGGCGATCACCGGAAAAATAGTTCTTGACTCTTCCGTATGCGGTTTTTGGTTAAGAAACCCGGAAGTTCGCTGATTTCCGGAAAGGTGGTATGCGAGGCTCTTCGCACGTGTTAGCGTGCTCCCGGTTTGCGAGCAGGAGCGGCAAAAGAGTTCCACCCGGGGATGGGGAGCCGCATGACAAGGCACGCTCGCGTTCATACCGTCCCGCTGCCGGCGCGCGAACGCCGATCCTGTGAGCTCAGCAGCAGGCCGCCCACGCGCGAACTGCGCGGCTCGGTGATCTGCTATCGCGGCTACCGGCTGCGCGGTCTGCCAAGGCGCCGGCTGGAGCTGCCAGACGGTGTGGTGACGGTTCTCCTGCAGTTCTCCGGGACCGTACGCACAGGTTCACCTTCGGCTGAGCACGGCTCGCTGGTCGCGGGCCTGCGCCGCACCGCCGTACTGGCCGAACACGGCGCCCACCTGGAAGGCGTGGAAATCATTCTTTATCCGCTGGCCGCTTACACCATTTTCGGGCTCCCCATGCATGAACTGACCGACACCGTCGTACGACTGACAGACCTGCTCGGCCCGCGCGCGCAGCGGTGGCTCGACCGGTTGGTTTGCTGCCCCAGTTGGGAATCCCGGTTCGCACTGATTGACCGGTTGTTGGTCTGGCGGCTGCGGTCCGGGCCGCCGCACCGGCCCGAAGTCGGCTTCGCGTGGCGGGCACTGCACCGGAGCGCGGGTGCCGCGCGCGGTGGAGAACCTGGTCAGCGAGCTGGGCTGGAGCCGCCGGCGACTGGAACGCTGGTTCGACCAGCAGGTCGGGCTGCCGCCCAAGACGCTCGCACGGGTACTGCGGTTACAACGTGCGTTGCGGCTGGCCGAGTCCGACATCTCCTGGGCCGAGGTGGCGGCCACCGCCGGATATCACGACCAGCCGCATTTCGACCATGTTTTCAAGGCCATGGTGGGCTGCAGCCCAAGCCAGTTCCGGCTGGCCCGCCGGCGCGGCGGGCACCCTCGCGCATTAGACCGGATCCCGCACCAGGTCACCAGCGTGGAGATCTCCGGTATTGACGCGTTCTTACAAGCCGCGCCCGCGATCGGCCGGCAGGCTGCCGGGTGACCGTCCCGACCAGGAGGCAGAAATGCGCGCTCACACCAAAATCGGCGCCGTCGCGGTTGGCGTACTGACCGCTCTCACGATGACGGCCGGCCCGGCCGCGGCTGCCACCGGCCGGCCGCGCCCAAGATCCTCTCCCCGCAGTCTGTGCAGACCTTCCAGGACTACGCCACCGGATTCTGCCTGGACAGCAACGCATCCAAGTCCGCCTACACGAACCCGTGTGGCAGCACCAACACGTACCAGCACTGGACCGTGGTCGCTTTTGGCAGCCACCGCGAGCTGCAGGACGTGGCCACCGGATTCTGCCTGGACAGCAACTCATCCAAGTCGCTCTACACGAATCCCTGCGGTCACGGCACGAACAGCTACCAGCTGTGGGACGTCTTCACCTTCGGTGGCAACATCGAACTGCAGGACTACGCCACCGGGTTCTGTCTGGACAGCAATTCGTCCAAGTCCGCATACACCAACTCGTGCGGGCACGGCACCAACAGTTATCAACTCTGGCACTGAAAACCGTCAGGTTGCCGGCAATGCCAAAGAAGCTGGCATTGCCGGCGACCGGGCGCGGCTCAACCGCGCAGGCGGGTGACGACCGGGATCACCTCGTCGACGAAACCGTAGTCTTTGGCTTCCTGCGCGGTAAACCAGCGGTCCCGGTCGGCGTCCGCCTCAATCCGCTCGTAGGTCTGGCCGGTGTGGAAAGCGGTCCGCTCCTGCAGCACCCGCTTGGTGTAGATGAGCTGCTCCGCCTGGATCGCGATGTCGGTGGCGGTGCCACCCATGCCACCCAGCGCCTGGTGCATGACCACCCGCGCGTGCGGCAGCGCGAAGCGTTTTCCGGGCGCGCCGGCACAAAGCAGCAGCTGACCCATCGAAGCGGCGAATCCCAGCGCGTACGTGGAAACGTCCGGCTGAATGAACTGCATCGTGTCGTAGATCGCCATGCCAGCACTGACCGAGCCGCCGGGCGAGTTGATGTAGAGGCTGATCTCGGCTTCCGGGTCCTCGGCCGCGAGAAGCAGTAACTGTGCGCTGATCCGTGTTGGCGTTCTCGTCTTTCACCTCACCGGTGAGAAAAACGATCCGCTCACGCAACAGCTGCTCGAAAACCGCTCCGTCGAAACCGAAACCACCCTGTGCCACCCGTGCCATTTCCGTCATCGAAACCCTCCAGGAACTGAATCGCCACTGCCGTGACGATAAACCTGGGGCCGACGTTTTCCTTACCGGAAAAGGGTGATTACGCTGTCAGCGGTTCCGCCCAGAGCGCAAGGAATCAGGTGCTGAAAAGCTCCACCAGCTCATGGCCGAGCACGGTGCGCTGGACCAGCACCGTACGGCCGGACCGAGTGCGCTCGATCAGGCCGGCCTCGGCCAGCCAGTCGCAGTGCCGACTGACCGAGCTCATCGCCCAGTCGCCGACCTCGGCGAGATCACCGATGGTGATCGGCTGCTGCGCGGCCCGCAACAACCGGGCTCGCACGCCACCCATCAGCGCCGGCAGCCGGTCAAGGGTGGCCGTTGCGGCGCCTCGGGGTCCGGATCCGCACCGAACAGCTGGTGCAGCGCGGGCAGCGGGTAGCCGATCCAGACCGTCTCGTCGTCCTCCAGGTCGTGCGCGATCGACTGCGCTCCAGACACCATCGGGCACCAGTACGAGCCGTTTGGCGCGCACCTCATAGCGGTTGCCCTCAATGGCCGGCAGCCACAGGGCGTCATCGGTGAACCGGGCCCGCGGATGGAGGCTGGCCAACAAAAGATCGGTCCGGCCGCGTACGACCGCATGCCCGACCCGGTCGATCTCCTTGTCCAGCAACCGGCCGGCCGCCGTCCAGGTCTGCGCGACCACCGCCGCGGCCACCTCGGCGGCGCCGGCGAAATGCCGCAGCCAGCGGCGCGGCTCGCGGGCCACCGGCTGCCACTGCGCCGGCAGGTCGATGCCGTACATGCCGTCCAGATCAGACAAAAGAGTGTCCGGCGAGGTGGTCCGCAGCTGCTCCAGCGCGTCCGCCAGCGAGGTCTCCTGGTCAGCCGGCGGCGCCGGCGCGATCACGCAGTCCGGTTGGCGAGCCCGGCCGAGCTGGGTCATCGTGCGCACCGAGGACCGTTGCTCAGCCGACGCCGTCCGGGCGATCCGCTGCCGCCAGCCGTCCGGCACTCCCCGATCCCACCCGCCGAGCGCGTCGAACAGCAGCGTCGGGATGCTCGCGTACGGATTCAGCGAGACCTCGACCCGCAGCGTGTCCACCGGCTCGCAGAACCGGATCTCCTCCCACTGCGGCTGCGCCCACATGACGGTCCTCCTGGATCGGGTGTCTGCCTCCCCACCCCCCGCAGCTGGTCCCGATCGCATCATGACACATGTCATCCAGTCCACAGAGCGGAACGGATCCTTCGCAACAACATCGACACAAACGAAAAGACCCCTGATCGCGGGGATCAGGGGCCTTTCCGGACTGCCGGTCAGATCACGCCGTACGCAGCTCCGGCTCGACCGCGAGCTCCAGCGCTTCCTTCTCCACCGCCGCGGCGACCTTGTCGCTGCTCATCGCGAGGCTGACGGCCCAGTAGAAGATCACCAGGCTGAACGCCGCGACCACCAGCAGGTCGACCCAGTTCGGGATGATCTTGAGCGCGGTAATGATGTTCGTCTTCGGGTCGCCATAGTCCTGGCCGAGATAGCCAATGATCAGCGTTCCCAGCAGCCACGGACCCACCCACCAGGCGGCCCGCCAGTCCTGCAGCGAGCGCTCCACCTGCGGGGTGAGGGCCTGGGTGATCTCGAACAGCACCAGCCCAATGATCATCGCGACGGCGATCCGCCAGGTGGTGTCGAAGTTGCCCCAGTAGATGATCATGTTCGCGGCCACGAAACCAACCGGTGCCAGCACCTTGGGGAAAGGCACCTTGTACGGCCGATGCCGGTTCGGGTCGCGCTTGCGCAGCGCCGCCAACGAAATCGGTGCGTACGCGTACATGACCGCGGTGGCCGAGGTGACCACGCTGACCAGCGACTTCCAGCTCGGGAAAGGCAGGAAGGCGATCTCGCCGATGACGAAGGCCAGCAGGATCGACCACAGCGGAATGCCGCGGAAACTGATCTTGCCGAGCAGCTGGGGCAGCTGCCGGTCCCGGCCGAGCGCGTACGAGAGCCGGGCTGACGTGCCCACGTAGATCAGGCCCGTACCAGCCGGCGAGATGAACGCGTCGGCGAACAGGATGTAGGCCAGCCAACCGGCACCCACGCCCAGTGCCAGCGTCGCGTACGGACCGAAATCGCCGGCGCCGATTGGGTTCGTCCACCCGTGCACCAGGTTCCCCGGGTTCAGGCCGCCGATGAAGGCGACCTCCAGCCCGATGTAGATGATCGTCCCAATGATCACCGCGACGATCACCGCCCGGGAGATGTCGCGCTGCGGATCCCGCGCCTCACCGGCCAACTGGATGCATTGCTCGAAGCCCTGCAGGGCGAACACCACCCCCAACGGCAGCGCGGCGAAGACACCGTGCGCGCCGAACGGAGCGAACCCGCCGCCGGCAGTGAAGTTGCTCAGGTGGAAGGTCAGGAAGAACAGCACGCCGATGGTAAGCAGCGGCACCGCCGTCTTCCAGATGACCATCACCGTGTTGCTTTCGGAAAGGAACTTGACGCCGACACAGTTGATGACCGTGAAGACGATCATCAACAAGGTGCCCCAGAAGAAGCCGCTCGCGGTGAGCAGACCGCCCTGGTTCAGCAGGTGCAGGTGGTCCTTCACCCAGGCGATGCTGTTCAAGTAAGACAGGCTGGCCTCGACCTCGATCGGGGCGATCGCGACCGCCTGCAGCCACGCGGCCCAGCCGGCCGTGAAGCCGGTCACCGAGCCGAAGGCGAACAGCGGGAACCGGGCCGTACCGCCGGCGACCGGGTAGGCCGCCCCCAGCTCCGCGTGAATGAGCGCCAGCACGATCAGGATGACTGCCGCGAGGACCCAGGACAGGATCGACGCGGGACCGGCGACCTGAGCCGCCGTGAGAGCACCGAGCAGCCAGCCGGAGCCGATGATGGATCCCAGCGAGATGAACATCAGCCCCCAGAAGCCGACGTCTCTTCGCAGTTTTCCTTCGCCAGCGTGGGCTACCACTCCTGTGGGCGCTGCCATCTCGCCACCACCTCGCTCCGTGTCGCGCTGTGTCTGGCGGGCAATGCTTGCAGAAGTTCCGGAGTGACGGAGCGAAACGTCAGAACCGGCCACTCACAACTAGATTTCTTTTGGTTCGACCAGAAGTAGCCGGTTTATTCTTTGCATTTTCTTTACTCGAATCTCGTACGTGTAACCAGTGACGAGGCTGATGTTGCCCCGCCACTGGCATGGTCACGAATGGGTCAGCGCTTGCCGATGGTCGGACTTCCGCCGCCGTCGACCAGACCGGCCCGACGCAACGCGTCCGCCAGCGCGCCGCGGAAGCGGAATTGCTCGTACCGCCGTTTCCCCTTGATTGGCCCCCCGACTGCCCGCCGGACTGGCCGCGCTGCTGTCCGGACTGCTGGCCGCTCGCTCCCTGACTGACCGCCACGCTGACCGCGCTGCTGACCACCGCCGCGGCGGTCCCGGTCGCCGCCGGCCGGAGCGGGCGTCGCCTCGTCGTCCAACCGCAGGGTGAGCGCGATCCGCTTCCGTGGGATGTCCACGTCCAGGACCTTCACCTTCACGATATCGCCCGGTTTGACGACATCGCGCGGGTCTTTGACGAAATTTTTGGACATCGCGGACACGTGCACGAGCCCGTCCTGGTGGACGCCGATGTCCACGAAGGCGCCGAAGGCCGCCACGTTGGTGACCGCGCCTTCCAAGATCATCCCGGACTTCAGGTCGGCGAGCGTCTCCACGCCGTCCGCGAAGGACGCCGTCTGGAATGCCGGCCGTGGGTCGCGGCCAGGTTTCTCCAGCTCCGCGAGGATGTCTGTGACCGTCGGCAGCCCGAACGTGTCGTCCACGAACTCGGCCGGCTTCACCTTGCGCAGCGCCGGGGTGTTGCCGAGCAGGCCAGCGATGTCGCCGCTGGTCGCGGTCGCGGCGATGCGGCGTACGACCGGATAGGCCTCGGGGTGCACACTGGAGAAGTCCAGCGGATCGTCGCCACCACGGATCCGCAGGAAGCCCGCGCACTGCTCGAAAGCCTTCGGGCCGAGCCGCGGCACCTCCTTGAGGGCCGTACGCGAGCGGAACGGGCCGTTCGCGTCGCGGTGCGCGACGATGCTGGCGGCGAGCCCGCTGGTGATGCCGGAGACCCGGGACAGCAGCGGCACCGAGGCGGTGTTCACGTCCACGCCAACCGCGTTCACGCAGTCCTCGACGACCGCGTCCAGCGACTTGGACAGCTTGTTTTCGGCCAGGTCATGCTGATACTGGCCGACCCCGATGGACTTCGGGTCGATCTTGACCAGCTCGGCCAGCGGGTCCTGCAAGCGGCGGCCAATCGAGGCCGCGCCGCGCAGCGACACGTCCAGATCGGGCAGCTCCGCCGACGCGTACGCGGACGCCGAATAAACCGAGGCGCCGGCCTCGGAGACGACGACCTTGGTCAGGCCAAGCTCCGGATGCTTCTTGATCAGCTCGATCGCCAGCCGGTCGGTCTCCCCCGGGACGCGGTGCCGTTCCCGATCGCGATCAGCTCGGTGCCGTATTGCTTGGCGAGCCGAGCGACGGCCGCGATGCCCTCGTCCCAGCGGCGCTGCGGCACGTGCGGGTAGATCGTGTCGGTGGCGACGACCTTGCCAGTCGCGTCCATAACGGCGACCTTCGTACCGGTCCTAAAGCCCGGGTCCAGCCCGATCGTCGGCCTGGTGCCGGCCGGCGCCGCGAGCAGCAGATCGCGCAGGTTGAAGGCGAAGACCCGGACCGCCTCGTCCTCCGCGTTCTGGCGGAGCCGAAGCCGCAGGTCGATGCCCAGATGCACGAGGATGCGCGTACGCCACGCCCACCGCACCGTGTCGCCCAGCCAGCGGTCCGCTGGGCGGCCCTGGTCGGCGATGGCGAACCGCTGGGCGATCCGCCGCTCGTACTCGGTCGGGCCGACCGGCGCGTCCGGATCGACCTCCTCGGGCTCCAGGACGAGCTCCAGCATGTCCTCTTTTTCGCCGCGCAGCAGCGCCAGGATGCGGTGCGACGGGAGCTTGGTGAACGGCTCGGCGAAGGCGAAGTAGTCGGAGAACTTCGCGCCGTCGGCCTCCTTGCCCTCCCGGACCTTGGACACCATCCGGCCCACTGACCACATGCGTTCGCGCAGGTCACCAATCAGGTCGGCGTCCTCACCAAAGCGCTCAACCAGGATCGACCGGGCACCTTCCAGCGCCGCACCAGCGTCGGCCACCCCCTTGTCAGCGTCGATGAACTCGGTCGCCTTGGTGTGCGGGTCCTGGTTCGGATCGGTGAGCAGCAGATCGGCCAGCGGCTCCAGCCCGGCCTCGCGGGCGATCTGCGCCTTGGTCCTGCGCTTGGGCTTGTACGGAAGGTAGATGTCCTCCAGCCGCGCCTTCGTCTCGGCCTGCATGATCTGCGCGCTGAGCTCGTCGGTGAGCTTGCCCTGCGACCGGATCTCCTCCAGGATCGCGCCCCGCCGCTCTTCCAGCTCCCGCAGGTAGCCCAGCCGTTCCTCCAACGTACGCAACTGCGCGTCGTCCAGAGTGCCGGTCACTTCCTTGCGGTAACGAGCGATGAACGGCACCGTCGCGCCGCCGTCGAGCAACCCGACCGCCGCCGTCACCTGCCCTTCCCGTACGCCCAGCTCTTCGGCGATCTTCTGGTCGATGCTCGTGGTCACAGTCCCGTCCGCTCCCTTACCCAGCTGACAACGCTCCCCATTCTGCCGGCCGCCGGCTGGGACTCTCCATCGGACTGCTGGGCAGGTCTCGCTCGGGTCGCGGTGAGCGTGTCCTCTTAACCCCGAAGCGTCTGGTTTCTTGACGGGGGTGCGGCGCGAAATTGTCGTAGGTGTCTGTTTTTCTTTCCCCCTCCCTTTGAACGGGCGGGGGGTGGGTTGAGAGGTGGACCTTAATTTTAGTTGAACATTGGTCCCCAAACCCGCCCCCACCCGTTCTTGGGTGGGGGTGATTTTTCGAGGTGGGTACGACAATTTCGCGCCGCACCCGGTGTAGAGGGCTGCACAATTGGATTCCGATTGTGCAGCGGGGCGTGCGGTGAGGTGGGTGGGGGCCCTTCGGGCGGAGCCTCAAGGAAGAACGGGGTCGACGGGTTCCGTGCGGTTTGGGTATGGGTGGCGAGGGTTCGTTCTCTCCGTCGTCGCCCTGGGGGTTACCACACGTCCGGGGTTGGCGGTGGAGCTTGAGTGGGTGGTTGGGTTTTGTGGGCCGCCGCCGACCCCGGACGTGTGGTAAGGCTTCGCCCGCCGACAGGGAGAACGAACCAGCATCACGTTTGCGGGGGGCAATGCCCTTAAGTTAAGCGTTTCGCCTGCTCAGAATGGGTGCCGGAGGTCGGCGGAGTCAGTGTCGAAGTTGTTGATCTTGTTCACTTTGCCTACCCAAAAAGGAAATTCAGTTCCATGTCCGTTTTGGATAGGCAAACTGAGCAAGATCAACAACGAATCTCACTATCAGTAGCCACATGCTGGCGACTGGGTGACGCTGAGTATTGCGCGCTGCTGACGTGCGTCGCGCTCACCCCCCCCTTTGTGGGGTGCGGTTTTGACTGTGGGTGATCTGGTACTGGGTAGGGGTATGTCCGATTGTGACGGTGTTGCCCATTCTGGGGCTCTGGATGGGCAACAACGTTACAAACGGACATGGTGGGTGGCGATGTTCGCGAGAATTGGCTACTGGCGGTGAGAGTTGATCCCACCAGTCCCAATAAGAACAGCGGAATGTGCCTGACCGGATTCTGTCCCATATTTTGGGATTGGCGTCCCGTACTCCGGATGGGTCGGTTATCTCTGTGACTCAAGTGACTCCTGCGCACTCAACCACTCGCGAATGTAGCGAAACGGACAAAACCTCACCAGTTTCGTTACATTCCCAGGCGGCTGCCGCCGAAGATCACGCGGCGCGAGAGACTCCGGCGCGAAGCAGGACTGGGTCGCCGACCGTGACGCGACCGGGGCGCGTGATGGTGCCGTAGACCCCGAGGCAGGCGTCGCGGTCACGGGCGATGGTACGAAGGATGGCGGGGTTGCGTTCGGTGGTGAAAGGGTCGTAGTTGACCAGCACGCAACGCTGGTCGCGCTGGTCGACGCGCATTTCCAGGTCGCCGACGCGGATCGTCGAGCCGACCCACCGGTCCTCCGGATAAGGCGCGTCGCCGGCGGCCTCCACAACCAGGTTCGGGCGGAACCGTACGGGATCCAAAACAGTGCCGACAAGCTCGCCGAGACTGTCGACGGTTTGGGTTGTCATCAGGGAAACGGGGAGTACGTCGAAAATTCCGCGATTCTGTTTCATCACCCGTACGCCGTCACCGAGTTCGCCGGCCAGCGCCGGATCCTGCACGTCGACCTCGGCGCCGGACGGCGTATGCACCACCGTAGGCGAGGCGTCGGGGCGGTCCGGGTCGGTGAAAACGGGGCGGTAGAGCGACATTTCCGGGCGCTGCCGGATGGTCAGCCACGGAAATCCGTTGGCCACCTGGCCAGCACGGATGAAAGCCCAGCGGCGGTCGCCGGCAACGCCGTGCCACGATACATCGGCGGAGTCCAGCGACTCGCCTGCCATAGATTTCACCGGATAGCGCCACAGCGCGACCACCCGACCGAGCACCTGCATCAGAGCCACCTCCTTGACGGAGGCGCCCTTCGCGGTCAACCCGTGGCCGAGCGTGGCGGGTGTCACCCGTCGCAGCGCCTCTCGACCCAGGTGCGCTTTATGGCGCTCACCCATAGTCAGCGACCCCCGCGGTCACTGTCAACCGGCATGCGCGGTTTTACCTCCGTCAATGACCATTTGGGCACCGGTCAGGTACGGGAAGTCATCGGAGGCCAACGCCAGCGCGAATGCCGCGATCTCGTCCGCGGTGGCCATTCGCCCCAATCCAGGTACGTGAGTTTTGGCCCACTGGCTGGCGAAAACTCGCCAGGCCGGGTCCGGTACGTTTTCCATTCCGGCGGCGCGGCGGACCAACTCGGTATCGGTGGTGCCCGGGATGAGGGCGTTGACCCGGATGCCCTTCGCCGCGAAGTCGAAAGCGGCCGACTGAATGAGACCGACAATGCCGCGTTTGCTTGCTGTGTACGCGGCGCGATTCTCCGTCGTCGCCAACGCGTTGGACGATGAGGTGACCACGATGGTACCGCCGCCAGCGGCCACCAAATGCGGGATTTCGTATTTGGTGGCCAGGAAACTGCCACGAAGGTTGGTGTGGATCACCCGGTCGAACTCGGCCGATGTGAGTTGGTCCAGTGGCTTTTCGATGGTGATACCGGCATTGTTGAAAGCCACGTGCAGCCCGCCGTAGCGACCCCGCGACAGTGTCCACAAAGGACTTCACGTCGCCTTCGACAAGCACATCCGCTCGTACGTAGGTGGCCTCGCCACCAGCCGCCCGAATCTGTTGCTCCACCTGCTTGCCGCGGTCCACCCGCCGGCCGCAGAAGCCCACTTTCGCGCCCTCGGCGGCGAACTGAATCGCCGCGGCTCGCCCAATCCCGGAGGTGGCGCCGGTGATCAGCACGACCTTGCCGGCGAACCGCCGGCGGCCGGAGCCCTGGTACGGCGGAGCTGCCGCGCCCACCCCCACCGTGGCGCCCGCTCCGAAGCCGACCGCGAGGCCGGCGGCCCCTATCGCGGCTCCCCGCAGCAACCCTCGCCGACTCCGACTGGTTTCGTCTTCCGCCATGACCAACTCCCCTATCTGAACAGCGTTAAGATGGACCTTAAACACTCGATCTAAACACTGTCAAGATAGAGGTACGAGTAAGTTGTCGCCGGACGTACGATCGAAAGGAAACGCATGACCGAGCTGCCTCGGCATGGTTACCACCACGGCGACCTGCGCGACGCGCTGATCAGGGCCACCGACGAGATCCTGGCCGAACGCCGGCGTCGAGGGCTTCACCCTGCGCGAGGCGGCCCGCCGCGCCAAGGTGTCACCGGCCGCACCCGCGCACCACTTCGGCGACGCGGCCGGGCTGCTCACCGAGGTCGCGATCCGCGGCTGCGAGACCCTCCGAGCAGCCCTGCGCGCCAGCACAGGCGCCGACCCGACCGAGCGGCTGCATGCCCAAGCGCTCGCCTACGTACGCTTCGCCCTCGACCATCCCGGCCGTTTCCAGCTGATGTTCCGCCGCTCGATGCTCAAATCCGATGACCCGCGCCTGCGCGCCGCGCTCGCCGCCGCGCGCGCACGACGACTGCGGTACGCGATGAGCGCCTACCTCGGCGGTGGCCAGCTCGACGAGACCGGCCGCCTCGCTGTCACGGCCGCTTGGTCGCTCTGCCACGGCTTCGCCCAGCTGGCACTGGACGGAAAATTCGACGACGCGGCCCCTGCTGGCCGGGACGCGTACATCAGCACCGCCCTCTCCCACATCATCACCCCTGACGTTCCGTTCCCGCCTCGAAACTGACCTGGTGTTCCGAGGTAGGAGCGGTGAAACGCAGGAGGGACAGAGCTTCGGCTTCGGTGGCTTCCTGGTCCAGTACGGAAAAGGGCGTCACCACCAAGGTGGCTGCCGTCTTCGTACGCTGGATTTTCCACAGCCCTGCCACAAAACCGTCGGAAAGTACGGTGCCGCGGACGATGCCGTTGACGGTCATGATCCGCTTTCGGTATTTGTCGGGGACAATCCGGGAGCGGTCAGCGTGCCCCAACACCACGTTGTCGAATTCGGCGACAAGTCGCACCGGCACTGGCAGGTCCGGATCGGGTAACGCGCCGCGCGGCAGGTCGAAAAGCTCGGCACCGTCTTCGGTGCGCAAAGTTCGCAAGGTCGGGCGCATCCGCTCCACCACCTCGCCGAGTCGGGTCAAGCCGGACCAGTTCTGTACGTCGGCGACGGTCGCCGGACCGAAAACGGATAAATAACGGGAAATCAGTGACTCCCCCGCTGGTTCGGCGGACACCGGACGGTCGAGCCACTTCTCGATCGTGGTGTAGACCCGCGGCCCGCTGCGGTCCCACGTGCCGCATGGCGGCACCTGGACGAGCGGCACCTGCGTACGCACCGCATTTGTCACCATCGTCGGGTGCCGGCCCGGCCAGCGAGCCAGCAGTCCGTCCCGCAACTGCCCGAAGGTGAGCGGCTCGCCGGCCAACAGCTCGCGTCCGACTTTGGCTAACTCATTGACATCCATTCCATCCAGGACCTTGGCGTACGTGGACTGCATGGCCCGCTCGAAGCCGGGCTGAACGACCGCCCGGATGGTCAGGAAATCGTCGGCGGTGTGCAGGTGCAGGGTCCCGCGCATGGTCGCCGCCCGTACGACCTGACGACTGGTGATCAGCTCGTCCAGCTGCCGCTGATCAAAATTCACCAACCGCGACCAAAGACCATGAAAGGGCGGATTGGTGGCCTGCGCCTGCAGTCCCACCAGCCGCTCGATGGCCGCGGCGGGCCTGAGCTTGCACCGCCGTACGAGCAGCTGCCGTTCCAGCAAGGCCCGGTTGAGCACTCGCCGGCTCACCACTTTCGTTGCCATTCCAGCAGCGTACGGTCCGCGGGAGACCTTGGTATCACCCGGTGATACTCCAGAGAGGGACCCGCGGGACAGGACCACAGGGTGACGCCCGTCCGTAGTCGGAGGCAATAGCGTCCCTGGCCATGAGAAACCGATTCCGGAAAACAAAAGACGCTCGCGGCTATCACATTGCCAATGACGGCCGCGATCGTCGCGGCCGGCCTGTTCGCGTCGCGCCAGGTGCAGCTTTCGCGTCCGCCACCACGAATCCGGCGGTCAGTACGACCAGTTCCCGCGGCCAGCTGCTGTCCGTCGACTATCTGGGCACTTTTGCCAATGCCCAGGCCGTTTCCGCGACTCTGAAGAAGGGCGAATTCACCGACCCCGGCACCCTACGCTACGGCGTCAAGACTTATCGGTTGATTTATCGTACGGTCGACCCGCACCGCCGTCCCACCACCGCGAGCGGCCTCCTTGCCTTGCCGATCAACAAAAAGGGCGACCTACAGGTTGTCTCGTACACGCACGGCACGGCGAACTACTGGCAGGACACCCCGTCGACCTACCTGCTCTCGGGCGATATCTGGAATGTGGCGCCGGCGCTCACGTATGCCAGCACCGGTTTCGCCGCGGTGGCACCGGACTATCTGGGCCTCGGCTATGGAACCCCGATGTATCCCGCCTATCTCGACATCCCCTCCGAGACGACCACCTCAGTGGACATGCTGAGGGCGGCTCGTACGGCCGCGCAGCGACAGGGCCGTCAGCTGCAACGCAAAGTGCTGGTGAACGGCTTCTCGCAGGGCGCGAACGCGGCCGTCGGGCTGGCCCGGGCGCTACAGGGCGGCGCCGACGGCTGGTTCCGGCTGGGCGCACTGTCCGCGATCAGCGGCGCGTACGACTTCGGTGGCATCGAATTTGCCCGCGCTGGTCAACGGAAAACTCAATCCCAAGGCGAGCGTCGCGTACAGCGCGTTCGTGATGGTCGCGTGGAACAAGCTGCACCACCTTTACCCGAGCCCGCGGGACGTTTTCCAGCAGCCGTACGCGGACAAGGTCGAGCGGCTGTTCAACGGGCGCACTTCCGGCCCGGAAATGCTGTCGACGCTGCCGGCCACCGTCGACGAGCTGTACACCGAGCAGGGCCTGGACATGCTGCGGCACCCGACCGGCCGACTCGCCGCCGCGCTCGCCGAGGCGGACAGCATCTGCAAGGACTGGGCGCCGCGGGTGCCGGTCCGGCTGCTGCGCTCGGCCAGCGGCGATGTCGAGGCCGCGCCGGCGAACACCACGTCGTGTCAGGCGTCGTTCCAGGCGCACGGCGTCCACGTGCCGGTGACGGAGCTGACGCCGCTGTCGTACGGCGGGTCGTACCACTCAGGCTCCAACATCACCGGCGTCGCCGACACCGCCCGCTGGGTTCACACCCTCTGACCGGGCTGTTCTGTCCGCAACGCCCCGTTTCTGCGTCTGGCGCAAGCAACGGGGCGTTGCGGACATAAGGACAAAGGGACAGGTCAGCCGCCGATGATGGGCTTGCCGAGCGGCAGGTTCGACCCGCCGGTGGTGGCGGACGCGACGCCCGCGTAGAGGTAGACGCCGACGGCGGCGAACACGAAGACCAGGACACCGCCGATCTTCAGCCAGCCAGCCGAGCCCTGCAAGGTGCCTATAAGGACTGCAACCAGGGCGAGGTCGATGAGTACGAAGAGCAGGCTGAACGCGAACGGCAGCCGCAGTGTCGTGAGGGTCAACATCACCACGATGATCAGCCAACTGATCAGGAACAGGCCCTGGGTGGCCACCGCCGCGTCCGCAGTGATGCCGAACCAGCTGTGGATCAGGCCCATGACGAGCACCGCGTACGAGAGCCAGAAGCCGGCGAAGATCCCGAAGATGCTGGCGACCGCGCTCTGGCCGGCGGCGGCGGCCCAGAAGGCCGCGATCGTCAACCCGATCGCGGTGGCCGCCCCGATGATCGGCAGCGACGCGCCGACCGCGCTGGCCGGCACGTATCCGACCAGTACCAACCCGAGCGCGATCGAGCCGGCGATGAAGGCGGGCAGCCCGACGGCGGCCGGGTTGCTCTCCAGGAAGGGGTTCGGGACCGCCGGGGCGGCGGCCTCTGGCGGGGCGAGATGGGCGGCGGAGGTGGTCATCGAGAACTCCCTACGGATAGGCGCGCGTACCCGGCCCGGTAACCAGGCACCGCATGGTGGTTGGGAGGTACCGCGGACTCCAGCCATCACACCGCGTCAGGAGGCGACCAACCGTCTCAATCTGAGACACGGCCCACACCGGGATGGCCCTACTCTTGCTCGTACGGCCACTCAAAGGAGCTCTCGTGGCAGGAGAGCCGGGCATCAGACCAAGCGGGTACGAGGACGCCGAAGTCAGCCACGCTCGTGACCGCTTTCTCACCGGTACGGGCGAGGGTCCGCCCGGAATCAGGCGGGTCATTCTCGCGTCCTGGGAAAGATCCCGGGAAAGCAAGGTAAACGTCGACCGGATTGTCGCGCCCTTTGTTCGCGATCCCGATCTGGAAGCGCCACTGGCCCGCAGTGCCGCGCCGATCCTGGAGGTACTGCACGAAAAACTTAGCGGCGAAGTGGTCAGCACCATTCTCACCGACCACACCGGGGTGGTGCTTGACCGGCGCTGTTCCAGTTTTCCCATCAGCCAGGCACTGGACGCTGTTCAGCTGGCGCCCGGTTTCAGCTACGCCGAACAGTTCGTCGGCACCAACGGGATCGGGACCGCGATTTCCAACCGGTCAGCGGCATTCGTGGACGGTCGTGAGCATTACACCGGCGAGCTGGGGCAGTTCGCCTGCGCGGGCGAGCCGATTCGCGACCCGATCCGCGGCAAGGTGGTCGGCGTACTGGACATCACCACGTGGAGCCGGACACCTGGGCCGATGTTGATCGCACTGGCCTCAGCGACCGCACGGCAGATCGAGGCCGAGCTGTTGGCCCAGTCAGGGCAACGCGAACTGGCCTTGATGCGGGAATACATGAAAATCTGCCAGCGGTCCGCCGGACCTGTGCTGGCGCTCAACAATGACGTGCTGATGATGAACGATTCACTCAGGCAACTGATCGATCCGGCCGAACAACAGACCCTTTTCGGCTACGCCGTGGACACCATGGACGACAGACACGCGTTGCGTACGGTCGAACTGCCCAGCGGGCGTACGGCCCATCTGCGCTATTCGCCGGCCACCACCGAAGCTGGCCGGGCCGGCGGAGTTTTTTCCAGATTCGCTTGGAAAGACCAACCGGCGCGGTCTCTTTCCATGGTGGAAACCGAAAGCGGACGGCTTTGCCGGGCCTGGCCGGCACCGGGCCAGCCTGGCAGCGCTGTGTCGAGCAGGCTTCTTCCTGTTATGCCACCGGAGACTGGTTCGCGATCGAGGGTGAGCCCGGCGCCGGCAAGCTGACGCTGCTCCGGGCCGTCCACCACCACCACGATCCCGGCCGGCCGTTGCGGGTCATCGGTCCGCCGGACGCGGCCGAGGTGGACAGCTGGCTCCGGGCCCTGTCCGAGGACCTCACCATTCCTGGCGCGACCGTTGTCCTTACACAAGCCGAAAAACTCACCGACCAGCAGGCCGCGGCGATCGCCGACCTGCTCAGCGACGACTGCTGGGACACCCCGGACGGTCCGATTCGGGTCGTCCTCACTCACACCACCGGATCGCCGGACACCGCGTTGCGTTCGATTTTTCCCCGCACGGTGGAAGTTCCGGCGCTGCGCCACCACCTCGACGACCTGCCGGAACTGGTGCACCATTTGCTCTGCCAGCTCACCAAAAGCGAGCAGCTCACCTGTTCACCGCAGGCTTTGGCCCAGCTCGGCCGGCTCAACTGGCCGGGAAATGTCGGTCAGCTGCGCAGGGTCCTGTCCACCACGATCAAAAGGCGGCCGTCCGGGGTGATCGAGGTCGTCGACCTGCCACCGGAATGCCGCTCGGCCAGCCACCGGCTGCTGTCCCCGATCGAGGCGCTGGAACGAGACGCGATTGTCAACGCGCTGCTGGAAAACGACGAAAACCCGACCCGGGCGGCGAACGCCATCGGCATGTCCCGGGCCACCATCTACCGGAAAATCCGGCAATACGGCATCTCTTCGGCGGCTCGCCCGGCCTGACACTAGTGTTGTCCTCCGGAGCAGGAGGTTGCCGGTGAGTGAGCCATTCCGCGTTGCGGTTCCAGAGGCGGTTTGGACGATCTGCGTGAGCGTCTTCGGCGCGTACGCATGCCGGCGCCGCCGGTGCTGGACGGTGGCGAGACCGCCGACACGATCAGTCGAATCGAAGAGCTGGTTCGCTATTGGCGGGACTCGTACGACTGGCGCCGGCAGGAAAAGCGGCTGAACGCGTTCCCGCAGTTCCGCTCGAGCACTGGCCTGCACTACCTGCGGATTCCCGGCACCGGCCGGGATCCGCTGCCGCTGCTGCTCACCAACGGCTGGCCGAGCTCCTTCGTCGAGTATCTGAATGTTCTCGGCCCGCTGTCCGCGAACTTCACCGTGGTGGTGCCCACGCTGCCCGGCTTCGGTTTCTCCGACCGGTACGCCACCGACGATGTCAGCCAGGAACTTGTCGCCGATCTTTTCGACCAGTTGATGGTGTCCGAGCTCGGACACCGCCATTATGTGGCGCACGGCGACGATATCGGCGGCGGCATCGTCAACCGGCTGGGCCAGCATCACGCCGATTCGGTGCTCGCCATTCAGACCGCGAATCCGCTCAGCCCGCCCGCCGCGCTGACCGACGCCGAACGAGATTTCGTTGCCGCCGAACAGGAATGGGACGCGACGGAAGGGGCGTACGCACACGTTCAGGAGACCCGACCGCAGATCCTCGCGTACGGGCTGAACGACTCGCCACTGGGACTGGCCGCCTGGATCCTGGAAAATTCCTGACATGGAGCGATCCCGCGACCCGCGACCAGCTCAGCGCCGACGACCTGCTGACCACCGTGATGATCTACTGGGTGACCGAGACGATCAGCACGTCGATGCGGCGATATGCGTTGCCGTACAAGCCTTTGCTGCCCGGCGAATCCGTACCGGTGCCCACTTCGGTGCTGCTGCCGCACGAGCCGAAGCTGCCGGTGCCACCGGAGTCCTGGCTGCGCCGGGCCTATCCGAACCTCACCCGCCGGGTCGTCCTGGGCGAAGGCGGCCATTTCCTCGCGCTGGAGTCACCGTCCCGGTTCGTCGCCGAAATCGAGGCCGCTTTCCGGCCGTACTTTCCCAGCCCGGACAAGCCATAAATCGCGGCCCATCAAGATGTGCTTGGTCTCCGGGCGAGGACAAGTAGGCACCGTGGGCTGTCGTCCTCGCGGCGGCCCAGGGCCGTCAAAGGGAGCGTTGTCACGGTGAATCCGGCTGTTGTCAGGTCGTTGCGGTCGCGTGCAGCGGGTGGGTGCGGTAATACATGACGAACGGAGGCCGCCACACGATATTGCGGACCCTCATAGCCACATCGAATCCGAGCAGCGCCCAATACCAGCCCGAGATGATCGGCGCAGGCGCAGCTATCGGCATGGCAAAGAGGCCACCCGGCCGCAACGAGCGGTATATCCCGTCAAACAGCGCGAGCCGTTCGGCGGGCAGGAAGTGTCCAAGCGCCCCGAAACTGACCGCCAGGTCGAAGGCCTCGACGAACGGCAGAGCCCGGACGTCGGCCCGCACCCAGTCCGCGTACGGGTGTGCCCTGCGCGCCTGCGCGAGCATGCCGGTGCTGAAGTCGACGCCCGTGACCTGTCCGTGACACAGGGGTCCAAGGACCCGCATGCCCGCGCCCGTACCGCAGCACACGTCCAGTCCACGCTCGAACGGCCCAAGCGGACGCAAAGCATCAGCGGTCGCGCCAAGAATGGTCTCGGGGGTGCGAAAAGGCGTGTGGTCGAACTTCGGCCCGAGCAGGTCGTAGCCGCGCTCGACCGACGACAGCGCCTGGATCGCCAGTTCACGCGAAGAAGGACCTTGAGACCAGAACACCCACCAAGGCTACAACGTGAACGGGAAGCCGCCCGGATCGTGGACAGCAAGCGGGAGATCGGCCGGATGCAGTCAGGAATACGGCGCGGCGGAATCGTCAGGTGGGCCGAACCGGTCGACCAGCTCCCCCATGGCCGGCTGTTAGATTTCCAGTCATGGCCGCAGAACCCGAACAGGTGCACCCGGAACTCGCCGCCGCCTTCAACAACGGCGACCTTGAGGGGGTGCTCGCGACCTACGACCCGAAGGCGGTGTTCGTCATCAGGCCCGGCGAAGTCACCGACGGACCCGCGGAGCTGCGCGCGGCGTTGCAACGGCTCCTCGAACTGGATGCGCGGCTAACGGTCACCCCGTCGAGCCTCGTGCGCTCCGACGATGTGGTGCTCGCGCTCGGCCGGTACGCGCTCACCGGTCGCCGACGCGACGGCACCCCGTTCGACCTCGACGCCGGCTTCGCCGACATCCTGCGCCACCAACCCGACGGCACCTGGCGCATCGCCGTCGACAACGGCTTCACCAACGCCTGACGCTTTCCCCGGGATTGTTGAGGCTAGAGCTGGTTGACGTCCACGATCCGTACGACGGCGGTGCCGGCCTCGTCGGAGGCGGCCAGGTCGACTTGCGCGCTGATGCCCCAGTCATGGTCGCCGGCCGGGTCGTCGAGGATCTGCCGGACATTCCACCGGTCGGCGAGCTGCTCGATGATCAGCAGCGCCGGGCCGCGGGCGTTCGCGCCGGTGCCGATGTCGTTGTGTTCGTCGAAATACGGCCGCAGGGCGTCCTGCCAGGCGGTCGCGTCCCAGCCACTCTCAGCGTCCATCTCGCCAAGGTCGAAATAGCGCCGGCGGGCCGCGAGCTCCACCCGCCGAAAGAGTTCGTTTCGTACGAGCACCCGGAAAGCGCGCGCATTCGAGGTGACGGCCGGCGGCCGGTCGTCGCCCGGCACCGGCGCCGCGATCTCGGCCTCCGGGTTGCGCAGCCGCTCCCATTCGTCGAGCAGGCTGTTGTCGGTCTGGCGCACCAGCTCGCCGAGCCATTCGACCAGGTCGATCAGCTCGTCGGTTTTGGCTTCGTCCGGGACAGTTTGCTTCAACGCCTTGTACGCGTCAGCCAAATAGCGCAGGACCAGGCCCTCGGATCGGGCCAGCTGATAGAACGAGATGTATTCGGTGAAAGTCATCGCCCGCTCGTACATGTCCCGGGCCACCGTCTTGGTCGACAGCTCGTGGTCCGCCACCCACGGATGGCCGCGCCTGTACATCCCGTACGCGGCCTCCAAAAGCTCGAGCAGCGGCCGGGGGTAGGTCACGTCTTCCAACAAGGTCATCCGCTGCTCGTACTCGATGCCCTCGGCTTTCATCGCCTCCACGGCCTCGCCGCGAGCCTTGTTCCGCTGCGCGCGGACAGCACCTGGCGCGGATCGTCCAAAGTGGACTCCACAATGGACGCCATGTCCAGCGCGTACGTCTCGGACTCCCGATCGAGCAACTCGAAAGCGGCCAGCGCGAACGGCGAAAGTGGTTGGTTTAGCGCGAAGTCGAACTGCAGGTCGACGGTCAGCCGGACGGTACGCCCCTGCGCGTCCGGTTCGTCGAGCTTTTCCACCACCCCGGCGGCCAGCAGCGCCCGATAGATCGCGATCGCGCGGTGGATGAGTTTGCGCTGGGTGGGCCGGCTCTCGTGATTGTCGGTCAGCAGGTGCCGCATCGCCACGAAAGCGTCGCCCGGTCGGGAGATCACATTCAGCAGCATCGCGTGGCTGACCGCGAAACTCGACGTGAGCGGCTCCGGCTCCGCCGACACCAGCCGCTCAAACGTGGCCGTGCCCCACGAAACAAAGCCCTCCGGCGGCTTCTTCCGGACCACCCGCCGGCGCTTCTTCGGGTCGTCGCCGGCCTTGGCCAACGCCTTTTCGTTCTCCACCACATGATCGGGCGCTTGTACGACGACCGACCCGACGGTGTCGTAGCCGGCGCGGCCGGCGCGGCCGGCGATCTGGTGAAACTCACGGGCCTTCAGGTGTCGGGTCTTGATGCCGTCGTATTTGCTCAGAGCGGTGAAAACCACCGTACGGATGGGCACGTTGATGCCGACGCCGAGCGTGTCGGTGCCACAGATGACCTTCAACAGACCGGCCTGCGCGAGCTGTTCCACCAGCCGGCGGTATTTGGGCAGCATGCCGGCGTGATGTACACCGATCCCGTGACGTACCAGCCGGGACAGCGTCTTTCCGAATCCCGAGCTGAACCGGAAATTGCCGATCAGCTCGGCGATCGCGTCCTTCTCCGCCCGCGTACTGACATTGATGCTCATCAATGCCTGGGCCCGCTCAATCGCCGACGCCTGGGTGAAATGCACGATGTAGACCGGCGCCTGGTGAGTGGTGAGCAGCTCGGTTAGTGTTTCGTGCAGGGGCGTCAAAACGTACGAGTAGTGCAGTGGCACCGGGCGTTCGGTGGAATGGACGACCGCGGTCGTACGACCAGTGCGCCGAGTCAGGTCCTTTTCGAAGAAACTGACATCGCCAAGAGTCGCTGACATGAGCAAAAACTGTGCGTCCGGCAGTTCCAGCAACGGCACCTGCCAGGCCCAGCCGCGCTCGGGATCGGCGTAGAAATGGAACTCGTCCATGATGACGAACCGAAAATCGCAGGCCGCACCATCGCGCAGCGCGATATTCGCCAGCACCTCGGCCGTCCCGCAGATGATCGGCGCCTCCGGGTTGACACTGGAGTCACCAGTCATCATGCCGACATTCTCGGCGCCGAAAATGTCGCAGAGCGCGAAGAACTTCTCCGAGACCAGCGCCTTGATCGGCGCCGAGTAGAAACTCCGCCGGCCGTCCGCGAGCGCGGCGAAATGCGCGCCGGCGGCGACCAGGCTCTTCCCGGACCCGGTCGGGGTCGCGAGGATGACGTTGGAGCCGGACACCACCTCGATCAGCGCATCCTGCTGGGCCGGATAGAGGCTGATGCCACCGTCCTGGACCCAGCCGGCGAAAGCCTCGTAAAGGGAGTCGGGATCGGCGGTCTGCGGCAGCTGGTCGGTGAGGGTCATCAGACCACCCATGGTAGCGATGCCGGCGCCGGCCCGGCCGTACGCAGGGACCTGGGCCGGCCGTACGCAGGCACCTGGCTCGGCCGTACGCAGGCACCCGGCGTGGCCAGGAGGTGACAACATCCGTTCCGCGTACTTTCCGCCAACTATGGCCCTGACCAGGCATTTGTCGCTGATATGTGAATAGTCTGTGAAGAACGTACCGTTGAGTAGCCAGTTTTGTGGGTGTAAGAACCACATTGCCCATCCCCGCTGAGAGCTGCGTCACCGCGGCTTCGCCAAGGAGAACCGATGAAGCTGGCCACCCGCCGCCTCGCCACCATCACCGCCCTGGCGGTCGTGCCCGTGCTCACGCTCGGCACGGCCGCGTCCGCCACCCAGACCGCCATGTACAAATGCCAGGCCACAGCTGTCGGCCAGACCGCCGACTTCACCCTCAACCAGGACCTCGACGCGAGTGCGCCAGCCACCGTCGCGGCCGGCGGCGCGGTCGCCGTCGTCATCGACCCGGCGTCCAACCAGATTCCCGGTTCGGCCGGCGGTTACACCATCAAGAATGTCCAGGATCTTTCACTGAACATTCCGGTGCCGGCGAATGCGACGTTCGTGTCGGCAACCCTGGTCGGCGGCTCCGGGTTGAACTCGACCCCGACCGTCGCTCTCAGCGGCAGTAATGTCGTGCTCAGCGTGCCCGGCCCGGTGAACGGCGGCTCCACTTTCGAGCTGCCCACCATCACCCTCAACCTCACCGCCGGCGGCTCCGGCACCATCACCAGCCAGCTCGGCGGCACACCAGCTGGACGACCCGGGCCTGACCGTGACCGCGAATGTCAACGGCCCGCTCGGAATTCCGATCAGCGCGCCGGCCAAGTGCTACCCGGACCCCAACCCGACCCTGACCACCACCACGATCGGCTGATTTCCCGCTGGCCACTTGCGGCCCTTTCCCGGCCGTCTCCGACCCGCCCCACGCGCCGGAGACGGCCTTTTGGCGTTCACATCTATGAACCATTTTTTGGCTTCTTAGAAGGGGATTGACGGCAGAAGAGCCAGCCTCCTAGGGTCGCTTGCATCCGCTTCCAGGAGGCACCACATGATCCGTGACCGTGTCCGCCTCGGCATTCTGGCGGTGACGCTGGGCGCCGCTCTCACCGGCTTTACGGCTCCCGCGGTGACCGCGAACACCGTTCATCCGCACGCTTGGCGAGTCGTCGACCAGACCACTGTGAGCGGCTCGATCGCCGGCGAAGGTGTCGCGACCGTTCGTACGCCCGGCCAGCCACTGCGGATCTACTACACGGCCGGGGCCACCATTCCGGCCGACCTGCAGGCCCAGGCTGGGGTCACATCGGTGATCCGGACTCGTTCCGCGGCTATGTTTTCGATCCTTACCAGCAAACCGTCGGCACGGTGACGAAGAAAATGATGCTGGTCACGACACCTGGCGGTCAGCGGTACGAGTACGTGCACCAGCTGGGCGACGGCGAAACGACTGCCAACGCCAACGCGTACACAACCGTCTCCCCGGACGGACAGTGGCTGGTTTCCAGCGAACTCGCCCCGGTCACCCGGCTGTTGGTTTTCCCCGCACCACTGCTGAATCCAGTTCTCCCGCGCACCGGCGGCAACCTGCCGCTGGCCGGCCGGGTGCTGCTCGAGCAGCTGGTCCGCAACCCACAGGGCTGCGACTTTGTCAGCGCCACCAGGCTGATCTGCGCCTCGGACGACTCGAACAACGATCTTTACCCGACCAGCAAGCCGTTGCTGCAGATCGATCTCGCCCATCGCTTGGATGGCAAGGATGTGACCGCGCACGTGACCTGGCTGGCGCAGCTTCCGTTGCGCAGCAGCTGCGTCGGCGCATACACCGTCGAAGGCGTCGACTACGACACGGTCACCGGCAACCTGCGAGTCGAGGTGAACGCTCCCAGCCCCTGCAATGCCGACACCACCATCTACACTCTCCGCCGCTGAGTCGGCTTTCTGTGTTTCTATGGTCTGGTTTCCATGGCCTGGTTTCCATGGCCTGGTTTCCATGGCCTGGTTTCCATGGCCTGGTTTCCATGGCCTGGTTTCCATGGCCTGGTTTCCATGGCCTGGTTTCCATGGCCTGGTTTCTATGGTCTGGGGCGAATGCGGGCGGCCCGATGAGCGGCGGCAACAGGTCGTACGCGTCGTGGACCCAGTCACAGAGCAGGCCGCGAGTTCGGGCCGGATCGATGATGTCCTCGACGCCGAAACGTTCGGCCGTACGGAACGGCGAACGCACCGCGTCGAGCCTTTCCAGAATGCGGGCCCGCTCGGCAGCGCGGTCCGGCGCTGCCTCCAACTCCGCCGCTCGGTAGGCCGCTTCCAGGCCGCCTTCGACCGGCAGCGAACCCCAGTCGCCGGACGGCCAGGCCCATCGCCGGACCAGCCGGTGCCGATTGACCTGACCCGCACCGCCGACCCCGAACACTCGCCGCACAATAACCTCGGCCATCGGCACTTTTGCCTGGTAAATGGCGGCAACCGCGCGGGCGCCGTGGCGGATCGCGGCGGACCGTTCGCCGGCCGTACCAATCACCATGCCGGACTGGTCGGTCAGCGATACCAGCGGTAGGTGGAAAGTCTCGCAGAGATCGGCCAGCCGGGTGAGAGCGTCCGCCGCGCCCTGGGCGGTCAAAGTCGCGCCTTTGTACGGATCGGTGGCCACCACACCCACCGGATGCCCGTCCAGTCGGGCCAGCGCTGTCACCAACGAGCCGCCGAAACCCGCGTACCGGAACACCGAGCCGGCATCGAAAACCGCGTCGAGCAGCGGCGCGATTTTGTACGGCTGGCGGCGATCGCGTGGCACCAGCGACACCAGGCTCTCTTCTCGCCGATCGGGATCGTCAGTGCCTTCGATCACTGGTGGGAGGTGGTAAACGCTTGTCGGCAGGTACGAGAGAAACGCTCGTACGGCGGCGAAAGCAGCGATCTCGCTGCTCACCACCAGATCGACGGCACCACTGCGCCGATGAATGGACGCGCCGCCCAACTCCTCTTTGGTGACATCCTCTCCGGTCGCATATCGCACGACCGGTGGACCAGCAACGAAAAGTTGTGCCGTTTTGTCCACCAGGAGCGTCAGATGCGAGGTGACCGCGAGCGCGGCACCCAGGCCCGCGACCGGCCCGACGCAGGCCGAAACCACCGGCACGGTGGAAAGATTGGCGACCACATGGTCCCAGCCGGGGTTCACCGGCACGTATGTGAACCCGTGATCCTCCAGCATCTTGACGCTGCCACCGCCGCCGCTGCCCTCGATCAGCCGGACCAGCGGGTGCCGCATTTCGTGTGCCAACTGCTCTGGATATGCGGTCTTGGCGAGGTTTCCGGCGTCCGCCGATCCACCTCGCACAGTGAAATCGTCGGCGCGTACGACGATTTTGCGACCATCGATCCGCCCAGTGCCGACGACCAGATTCACCGGCGAGAAATCCGTGAGTTCGCCATTCTCATCGTACGTGCCACGGCCGGCCAGACCGCCGATTTCCCGGAAAGAACCAGGATCCAACAGGCCGTCGATCCGTTCCCGTACGGTCAGCCGGCCGGCGGCCCGCTGCCGGGCCACCTTCTCCGGGCCACCCAGCTGGGCGGCCAGTTCGGCCCGCCGGGCTCGTTCGGCCAGCTCCGGTTCCCAGACCATCGTCTCACCGCGCCAACGGGTTGGGGACCGTGCCATGCACAGCCGCGTGCGGACGCTCCGGGCGATCTCGATAGCCGTCCAGCAACAATCGGTTGCGGTTCAGGCAAAGTCGCTCGATCCGGTCGGTCAACAGGTCGAAAAGCGCGAAACGCTCGGCCAGTTCGGGAAAACGCCGCTGATAGGCGAGGATCTCCGCACGTACAACCGACCAGAAGTCATCCTGAGAGAGGTCCATCACCTCGACCAGATAGCGGAAATGCCCGACGAACAGCCCCGAATGGATGAACTGACAAAGAAAGTCCGGCTGCTCCTGCAGCAGGATCGTATCCACCGGCGCCGGCATGTCGGCGAGCTCCGGCAGCGGCGCGGCGCTGACGTTGACATCGTCGACGAAGTCCTTGACGGCGAGCCGGGTCGGCACCTCGTGCTCGTCGAAGACCACGATCGCGTTTTCGCCGTGCGGCGAGAAGACCACACCATAGCGGTAGAGAAAGTGCAGCAGCGGCGGCAACATCGCGTGTACGAGCCGCGCCAGCCATTCCTTTGACGTCAAGCCGGAGCGTGAAACGAGTTCACCGACCAGCGAACGGCCCTCCGGGTCGACATAGAGCAGGGCGGCGAGCGTACGCGCATGCTCGTCCGCATCCAGCTGTTCGGTCGTCAGTGGCTGCCGCCAAATCGCGCCCAACAGCTCCAAATACTGGTAGGGCACGCCCGGAACGCTTTCCAGCAGGTCATGGCGTACGGTCACCGACGCCACCTCGCCAAGCAGCACCGGACGCGCCTCATCGCTGAGGAATTCATCCTGATCGCGCAGCCCCAGCACCCACTCGGTCACCGCCGGCGCGGCCACCGTTCGCTCGGTCGGCAGGCCGCGCCACACCAGCGTGTTCAGCACCGACAGCGGCAGCTTCACGTGGTGCCGACTCGGCGAGGTGACGTTGCTGAACGTACGAATCGACTGCTGCGCCCGGAAATCGTCCGGCCCATCGCCCAACGGGACGATCCGACCAGCGGCCACGTCGGCGGCGAACAGCGGCAGGATCGTGTCGTCCCACTGCCACGGATGCACCGGCAGCCACAGATAGTCGGCCGGGTCGAGGCCGCGTTTGGTCAGGACGGCCACAAATCTCGCGCGAGCGTCGGAATCCAGCTCGGTTTTTCGAAAGCCGCTGCTCGGTCAGATCCCCGGTGAACTGGTAGGTCGCGAGGTCCCGGTGCACAGCGATCCACGGCAGGCGTAAGAGTTTGCGTGCTTCGGGTGGGAAGGTCGCCGCGTCGGTGGCCGAGAACCCGAGCCGCCCTTTGTTCGGCACGATCCAGGGGTGGCCGGTCTGATAGCCTTCCACCTCTGCGTACGGCAGGTCAGCGAGCTTTTCCACTGGCAGCGCGGATCCGGCCAACCGAGTGTCAGCGCTGAGGGTGGCCGACAGTTCCCGGATGAGATGCCCGGTGGTGTCGCCGCTGAGTCCGATCGCCGGTCCGGCATCAAAAATGAACCGCAGTGCGTCGTCGGCGGGCGCGTCGATTCCATCCTCTCGGCGGACAATCGTCTCCGCGTCGACATGCCACGAGTCGTACGCACCACGGTGGGCGGTAAAGACGTACGACAGCCGCTCGGAAAGTTCGACGGCGTACCGATCCCGCCCGGCAGCGACGACGGGACGAGCAGTTCCTCATAGCTGAATTCGGCCAGTGCCTTGGCCAACATCCGGCGGGACGCGTCCTGCCAGCGGTCGGCGGTCAGCTCATCGGGCAGGTACAGCGACACGGGGCGCCTCCGAGTCCGGCTGCGGTGCCGGGGCACCGAAAGTGGTGAATGACGTACGGGCCGGCAGCCGGTAGGCGGCCTTCCCGGCGATCGCGTTCAGGATCATCGCGGCCCGATGCGCGCCAAGGCCCAGGTCTGGCGCGCCGACGCCGTGAGTGTGCAACTCCGCGTTCTGTACGTACAAGCCGGCCGGCCAGTCGTCCACAAAGGACACTCGATAGTTCTCGTCGATTTGGTAGCGACCCTGTTGGTCCCAGGCGACGCCGCCGGAGATCGGTGTCAGAAAATCCGGTTGCCGAGCCGCGTAACCGGTCGCCGCGACCACCGCCGCGGTCCGTACGCCGAATTCGCGACCTTGCTCGACATGCCGGCACGTCAGGTCCAACTGTCCGCCGGTGTCGGCGGCCGCGTTCACTGTGACGCCAGGCAGCAGCACTGCTTCCGGCCATTCGCCGCCGATGCCTTGTTCGTAGAGCACATCGAAAATCTCCGCGATCGTCTCAGCACTGATCGCTTTGTAGAGCTGCCATTGCTCAGGTACCAGCGCGTCTCGTACGGGTGCGGGTAGCCGGCGGAAATAGTCGGTGTAGGCCGGGGTGAAATGCTCCAGTCCGAGCTTGGAATACTCCATCGGCGCGAACGGGGTCTGGGTGATCCAGCGGACCCGGCGGCCGTGTTCGGGCGCATCCCGCAGCAGATCCAGGAAAACTTCCGCGCCAGACTGCCCGGCACCCACCACGGTCACGTCCGACAGGCCCGCGATGGAGTCCCGGCGGCCGAGATAGCTGGCCGAATGCACCACTCGATCACTGTCCAGAGCAGCCAACGCGGCCGGCAGCACCGGCTCGGTTCCCACGCCCAGCACCACATTGCGGGCCAACACGGTGTGGTTCCGCTCGGCTTCTCGGTAGGTCACCTCGAAGAAGTCGCCGGACCGACGAACCGCGCCAACCTCGGCGCCGAACCGGCAGCCCGCCAACTCCCGGCTGACCCATCGACAGTAATGATCGTATTCGCGCCGCGGTGCGTGGAACCTTTCGCTGAAATAGAACGGGAAAAGCCGGTCATGCTCACGCAGGTAGTTGAGAAAGGACCAGCGGCTGGTGGGATCCGCGAGGGTCACCAGGTCCGCCAGGAACGGCACCTGCAGCTGGGTGCCGGGGAGCAACATCCCCGGATGCCAGGAAAACTCCGGTTTCGCGTCCAGGAAAAGGGCTCGCAGCCCCGGCACCGGATCGGCCAACGCCGCCAGGGACAGATTGAACGGCCCGATCCCGACGCCGATCAGATCGTACGGTTCGCTGTTCACTCAGATCACCTCTCGCGCACCATCAGCGCGGCGCGCTTCTCGGGAAGGACAATGTCCGTCGTACGACTGAAACCGGCCCGCTCGAAGGCGCGGATGGACCGGACGTTCCGCACGTCCGGCTCGGCCACGATCCGGGACATCTCGGCGTCGCCGGCGAACATCCGATCGGCGACCGCGCCGATCAGGACGGCGGCCAGGCCACGGCCGCGAGCCGTGGCCGGCCCCAACAACAAATGGATGCCGCCATCGTGCGGGAGAGCCGGGTAAAACTGGCCGAGCCGATCCTGGTCGGCCCGGTAGAGCTCCCAATAGCTCATCGGTTCGCCAGCAATTTCCCCGATGTAGGAGGTGGTGTGTCCCAGCGCCACCTGCGTGGCGAGGTGCGCGACCGTTCGCTCAGGCGGCCCGGCCAGCTCCCAGAACCGGTCCACCTCCGGGTCGTTCATCCACCCCACCAACAAATCGGTATCCGCCTCGGTGATTTCCCGGAGCTGGAAGTCGTCCGCGCTCATGACCGCAGCGGATTCGGGATCGTCACGTAGACCGACTGGGTAGCCACCGGCCCGACCAACTCGTCCATCCCGTGCACCCTGGTCAGCAGATTTGCCTTGCATCGCAGGGTGGGCGAGGTCAGGAAGGTGTCCACCATGGCCGGCACGCGCAGTCCAGCCACCGTCATCGCCTCTCGCGTCGCGGCAAGTCCGCCCCTCAACGCATGGAAAAGTTCGGTCTCCGCCACCAGGCCGGCGGATCCGAAGCCACCGATCAGACCGAGAATGTTGTTGATCCCCAGGTAATAGCCCAACCGCTCATCGGCCACCTCGTCGGGCACGGTGGTGTCCGACTCCTGCCCGGCGCCAGCCACCAGCCGGTCCAGCTCGCCGATCCGTGAAGCCATGAAGTAATAGCCTTGGTTGTCCCCGATAACGGCCGCCCACCGGCCACCCCTGATCGTCGAGCTGCACGAGGGTGTTCTGGTGGTGGGCTTCCAATGCGATGCCATGGGCACCGCACAACCAGAGCACCGGCTCGATCACCGCCAGGTAGTAGCGCTGGAACCACTCCACTGAAAGATCGCCGGGTGTACGGGAAAGGCGCTGGCTGAGACTGCCGATCAGCGTCGCCAGGCGGGACGGGCCGATCCCCGGCCGAGCGGCCACCAGCCCTGCCACGCAACGAAACTCGTCATCCGCGCCAAACGGATTGGCGCGCAGCACCACATCCAGCCCGTGAATGGGTTCGTCGACCGCGAGCCAGGCGGGATCCCGGAGGATGTCAAAGCAGGGATACCTCGACTGGATGGACGCGCCGATGCCGGCGTCAAGCAGTCGACTCACCTCGGCGCCGCGGACCAGCTCCTTGCGCAGGTTTTCCCGGCGGGAGTTGGTGATCCGCAATCCCAGCGAGAGTTTCAGCATCACCGGCGCGTCCGGTCGATAGATCGTACGAAGCGAGGAGGTGGGAAACCAGGGCGCTCCAGCCGGCCCGAGATCGATGAGGGTTCCCTTGCGCAGAGCCTCGACCACTGCCGGCCGGCCGACCAGATCGGCCGCCTGCCAGGGATGCGCCGGCACCGCGACATGCCGGTGGGCACCGCTGGACCATCCAATGTGGACATCATCGGGGCGGACGAGTCAGAACTGACAATCTCCTGCGCCGCCGCGAACCAGTGCAGCGCAAAAGATCCACGCAGCTCCGGCGCGTACGCCCGCGCCTCCGCGTCGCGCATGCCGTCCCGACTCTTGGGCGTCGGGTGCAACGGGTGGCCGAGAATCAGCGCCTGCTCACCGGAAAGGAAGGGTGTGGTGCCCTCCGGATCTCGCGGTTCGGCCCGCCGGCCGGCGACGAATTCGGCCGTACGACGGGCCGAATCCAGGATCCGGGCGACCAGATCGGCGCCGGACACCGACTCTCCCGAGCCAAAGCCAGCCTCGCGAGCGATCAGCGCCGCGACCGTCGCGAGATCAGCCGGACCGTGCCCGGCCACCAAAACCTCGCCGAACCGGTGCCACCCGGCCGCCGACCAGTGCGTGACCACTGCCTCGAGCGTGATCCCAGAAGACTTCAGCGACAACACAATCGGTCGCCATCTGGCCGCGGCACGTTTGTTTCCCTTATCCAACAACGAAGAAGGTTCTCCATCGCGGCGAACTCGGCAACCGCCGCCGGATCGGCGTCATCCAGCCGGTCTGTCATTTGTTCTCCTGCGCTTCGCCGGCCGCGACGACGGCGTCCAGCACCCGGTCGAGGTCGGTGCGGGTGGCGTACGGATTCAGCAGTGTCAGCTTCAGCCAGGTCTCGCCGGCACGCTCGGTCCGGCCAACCACGGCCGTCCCGTCCACGATCAACTGTCGCCGCAGGGCCGCATTGACCTTGTCCACATCGGACTTCGCCCGATATCGGAAGACCACGGTCGTCAGAATCGGCGGAGCCAGCAGCTCCAACCGTGGCGCGGCGGCGATCGCCGCCGCCGCCGACAGCGTCAGTTTGGTGGCAGTATCGCCGAAACTCCAAGGTTGTACAGGTCCGAAGTCGCGGTGAAGGTGACGGCGATCCGTCCGGAACGCGTCGCTCG
>NZ_WOTO01000057.1 GCF_010993775.1 Fodinicola feengrottensis | reverse complement strand
TCGTCCGGGTCACCCTCCAAGGTCTATGGAGCATTGAGTTCATCGCCACGGTGCGGCGATGACGATTAATTCTACCGGTCGGCAACCGCGACATTTTTGGTCGCGTACGGGTGATCAGGAATTGCATACTTTCACAATAACCCCAACGAAACATAGAGCGCGCGCGTTCAAAGTGCGGGATTATCCCATGATCAAGAGAAAAGACGCCCCATCCATCACACCGGCCACAGGCGTGAGCCGGTCACCCAACAGACACCGGGCCAAACAGCGCCTCCCCAGGTGGGGTGGCTCACTTGCGCAAGTAGTTGACAGTTGGGGTCACTGGGGTGCACTCTTGGGCCCGGCGGCATCTGCGGCCATGCGGTTTTCGTAGCAGGACGCGAGCGCGAGGAGGTGGGTCGACGTGAGTTCCGACGACGGACATAGTACGGCCCTGCCATCGCGTCTTTTCCCTTGCTGATCTGAACTTTTCCTTTTGCGTTGCTAACCCGCGCCCATCACTGGGCGAGGGTCGCATCGCCATGCCGTGAGGCAGGTTTCGCCATGTCCAACACCACTTTGACCAAGACGGCTTTGACCAAAACCGCACCTGCGGTGCTGGACACCGCGCACACCGGCGATATTCGCGGCGCGTTCGGCACCATCCGGCAGGACGACGACGCACCTCGTCGTACGATCGCGGCGAAATTCAAGACGCTGATAGCGATCGTCGGCCCCGGGCTGATCGTGATGGTCGGCGACAACGATGCCGGCGCGTTCGGCACGTACACGCAGGCCGGCCAGAACTACGGCACCCGACTGTTGTGGACTTTGCTGTTGCTGATCCCGGTTTTGTACGTCAACCAGGAAATGGTGCTGCGACTCGGCGCGGTCACCGGGGTGGGGCACGCGCGGCTGATTTTGGAGCGGTTCGGGAAGTTCTGGGGCGCGTTCAGCGTGATCGACCTCTTTGCGCTGAACGCGTTGACCATCGTCACCGAATTCATCGGCATCAGCCTTGGCTTGTCATACCTGGGAATCCCGACCGTGCCGGGAGTGATTGTCGCGGCACTGGTGATCATGGCCGCGGTCAGCACCGGCTCGTTCCGCCGGTTCGAACGAGCTTGCCTGGTGCTGGTGGCCGGCAGCCTGTTGCTGGTGCCGATTGTGCTGATGGCGCACCCGCCGGTCGGCCAGATCGCCCGCGACTTCGTGCTGCCCGGACTGCCCGGTGGCGCCGAACTGTCCACGGTGATGCTGCTGATCATCGCCATCGTCGGTACGACCGTGGCGCCCTGGCAGCTGTTTTTCCAGCAGTCGTACGTGATCGACAAGCGGATCACGCCGCGGTTCATCCGGTACGAGAAGGCCGACCTGTGGATCGGCATCGTCGTGGTGATCGTTGGCGGGGTCGCGATGATGGCGTTCAGCGCGGCGGTTTTCGCCGGTCACCGGGAATTCGGGAACTTCACCGACGCCGGCGCGGTCGCGACCGGACTCGGACATTACGTCTCCCGTACGGCCGGAGTGCTGTTCGCGATCGCCCTGATCGACGCCTCGATTATCGGTGCCGCCGCGGTCGGTCTTTCGACCTCTTACGCGGTGGCGGACGTGACCGGCATGAAACACTCCCTGCATCGCCGGCCGACCGAGGCCAAGGGCTTCTACGCGGTTTTCGGGCTGCTGATGGCGATCGCGGCGGCGATCGTGGTGATTCCGGGCAGCCCGCTGGGACTGCTGACCGAGGGCGTGCAAACACTGGCCGGGGTGCTGCTGCCGTCCGCGTCGGTGTTCCTTCTGCTGCTGCTGTGCAACGACAAAGCCGTCCTGGGGCCTTGGGTGAACGGCCGCAAGCTGAATATTTTCACCACTTTGGTGATCGCGGTCTTGGTGATGCTTTCGGTCGTACTAACCGCGAGCGTGCTCTTTCCGTCCATCACCAGCGGCCAGATCCTGGGCATTCTGATCGGTGGCTCGTTGGCGGGATTGGCGATTGGTGCGGTGTCGCTGTTTCGCCGGCGCGCTCGTGCGGCGATCGATCGTACGAGCCGGAGCACCTGGCGGATGCCGCCGCTGGCACAGCTGGATCGCCCGGAGCCCTCGACCGGGCGGCGGCTCGGTCTCGCGGTGCTGCGCGGCTATCTCCTGATCGCGGTGGCACTGGTGGTCGTACGCATCGTGCAGCTCGCCATCGGATGACCCTACGGCAGCCGCGGCGCCCACATCAGGCTCATCGCGGCGGCCGCGAATCCACACAACAGAGCCAAACCTGCGTACCACTGGGTGACTTCCTGGGATTCGGTGTGTGGTAGCCGACCGAGCTGCCCAGATCGGCGTAGGCGCTTTTCAAGGCGTCGCTGCTGGCGGCCTCGTAATAGCGGCCATCGGTTTGGGTAGCGACCTTCTGCAACGCGTCGCGGTCGACCGGCACCGAGACTTGCTGCCCGGAGAGCTCAACTGTGCCGTCCAGAGTGCCGAAAGCGATCGTCGACACGGGCACGCGGGCTTTCTTCGCGGCCGCCGCGGCTTGGGCGTTCGGCCGTCCGTAGGTGGTGTATCCGTCCGACATCAACACGATCCGAGCCGGCGGCGCCCCCGAGGCGCCGTCGGCCGGGACACTCGCTATCGCGTCCAGACACGTGAAAATCGCCTCGCCGATGGCCGTTGACTCCTGCAGCTGCAGCGCGTCGATCGCGGCGAGCACCACACCGCGGTCCTTTCCCGGCGACACCTTCACCTCGGCGGTCTTCGCGAACGCGACCAGCCCGAGGTTGTAGTTGGCCGGCAGCTCCTTCACGAACAGTTTCGCCGCCTGCTGGGCCGCGACGATCCGGTTCGGGGTGACGTCGGTTGCCTTCATCGACAGCGAAACGTCAATCGCCAGCATGATCGTGGCCCGCTCCAACGGCACCTTCACGTCCACCGACGGCTTCGCCATCCCGGTGGCCATCGCCAGCAACACCAACAAAAAAACGCGGGTCGCCGTCAGGTGGCGCCGCCAGCCAGGTGTCTTGGGCACCAGTCTGGTCAGCAGGTCCACGTTGCTGAACCGCACCCCGGCCACCTTGCCCCGCAGCTGCGTCCACACGTACGCACCGGCCGTCGCGAGAACCGGCAGGACCAGGAGCAGCCACCACGGGCTCAGGAACCGAATCACTTCAGGCAGCCTGACTCATGCCACGTTGATTGCGCAAGTGTTTGACTATTACCTGAACCCGGCTTGGGACTTGTCAGGTGCTTTCCGGGTCAATGGCCGCCTTCGTGAGCGGCACAGTCTTCGTAAGCGGCACAGTCTTCGTGGGCGGCAGGGTCTTGGTCAGGTCCAGCTCGGCACTGACCGTCGCCGTTGCCTCGTTGACCTCGCTGAAAGCGTCCTTCAACGGCCCCAGCAAAGCCTGTTGGTCGACATCGGACAGCAGGTGTTTGCGGACGAACGTGCGCGGATTCAGGTCGCTCACGTCCAGGTCCGTGCCCAGCTCGTTCTGCAGCTGCTGGGTCGCGCCCTGAGCCATCTCACGCATGGTGCGCAGCATCCGCGCCGCGCTCTGGATCAGCCCCGGCAACCGCTGCGGGCCGACCACCAGCATCGCCACCACCACCAGCAGCAGGATGATCTTCGTCAGGTCCAGGTTATCCAGCACGCGCACTCACCTTCGGGACAGCTCAGACAGCGGATCGGCGACGTTTCACCGGAGTGGCGGACTGGCTCGCGACCGCGCGTTCCACGATATCGACCAGATGCGGGTTGTCGACGAAGTAATGCTGGTGACGGCCATTTCGGCGGGCCCCGACCAGGCCGGCGAGCTTGAGTTTGGCCAGGTGTTGGCTGGTGGTGGCGACCGTCTGGCCGATCTCGGCGGCAAGCGTACCAACGTCCTTCTCGCCGTCGGCGAGAAGCCAGATGATGTGCGTCCGGGCAGTGGCCGCGAGCATGCCGAAGATGGCCGCCGCATCCTGCAGGGTGTCGGCGGGCAGGGGTGGATGGTCGCCGGTGGGTGCGGGCACAGCCGTCCTTTCTGCGGTTCGTACGACAAGAGTGAAGCAGCGGCAACGCTTGCGCAAGTGTCTAACTGTCACGGTGCGAACGGGTCCGTAGGCTCTTCACCGTGAGGACCATGCCGTGACCCGCGTTGTACCGCTCTTCGGCCACTCCGCCAGCTCGCTCCGGGGCCTGACCGAGACCGAGGCCACCGAGCGACTGCACGCGTACGGCGAGAACACCCTCGACGCGGACCTGGCACCTTCGGTCCCCATGCGTGCCCGCTCAGCGCTGGCCAGCCCGTTCGTTGGGCTGCTAGCTGGCCTCGGGGGCGGTGTTCGCGCTGCTGGGCGACCTGCGTGGTGCGATCACGGTCGCGGTGATGGTGTCGCTGAGCGTGGCGCTGCGGTGGTGGCAACAGGCCCGGTCGGAGCGTGCGGTGCGGGGCCTGAAGGACAGCGTGACCACGACCGCGACGGTACGCCGGCGGGCCACTGCCGACGCCCGTCCGATGGACCGGGAGGTGCCGTTCGACGACGTGGTTCCCGGAGATGTCGTCAAGCTGATGCCTGGCGATCTCGTACCAGCGGACGTACGGCTGCTGTCGGCGACGAACCTGCTGGTGGACCAGTCGGCCCTGTCCGGCGAGACGCTTCCGGTCCATAAGGACGCCCCAGACGACACGTCGTCGGTCTGCTTCGCCGGCACGTCGGTGGTCGGCGGCACCGGCACCGGGCTGGTGATCGCGACCGGGCCGCGCACCCGGTTCGGTGCGATGGCGCGTACGCCCCGGAGCACCGCCCGCGAGTCGAGTTTCGACCGGGGCGTCCGAGCGGTCGGCTGGACGCTGCTCAGATTCATGTTCGTACTGGCGCCGTTTGTGCTGGTGGTGAACGGGATCGTGACGGCGAACTGGGCGCAGGCGCTGCTGTTCGCGGTGGCGGTCGCGGTCGGGCTGACCCCGGAGATGCTGCCGGTGATCGTCACCAGCAACCTGGCCCGTGGCGCGGTGTTGCTGGCGCATCGGCAGGTGATCGTGAAGCGGCTCGGTGCGATCCAGGACCTCGGCGCAATGGACGTGCTGTGCGTGGACAAGACGGGCACGCTGACCGAGGACCGCATCGCGTACGTCCAAGGCTTCGACACCGCCGGGCAGGCCGATGAGGAGGTCGTCGACTACGCCGGGCTGGCCTGCCATTTCCAGGATGTCGCGGACAACCGGCTGGACGAGGCGATCGCGGCCCGGTCCGGGGCGGTCCCCGACGCGCTCTACCGCAAGGTCGACGAAGTGCCCTTCGACCACGTCCGACGCCGCTCGACCATCGTTGTCCAGCGAAGTCGCGATGAGCACCTGCTCATCACCAAAGGCGCTCCGGACGAGGTGCTGGCTCGTTGTACGGCCGAGCCGAACGGCAATCTGACCGACGAGCGCCGACACGCGCTCACTGAACTGGCCACCGGATTCGAGAAGCGCAGCGTACGACTGCTGGCTATCGCCACTGGGCACGTCCCGGCGCGACTCGAGCACTACACCGCCCGCGACGAACGCGACCTGACGCTGCGCGGCTTCCTCGGGTTCGTCGACCCGATCGCACCCGGCGCCGCGGCCGCGGTGGCCACCCTCCGGGAGCACGGCGTCGCGGTCAAGATGCTCACCGGCGACAACCCGTACGCGGCCGCCCAGGTCTGCGAGCAGGTCGGCCTGGATCCCGGTGAGGTGGTGCTCGGAGACCGGGTCGAGGCAACCACCGACGCCGAGCTGCCGGCGCTGGTGACCGGCGCCAGCGTCTTCGCTCGCCTTACCCCGCCCCAAAAAGCGCGGGTCGTCGCCGCTCTGCGCGAAGCCAGCCACACCGTGGGGTTCATCGGCGACGGCGTCAACGACACCGCTGCCCTGCGTACGGCCGATGTCGGCATCTCGGTGACCACCGCGACCGACGCGGCCAAGGATGCCGCCGACGTGATCCTCGCCCAGCGCGACCTGAGCGTCCTCGCCGCCGGTGTCACCGAAGGCCGCCGTACGCTCGGCAACACGCTCAAATACGTCCACGCGACCGCCAGCTCCAACTTCGGGAACGTGCTGAGCCTGCTGGTTGCCAGTGTCTTTCTGCCTTTCCTGCCCATGTTGCCCATTCAGCTCGTGGTGCAGAACCTGCTCTACGACACGGCGCAACTGGCACTGCCGTGGGACCGCGTCGACGAGAGCTACCTGCGCGCGCCGCGGCGGTGGGACGCCGCCGGACTGGCCCGTTTCATGCTGGTGTTCGGGCCGGTTAGCTCGCTGTTCGACGTGGCGACCTTCGGGGTGTTGGCGTGGGTGCTCGGCACCACTACGCCGGCTTTCCAGGCGGGGTGGTTCCTGGAAAGCCTCGCGTCGCAGGTGCTGGTCGTCCTCGTTCTGCGTACCCGCGCGACCAACCTGCGTGCCCACCGCCCGTCCGGCCCGGTGCTGGCGGCCGCGTCCATCGTGCTGCTGACCGGCCTGCTCATCCCGCTGTCCCCGCTGGCCGGCGCGCTGCACATGGGCGCCCTACCAACCGCGTATTTCGGCTGGCTGCCGCTCATTCTGCTCTCGTACGTCCTCACCGTGCAGGCCGTGAAAATCGTCTACGTGCGCCGGTCTCGCGGCTGGATGTGAACGTTAGTCGAGGTCCCAGAGCCGGCCATCGCCGTCCGCGCCGACGGTGATGACCGCGTTGTCACCGCAGAATGTCACGTCAGCCGCTTTACCTTCATGGGCTTTTACTGTCCAGATGCATTCCAGCGAAGTGCTGTCCCACACCCGTACGAAACCATCGGCGGCCACCGAGGCAAACCTGTCACCACTGGGCGACAAAGCCAGCCCCAGCACCTGGCCGGTGTGGCCTTGCAGCGGCGGGAGCCGCTCACCGGTTTCCGTGTCGAAGACGTCCATCGCCGTAATTCCATTGTCTATCGCGAAAATGACCCGCCGACCGTCCGGGAGAATCAAACCAGCACTATCGGCTTCCGCCAGCATTTCCGGGTCATCGTGAGCGAGTTTGATTTCGCGTACGAGCGATCCATCGGCAACCGAGAAATACATCAGCCGCTCCCCACAGCGGCTAATGATCCACTCCCCGTTGGGATGCAGCACGGACGGCGACCCACCCGGTTCTTTGTCCTGGGTCCACAACGGCTCCGTCAGCTCACCGTCGAGATCCCACAGGTCGAGCTGAAGGTACGCGGTGAGGATGCGGCGATTATCCGGCAGCAGAAGGAAATACAGGGTGTCATCGGAGATTCCGAAAGCGGCCTCCTCGACGCCGCTTTCCAGATCGTGCACCCGTACGACCGCGCCAAAAGAACCATTCCCGCTCAGCAACCGTCGACCGTCCGGATGAATGAGTAACTGGTTGCAGTCTTCGGTGTATTCAGTCTCGAAACTGCGCAGCAACTCCCCAGTCGCAACATCATAGACGGCGAACAAACTGTAATCAGTCGTGACGACCGTACGAAGATCCGGCGACACCGCGACCGCCTGTCGCCCATGTCCCTCAAAAGTGACCCTCGGGCTCGACACCTAGACCACGTCCCACAGCCGGCCATCGCCGTCCGCGCCGACGGTGATGACCGCCTCGTTACCGCAGAACGTCACATCAGCGGCCTTGCCTTCATGGGCTTTTGCCGTCCAGACGCATTCCAGCGAAATGCTGTCCCACACTCGTACGAAACCGTCGTCAGCCACCGAAGCGAACCTGTCACCATCGGGCGACAAAGCCAAAGCCTGCACCTGACCGGCATGACCTTCCAACGGCGAGAACCGCTCTCCAGTCTCGATATCGAAAACCTCTAGAACCGGGCACTCCATTGCCCACCGCGAAAACGGCCCGCCGAGCATCCGGAAGCAACAACGCGCCGTGATCGACCTCCTCCAGCATGCCCGGGTCGTCGTGGGCAACCTTGAGCTCCCGTACGAGCGATCCATCAGCCACCGAGAAATAGGCGATCCGATCGTCGTCCCGGTTGATGATCCACTCGCCGTTCGGGTGCAGCATCGGCTCCAGGCAACTCGCGCAGTCGTCTTGAGTCCACAACGGCCCCAGCAATCCGTTGTCAAGGTCCCACATATCGAGCTGACAATAGCCGGTGAGCACACGACGACTATCCGGCAACAGAAAGAAACCCAGAGTGTCGTCGTTGATGCCGAAGTGGTCCAGCTCGGTGCCGCTTTCCAGGTCGTGGATGCGCACGACCGCGCCGTCGTATCCGCGCCCGGTCAGCAACCGGCGCCCGTCCGGATGAATGAGCACTTTGTTGATGTCTTCTGGAAACTCGGTCTCGAAACTGTGCCGCAGCGCGCGTCGAAGCGTCATAGACGGCGACCAGGTTGTCGTCGGTCGTCACGACCGTACGAAGGTCCTGCGACACCGCCACCGCCTGCTGCCCATGGCTTGCAAAAATGACCCTCGGGGTCTGCTCGTTCGTGGACATGCGGGGCAGCGTAATGGCGGCCTTCGGGCGTACGCCTGCACTTTCAGCCGTTCATAAGGCCACCCCTGTCAGCGGCTGCCCTAAAGGCTGGTCTTCCAGGCACTTCGCGATCTCCGGCGCGGCGATAGCCTGGGCAGCACAGGTCCCCGGCGGCGGAGGTTCAACGGTGCGCATTCCGGACGAGCGCGCCTTGGAGCCGGGTGGCGGACACCGCGCAGCACCGGCCCGCTCTCGCAGCGGTGGGCTCACCGACCAGGTGGTCGGCCTGCAGCGGTCGGCTGGCAACGCGGCCGTTGTCCAGTTGATACGGGAAAACCGCAGCGTTCAGCGCGACCCGACCGGCACCGTGGACGACACCGAGTTCCAGAAGAACGTCAGCGCCGGCGACTGGTCGAAGGGCATCGGATTCCTCACCGGCCTCGACGACACCGCGGTTGTCGCCACCGTGAGCAAACTGAAGCCGGGCGACCGGGAAAAGCTCCGGCAGGCCGCGCACAGCGCATCGTCGGCCCGGCTGATCCGGGTGCTCGACGGCGTGGCCGGCAAGAGCGTCAAGGTCAGCCAGGGTGAGCAGGTCGGCGGCAACACCTTCGGCATTCGCGGCGCGTACAGCTGGCAGATCACTCCAGATTCGATCGTCGTCAACGTCGGGATGCAGTTCAAACCGGACGCCGGCGTCACCGTGCCGTCGGGTGCCTGGTTCGGCTACATCCGCTCGACGTGGAACCACTACAGCGCGGTCAACCAGGCCGACCCGACACAGAAGAAGCAAATCGTCTTCAACCCGTACGAGGGCGCCGGCCACGTCATCCAGGTGACCAACGGCGAGGGCCGCGCCAACGCCGGGCATTACTACGTCGGCGACAGCCGGGCGGCCCAGTCGGTGCCGCACGAGTTCGGCCACCTGATCGGCCTGGAGGACGAGTACGAGCGGGACGCGGCGGATTTCCAACGGGTCACCGATGCCCCCGCGCCGGCCACCGCGGCCCCGGTCGAGCAGGCCCAGGCGGCCGCTCGTGGCCTGCGAGAAGCCTTGCACGCCAAGGAAAGTTTCTTCGAGAAACACAAGACCGCGGAGCACCGGCGAATGGGCATGGTGAATGCCGTGCTGGCCGCGAACAACATCGTGCCGGACTACCAGCGGGCCGAGAACGCCCTCACCCACCAGGTCGCGAAGCAGTATCAGAGCCTCTTCTCGGTCGAACTCAGCGCGGACGTCATGGCCCAGGTCGACTCGGACGACAAGGATATCTCCGACTGGCGTGAGCAGCTCGTCGGATCGTTCCAGTACACCACCACCTCGATCATGGGCGATATGTCCGACCATTCGCACCCGGTCGAGCCCCGGCACGTACGAGCCTTCGCCGCCGCTTGTCCAGCAAGCACTCGGCGGCACGTGGGCGCCTTCGATGGACCACTGATGCCGCTGCTCACCTACCGCCAGTCCGGCGGCACGCCACCGCCGGACGCCGAGGCACTGGAGGTGCACGCCGACGGCACGTACCGGCTGTGGCGGACCATCGACCGGGCCTCCCGGCCACCGAGCCCGGTCGGGAGATTCGCAGGCCGTCTCGACGAGCCGCAACACTCGGCCGTACGAGCCGCCGTGGACGCCTGCGGGCACGCCGAACCGGTGTCACTGACACCGCCCAGAGGCGCCGCCAAGGACCGGGTCACGATCGGTGCGCGCTCGTCGGAATGGGGCGACGATCAAGGACCACCAGCCCCCTGGGACGCGCTGGCCACTCTCCTGCATGAGCTGCTCGGAACCCTCACCGCTAGCCCTTCCGCCGCGATCACCCTCCGCCAGCACGATGGTGAATTGGCCCTCGTACGACTTGGGCCCGACGACTTGGAGCTGGACCTGTCCGGCGCGAACGTACGAGCGGTGAGCTGGCAGGACGGCTCACCGGTCGACGAATGGAAGGCTCCGGTCGGTGGACCGCGGTCGGCGGTGACCGGCGCGGGCTGGACTTTCCCGTTGCCCTTCGGTCATCCGTTCAGCGGGACTGTCACGGCACACGCCGATGACGTACTCGCCTTCGACGGCGAGTTCTGGCGCGCCTGCTCGGTGTCCGTACGAGACTCTGACCGGATCTTGCGTCCTGTTCAGGCTGCCGGGCTTCGGTAGCTGAGGATCACGACGCCGCTGTCGAGGCTGGTCGAGTCGATGAGTTCGAAGCTGCCGGACGAACCAGGACGATAGAGCAGGTCGCCGGCCGTCCCGGTGCCGACGAAGATCGGGTGCATCCATAGCCGCAGCTCGTCGAGTAGTCCCGCGGCCATAAGTGCGTGGGACAGGGCGCCAAAACCGTACTGCACGATGTCGTTGCCGGATTGCTGCTTGAGTTCGCGGATGGTCTCGATCGGGGTCATGGTCGATGACGGTCGTGTTGTGCCATTGCGGATCGGTAAGGGTCGCCGAGACAACGTATTTGGGGAGTGCGTTCATACGCTCGCTGAGCGGGTCGCCGGAGCGGGCTGACCACACCGGGGCGAACAGGTCGTACGTGTGCCGGCCCATCAACACCGCGTCGCATCGCTCCAGCAGCTTTGTCTGCACCTGATTGCCTTGGTCGCTGAAGCCGCCGGGCGATGGCCAGTTCTGCGGGTTTTGGATGACACCGTCGAGGGTGACATAGGTGGAATTGATGATCTGACGCACGAGGTCGCTCCGCCTTTCTATTCAACAAGCCCCATGGCCAGGACCGTATCGGCTTACGCGAGGACTGGTCTTGTACCGAAACGCAGGTCATAAGTCCAGGAACACGCCTCCTCGCAGCACCTCCGCCGGTGTGTGGCCGATCAGCTGTCGTAGGGATCGGGTCAGGTCAGGTGCGGTTGATCGTGATACCCAGTACCGAAAACCCACGTCCACGATGGGCGTACCCGCGCGCAACAGGCGGGCTGCGTGTCGCGCTCGCTCGATCACCTGCAGCTTGCGACGCGACAGGCCGACAGCCCGCGCGAACCGGCTTTGTGCGGTTCGTTCCGGCATGGTGCGGGCCGCGTCGCCGTACCGCAGATCCTCGATAAGCGGATCCAGTATCAGTAGGCCAGCTTTCCCGAGACGGTCGACGAAGACATCGACGTTCTGTGGTGTTGGCATCTCCCATGCCTGCCCGCCCAACAGGATCCGGCCGTCGGGCAGGGTTGGCAGCACCACGTCCCGGAGATTGCTCAGCCTGGCGGGAGAAAACAGCGGCAGGTACGCCCCGAGGCGAAAATCGGCTCCGAAGTATTCCGCGTCACGTGGGCACGACAATGTCGAAGCCTTTGTCGCCGGGCCGCGCAGGTGCACCGTCGTGGTGCCGCCAATACGTGCGAAACCTATCCCCGGGTTGACCGAGGCGATAGAGCTGAAGTCGTCGGTCGGGGCTGTCGCACTCGGCGGCCCAGACCCGGACCAGCGGCCCGGCCGGTCCGGCGATGACTCGATTTCTGAGTCCCATTTACCGAGTGAAGCAGAAATTTCCTCGAAATTAAGTAGAATCGGGAGATTTATTGAGCAGCATCGCAGATTGCTTTCCGTTGCGCTATTGCTGGGCGAATCGATTGAGCGCATTGATGACATTCTCGCGCATGGCGTCACTGCCGGTGTGTCCCGAGTCGCCGACGACGATCAGCTCCGCATCCGGCCACCTTTTGGTGAGTTCCCACGCGGTTCCGATGGGGCAGCCCATGTCGAGCCGGCCGTGGACCAGTACGCCGGGGATGCCGGCCAGGCGGTCAGCGTTGCGGATCAGGGCGCCCTCTTCGAGCCACGCGCCGTTGCTGAAGTAGTGCGAGCAGATCCGCACGAAGGCCAGTTGGGCGGCGGCTGGCCGCCCGGTGTAGACGTTCAGCGATCCGCTTGGCTCCGCTGACACTACGGCGTCCTCCCAGGTCAGCCAGTCGATGGCCGCCTTCGCTCGTACGTCGGCGCTGGGGTTTTCCATCAGCCGCGCGTACGCCGCCACCAGGTCGCCGTCGCGCTCGGCCTCGGGGACTCCGTCCCGAAATTTGTCCCAGGCTTCAGGGAAAAACCGGCCGACGCCGCGATACAGCCAGTCGATTTCCGAGCGACGAGCGGTGGTCAGGGACACCAGGACGATCTCCGACACCCGGTCCGGATACCGCTGGGCGTAGGCGAGGATCAGCGCGGGTCCCCCAAGAACCACCGAAGAGCATCCAGCGTTCGATGCCCAGGTGCGTACGCAGCAACTCCATGTCCGCGATCAAATGATGCGTCGTGTTGTAGCGCATGCTGGTAGCCGGATCGCTCGCGTGCGGCGTACTGCGTCCACAGCCGCGTTGGTCGAAGCGGATGATCCGGTAGCGGCTCGGGTCGAACGCGGACGGACGCGGCGTCGGCGAGAACCCGCCTCCGGGGCCGCCGTGGACGTTCAGCGCTGGTTTGCCTTTCGGGTTGCCGCTCACCTCCCAGTAGACGCGGTTGCCGTCGCCGACGTCGAGCATTCCGTGGTCGTACGGCTCACCTGCGGGGTAGAGCTCGGGCATGTCCGAAACCTTTCTCAACGAGAGACACAACAGCGCGGACATACGTTACGCGACCACCATCGCGTCATCACCGGACTAACCCCGCACCCATCACCAAGAAATACTCGACACTGCGGTGGTCGGGCTCAGTCCAGCAGGCCAGCGTCGTGCACCAGGATGGCGGCTTGTACGCGATTTGTCAGGCCCAGCTTCGAAAGGGAGCGGCTCACGTGAGTTTTCACGGTCGCCTCGCTCATCGAAAGCGTGCGTCCGATCTCGTGATTGGACAGCCCTCGGGCGACCGCTCGGATGACCGTGGTTTCCCGGTCGGTCAGTGCGGCCAGCTGGGCGCGAGCCGGGGCGGATTTCTGGGGAGTACGGGCGAATTCCTCGATGAGTCGTTTGGTCACCGCCGGGGCGAGCATCGCACTGCCGGCGGCGACGGTGCGTACGGCGCCGGCCAGCTCCTGCGGTGGGGTGTCTTTCAGCAGGAAGCCAACCGCGCCAGCGCGCAGGGCGGCATGGACGTATTCGTCGAGATCGAAGGTGGTCAGCATGATGACCTTCGGCGCACCCGGCAGCCGGCCGATTTCGCCGGCCGCTGTCAGGCCGTCCATGACCGGCATGCGTACGTCCATAAGGACCACATCGACACGGTGCCGACGGCACGCTTGGCTTGCTTCGGAGCCGTTCGAGGCCTCCGCGACCACCTCGATGTCCGGGGCCGGGTCGAGGATGAGCCGCAGGCCCGCGCGTACGAGCGCCTCGTCGTCGACGATCAGGACGCGGATCATGCTGGCTCTCCGGAGGTTGGGATGCGTGCGGACACCACGAAACCGCCATCCAGGCGGCGCTGGCTGGCGAAGTCGCCATGCAGCAGGTCGATCCGCTCCTGGAGCCGACCAGCCCGAGCCCGCTGCCCGGCAGCGAGTGGACGGCCGCCGTCGGCGGCTCGTTGCGTACCGACACTTCAAGCGTGGATGGCAGGTAGCGCAACGAAATCTCGGCGGCCGCGCCGGTGGCGTGCTTGTGTACGTTCGTCAGCGCCTCCTGGACAAGCCGGTACGCCGTGCGTTCCACCGCGTCCGGCAACGGTCGTGGGACACCCTCGACGGTGCGGGTAACGGGCAACCCCGCCCTCTCCACCAGGCGATCCAGGTCGGCCAGCGTCGGCGGCGGTTCGACCGCGGCGTCGCCCTCGCGCAACACGCCGAGCACCTGGCGCAGCTGGGTCAGCGCCTCGCGGCCGGTGGTCCGGATCAGCTCCGCCTCGGCCGCCAGCTTCGGCTCTGTCAGGTGCATCTCGAGACCTCCGGCGTGCAGCACCATCAGCGAAACCTGGTGCGCCACCACGTCGTGCATCTCGCGGGCGATCCGAGCTCGTTCGGCGATCCGGGCCCGCTCGATCTCGATCTCGTGTGACCGCTGCAGCTGTTCGGTCCGCTCGCGCAGGCCTTCGACCACCTGCCGGCGGGCCTGTACGAGCAGCCCAACAGCGAACCCGAGGACGGCGAAAACCAGGTTGCTGGCGGCCGCGGTCAGGACCTCCGAGCCGCCGGTCACGTACGTCACGACGATGACCAGCGCGACCGCCACGCAACAGAACCAGACGAGATGCTTCCGGCGTACCAACCGGCTGCCGGCGACGTAAGCCGCGGCCAGCACCGGTGGCAGCAGCGACTGAGTCACGTAAAACACCGACGCCACCAGGAAGAGCGGCCACGGATGCCGGTGCGCGATCCAGACAGCACCGGCGCAGAGAACGGCGACGATGACGGTGATCGCGGTTTGCGGTGGCGTCGAGAAAGTGAGCCACAAAGGCAGCAGGGTCGGCCGCTGCTGACCGATCGCGGTCACCGCACAGAGCACCAGCACACCGATCGCGAGCCGGCCAGGTCCACCGGCGCCAGCCATCGCCCTTTCGTCATGTGCCCAGCGTATCGGCGCCGCCGCCGGCCGGCCTCCGGCAAGAGTCGACGGCGGCGCGTTCAAGGCGGTCTGACAATGGAGCGATGAGTTTCCGTATCGTTCCCGGCGCGGCGCAGTCCCCGGTGATCCTGCACGTACCGCATGGATCTCGGACGCTGCCCGCGTACGTCCGCAAGCACATCCTCCTCGACGACACCGCGTTGGCCGTCGAGCTGGACCGGATGACCGACGCGCACACCGGGCTCATCGCGTCCGGCGCGGCGAAGAACACCCGGCCATGGATTTTTCACAACGAATTGTCACGACTGGTCATCGACCCGGAAAGGTTTCCGGACGAACGCGAGGAAATGCGCACGGTTGGCATGGGAGCGGTTTACCTGCGCACGTCGCACTGTCAGCCCCTGCGGCCAGAAAATCCCGACCACATCGAGGAATTACTCAACCGCTACTACCATCCTTACGCGGCGGCCATGACCGAATTGGTGGACGACCGGTTAGCCGCGACCGGCCGCGCGGTCATTATCGACGTGCATTCCTACCCCAGCGAGCCATTGCCGTACGAATTGCACGCGACCGGCAACCGGCCGGCGATCTGCCTCGGTGTCGACGAGTTCCACACTCCCGGGCAGCTGCGTTTTGCCGCGACAGAAGCATTTTCCGCACTCGGCGACCTCGACGTGAACACGCCTTTCAGTGGCGCGTACGTCCCACTCAAGCACTATCGCGAAGTCCCTGCTGTCACCGCGCTCATGATCGAGATCCGCCGGGACATCTACCTGACCGAGCCCGGCGGAGCTCCGACCGAGGGAATCAACGCGGTCGTACGCGCACTGGCCCGCCTCGTCACCCTGACTGATGAGTCGACAGGCTGAACTGATCAGCTCGAACTGGACAGTCTGACCTGAAGGTTCTAGGGTGAGGGCATGGACAAGATCACCGAGGGCACGTCGGCCGTACGAGCCGCGCGCGATGTGCGAGTGGTGTTCAGCCGGTTGCGGCGGCGGCTCAAGGAGATGTACGACACCGAGGGGCTGTCGCCGTCACAGACAGCCGTGCTCAGCAGGCTGGACAAAACCGGCCCAGCGTCGGCCAGCGCCTTGGCAGCGGCCGAGGGCGTACGCCCGCAGTCGATGGCGGCGACGCTCGCGGCGCTGGACCAGCGCGACCTGATCGACCGCCAGCCAGATCCCCATGACGGGCGGCGGCAGGTCATCTCGGTCAGCGAGGCCGGCCTCGCGTACATCAATGACCGGCGACAGGCCAGCGAGGAATGGTTGGCTCGCTCGCTGCAATCCCAGCTGACAGAGCAGGAGCGACAGACCATCATCACCGCCTGCGCACTGTTGGAAACGCTGATACAGCAATGAAAGCCGACACTTTCGATCGACGACTACTCGCGCCGATGATCCTGGGCTCGGTGCTGAATCCGGTCAATTCCTCGATCATCGCGGTGTCGCTGATCCCGATCGGTGCCGCTTTCGGCGCTCCACCTTCACAAACCGCGTGGCTGGTCGCGTCTCTCTATCTGGCGACCGCGATAGGGCAGCCAGTGGTCGGCCGGCTGGTGGATCTGTTCGGGCCGCGGTGGCTTTTCCTCGCCGGCACCGCACTGACTGGGCTCGCCGGCGTGGTCGGCACGTTCGCGCCGAACCTGCCGGTCCTGGTGATCGCGAGGGTGTTGCTCGGTTTTTGGTACGTGCGCTGGATATCCGGCCGCGATGTACCTGATTCGCAGCGAGGCGACGCGGACTGGCCGGGACAGTCCGGCGGGCGTGCTGACGACGCTCGCGATCGCCACCCAAACCGTCGCCGTCATCGGCCCCAGCCTCGGCGGACTGCTGATCGGCCTCGGCGGCTGGCGAACCACCCTCGCGATCAACATCCCACTGGCGGCCGTCGGCCTGATTGTCGGCGCGGTTCGGCTGCCAAAGAACGACCGAGCCGCGAGCGTACGTTCGTTGGCTGTGCTGGATCTGCCGGGCATGGGCGCTTTTCGCGACCATGCTGGTGGCGCTGCTACTTTTCCTGCTCAGCCCGCAACTCGCGCACTGGTATTTGCCGCTGATCGCGGCGACCGCGGCGGCTGGCCTGGTCATCCGGGAATTGCGCACTCAAAAAACCCGTTCCTGGACGTACGAGTGCTCGGCGGTAACCTGCCGCTGCTGGTGACCTACATCCGCAGCATGCTCGCTTACGTGGTGGCTTATGCGGTGCTTTTTGGCTACACGCAATGGATGGAAGAAGGGCGCGGGCTGAGCCCGTCGCAGGCCGGACTGGCCCAGCTGCCACTGTTCCTGACCGGGATCCTGGTCTCGGTGACGACCGGCCGGCGTCCGGAAATTCGCGGCAAGCTGCTGGTGGGAGCCACTGCCCAGATCGTGGCGTGCGTTTTGTTGCTGCTGCTGCAACCCACCAGCCCGATCTGGCTGCTGGTCATTGTCGCCGTTGTTTTCGGCCTCCCGCAGGGCCTCAACAGCCTTGCCCTGCAGAATGCCGTCTATCACCAAGCCGACCCGGACCGGCTGGCTTCCTCCGCCGGCCTGCTCCGCACTTTCGCTTACCTCGGCGCGATGATCGCCTCGGCCGCCGCCGGAGCCTTCTATCCACACCGCGCCGACACCGCCGGCCTGCACGGCCTCGGTTGGTTCATGCTCGTGCTCGCGGTCCTGTTCCTCGTGGTGACCGCGGCGGACCGGACGCTGGCACGCGTCGGCCGGCCACCCGTCGAGCAACCGGCACCTACTGAAATCGCCGCCAAATAACGGAAAGTGAAGGACTCATGACCACATCCGCCCTGCTCGTGATGGACGTACAGAAAGCCATCACCGCTCACGTCTCCGACCGCACCTACCTGCCCCGACTCGCGCGAGCGGTCGGATCCGCCCGGGAGGCCGGCATTCCCGTCATCCATGTCGTGATCGGTTTTCGCACCGGCCATCCGGAAGCGCACGCACGGTAACAAGATATTCGCCGCGGTGCCGCCAACTGCCTTCACCGAGGCCGATCCGCACGCCGCCATCGATCAGTCTGTGGCGCCGCGGCCTGGCGAAATCGTGGTCACCAAAAAGCGGGTCAGCGCTTTCACCGGCAGCGACCTGGAAGTGGTGCTGCGCTCGGCCGGCATCGAGCATCTGGTGCTGACCGGCATCGCCACCAGCGGTGTCGTGCTGTCCACCCTGCGCCAGGCCGCCGACCTCGACTACCAGCTCACCGTCCTGTCCGACGGTTGCTTCGACCCTGACCCGGAAGTCCACCAGGTATTGGTGGGAAAAGTCTTCCCGCGTCAAGCCGAGGTGACCACCGTCGACGACTGGATAGCAGCAGCTGGGTAAGGCGCCGAGACGCCTTACCCAGGAGTCAAGCTAAACCCCGCCTACCGTGTACGCGTACGGAAGTGCGGCGATTTGCTGCACTCCGTTGCGTACGCTCGTGTTGCTCACCACGTAAAGCGTACCCCTGCACTGCCGTCCCTGGCGCGGCCACCGGAACGACATTCGCGGTGAACAGCGCGGTCATACCGGCCGCCAGGTAAATCGGCGTGCTGACCGCGCCGCCGGTGACATCGCCGGTGGCGCTCGTCAGCCGGAACGACCGGCCCACCCCGGCCGGGTTGGTGACCCGCAAACTCACCGGTTTGCTACTGCCAGCGGCAATAGTCGCGGTCGGATTGGTGGGCAGTGCGTACACACCGACCGCGGATCCGTTGTATCCGACCGTTCCCTTCACCGTCTGGGTGAATTCGTTGCCACTGGTCGTCAGGTTGAGAACCACGTCGATTTCCCAGCGACCGGCGATCGGCTTGGCCTGCACCAGACCGGCGTCCGCGGTGGGCTTGTCCGACCCGACGCCCTGCAGCGTGGTCGCGGGCGTGGTGGTGTCCCGGGCGACGATCTTTCCGTTCGGGTCGATCAGGTAGAACGACAGCGGGTTGTCGACGCTCGCGTCAGCGGTGTGGAAAAAGTGACGTCGAGCTCGTTCTTTCCCGTTGGTACGTCCAGATTGTACGTGCTGATCTGACCCACGCCACGACCGACACTGCTGGTGATCGTCGTCTTGAAACTGCCGCCATTGGTGGGAATCAGCGTCCGACGCAGCACCGGCAGCGAGGTCTGCCCGCCATTGCTGCCGGCGAACTGCACCGACTCCGGGTGGTCGCCGGGAGCGCTCGGCAGCTTGACGTTCAGCGGCACGGTGACGCTGCCGTGACTGGGAATCGTGACCGGCGCCGAAGCTTTCGCGGTGGTGTAGTGCTGTCCGGTGGCCCGGAAGGAAACGTTGCCGCGATAACTACCCGGCACGTTCGGCAGCTCCTGCAGGTGCGAGCGGCCGTTGGCCCACAATACCTTCACCGTCCAGGTGCCCTTGGTCGGCGCGGCTACCTCGACGTGCTGGATGTTCGGCACGGTACCAAAAGTGCCCGGACGCGCAGCGACGACTTTGCCGTAGTCGTAGGAGATCTGCGCGAGCCGGCCCTTCGGATCGATCAGGGTGAAGGAAAGGATCGTCGAGTTGGTCGGATCCGGGATCACCAGATCCGCGTTCAACCGATCCAGACCAGCGGGCACGGTGAAGGTGATCGGCGCGGCGGCCTGCGCTCCGGCGGCCGGCACCGGCAGACTCGGGTCCGGTGCGCTGACCGGCTCGGTGACGGTGTTGCCGAGCTGGCTGGCGGTGTCCAGCGCACGGTACGTGCCGGCGACCCGCGCCGGCTGGCTGCCGGTGTTGTAAAGGCTGACCTGCTGCGCACTGCTCGTACCAGCCTCGCCGGTGACGGCGATTTGCGAGGTGGAGGCGACCAAACTGGACGAGTCCGAGGTGTTGTTGGCGGCACCGCCCGGAACCTGCTGAGCGGCCCGTACGGCGGCATAGACATTCAGCAGTCCAGCACCCTGCAAATCGGCTGGCGCGCCGACATCCTGTGCGGTGCTGGTGAGGACCTGCTTGATCAGCGCCGGCGTCGGTTTGGCGCCACCGTGGGAATCCGCGTAAGCCTGGATGATGTCGGCGACCGCGCCGGACACCAGCGGGCACGACTGGCTGGTGCCACCGAATGCCTCAGTGAGCGTGTTGGTCGGGCAGTCGGTGCCGGCCGGGCTGCAGGCCGCCTCGCCGCCGTAGCCGGGCGCCACCAGGTCGACGACCCGGTTGTTCGGCGCGGTGCCACCAGAGGAAAGCGGCGTGATGTCGTTGTTGATCCAGTTGTCATAGCCGTACGCCTGCGCGTTGAGCCGGAGCGTGTTGGTGGCCCCGACCGCGATCACCTGCGGATCGGTGGCCGGCGACGACACCGTGCCGGAAACGCCGCTGTCGCCGGAGGAAACGACGACCGTGACACCGGCCGCGACGGCCGCGTCATTCGCGCCGTAGAACAGCGAATACCGGCCGGGCGCCTGGGTGTAGCCGTACGACTCGGACATCACGTCGGCGTGTTCGACCACGACCGCGTGGTCGATCCCGGCGACGCCTGCGACTCCGAGGTCGTCTGGCCCTCGCCGTTCTGCGACTCCGGGGTGTCGATGTTGTTGGTGTCGACCAACGAGGCGTCCGGCGCGACGCCCTTGATGCGGAACGTACAACCGGCCGGCAGCCCGGAATACGGCAGCTCTTTCGAGTAGTCGTAAACAACCAGGCCCTGTCCGGCGATCGAGGACGCGTCGCCGTAATATTCGCCGTCGCTGTCGTCCTTGGTGTAGTCCGCGGCGTCGATCACCACGTGCGAGCCGTCCGGCCGGACGAAGTTCGGGTTGCCGGCGAGGTCGTCGATGCCGTCGTTCGCGACGATCACGCCCTTGCCGGTAGCGATCGCGGACGCCTGGTCCGGGTCGTTCTTGTTGCCGGTTTCCACGTGCAGGACCGAAAGCGCCTCCGGTTCCAGGAACGGCTTGGCCGGATCCTTCGGGCACAGTTTCGAGCTCAGCTGTGCGGTTTGCTGTTTTTCGAAACGACCTTCGACGGTACGAGCAACGGCAGGTCCGGGACCACCCGTTGGACGGCCGGATTACGGCGGACGCGATCGACCTCGGCGGCCGACAGGTGCGCGGCGACGGCGTTGACGGCGACAAGCTGCGTCACATCCGTACCGCCGTGGGCCTTGATGTCCTGCACGATCGAGGTCTGATCGGATCGCGTGGTGGACGTACGCTGCGTCCCCTGCGCCCTCAGTTTCAGGTTCGGGTGCTGGTCTTTGAGCACCACGATCACCGCGCCACCGGCGTCTGCGCCATCCACCGCGGGCGCCGGCGACGGCGCGGCGGTGGCGGCAGTCCAGATCCCGCCGGTGAAGGTAAAGGCAACAGCCAACGCGAGCGCCGAACCGGTCGCGAGCAGGCGGCGTCTATCCACAGGAGCTCCTACCGAATCAGGAAAATGCAGGGGTGAACCGGAACCGGGGTTTTGGCTTGACCGCACCGAAGCAACGCCGACTCGGTGGAACCACGAATCAGCGCCACTTCGGAATTCAACCTAAGCCGGTGACTGTGAGACCACAAGCTTCTTAAGCAGCCCTTGAGCCGTACGAGCACACAAATGGCCGACTGCGGACAGCGTGACCGTGTTTGGGTAGAGTTTTGTCCGGTTCGCACCACGCAGGCTCGACGTCGAGTGCGGGACAAAAACCCACACTCGACGACACTCAGCCCCCCCCCCCCCCCCCCCCCGATTCAGGCCGAAGGTGACCAACGCCCTGGCAGCCTGCCCGTACGGCCGAATCGTACGTAAACTCCGTGGGGTGCGGACGCGACCGACGCTGACCTGGGCATCCACTGGCGAATCCTGGCCACGGACGACCAGCTTGGACGAGGTCTGCCGAGTGGTCGCCGGCGGCGAGGTCCTGGTGCTCAGTGGCGCGGGGCTGTCCACCGAGTCGGGAATCCCGGACTACCGGGGCGCGCAGGGCAGTCTGCGCCGGCACACCCCGATGACGTACGAGGATTTCGTCGCGAGCGCGGACGGCCGCCGCGCTACTGGGCTCGCAGCCACGTCGGCTGGCGGACGATCACCCGCGCCGATCCCAACGACGGCCACCACGCGGTCGCCGCTTTGCGGGCAGGTGGCTATTTTTCCGGTGTCATCACCCAAAACGTGGACGGCCTGCACCAGGCCGCCGGCACCCCGGACGTGGTGGAGCTGCACGGCAGCCTGAATCGGGTCGTGTGCCTGGACTGCCGGCGGACGGACCAGCCCGCGCGAAGACCTGGATAGCCGGTTGCGACAGGCAAATCCCACTTTCGACGCGACCACCAGCCGGATCAATCCGGACGGCGATGTGGAGCTGGACGACGCGGACGTACGACGATTTCAACTGGTCGACTGCGCGTCCTGCGGATCCGGACTGCTCAAGCCGGATGTGGTGTTTTTTTTCGGGGAAAACGTGCCGCCTTCCCGAGTGCGAGAATGCTATCGGATGGTCGACGACTCCCGCGCGTTGCTCGTCCTGGGTTCGTCCTTGACGGTGATGTCTGCCTGCGTTTTGTCCGGTACGCGGCCAAAGCCGGCAAGCCGGTGCTCATCGTGAACCGCGGCGAAACCCGCGGCGACCCGCATGCGACAGCGCGCGTCGACCTTGCGCTCGGGCCGGCGCTGACCGATCTCGTCAGCAGACTTTCCCTATCCAGCACAACACCGCATCGGAGATAGTCGCCAGCGCCTTTTCCTGGTTTCCCGGCACCGAAAACACGTGGTCGCCACCGGCCACCTCGACCAGCTCGACATTCGGTGGCACGGCTGGAAACTCGCGAACCGTGCCGAACGGATCCCGGCCGCCCTGGACCACCAACGTGGGCTGGCCGTTGCCCGTCAGCTCGGTGAGATTCCACATCTCGTTCGGTCGACCGTATGCGTGCAAGGGAAAGGCCAGCGCGAGGACCGCGTCGACGCCCGCTTCTTTGGCCGTACGACAGGCAACTCGCGAACCAGCGCTGCGCCCACCGGAAATCAACGGCAATCCTGGCTGGGCCACTTTCGGCAGCACCGCCAGCCAGGCGGCATCCAGGCTCGCGTTGTCCACTCCGCCCGGTCCGCCGGCCACCAGCCACGGCTGCTCCACCAAGGCGACCGTGCTGCCGTGCCGCGGCAGGACGGTCGCCAGCCACTGCAAATCGCGCGCGTCGATGCCGGTCGAGGCACCATGCCCGAGCATCACCACCGCTCGCGGCTCGTCGGCGGCGAACCACGTGATGCGGGCGTTTCCCGCCGGAGTCGGCACCAACTCGGTATTCCCCATGCCCGCCCCCTCCGCCGGCCTTTGCGTACCGTACCGAGGCTCTACCAGGAAAGACAGGCATTTGTCTGCCAGAATCCGTACGGACGAAAGGAGATCGGGCGCGGCCGACCGGACCGGCCCGGACTCACCGTGGCGACCTGGGATGACGTACGCAAGATCGCGCTGGCTTTGCCCGAGGCGACCGAAAAACCGAGCTACGACGCACTGCCGGCGTGGCGAGTCAAGGACAAACTGTTCGGATGGGAGCGTCCGCTGCGAAAGTCAGACCTCGCGGCGCTCGGCGACACCGCGCCGCAGGGCCCGATCCTGGGCGCGAGAGTGCCCGATCTGGGCGCCAAGGAAGCGCTGTTGGCCGACCGCCCGGACATTTATTTCACCATTCCGCATCTCACCGGCTACCCAGCGGTGCTCGTACGACTGGACCGGATCACGATCGACGAACTGACCGAGCTGCTCACCGAGGCCTGGCTCTGCCGCGCGCCCAAACGCCTGGCCCGCGAGTTCCTCGAGTAGACAAACGGGGCGCACGTTCCGTATCTTAAACGGGGTAACCGTTCCGTTTAGAACAGAGGCACGTCATGACGACCATCTTGATCACCGGCGGCACCGGCGGGACCGGGCGACCGCTGGCCGCGCTGCTGGCCGAGGCCGGGGCCCAGGTACGCACAGCGAGCCGGCATCGGCCGGACAGTTCCAGCGCTGAGCACGCGTTGTTGGACTGGGACGACCCGGGCACGTACGCCGAGGCGCTCAAGGGAGTCGACCGGCTGTATCTGCTGCCCCCGACGTTCGCCCCTGACTTCCACGCCCTGCTCACGCCCTTTCTTGCCGCGGCGAGCGCGGCCGGCGTCCAGCGGATCGTGCTGCTGGGAGCGGCCCAGGCCCCGCCAGCCCAGGCGGCGATCCGTACCAAACTGCAGGAGGCGATCGCCCGGGCCGTACCGGAATGGGCGGTCCTGCGGCCGACCTGGTTCATGCAGAACTTCATCAACGGCCATCCCTATTACGCCGGGCTGCACGAGCGTGGCGAGATCGTCACGGCCACCGGCTCCGGACGGATCGGATTCATCGACGTACGGGACATCGCAGCGGTCGCCGCGCACCTTCTCACGGCAGAGACAGCGGGCGAGACCGACTATTTGCTGACGGGCCCGCAAAAACGCATGACTACGACGAGGTCGCGGAAATGATCACCGCGGCTTCCGGCCGCCAGATCCGCCACGTCAAGCTCACCCCCCCCAGGGCGGTACGAGCGGGCGATCGCCGCCGGTCTGCCCGAAGCCCACGCCCGCGGCGGAGTCTCCATTGACGCAATCGTCAGCGCCGGCAGCGACGACGTGGTCAGCGACGTGGTGCCGAAACTCACCGGTCGCCCGGCCCGGACTCTGCGGGCATTCGTCGACGAACACCGCGAGGTGTGGCGCGCCACGAAATAGTCAGCGAGCGCCAAACCGCTCGATAAGGTCGGCCCGGTAGGGTGCGCGGCGAGCGAGAGGGGCGCCCGTGGCCAGACCGAACAAGCTTGTGACCTGGATGATCGTCGCCGGTGCGGCGGTGGTGGCGGTGCCGGTGGTGGTCGCCGTCGTCTGGTCCACCAGCGGATCAACCGATCTGCCGCCCGTACCACAGGGTCACACGGTTCGCGTCAACGAGAAACTTCTCGGTCAGGCCAAGCCCAGCGCGGCCTGTCCACAAGGGACTCAGCAGGGTGCGGGAGGCTCCGGTCGTACGATTCTGACCATCGCCCGCATGAAGGGCACCTGCCTCGTCATTGACAGCGAGGTCGTCGCGACCGGCCAGGTCGACACGCGGCTCGGCGCCCTGCGCAAGACCGCGGATGTGGTGGCCGCGGACCGCAAACCCACCCTCGCGCCGCACCCGCGGCCCTGGTATTGCCACCTCCCCGCGGCGCCGTGCCAGTACGGCGAGCCCGATCAGGGCGACCAGTGGGCCGACAAGATGTTGAACGGTCCCGACGTAAGAAAACTGTGGCCGCAGGGCGCCGCGCCGGTCCAGGTGGGCGTTGTCGACACCGGAATCGACGACGCCAACACCGACCTGGAAAAAGTGGTGGCGCGGCCGTGGCCGACCACGATTTTCAAGGGAGACTACGACAACCACGGCACTCACGTGGCCGGCATCATCGCCGCGAAGGACGACAAGCAAGGCGTGGTCGGCCTAACGCCGAAGGCTCAGCTCATCGACGCGCAGTATTGGGGCGGCGACTCGACGCACGACCACGGGAATTGCCGCTTCCATCGTGGCGGCGGTGAATCTTGGCGCCGACGTGATCAACATGTCACTCGGCGGGCCCGAGCCCAGCGACACCGACCTCGCCGCGGTGCTCTACGCGGAGCGGCAACAGGTCGTTTTGGTGGCCTCCGCTGGAAACTGCGGCAAGGCCGGCGGAGGTACGTTCGAGGGCAAACCGATCTGCCCACAGGCCAACCAAGTCGACTATCCGGCCGCCTATCCGAACGTGTTGTCAGTCGCGAATTTCGACAAGAAGCTCCGCCGGTCCAGCAGTTCGTCGGCCAACTGGACAGTCGATGTCGCCGCGCCCGGCGAGGAGATCTGGTCGACCTGCCTGACCCGGGAGGACGGCCCACGGGCCCGTTGCGAGAATTCGGGCACCTCCATGGCCGCGCCTTTCGTGGCCGCCACCGCGGCGCTGCTGCGAGCCCGCCACCCGCAGGCCAGCGCGGCCGCGATCCGGCGGGCGATCACCGAGTCCGCGGTGACTCCCAAGGATGTCCCGGAAGGTCAACGTACCGACGCGTTCGGGTGGGGGTTGCTCAAACCGACCGCCGCATCGTCCTTTTTGGACAGTCACCCGGACGTACCGGTGGACGACCCGCTGGCCCAGGTGGTGGCCGGTTATGTGACCCGTCCAGACGGCAACGGCGACGGCGCGATCGAGCTGGCCACCGCGGCCGGGCAACGCATTCCGGTGGGTACGACTGCGGAGCCCGCCACCGCCGTCACCGCTTTCAGCGCCGACGGGACGAATTTCGCGACTGCCAATGGCAAAACGCTCTCCATCGTTAAGACTGGCTCGTTCGCACCAGCGCAGGTCGACTGCGCTTGTACGGGTGCGGCCTTCACCGGGCAGGGGCAGGTGGTCACCGGAGACGCCCAGCAAAAAAACTCGGGTACTACGACTCGACCGGCAGCAGTGTGCGTACGGTCACACTGACCGGCGTCGACCCGAGAATGACCAAAATTCGAGTGGTCGCCGCGCACGACGACCGGGTCATCATCGCTGCCGCTCTCGAAACAATCCCTACCCAGCAAGAAAATCTCTACGTCGTGGACAAGTCCGGTGCGGCCGTGCGACTGGCCACCTCCACCGGGGCCGCGCCGTTCTCCCAGGTGGTGCTGGACCGCAGTGGTACGCGACTGGCGTTCGCACTTCAGAACGGTTGTTACCCAGCCGCGAAAATCGGTTTCGCCCAACTGCCCGAAAGCGGCTCGCCGTCGGTGCGGCTGATCGACTCGCCATCGGGCTCCGACGGTGGCGTCGCCACTTCGTTGGCTTTCGACAACGTGGCGCTGGTGGCCGGCTGGCGCGGCGGGCCGGATGCGTGCCCTAACGACAAAAACACGGCCCAGCCAGCGCTCTGGCGACTCGCCAACCCGGCAACCGGCCGGACCTGGACCAAGCAGGCGGACGGCCGAGGCATGGTCGCGAAGACCCAGTTCGGCGTAGATATCTACACCGAGCCGTATCCCGATCATCCCGAGACTTTCACTCTCAAACTGCAGGGTCTGCCCAGCTATTTCAACCAGCCGGCGCAGCTCGGGGACAACATCTGGTCGGTCACCCCGCGCCCGTTGGGCAGCCCGTTCGTCGCATCCTATCTCTCCACCGGGAAGGGCCAGCGAAACACCGAGGTTCGGCTGGCTCGCGAGGACGGCACTTCGGTGCCGGTGCAACAAATCGTCGGCCGGCCGTTGGACGACGACCCGTCGATGACCTTCAGTCCCGACGGAACCTGGTTCGCCTCCGCCGACGAGCATTCCCTCACCACCGTCAACACCCAGACCGGCGTGCAACGTACGGTCAGTTGTTCCTGTAAAGGCACCGCTTTCACCGCCAAGAACCTGGTGATGACACAGGTTGGCCCACTGATGACGATCGTGGTCGCCGGTTACGACCCGCAGACGCTGACGGTGAAAACCAGAATCCAAGGGCCCACGGACACGTACAAAATCGGCGGCGGTCGGGGGTGGTGGCGCAAGCGGCGATCACACCATCGTCCAGAAGGGCAGAGGCGGCCAGAGCATGCTGGCTCTGGACCCACGCGGCTCGGCAATCGACCTGATTGACGCGGCCGGCCCGATGCTCGGACACGTCGCTGTGTCGGCCGACGGCAATTTCCTTGTGACGTCAGGTGTTGCTGACTGCCTCGATGGCGTCGGCCTGCGGGTCGTCGACCTGAAACGTACCTTCGCCACCGGCAAGGCGGCGTTGAAACAGCTGTACATGAACGCCGTTGTCAACGGCACCTGCCTCGCCACCTCGTTGCATTTCGAAGGCGATGTCCTGTATGGCGGCTGGATGGCGGTCACCGATGGCATTCGGGACAGTTGCTCGTACTCTGACGAGATCGAAGGTGTGGTTCCGTCCAGTTGGAAAAGGCAACTACAACCCTTCACCGACGACAAACCCCTGGACTTCGCCGGCTGGCAGTCGGTCTCATGTAGTCGGGTCGGCCAATGGGCACCCGCCGACGGTGGCGTGGTCTACCTGACCGCCGGTGAGCAGAAACCAACGCTCACCCGTGAGCCGATCGACTACAGCCTCTACCGGATCGCGCCGGGGTCCAGCAAACCCGTGCTGCTCGCGGGCCACATCGCCGCGGCGGAAGTACGGATGCGGTGACCGCGTCGGGCTAGCGAAGTATGGCCGGACTCGGCCACCTGTTCACCGACATCTCGTCTGCTGCTCATGGCATTGTCGAGTGGCTCGGTTTGACTGTGCTGGCCCGTTATCGTGCACGTACTCCGCGGAGGCCGCGATGGCTGAGATTAGTCGACGGACGTTCCTGGCCGGCGCCGGCGCTGCCGCACTCGCGGGAGTGGGATCGTCAACAGCGTTCGCAGCGCCGGCCGCCGCGGCCACCGGCACCATCGCGGATGTGAAACACATCGTCGTGCTGGTGCAGGAAAACCGCAGCTTCGACCACTATTTCGGAACCATGCGTGGCGTACGCGGCTTCGCCGACCGGAGCACGATCACCCTCGGCGGCGGATATTCGGTGTTCAACCAGCCACGTGGCAGCGGCCGGCAGTATCCGTTCCCGCTGCGCGGCTCGTCCAGCGACGCCGAGACGCTCGTCCAGTGCCAGGGCGACATCTCGCATGCGTGGTCCGATCAGCACGCCGCCTGGAATCTCGGCAAAATGGACAGCTGGATGTCGGCCAAGAACAAAATCGGCTGCCTCGGTTATCTGGACCGCGGTGACTTGCCGTTCCACTACGCGCTGGCCGACGCTTACACCATCTGCGACGCTTACCACTGTTCGGGACTGACCGCGACCGGCCCGAACCGTACTTTCCTGTTCAGCGGGATGATTGACGCCGCCGGTCAATACGGCAGCCCGGCGTACGACGGCGGCGACGAGTCTGGGCTGACCTGGCAGACCTACGCTGAAGCGCTGCAGAACGCCGGGATCAGTTGGCGAGTTTTCCAGAATGCCAAGGACAACTACGGCGACAACGCACTGGCCTATTTCAAGCCAGTTCGCCGCCGCCAAAGCCGGATCTCCCCTTTACGACAACGGGATGAGCAGCGTACCGGCCACCACCGGAAAAACACCCGACGACATTCTCGGCGCGATCAAAGCCGCCGTCGTCGGTGGCACTCTCCCGCAGGTGTCGTGGGTGGTGACCGACCAAATCACGTCCGAACACCCCATTGGTCCACCAGTTAATGGCGAACGCTTTGTCAGCGGCCTCTTGCAGGCCCTCGCCGCCGACGCGAACACCTTCAACAGCACGGTCGTTTTCCTCAACTACGACGAAAACGACGGATTCTTCGACCACGTCCCGCCACCGTCGCCAGCTGCCGGCACCACCGGCGAGTTCGTCAACGGAACACCGGTCGGGCTCGGCTTCCGGGTGCCGATGATCGCCATCTCGCCGTGGACTCGCGGCGGCTGGGTCGATTCCGAGGTTTTCGACCACACCTCGGTCATCCGGTTCATGGAAACCTGGTCAGCGGCCGTCGGAAAACCGGAACTGCCAGGTCATCAGCGCCTGGCGGCGCTCGGTCTGCGGAAATCTGACCTCGGCTTTCGACTTCGCGAACCCTGTTTTCGGGCTGCCCTCGCTGCCCACGCCGGGCGCCGCGATCGCCGGCTCGACATGCACCTTCAAACCCAATCCGTCGCCGCAAAACAACGCGCTGCCGCCACAGGAGTCCGGCACCAAGCCGGCCAGAGCCCTGCCGTACCAGACAAATGCCTCGGTTTCCTCATGGACGTACGGCGCCAACAACCTCATCCAGGTGAACATCGCCCTCTCGAACGAGAGCCCGCTGGCCACCAAACCGGCCCATTTCGCCGTCTACGCCAACGCTTTCCGTACCGGCGGCCCGTGGCAATACACCGTGCCGGCGTACGATCCGGCCACCGGAGCGAACGGCTCGATCACCGACTTCTTCAACTGCGGCCCCAGTTTCGGCAATGGCTACTATGACTTCAGCGTGGTCGGACCGAACCGTTTCCTGCGCCAAACTCCGCGGCAACGCCACCGGCGTCAGCAAAAACGTCGAGACGCGCTCCCGGATCGCGGTGACCGCCAGCACTGGAAAACTCGCCCTCTGGCTGGATTTCGTCAACGGCTCCACGTCGCCGACCACCTTCACCGCCACCTCGAACAACTATCGAGGGGACGGCCCCTGGACCTACACCGTGGGTGCCGGCCAGACCGTCAGCGACTATTTCAACGCGGTCGCCTTCACCAACGGCTGGTACGACTTCACCGTGACCGTCTCCACCGACATCACCTGGTCGCGCCGATTCGTCGGCCACATCGAAACGGGTGCCGCCAGCGTGACCGGATAAGGTGGAGTCAACCGAAAGGATCATGGATGGATCTCCCCGACGATCTGGTCGACCTACTGAAACGGCCGAGCCTGTGTTTCCTGGCTACGTCAATGCCCGACGGCTCACCGCAGCTCACCCAGACCTGGGTGGACACCGACGGCAAAAACATCATCATCAACACCGTGCAGGGGTTCCAGAAAACAAAGAACATCCAGCGCGACCCACGAGTGGCGTTGAACATCGCCGATGCCACCGAGCCGTTTCGCTATTACGCCGTTCGCGGGCGGGTGATCAGCAGCACCGCCGAAGGCGGAGCGGAGCACATCGAGGAACTCTCCCAGCGCTACACCGGCGGCCCGTACCAGTGGTACGGCGGCCGCGACCAAGTCCGGCTCATCCTCACGATCGAAGCGGACAGCATCAGCTCTGTCCCGTAAAAGTCGGCGGGTCGGTCGCTCCGCGCCTACCATCGAGTGGTGTTCTCCCTAACTGAACCGCCGCTGTTCACCCGACTGCGTGGAACAGACCGGGTCCTGATCGCCGGAGCCGGCGGCGGATTCGACGTCTATGCGGGACTTCCGCTGGCCGTTTCCCTTCGACAGTTGGGCAAGCAGGTCTTTCTCGCGAACCTGACGTTCAGCGATCTGAATCAGGTCGATCTCGACGACTGGCCGCACCCCGGAGTTGCCTCGATTCGTCCTGACACGGCTGGCAGCCCTGACTACTTTCCGGAGCGTGTGCTGGCGCGATGGCTCGCCTCCCGAGAGTTGCCGTCCACGGTGTACGCGTTCGAGCGCACCGGGGTGTGGCCGCTGCGATCTGCGTATCAGGCATTGGTGAAGCATCTTGCCGTCGACGCGATCGTCTTGGTGGATGGTGGCACCGACATTCTGATGCGCGGCGACGAAGCCGGGCTCGGCACCCCGGAAGAGGATATGACCAGCCTGGCTGCGGTAGCCGGCATCGACGAGGTCGAGCGGCTGGTGGTGTGTCTGGGATTCGGCATCGACGCGTACCACGGCGTCTGCCATGCGCAGGTGCTGGAAAATCTCGCCGCATTGGATCGCGACGGCAGCTACCTCGGCGCCTTCTCCATTCCCTCGCGCTCCGCCGAGGCTCAGGCCTATCTCGATGCGGTTGCTTACGCCCAGGCGATGACTCCACTGCGGCCTAGCATCGTCAACGCCAGATAGCGGCGGCGCTCAGAGGCGAATTCGGCAATGTCGGTTTCACTGCCCGTACGTCCGGGAGCGAGCTGTTCGTCAATCCGTTGATGGGCCTGTATTTCGCGGTCGACCTTCTCGCCCTTGCTCACAACGTACGGTATATCGACCGCTTGGCAGATACCCGTACCATCATGGACGTGGCACTGGCAATCGAGGAGTATCGCGACCAGAGCGACCGTCGCCCGTGGCGCGCTATTCCCCACTAGTCCGACCGAATAGACGCGTCGTCGCCGAAGTACACCACAGCACCTACAACAAACCCGCCTTAATAGGCGGTTGGTGTTGATCATGGGAAATCCCGCACTTTCATAACGAAAAGTGCGGGATTGTCCCATGATCAACAACGAACATTCAGCCAGGAGTGGCTCGGCGCCGTGGACTAATTCAAGAACCGGAACAACGTTCCCGCGGCCGGCAATGGTTGCGGGACTCCGGCGAACTGGTTGACGCCGACAGCGAAAAAGCACCTCCTCTGGCGCGGTGAAAGCGCGCTCCGCGAAACCCGCCGCGGCAAACCACTCACGGATTTGCGGTGTCAGGTCAGGATCTCGCCGCGTTCGGGTCCAGATCACGGTCGCGTCAGCGGCGCACAACTGCGGCAGCGCGGCGATGGTGCCCCGCACGTCCGCATCGCTGATGTTCCCGAACACGCCGGCCATCAAGACCAAGTCGGCGGGCACCGCGCCCGCGTACGACGCCAATTCTCCTGCATCCGCACACAAAGCCGCCACCGACAACCCGGCCCGCTCGGCACCCGCGGCGGCGATGTCGACGTTGCGCTGGTCGTACTCAATGAGCGTGACACGCACTCCGCTGGCGTCCGCACGCTGAGAAAGAACCCCGAGCAGGTCGTCCGCTTGCCCGGCGCACGCGCTCACCACCGTCAACGGCCGCTCCGGCCGCTCGTCCAGCCAGTCTTGCAAAAAGCCCCGAACGACCCGCAGCCGCTGAGACAGCGCTGAGTCAGGGTCCGCGTACGATCGGTGCCAATCAGTCCAGTCTTTCGTGCCAGTCATGACCCCATTTTGGCACGCAGCTGCCGGAAAAACTCGCGGATATCGGCCACCAGCACATCCGGCGCTTCGTGGGCAGCCCAGTGGCCGCCCTGCTCGTACGAGTGCCAGGACACGATGTTCTTGTGGTCACGCTCGGAAAACCGCCGCATCGAGTGGAAGTCGTCGGCGAACTGCGCCAGGCCGACCGGCACGGTGGTCGGCTCCGGTCGCGGCCCAGCGTCCAGCTGGGTCTGCTCGAAGTAGAGACGCATCGCCGAGCCCGCGGTGCCGGTCAGCCAGTAAATCATCACGTTGGTGAGGATGAAGTCCGCGTCCAGGGCGCGCTGGAGCTGACTTTTCCACGCCAGCAAGCCAGCCGGCGAGTCCGCGAGGGCGTGCGCGAGGGTCTGCGGTTGCTGCGACTGCAACATGTTGTACGCGCCCATAACCCGTTCGAAGGTCTCGTGGCCCTCCAGATACTCCAGATCCTGCTCTGAAAGTCCCACTCGGTCGGCTTCTGACAGCGGGAACGACCAGATCTGCTGGACGTGCACACCAACGACCTGCTCCGGCACCAGCCGGCCCAGCTCGACGGAAACCTGGGAGCCAATGTCATTACCCACCACGCCGTACGACGAGTAGCCCAGTCGGCGCATCAGTTCGGCCCACGCCGCCGCAATACGCCGACTGTGCCAGCCTCTTTCCTTGGTAGGGCCGGAAAATCCGTAGCCCGGCAGGGAAGGGATCACGAGATGGTACGAGGGGCCCTCAGTCGGATGAGTGAGCGGCTCGATGACATCGAGGTATTCCGCCGAGGTGCACGGCCAACCATGTGTGAGGATCAGCGGAAGGGCGTCCGGATCCGGCGATTTCACGTGCAGGAAATGGATGTTCTGGCTGTCGATCTCGGTGGTGAACTGCGGATAGCTGTTGAGCCGCGATTCCCAAGCCCGCCAGTCATAATACGGACCGCCAGTAGTCCAGCAACTCCTTCTGCCGCGCGACGGGCACGCCGTAGTCCCAACCGCCGTCGGCCAGTTCCTCCGTCCAGCGGGTACGGTCCAGCCGCTCCCGCAGGTCGTCGAGCTGCGCCTGCGGGATATCGATCTGGAACGGCCGCACGTCTTGGGTGTTCGTCACCGCGTTCTCCTGTCTGTGATCGAGCCCTATCACCAGAAGATCGGAGCCGCCATCGGGATTTCGACAGGCCCGGTCAGGCTCCCGGCTCCAGCTTCCTCCCGGCGTCCCGCCAGGCCACCACCCCGCCCCCGTCAGGCTGGCCGCGCGATGGCCCTGCTGGCTCAGAAAAGCGGCGACTCGCCGCGAATACTCACCGATCGGGCAGACGAAGACCACCTGCAGACCGGGCGGGAAAGGAACGCCGTCCGCGAGCATGTCGTCGAGCCGGTCGTCGCGGATGTTGACCGCTCCCGGAATGTGGCCGATTCGGTACGCCATGCTGCTGCCGGAGTGTCCACCAGCATCGCGTTTCCGCTGCCCAACAACTGTTCCAGCGCATCCACCCCGATCTCCGGAGCGACCACGTCGGGCGGAAGATCGCGGACCGACGGGCGGCGGGCCAGCCCGAAGATCTCCGGGCGGCGCTTGCGTACGTACGACAAATACCACTCCAGCCGGTCACAGACGATCAGCACCGCCTTTCGCCGCTCGGCTGAGGGCTCACCCCGAAGGTGTTCCACCGCGGCGAAGTACGTCGCGCCGCTGGTCGGCCCGGCCAGCACGCCATAGCGGCGAGCCAACTGCACGGCGCCATCCACCGCGTCGGCGGAGTCCACCGCGACGATCTTCTCGTAGAAACCACGGTCGAAAAGGCCCACGTCCCACAACTCGTTCGCGGACCGGATCCCGGGGATGAAGTCATATTTCGTGGACACCACACCGATTGTCTTCAGGGCCGGATTCTTTTCCCGCAAGTACGTGCCGATGCCGCGGGTGGAGCCGGTGTGGTGCCAAGACCACCAAACAGAAAGTCGACCGGGCCGATGTCGGCGAAAATCTCCGAGCCGGTGTCCCGGTAATGCGTTTCGACATTCTTTTCGTTCGTGTACTGGGATGCGTGATAGTACGCTCCGGGGCTCGCCGCCATGATCGACTCGATGGTGGAAAATACATCGTTGGGCACGGTCGGGTCCGGGCATTCGGACAGGCCCGGCAGCTCCTGCACCTTGCTGCCCAGCACGTCCAGCACGTCCCGGACCTCCGGCACCTTCACCCGGTTGGTGAGCACCTCCAAGGTGAGCCCGCGCATCCCCGCCAGCACTTGCAACGCTTTGGCCGTGTTGCCGCTGGAAGCCTCGATCAGCGTCAGGCCACGCTCGACGATGTCCGCGAGATCGTCCCGGATCATTCCCCAGGCCACCCGGTCTTTCACTGAGCCGAACGGGTTCAGGAACTCCAGCTTGGCATAGAGGTCCACATTGGACAGGCCGTGCACCCGCTTGTCGAGCAACAACAACGGGGTGTCGCCGATCAGTTCGGTGATGTCGGTGTAGAGCATTCGTCTCTCCCCGATTCCGCTTGGATCCTGAACTCCCCGTCGCTCTCGACCGCGGCGACCTTCGGTGTCCGCGGGTGCATCAGGCCCTCAGCGGCGGACAGGTCCATCTGGTACGCAGCGGTGTTAACGAAAACCACGAGGTCACCGGGTTTCGGCAGCCTCTCCAGCCAGGTTTTGTGCTCGTAGACCAGATCCCGCTCAAGGCAGAGATTTCCACCGAAATAGACCCCCACCGGCTGATCATCGTACGTACGTGGGTCGGCGCGATAGATGACAACGGGGTCGAGCATGACCTCCTGGTCAGCCGGGCAAATCCGGTCCCGGCTGACATCCAGGCTCACCAGTGTTTCTTCGTTCCCCACGGTTTTGGTGAATTCCACGCCGGTAACGGTGACGCCGGCCTGGTCCGCGAGCGCCTTCCCCGGCTCCAGCCAAAGCTCGATCATGTTTTCCAACAACACCTGCGCGACTGGCCGGCCGCCCCCTGCCCGGGCAGCGGGCTGTCCAGGATCTCGCGAAGTTGGTCCGTCCCGGTCGCGGTGTTCGCATACCGATGAAAGGTCGGCGTCCCGCGCAGGTCGCGGTAGCCGAAGGTGTTTCCCTCCCAGGAAAGCGATTCCGCCGTGCCGGCGAGGCCGGCTTTGAGTGCCTGGACATACCGATCGAAACCATCCGGGTCCGCCGCGAAGACCTGCCGGAAGCCGCCGCCAATGTCCAGCACCCGAGGGGAGAGCCCGCGGGCGTACGCGGACTCGAAAAGTCGGAGGCACGCATCGATCGCGGCCACCTTTTCCTTGAGATCGTTGGTGTCCAGGTGAAAGGAGAATCCTCGCAGGTCAAGAACCTCGCGATGGTCGAGAATCGTGTCCAGGAGCGCGGGCATGCCCGACTCCGCCGTCCCGAACCGGCTGGTACGCCCGCGAGACGGGCACAAGCGCAGCAGCAGCACGGGCACGGCTTGGTGGGCGACCCGGGCCACCTCGGTCAGCTCCCAGTGATTGTCCACGTTCACGGTCGCGCCGGTACGGGTCAGCTCCCACAGGAAGGCGGCCCCTTTTGGCCCGGTGGCTTCGATCCGTTCGGAGTCGAATCCGGCGGCGACCGCGTGGTGCAGCTCCCCCACCGAAGCCACGTCGATTCCGATGCCGGCCTCGGCGGCGGCTCGTACGAACGAGGTCGACTGGTTGACCTTGTGCGCATAGAACAGCCTGCTGGCCACCGGATAACGAGCCAGCGTCTCCCGAAAGGACTCGACATTCTCCTTGAAAACCTGGGGAAAGACCACATTGGCGGGCGTGCCGAAGGACCCGAGCAGATCGCCGCGGGTGAGCAAGGACCGGACCGCAGGATGGATCCGGGGTGCGAGTTTGTGCACTTTCTCAGGCGCGTCCCGGTGGGATCACCGTGTAGCCGGAGTTCCTGATCGCGTCGAACGCCCGCTCCCGCTGGTCGGTGGCATGGAACCCAGCGGTGAACTTCTTCGTGACCAGGCTGGAATCCAGCACGACGATGTTCATCGACTCCAGCAGGCCGGTGATGGTGGAGATGCAGTGCTTGCAGTTCATGTCCGGGACGTGGAAAATCCGCTCCTGCGGATCGGTGATCAACTCCGTGGTCGCGTCCACCGCCAGCGCCACCAAGTCCACATTGGACAACTGGCGGACGAACTCGGCGACGAACCGCGGCAGCACGATCGGTAGGATGGCGACCTTCTCATCTCCCATCACGTGACTCATCGCGGCCAGGCACCGCGGTTGCTCGTGCTCGCCCATCAGCGCGTACTGCTTCGAGATTTCGTCCAAATCGTGGTAATACTTCTGGACCGCGTCGGCGACCGTAAGCCCCTCGACAGTGGTCGCCCGCCGCATCACCGTGTGGGCGGCCGCGATCGTCTGTTCCTTCATCTGCCGCAAGGTGGTCAACGACCGCGGTGAATAGCGCACTGTTCCGTTGGCTTGCGTCACGAAACTGACCGGGATCATCCCGCGCCGGTACGTGGACGCCTGCAGCTCCCAGTACCACTGGCTCGCCACCGCCTGGAAAATCCCCGAGTCGACCAACCCGTGAACGAAATCCTCCGGGGTCTCGTATGGCGTCTGGTCGGCGATCAGAGCGTGCTGGGTCAACGCTCGACCGGTCGCCTCGATCCCGACCCGGAAGATCTCCAGCGGTTCCTGGTCGGTCGTCGTCGCGGCGAGCACAGCCTCGTCGTCCTCGCCCACCTGTCCAGCCATCGCTGGGCTCGCGGCCAGCTCGCGCCACAGGTGCAGAACAGTTTCCCGGACAGCTATCGGCACGATGGGACCAAAACCCGACGGACCGTAATGGCCACTGTTCGGGATTCCCTCGCTGTCGTCCCAACTGATCCGGTGGGTGGCGCTGGTGACCTGCTCCGGCGAACACGGCCGCATGTACGCCTGAAGGTAACCCAACTGGGCAAAAGTCAGGTGACTGTCCGGCTCCGGCCGCAGCTCGACCTCGGCATACGCGATCCGCTGGCGGCCGGTTTCCCCGATGGGGGCGAAAAGGCCGGTCGCGGCCAACCCGGCCAGAATGCGCGAGGCCGCTTGCCGATCGTATTTCTCGTAGCCTAACCCGGACATCCTTCAGACCATCCCTTTGGCGACGCGCCCCAGGAAGTCGGCGAACCGCTCGACTTCGGCTTCGGTGTTGTAAAGATGCAGGCTCACCCGTACAGAGTCCTCGAAGTCCGCCCCTTCCGGTAGACAGTGGTTTCCGGTGCGTACGTAGAAATTCTCCGAGCTGAGAGCGAAACCGACATCGCTGGCGGAGATCTCCGGCAGCCGGAACGAGACAATCCCGTAGCCGGCCGCACATCTGCTCCAAGCCGGGCCTGGCGTAAACTCCAGCCGGGGCACTGTCCGCAGCCGCTCGACAACCAGCCGGGTCAACAGTCGGACATGCTCGGCGATGCGGTCAATGCCGACTTCCGCCACGAAGTCGATGGCCTTTCCCAACGACAGCACCGCTGGAATGTTCGGCGTGCCACCCTCCAACAAAGCCGGCAGCCCTGCGGTCGTACGGCCCGAACCGCCCGGCAGGAAAGGATCGAGTCTATCGTGCACGCGGCGGTGGCAGTAAAGCACTCCGGCTCCCGGTGACCCGAAGAGTTTGTGCGCGGAGAAGACCGCGAAATCCACCCCGAGCTGCTGTACGTCCACGTCCACGTGTCCCACACTTTGGCTGCAGTCAAGGCATCGCACGATCGACGGGTTCAGGTCATCGAGAGCGCTCAGTGATCCGAAGACGTGGTGGATGTGGGTGGCCACCACAATTCTGGTCCGATGAGTGACCTTTCCCAGCAGGTCCTCGACGTCGATCTCACCGGCGCCGGTCATCTCGTACGGCACCAGCCGCACCTGAACGCCGAGGCGGCGCAGGATCCGCGCTGCAAGTTCCGCCACGGCGCCACATTCGACGAATGATCGACCGGGTTGAAAAGAATCTCGTCACCGTCGCGCAGATTCGGCAGTCCCCAGGAAAGGGCGACCGCGTTCAGCCCCGCGGTGGCGCCGGACGTGAAGACGATCTCGTCCGGACCACTCGCCCCGACGAACCGGGCCACCTGTTCGCGTACCCGCTCGACCTCGCGGGTCACCCGCGTCGACCATGGATGGGTGCCGCGGCCAACGCTGCCGGTTTCCCGGGAAAGATAGGAAGAGACGGCGTCGATCACCCGGGCCGGTTTCATGGTGGTGGTGGCGCTGTCCAGATAGACCACGTCCGGTTGCCCGGTCAGGGCCGGGAACTGGTCCCGGATCCGCACCGGAATCACACGGCCCCTTTCCCACAGTGGGGAAAAACGGCCAGCACCGGACGGAGGACCGTACGACGGCAGCGGTGGCGACTGGGCCAGTCTAATCGATCTTCGGGTCACGACAGCGGGAAACCTTTCGTACGGCAGCGTGTGGTGCCGACGCCGCCGTTGCCATCGGACTGGTGAGGCCGTGGCCTCCCAAGACCTATGTCGTCGGCCCACCCGGAAAAGTTCCCGGGAACCTGAAGACGACCACGAGGCTGCGTACGGCGGCGGGCGTAGGACGGCAGCCGGTGCCTACGCTCGAAGTGCTAGCGCCGAAGCCGCCTTCGGCCCGACGACTGACAGGGCGGATCGGCGGACCATCGGAGCTATGACAGCTGCGGTCCGCCTCTCGGTGCCAGTCCGGAAAACGGTGCTCCTGCTGCACATTCTGTCCGGCGTCGGCTGGATGGGCCTGGACATCGGCCTCTTTTCGATGGTCGTCACCGCGCTGACCACGTCAGACGGTCGGCTCGCGGCCAGCTGTTTCGTCGCCATCGGGGTCGTGGTGCCGGTCGGCGTTGGACTGCTGAGCCTGCTGATGGTCGGCTCCGGTGTCGCGCTCGGCCTCGGCACCCACTGGCGACTGCTGAAACACTGGTGGGTGCTGACAAAACTCGTGATTGGGCTGGCGATGACGGTGCTGGTTTTCGTGGCGCTTATCCCCGGTGTCGCCCAAGCGAGTCAGCTCGCCACTTTCGGGGCGACCGGCGATGTCGTACGGGCCAGCCTCGGTCAGGTGGGCACCAGCCTGCTCTTTCCGCCGGTCGTTTCCTTCTCGTTGCTGGCATTCTCCGCGGTCCTGTCGGTTTTCAAGCCGTGGGGCCGGATTGTCAGACTGGCTCCTCGACGACGGCCTTGATCCGCTCCAGGGTCGTACGCATGCCGTTCCGGTTGGTTTTGCCGCGCGTCCAGCCGAACATCGCCCAGTAAAGCCGCACCGCCGGGGTGTTGGTCATCTCGAAAGACTCGGTGACATCGGTGCCGTCATCGGCGGGCTGGAACTCGTACCGCCACGTGTTGATGGACCGGCCGGCGGCCTCCACCACGAAGGCGAACTCCCGGCCCGGTTCGCAGGCCACGATCCGGCACGTCGTCCAGTAGATCGGGCCGCGCCCGTTTCGCTTGACGTGTCCGCGAAACCGTACGCCCACCGCCGGCTCAGTGGCGCCACCGAGCCATTGCGCCTCGAAAGTCTCCGGGCTGAACCTGCCGGTGTTGGTGATGTCGCTGACCAGCTCCCAGACCTGCTCGGGAGAAGCCGCCATCCGTACGGTTACCGAGTCGCGCATGGCGACACCATAACCCCGCGATCACAGCCCGGGAATCGGCGCGCCCGAAGGCATCCCGCCGGCGACGTACGCCTCGTACAGCGGGTGCCACCGCTCGGCGGTGTCGGCGTGCGGGCCGCCGCCGGGCTCACCGTTGATCGCTTTGTCCAGCTCAGCAAGGCAAACGTGCCAACCGGCCGCGTTGCGGGCCGCCGTGTCGGTGTTTTCCAGTACGTCGATCAGCGTCAGCCAGCACCGTTGGTCACCGTCCGGCTCGATCTCGAACCGCAGCTCCGAAGCGCCCCAGGTGAAGGCCAGCCGGCGGGGCGGCTCGTACACCAGGATCTCGCCCTTGCGGTCCGGCACGTTCGGATCGTCACCGAAGGTGATCGTGCCGCCCTGCTGCGGCTCGATCGTCACCGCGGCCGGAAACCAGTGCTTCAACTCGCTCGGCTCGCTGATCGCCGCCCACACCTTCGCCGCCGGGTGCCGCAAGTTGCGGCGGAACCGCACCGCCGGCCGGCCCTCAACCTGGACGTACGTCCCATCTTCGGTTGCCATGACCCGAACATACCCAGTTGGTTATGTACGCGTCAAGCTATACACCGTCAGTCGAGGTCTTCCAGCAGGGCCAGGTCGCGCGGGACGAGCGTGGTGGAGAACATCAGCTCCTGGATCAGGTTGTGGTTGAGCGAGTTGCCCACCGGCTCGCCCACCTCCTCGCGGAGCAGGCCACTGACACCGGCCCGGGACAGCCGGTCGCGCACCGAGGCGACCAGATGTTCGACCTTGCGCGGCGTCCAGCCCTCGGTCGGTTGCAGCTCGGCCAGTTGCTCGTACGTCTGGCGCCATGCCAGCGGTTGCGGATACGGCTCGTGCGAGAGGTAGCGCTGGCCGAGCACGATCAGCGCGAGCCGCTCGTTGGCCTGCAGTCGCCAGGTTCGTGGCGGCTGGGTGTGGTCCTCATGCTTGGGAATCGGCTTCGCGCCGTCCGGTCCGGTGACGTAGAGTTCCAGCAAATGCTCGCGTTTGCGTGAGCCACGCAGGAAAATCGGGGTGTAGCCCTCGAGCAGCGGGATTTCTTCCTCACCCGGGAAAAGCAGCCGCTGATCGGCCAGCCGGATCGGCAGCTTGCCGAGATTTCCCACCCACCACTGGTCATCTCGGTGCGTGAGGGTGCCGTGCCGACGGCTCACCTTCGGGTCGTCCTCACCGAGGCAGACATGCACGTCCGTACGATTGCGGCCGAAGTAGATTTCCCGGCCACGTCGCGGCGGCACCGCGATGCCGCCGGTCAGCGCCAGCGCGAAGATCGTCCGCACCTTGGACCGCGGCACCCCCAAGCCAGACTCTCGTGCGTCGCCGTCAGTGGTCGCGCCCCAGGCGTGACCAGTGTCTCCGTCATCTCCCGCCCTCCGATCGGCCGCCCGCACCCGGTGCGGACTCGCGAGCTTCCCAGACCGTAACCACCGCCCTCGGGACCCCTCCCCAACGAACATTCTCCCCCGATCCGCCGGGTATAGCGATCCTGATCGCACACTGCCGGAAAGCCTATTGGCCGCTGATCCACCGGCAGACCTAGCTTGGGGTCGCGCCATACCCGTCTCGTACGCCAGGAGATCCGAGTTGTTGCTTCGCATGGCGGCCGCGCTGGCCGCCCTCACTTTGGCCGTACCTTTGCCTTTTGGTGCGCCACACATCCTCACCCACCTCGATCTTGCCGCCGGCCAGCAGCCGGAGAACATTGCCGTCGAGTCCCCGTCGGCCGTCGATGTCACTTTCGGCTTCGCCGGCAAGGTGGCCCGCATCGACCGCTCCGGCGCCGTACGCGTCCTCGCTACGGTTCCGGTGCCGCCTAACGGCGATGTGCCGGGCTCGCACACGAAAATCTTCACCGGTGGCATCGTCATCGACCGGGGCGTCCGCTATTTCGCCGTTTCCACCGGCCTTGCCGCCGACACCGGGATCTATCGCTTCCGGGTGGGACAGCCGGCCGTACGCATGACTGCGTTGCCTTCCAGTGGTTTTTACAACGGGATGGCGTTGGACGCTGTCGGGCGACGGCTGTTGGTGGCCGATTCGGCTCACGGCACGATGTGGCAGGTGCCGCTGTCGGGTCGCGCGCCGTCGATTTGGTCGGCCAGCCCGCTACTCGCCCCCAAGGCTGGTTTCGGTGCCAACGGGGTGAAAATCCATGGCAACTCGGTGTGGGTGTCCAATTTGGACGCCGGCACGTTGGTACGCCTTCCGTTCGTCGGCGTTCCCCGCGTGGTGGTTTCCGGGCTGGGACCAGTGGACGATTTCGCTTTCACGCCCGACGGGCGTTTCGTGATTGCCGCTATTAACCAGGAAAACCGGGTCGTACAGGTCGATCCGTACGGGTCAGGTCAGGTGACCACGCTGTGGACGGCCGCCAATGGACTGTCCAATCCGACCGCGGTCGCGTTCTCCGGCGAGAGCGTGTTGGTGACCGATGCGGCCTACTTCACCCAGCAGGATCCCAATATCCTGACCGCGCGGTGGGGCTAGAGCCACCCGCGAATCAGACGGCGGGCAGTTTCCCGGCGACTGAGGTAGCGATCGTACGAGCGGGGGGCGCAGAGCTCGCTGCCGTCGATGTTGTCGCGGTGCACCTTGATGTCGATGAGCTCGAAAATCGGGTCACCGGACCGGTCGGCGGCCGAGCGGTAGCTGAGTTGGGCCAGGCACATGTGGTCGTCGTCGTACTTGGGCTGCAGATATACCGTACGACCAGCGGTTTTGACTGGGGTGCCGGCGCTCGGCGCGCTGTTGTTCCGCTCGTAGGTCACCTCGACCGACCGAGGTCGCGGTGTGTGTCCTTACTTTCCCAGACGCAGTCCCAGCCGCCGAAGCCATGGTTCGGGGTGCTGGTGGCCGCCGCGGGCAGCTGGGCCAGAGCCTGCTGGCCGACCAGCGAGCAGGCGTCCAGGCTAGCCAGCGAGGTGGCTGGCAGCGGTGCCGTACGCCGTGGCACCGCCTTCTGGGTGAGGATCCCGAGCGCGGTCCGAGTAGCCGCTTCGGCGATCGCGCAGAGGTTCGCCGGCCCGTCCTGGACGGCTTGCACTCGTACCAGATTGTGGTCGGCGAGCTGCAGGATCCGGTCGCATTCACCGTCCACGAGCGGCGATCTATAGACCCGTGATCGGCCCGGTTTTGGTCGCCTGCGCGCCTTCTGGCGGGCTGGACTGCGGGAGATCCAGGATGACCTGCACGTCGATCGGGTCCGCCGCGCTGGTGTGCACGAGCACGTCACAGCGGTTGAAATTGGCGTCCGCGGCGGACAACTCGACGCGCCCGTACTTGGTGAAAGTCGGATCGGATGTCTTGAGCAAGGCGCAGGGGTCAGCCGTACGCGGATCGCCGACCGTCGCGGGTTTTGCCGCCGCGGACCCGGACGGGCTGGGATCGCGGCCGGCGACCGGTTTGACCGGCAAGCTGTGGCGTCCGACCCCGGACACGAACACCGCCAGCAGGACGACCACCACCGCGACCGCCACTGCCGCGACGCCCACCATCCGGCTCCGCCGCCGGGTCAGCCAACTGGGCCACCACTCGGGCGTACGCTCCGGCAGCCCGTCCGGGCCGAGCAGCGCGGCCGGCACCGAGGGCAGCGCACTGCCGTTGGCCACCTCCGCCAGCGCTTGCGCGGCCTGCGCGGCGGTCGGCCGATCCGCCGGCTCGGGCGCGAGCATCGCCGATATCAGCGGGGTCAACGGACCGGCCCTGCGCGGCTCACCGATCTGCATCCTCGCCGCTTTTCGCAGCGTCTTAAGAGGATTCTGCTCCAGGCCGTAGATGGGCTCGTCCTCGATCGCGGCGAAAAGCGTGGCGCCGAGGGAAAACACGTCCGAGGCGGTGGTCGGGTCGTCGCCGTTGGCCACCTCGGCGCCCATGTACGCCGGCGTGCCGCCGACCTGGCCGCTGTTGGTGACTGTCGGATCTCCCCAGGAAACCCGGGAAATCCCGAAGTCCGCGAGCTTGGCACTGCCGTCCGGGGCGATCAGGATGTTGCCGGGTTTCACGTCCCGGTGCACCACCCCTTCGGCGTGTACGGCGGCCAGCGCGGAGGCCATCTGCGCGCCGAGCGCGGCCACCTGCCGAACGCCCTGGTTCGGCGACTTGGCGATGATCTTGTCCAGGCTGGCCGACCTGACGTATTCCATCACCAGCCACTGCACGTTGCCGTCCCGCACAGTGTCCAGCAGGCCGACGATGTTCGGGTGCCCGAGCCGGGTAGCGGCCTCCATCGCGCGTACGCCTCGGCCGGTGTCCGGTCCGGTGCCAGCGATCTTCAGGGCCACCAGGGTGCCCTCGGCCTGGTCGACGGCCAGCCACACCTCGCCCATGCCACCGGCGCCGATGACGCGCACCAAGCGGTAACGGCCGGCGATCAGCTGCCCCTCTTGCACGTCTCTCCCATCCCCTGACGGTCGCGGGCAGATCTTCCCACGAGGACGGGGCCTGTTGTCACGGTTTCTGCCGTTTCCGCGACAACGGGCCTGATCAGAGGGGTTTTAGCAGGTTGCTGCCAGCTGCCCAAACCGGGGTCAGGAGCCGTACGCCTCCAGTTCGTCGACGAAAATGTACTCGGCGAAACTGCCGTAGGTCTTGGTCGCGTCAAAGCGCAGGTAGCGGGCCGGGACCTGCGGCAACGCGGCCGCGAACCAGTGCGGACCGGCCGGGCCGCCGAGCGTCTTCTGCAGGGCGAAATTCGTCCCGTCCGTGCTGGTGGACACCTTCACGGTGTCCGGTTGGTAGTTGTGTACGCCGTCGTTGTAACGCCAGAACCGAGCCAACGACAGGGTTCTGGTGGTGCCGAGATCGACGGTCACCGTGACCGTTTTCGTGGTTCCCGACTGCATCTGATAGCCGTACGAGCGGTGGTCCGGATAGCCGCCGGCGATGAACCCGTCGGTGGAGTCGTTGGCATTGTCGGGATAGCCCGGGTCAGTGCCCGAGGACGCCTGATATACCTTGCCGCGCGCCAGATTCGTCGGCGCGAGCGCCTGGTTTCCGTACGCGGCGATCTCATCGACGAAGATGTAGTCGGCGTAAGTTCCGGTCTGTTTGGTCAGATCAAGGCGGATGTAGTTCGCCACGGTGTCCGGGAAAGCGATCTCGTACCACTGCCCGGTGCCCCACGCGGCGCTGCCCGCGTACTGGTACGAGCTGCCGTCCATGCTCGTGTAGACATCGACTTTGTCCGGGGCGTAGTTGTGGACTCCGTCGCTGAATTTGGCGAATTTAACAAGGTTGAGGTCTTTGGGCGCGGGTAATTCGACCGTCAGCGACACCGGTTGGTGGGCGACCGCGGACAGCTGATAGCCGTAGCCGATGCCATCCCCATATCCGCCGGCGATGACGCCGTCCGTCGACTCGGTATTGTTGGTGTCCGGGTAATGCGAGTCCGGATTCTCGGATTTTGTGTACGACGCTCCCTGCGCGACATTGACTTCCTGACCGGCCGGCGGCGGGTACGCCTCGATTTCGTCCACGAAAAGGTAATCCGAGACTGGGGCGTAGTGTTTGGTGAAAGTCACCCGGACATACCGCGCCTGGGTGGCCGGGAAAGTCAGGTCGTACCAGAGGGCGTCCTGCCCGTTGGCCTTTTGCACGCTGGCTTTCTGGGTGAAGTTCACCTTGTCCGTGCTGGTCGAGAGCACCAGGCTGTCCGGGTCGTAATGCTGCGCGTAGTTCTCGTAGCGGTGGATTTTCACGCTGCCCACCGACTTCACGGCCGCGAGGTCGACGGTCACTGTGACGGTCAACGGCGTGCTGCTATTCGGTACGACATACCCGTACGAGCGGTGGTCTGGGAAGACCCGCGGCGAGGACACCATCGGTGGAGTCGGAATTCCCGTTATCCGGGTAGCTGCCGTCCGTCGCCGGTTTGTCGTACGTCTTGCCGCCGGCCAGGTTTTCCAGCGCCAGGAACGATCCACCGACCTGCAGGTCGGCGATCGAACAGCCGGCCGCCGGACAGTTGTCGCTGGACACCCTCAGGTAGCGCGCCTTCCCGTTGATGCCGACAAAAGTGTCGCCACCGGCGCCGCTGGACGTGGTGTAGGCGTCCGCCCATTTCGTTCCGTCGTACGAAAGCTGGATCTTGTACGCGGTCGGGAAGCTGGCGCCCCAGGTCATCCGGACACCGTCGATCTGCGCCTGCTTGGTCAGATCGACCTGCCACCACTGGGTCCCACCGGCCGCGGATTTCCAGCTGGTGGCCGGATCGGCGTCGATCGCGTTGGCTGGATCGAAACCGCTCGCCGAGCTGGCGGCGGAGAGGGTGCCGGTGGACGCCAGGTTGGTGCCGAAGGTGGGAAACCGCCGGCGGCGGCCGCGACGACCAGGGCATTGTGCATCCGGGTGACGAATCCGCTGTCCTGGCTGTAAAGCGTCGCGGTGGTGACGAGCGCGGTGGTGAATGCCTTGGCCAGTGCCGGCTTGGTCTGGCCAATGATCTTCAGCAGTTCCCAGTCCTCGATGCCATCGCGCAGCGACTCCTCGCGAATGGTCGCCTTGACGGTGTGGTGGTCCGGGTCCGGCTTGACGATCCAGCCGTCCCCTTTCTCGCTCTGCTGGGCCATCGTGAACTGCCAGTTGTTGTAGGCCCAGTGCAGATAGCCGGTGGCCCCCAGCTGGTAGCCGTACCACATCATTTCACGCTCGGCGTAGACCGGCTGGTCGATGAACCTGTTCAAATAGGAGCCGGTGGGGATGTTCGCGGTGTAGAGCCAGAACGGTTTGCCCACCGACGAATAGAAACCGCGGTTGGCGTCCGCGGTGATCAGGCTGGGGATGAGGAAACTCTCCTTGGCCGCTACCGCTTCCTCGGACGACTCGATGTTGTTGGCGTCCGAGATCCGGACCGCCGGCCAGATGGTGCGTACGGTCTGGACCGCGGCCGTGTATCGGGAGACCTGGGCGTCGGTGATCTCGTCGGCGATGTGCATCCAGAACATGCCGTCCCATTGTTTGGCATTGATGTGATCGCGCAGGGCCGGCAGGAACTGCGAGTCCCAGTTGCTGACGCCGGCGCCATCGGAGGGCGCGTACGTACGCACCGGATTGCCGGCCGAGTTTCGCGCGATGATCTCGGTCTTCGCGCTGCCATCACTGTAGATCCCGTAATACCACCAGAAACCCTCGAGCTGCTTGACCATGTGCCGGTCGATGAAGAACTGCACGATCTGGTCGAACCTCGTCCAGTTGAAATGGTACGTGCCGGCGGCGTCCAAAGTGGACCCGCCGTCCATCAGCGAGGTGACCAGCGGGATGGGCAGGTCGTTCTGCCGATACTGGGTCATCGAGACGGCGATGTTGTTCATCAGCGCCCACCAGTCGGTGGAATATCGCGCATAGCCGTAATACTGCTGGATGGTGTCCTGCGCGTTGGGATCACCGGTGTCGTCGCCCAGCGAGCCGAAAGCGCTCATCCACATGGAAAGCGTGAACGAGCTGTCGTTGGAATTCGGGATGGCGACGTTCTTCACGTCGACAGTGACCGGAACGCTGGTGTTCCCGGCATCGGTCACCACGGTCGCGGTGCCGGTGTAGACGCCGGCCGGCGTCGAGGTCGGCGCGAAGGCCCGGATCCAGATCGGCTGAGTGGTGTTCGCGGGCACGGTCAGGGTGGTGTTGTTCGACAGTGCGTCCGGGAAGTCACCGGGCGCGGGCCGGACCGGGTTGTCCAGCGGCCACGGCGGTGGCCAGTCGGTGGTGGTGTTGTGGTCCAGGTGCTCGAACTCGACGAACTGGTATTTCAGGTTGGCCGCGGCCAGCGTGTTCGCACCGCTGGTGAGGTCACCAAAGGCCACTTGCTGGATGGTGAACTGCTGGTTCTTGCGGATCACGACCTGCGCCGACTCGTACTCGTTCTTCGCCAGCACCAGCGAGATCGCCTTGCTGGCACCGGTTTTGGGCAGATCGTTCTGGAAGACGTTGACCGACGAGTTCTCCGTCCACACGCTCGTGACCGGATCGGCGGCAGCCGCGGCCGGACGGGCCGCCGGAACAGCGGCCGCGGACTGGGCGGTGAGACCGCTGGCGGCCAAAACAGTGGCCAGAACCGCGAGCGGGACCACGAAACGAGCCAGGACGCGGTGGGATCGGGACATTGGCAGTTTCCCTCCGGGGTGACGGGCCTTCGTTATAAGGGCGCGAGCGTACGGCTGCCAATGCGCTAAACCGCACTAACGCAAGTTCGGTACGGAATTCGACTGGACCAGTTGAGCGCTCCAGGGCCACCCAGAGCCACCGCGCTTGATCTGTCCGCGACCGACAGTGAGTTGCCCAAAGGTCTAAACCATCAGTCCAGCAGCGCATTCGCCCCCCGCGGCCAGCGGTGACCCGTTAGACCACTGGTCCTGTCCAGCGCACGCATCGTCGCAGAGCAGCGACGACCGCACGTTCACGGTTATGGACAACTGGTCTACCGGGAATTCTTCGCAAAGGCCATCGGGAACGGCGCTCGCACTTTCCGGATCGGGCAATCATACGGAAGCATCCGGGGCCACTGGGCGGAACCGTCGGAAAGGCGCTGTTGCATGAGGACGTACGACATCGGTGGAGTGACAGTGGACCGCCGCACGCTGATCCGGCTGGGCGGGGTCGCCGCGCTGGCCGCTGTCCCGGCCACTGGCCTGCTGTCCGGCTGCGCGTTCTCCGGCGGCGACGACGGCAACGGGTCCGCCGGCGCCGGCACTAGGAGCGCTAAAAACCCGCTCGGGGTGAAGGAGGACGCGCCGGTCGAGTTCTTCAACTTCGAAGGCGGCTATGGCAAGGACTGGCCGAAGATCGACACGACCCTCTATCGCGGCCGGTTTTCCGCGGGCGAAGGTCACCATCAACGGCGGGCAGCAGCTGAAACAGCAGCTGCAGCCACGTTTTGTCGGCGGCAACCCGCCGGACCTGACCGCCACCAACGACCTCGACCTGCCAGCGCTGGTCCAACAGGGCCAGCTGATGCCGCTCGACCAGTTGCTGCAAGCACCTTCGTTCGACACGCCCGGCAAGACCGTGGCGCAGACGCTGCTGCCCGGGGTCACGACCTTCGGGACCCTCGACGGGAAGATCTACGCGCATCCGTACGTCGACGGGATGTCCGGGATCTGGTACAGCCAGCCGCTGCTGGACCAGCACGGCTGGCAGTATCCACACACGTGGGACGAGATGATGGCGCTGTGCGCCAAAATCAAGGCCGCCGGTATTGCCCCGTGGACGTACCAGGGCAAATATCCGGGCTACATCGTCAATCCGATGCTGAACATCGCGCTCAAGGCGGCCGGCATGGAGCTGGGCCGCACGATCGACAACCTCGCCCCGAACGCGTGGAAAGACCCAGCGCTGCTGGCCACCGCGACCCGTTTCCACGAGCTCGCGGCCAAGGGTTACCTGTTGGAAGGCACCACCGGCCTCACCCACACCCAGGCGCAAACCTATTGGGCGCAACGAAAAGCTGTCTTCATTCCGTGCGGTTCGTGGCTGGAGAACGAGCTGGGCGACATCGCGCCGAAAGACCTCGGGATGACCGTTAACTCACCGCCGAGTCTGTCCGCCAACGAAAAGATGCCGTTCGAGGCCGTACAGGTGAACGTCGGCGGCGACTTCGCCGTCCCGACCAAGGCGAAAAACCCCCGCTGGGCGGCATGGAACTGCTCCGGATCATGCTTTCCAAGCAGGCGTGCGCCGATTTCACCAAACGTACGAGCGAACTCGTGGTCGTCGACGGCTACGCCGACAACCTCAGCCTGTCGTCAGCCCTCAAGTCCCGGCGTGCGGCGGTCAAGCTGGCCGGCAGCAACCTGATTTCGCTTCCGCACTACCAAACGTGGTATCCGGCGATGTCCAAGGCCATCGAGGACGCCACTTCCGCGCTGATGGGCCTGCAAATCACCCCGGCGGACTGGGTCACCCGCTGCCAGCAGGCCGCCGACACCACCGCGAAGGACTCCACTATCCACAAGTTCCACGCCTGACATCAAGAACCAGCTGATCGGGCCACCAGCCCAATCAGCTGGTTCGTCAGTCCTTCCCTTACGCCGTTGGCAAACATCTCGTCCGCCGGCGGCGCCTTCAGCTCCGCCATCACCTGAGCGACCGCGTGGGTGGGCTTCGCGTACGGCCAGAGCCCAGCGACGGTCACCACCACCGCGCCGACAAACGTCGCAGCTGCCTGCTCACTCAGCTCTGGCACCTGCGCCCGTACGAGCGCGGCGAAGCGGGCGTTGTTGACCGCTGCCCGGCGCTTGAAGCCACGGGCAAAGTCGATCGAGATGTTGCGCTCCAACACCGCGGTCATCGTGCTGATCAGCTCGCACAGCAAACGGGCACCCGACCGCCGCGTCCGCGATCGCCGACGCCAGCGCGATTTCCCGCTCGTACGCCCCAGGGCCGAAGCGGACCTGGGGCAGCGCGATTTCCAAGGCGTCCAGCCACTCTCGCTGGGTGCGGTCCAGGATCTCCAGGAAAATCGCTTCCCTGCTGTCGAAATAACGCAGCACGTTGGACTTGGCGAGGCCTACTCGCGCGCTCAGCTCACGCAGGCTGATGTCCGCGATCGGATGCTCGGTGAGCAGCTGCGCGGCCACGTCGAGAATGGCCGCCCGGCGCGCCTGAATCTGCTCCGGCCGGCGCGCCCGCTGGAAGTCCGTCACAGGTCCCAGATTATCAGACCACTGGGCTCTTGATAAGAGACCGCCGGCCCGCTAACGTCGGGTGGACCGGATTGCTCACCAGAGTGTCTGAAAGGACTTTCACTGTGACTGTACACGGAACTGTCCATAAAGGATTCGAAGCTGTCCGTGACGGTTTCACGCAAGGCCAGAAGGACGATGTCGGCGGCGCCCAGCTGGCCGTCTATCGAGGTGGGGAGCTGGTCGTCGACCTGTGGTCCGACCCGTCCCAGCCGGGCGATCGGCCGTTCGACGGTGACACTCTGCACGTACTGATGTCCTGCACCAAGGGCTTCACCGCCACGGTCGCCCACCTGCTCAGCGAGCGCGGCCTGCTCGACTTCCAGGCGCCGGTGGCGAAATACTGGCCGGAATTCGCGGCGAGCGGTAAGCGGGACGTCACCGTACGACAGCTGATGAACCACAGTGCCGGCCTTTTCGGCTTCACTCCGTCGGCTGGCATGGACGGACAAGGATTGCTGGACTGGGATCTGTGCACCAGCACATTGGCCGAAATGGCGCCCTTGTGGGAACCGGGCACGGCTTTCATGTATCACATGGTCACGTACGGATATCTGGTCGGTGAGGTTATCCGCCGCGTCGCTGGAAAAACCGTCGGTCGCGTCTTCGCCGACGAGATCGCCGGCCCCGCTTGGCCTGGACATCTGGATTGGCCTGCCCGAGTCCGAGGAAGACCGGGTGGCGACCCATTTCAGCACCTTGCCGGTGGTCAGCCTCGACCAGCTCAGCGAGTTGATGCGCAGCGCGGGCGTCGACGTTGAGCACCCCATCGCCCGTACGCAGCTGAGCAATTTCACGTCTTTGGCCCAAGGGCTGGCCATCATCAACGAACGTGCCGGTCACGCCGCCGAAGTGCCGGCCGCCAACGGCATCGGCAATGCCCGCTCCATCGCCCGGCTTTACGCGGCCCACCTCGGCGAGGTCGACGGTTTCCGCGTCCTGCGGCCGGAAACCATCGAGGCCGCCCGCATTCCGCTGACCGACAACCTCTCCGCACCACCGCCGCTGGACGTTCTTCCCGCCGACTATCCGCTGCGCTTTGGCCTCGGTTACGAGTTGTCCCGTGCCGGCAACGTGATGCTCGGCGAAACCAGCTTCGGGCATGCCGGCGCCGGCGGCCGGCTCGCCCTTTGCTGACGTGGCCAGTGGCATGTCGGTCGGCTACACCTGCACCAACATGGCCTGGGATGCACAGCGCGGCCCGGATGCCCGCTGGCTCCCCTGGATCAGCGCCCTCGGGAGCGTGGGATGACCGACCGGGCCGGTTTTCAGTACGAGATCTACGCAACCGGGCTGTTCAGCGGGGCGGTCCCCCAGCTGCCCACCGACTTGAGCCAACTGGAGGCGGCGGTCGCCGCCCATCTCGCTCCCGGCCCGTACGGATATGTCGCCGGCTCCGCGGGCGACGGCAAGACAGCCGCGGCGAACCGCCGCGCATTGGACCGGTACGAGATTGTCCCGCGAATGCTACGAGACGTCGGCAGCCGAGACCTTTCCACCGAACTTTTCGGGAAGAAGCTGTCCAGTCCACTGGCCCTCGCGCCCATCGGCGTACAGTCCATCGTCCATCCCGACGCCGAGACAGCCGCCGCGAAAGCCGCCGCCGCCCAACAGGTGCCATTCGTGCTTTCGTCAGCGTCCAGTACGCCCATGGAGCAGGTCGCCGAGGCAATGGGCGACGCGGAGCGATGGTTTCAGCTCTACTGGCCAAAAGATCCCGAGGTGACCAAAAGTTTCCTCAAGCGGGCCAAAGACTCGGGTTACCGCGTGCTCGTCGTCACCCTGGACACCTTCATCCTGGCCTGGCGCCCGCGCGACCTCGACCAAGCCTACTTGCCCTTCTTGCGTGGCGTGGGAACGGCGAACTATTTCAGCGACCCGGCTTTCCAAGCTGGGCTGGACAAACCCGTCGAGGAAGACCCGCAGGCAGCGGTCGGACATTTCATCCAGATGTTCAACGATCCCACCAAGACCTGGGAGAATCTGCCCTTCCTGCGGGAAAACTGGGATGGCCCCATCGTGCTGAAGGGCATCCAACATCCCGACGACGCCCGGCTCGCCGCCGACGCCGGCATGGACGGCATCGTCGTCTCCAACCACGGCGGCCGCCAGGTCAACGGCGCGATCGGTTCCGTCGACGCACTTCCCGGCATCGTCGACGCCGTCGGGGATCACCTGGAGATCCTCTTCGACAGCGGCATTCGTACCGGCGATGACATCGCCAAGGCCCTCGCACTGGGCGCCCGCGGAGTTCTGTTGGGCCGTCCGTACGTTTACGGACTCGCCCTGGACGGCCAAGTCGGCGTCGAACACGTCATCCGCTGCATCCTGGCCGAGTTCGAGCTGACCCTGGCCCTGTCCGGCCACTCGACCCCCAGTTCCCTCACCCGCTCCGACCTCCGGGGCTGAGGGTGACGAGTCGCCGGCGCAGGTGATCGGCCTGCGGTTCGTTCAGCTCCAACGCGAGCGCCCGCTCGTACGCGTCGGCGGCCTCGGTGCGGCGGTCGAGGCGACGCAGCAATTCGGCTCGGGTCGCATGCCACCACGGGTACGCCGCCAGGCCGCTGATTTCGTCCACAATGGACAGTCCGGCGGCCGGCCCGTCCCGCTCCGCTCACTGATCGCCGCCGCGCGGTTCAAACCGGACGACCGGCGTGTCATTTACGGACAGCAACACGTCATACCAGGAGACGACCGACTCCCAGCTGGTCTCGGCATAGCTTGGTGCGAGCGCGTGACAGGCGGCGATGGCGGCCTGCACGACATAGCTGTCGGGACGGTCCGGCGTACGCCGCAGCGCCACGCCGATCAGCTGCACGCCTTCCTTGATCGCGCCGGGATTCCAGCGCGACCGGTCCTGGTCGGGCAGCAGGATCAGGTCGCCGGACGGTCCGACCCGCGCGTCGCGGCGGGCGTTCTGCAGCAGCATCAAGGCCAGCAGCCCGAGGACCGTCGGCTCGTCGGGCATCAGCTCGGCCAGCAGCCGGCCGAGCCGGATCGCCTCGGCCGCCAGCTCGGTACGTACCAGCGCGGCACCTCCACCGGCCGCGTAGCCCTCGTTGAAGATCAGGTAGACGGTCGCCGCGACGCCGGACAGCCGGCTGGGCAGCTCGGCCGGCTCCGGCACCCGGTACGGGATGGCGGCCTGCCGGATCTTCTGCTTGGCCCGGGTCAGCCGCTTGGCCATCGTCGCCTCGGGCACCAGCAGGCCGCGGGCGACCTCGCCGGTGGACAGTCCGCCCAGCGTGCGCAGGGCAAGCGCGACCTGGGCCTCCAGCGACAGGGCCGGGTGGCAGCAGGTGAAGACCAGCCGCAGAAGATCGTCGTGGATAGTCTCCGCCGACTCGTCCTGCGGATCAGTCGTCCAGTCCATCGCCGCCGCCTCCTTGCCGGCGCGCCGGGCCTCTCGACGGATCACGTCGACGGCCCGGCGCTTGGCGGTCACCAGCAGCCACGCGCGCGGGTTGTCCGGCGTGCCATCGCGCGGCCAGGTCTCCAGCGCGCGAACGACCGCGTCCTGGGTGGCGTCCTGGGCGAGGTCGACGTTGCCGGTGACCCGGATCAGCGTCGCGAGTACGCGCGTACCCTCCTCGCGAACCAGCCGCGCGACGGCGTCCAATCTCAGGCCGGGAACTGGATGACTGGACGCACCTCGACGGCGCCGTCCCAGGCCGCCGGAAGGCCAGCGGACATCTTCACCGCCTCGTCCAGGTCGGCGCATTCCAGCAGGTAGAAGCCGGTCAGCGCCTCTTTGGTCTCGGCGTACGGCCCGTCGCTGGTGACCACGTCACCGCCTTTGCCGCCGGACACCCGGACAGTGGTCGCGGTAGCCGTCGGATAGAGCGCCTGTCCGCCCCGGATCACCGCGGCGGCGGACTTGGCGAAGTCCTCGTATCCCTGCAGATCGCCGGCTTGCTCAGGCGCCGTCCAGTCGACGTCACGGGTGTAGGTGAGTGCCACGTACAGAGGCATGTCGCTCCTTGGTAGGTCCGCCGCCGGCGCCGATCGCCGGCATTCAGATTAAGGACGAACGGCCTCCGCCGCGAAGGACATCTTGGATGGCTCAGTTTTCGACGCGCACCAAGCGCTTGGGGTCAAATCCTGCTACAGCGTGTCATGCGCGAGTACTGTCTTGCCGTCGGATCGCCTCACACCAAGGAGCTGGACATGGCGGGCAAATTCGAGATCTACGAGGACGCGGCGGGCAAGTTCCGGTTCCGGCTGAAGTCCAGCAACGGCCAGATCGTGGCCACCGGCGAGGCGTACGAGAGCCACGCCGCGGTCGTCAACGGCGTCGAAGCCGTCCAGCGGGCCGCCGACGGCGCGTCGGTGGACGACCAGACCAAGAAGTAGCGAACATCGCTGCTGGTCTTCAGGTGGGCTAGGTAGTGTCTGGTTATTCCGGGGGGATGAGAGTCGAGATCCAGAAGTTGGCTGCTGGTGCCGTGGGGAAGCCTTCATAGCAGCGCTATGGGGGCTTTCCCACGGTGCCTGCAGGCGGCTTCTGGGCTCGGCTATCGCCCGGCGGAATAACCAGACACTGCCTAGGCGCTGATCCTGTCGCGGGGCGTGCGTTCTTGCTGTTGGTCATGGGCGAATCCCGCACTTTGCTCGGGGGAAGTGCGGGATTTCCCATGATCAACGAGGTTGACAGAAAACGGCCTAAGAAACGACCTCGATAAGTTTCCCAGTGGCCACGTCGAAAACGAACCCTCGGACGCTCTCGGTGTGCGGGATAAACGGGCTGGCCTTGATGCGGGCGATGGACTGCTGTACGTCCTCGTCCAGGTCCGGGAACGCTTCCGCCGCCCAGGTCGGCTTGATGCCGGTTTCTTCCTGGATGGAGCGGCGGAAAAACCGTCGTCGGTGAAGGTGAGCATGCCGCAGTCGGTGTGGTGGATGAGGATGATCTCGGTGGTGCCCAGCAGCCGCTGGCTGATCGCGAGGGAGCGGATCTCGTCATCGGTGACGACGCCGCCGGCGTTGCGGATCACGTGGGCTTCGCCTTCGGCGAGCCCGAGGATGCCGTAGACGTTCAGACGGGCGTCCATGCAGGCCACCACCGCGACGCCCTTGGCTGGCGGCAGCGGCAGCGGGCCGGTGAAGCTCGCCGCGTAACGGGCGTTGTTCTCCAGATACTCATCCGTCACGGACATGATGTTTCTCCCGCCAGAGGGGTGGACAGCGACGACCGGAGCATGCGGCAAGGTATGCGCATGTGGTGATATCCCGGCCTTCCTCCTTGGTAGTGACGAAGTGTTTCCGGAAGGTTGCCACCGCCGGGCGAGGCATCGGGGGCTGGTGGCCGAACGGTACTATGAGCTGGGCGTACCCAAGCGGCAACTGGCGGAGAAGGTGTACGAAGTCGTAAGTCAGCTGGCGTGAGGCACAGTTCCCCGGACGACGCCGACGAGCCGACCCCAGGCCGTCAACCGGACGACACCGGTCGGTGGCGGCGTCGGCGCGGCAGCGGTCGAGCCGTCGGTACGGCCAAGGTCGGCGAGTCGGTCGGCGCCGTCTACGTGTCCTCATGGGTAAGGGCCGGCGAGAACGCCAGCGAGGCCGATGTCGGCGCCATCCCGGTGATCTCGATCGTGGAGATCCCGCAGCTGATGAGCGGCGGCCTCGACCAGACCGGCCTGCTCGACCTCGGTGGCCCGATCCCGGCGCTGGACGAACCGCAGGAGAAGGAAGATCGCGGCGCGGCCGGGGTGGCCAAGAACTCCGCGATCATGGCCCTGGGCACCATCGCGTCCAGGGCGACCGGCCTGCTCCGGCAGGTCATCATCACCGCCGCGGTCGGCTCGGCGGCGGTGTCCAATGCGTACACGTACGCGAACAACCTGCCGAACCAGGTGTACGAACTGCTGCTCGGTGGCGTGCTCGCCAGCGTGGTGGTGCCGTTGCTGGTCAAGGCGCAGAAAAACGACCCGGACAAGGGCGAGGCGTTCATCCAGCGGCTGCTGACGCTGACGATCGTGCTCTTCACCGCGATCACCGCGGTCGCCGTGGCGGCGGCGCCGCTGCTGACTGACCGACATCGTCACTCCGGACAAATTCCGTGCGGTGCCGGGAAACGCGTCGCTGACGACCAGCCTCGCGGCGCTGATCCTGATCGAAAATCCTGTTCTACGCCATCGCCGCCGTGCTCGGCGCGGTGCTGAACAGCCGCGGCAAATTCGCCGCACCGGCCTGGGTGCCCGTGCTCAACAACGTCGTGGTGATCGGCACCGCGGCGGTTTTCGCCGTCATGCACGGCGGCGGAGCCCTGACGATCTCGTCCCTCACGGTGCCGGAAATCGTCGTCCTGGGCGCCGGCACCTCGCTCGGCATCGCCGTGCAGGCGGTGGCGCTGTGGATTCCGATGCGCCGGCTCGGATTCCGCTGGAAATGGCGCTGGGACTGGCGCGGCACCGGCCTCGGCGAGACCCGGTCGATGGCCGGCTGGCTGATGTTGTACGTGGTGTTCAGCCAGATCGGGCTGACCATGATCCTGCGCGCCGCCGCCGGCAGTGGCAGCGCGGATGTCGGCTCGACGGTCTACAACAACGCGTTCATTCTTTTCACGTTGCCGCACGGCCTGGTCGCGGTCAGCGTCATCACCGCGCTGCTGCCCAGAATGAGCCGCGCGGCGGTGGAGGGCCGGCTGGCGGACATCACCGACGACCTGTCACTGGGCACCCGACTGTCCTCCACCCTGCTGGTCCCGGCGACCGCGGTCGCGCTGTTTTTTGGCCCAGCGGTGGGCGTCCTGCTCTACGCGCACGGACACACCACGGTGGCGCAGGCCCAGCTGACCGGGCAGGTGTTCGCGATCGCCGCCATTGGCCTCGTCCCGTACGCGATCAGTCAGATCCAGACGTTCGTGCTCTACGCCATGCGGGACGCCAAAACCGCGGCGCTGATCAACATCCCGGTGGTGCTCGTACGAGTCGTCGGCGTGCTGGTGCTGCCGCTGTTCAACGTGGGCGGCTTTTTGTTGCAGGCACTCATGATCATCAGCACTTTGTCGTACGTGCTGGCGATGGTTCTCGGCGCGGTCATCCTGCGCCGCCGGCTCGGCCCGCTGCAGCTGCGCCGGACTTTTTCGGCGGTCGGCCGGATCGTGCTAGCCACCGCACCGGCGGCCGCGCTCGCGGTCGGCGTGCAGTGGCTGGTCAGCTCCGCGTTGCCGGCCACCATGCCGGAGTGGATCGCGGCCGGGATAGCACTGTTGCCAGCGCTGGCTGTCGGCGGCGCGGCCTACGTCGGATTCGCCTTTCTGTTGCGGGTACGGGAAATCCGCGAGGTGATCGCGCAGGTGCGCCGCCGAGTCGGCCGTTAGAGGGCTTTGGACGACGAAGTCGTCTTGAGCCCTCTAACTCGCCGCCAACAGGGCCGGCCGGATAGGTACGTCCACCTGCACCGGGTCGATGAACTCGCGCATCCACAGCTCCAGGTTGAAAAGCCGCCAGAACGCCATCGTGTCCACTGTGGACCGACCGCGGATGAACTGCCGGAAGGCCTGCTGGGTAGCGGCCTGGTCGAAGTACGGCCGGGAGCCGAACGAAGCCGACGAGAAGACCTCCAGCACCGGCCCGGTCATCTTCCGGAACCAGGCGTCCTCCGGAGTGGTGAAACCGATCTTCTTCCGGCGCCGGTTCACCACCGACGGCAGCAGCCCGGCGGTGGCCTCGCGGAGCGCCCGCTTGTTCCGGCCCGCGTGCACAATCGCGGTGTCATCGAGGCTCCACAGCGTCCGCAGCAGCTCGGTGGTCAGGAACGGCACCCGGCCCTCCAGCGAGAACCGCATGGTGTTGCGGTCTTCGTAGCGAAGCAGCGCCGGCAGGCTGTGCCGGAACAGGTCGTCCTCCAGCCGCACCTTCAGGTCGTCGGTGACGATGTCCATCCGCTCGTCGGCGTGCCGGCCGACGAAGTCGTGGGACAGCAGGTCGGTCACAGTACGGCCGGTCCGCATCAGCACCTTGTCGGCCACCTTCGTCCGCCCCAGCCCCCACAGCAGGCCGCTCACCGAGGCCAGCTCGGCCGCGGTGGCCGCGGTCCGGCCGGCCCGCCGCAGCTGCCGGGCGTGCACCAGGTAGTAGGGGATATAGCCGGCCATCATCTCGTCGGCGCCCTGCCCGTCCAGCATCACCGTGACGTGCTGGCTGGCCTCTTTCATCACGCAGTACTGCGCGTACGGGCCGGTGGAGATGACCGGTTCTTCCTGACTACGGACGAAATCCGGCAGGTCGACCAGGAAGTCGCGGACCGACGGCTCGATCTTGTGCACGCGTACGGACGGGAGGCTCGCGGCCACCGCGTCGACGTACCGCTCCTCGTCGTTGGTCTCGCCCGGGAACACCGCCGAGAACGTCTGCTGCTGATGGCCGATCGCGCTGGTCTCGCTGTCCTGCCCAGCCAGCAGCTCGCTGACCGTGGCGGCCACCGTCGACGAGTCGAGCCCACCGGACAGCGCGGTGCCGACCGGTACATCGCTGACCAGCCGACTGCGGATCGACGAGCGCAGCGCGTCGGCGAACCGCTGGCGCGCCGCGTCGTCGTACGGCCGCGGGGTCCGCGCCAGCGACCGGAGGTCGGCATAGAGGCTGGTGTACGTCCGCCGGCTGACCCGGCCGGCCGCCGGGCTGATCACCGCCAACTCGCCCGGCATCAGCCGGCTGATGCCGGCGAAGAAGGTGCGCTGGGTGTCGTCGTGCACGCGGAACTGCAGGTAGCGGTAGACCGTCGTGTCGTCCGGCCGCGCCTGGATCAGGCCGGTGGCCAGGATCGGGCGGATCTCACTGCTGAAGAAGACCCGGCCAGCGCCGTCCTCAGCGAGATAGAGCGGCTTGATGCCGAACTGGTCGCGGACCAGCGTCATCTGTCCGGTCACGGTGTCCGCGATGGCGAGCGCGAACATGCCGTCGAACCGGTCGAAAGCCGCCTCGCCCCACTCGATCCAGGCGGCCAGCACGACTTCGGTGTCGCTGGCGCTGGAAAACGTGTGCCCGGCCGCCACCAGCTCGCCCCGCAACTCCCGGTAGTTATAGACCTCACCGTTGTACGCCAGCACGTACCGGCCATCTTGCGAGCGCATCGGCTGCGCGCCGCCGGCCCGGTCGATCACCGCGAGGCGGCGGTGCGTAAGGCCCAGGCCGGCCTGCACGAAAGTGCCATCCCCGTCCGGCCCGCGGTGCACCTGGGCCCGTGACATCCGCCCCAACAAAGCCATTCCGTGCGACGAATCCACCCCGATATATCCCGCTAATCCGCACATATATATCCAACTTCCCAGCTCAGCTGTCACCATTGACCTGCCGAGGAGACCTCTTGGAACCTGAACCTGCGCTGAACGTCTTCAGCGTGCGTTCAGCCAAGGCCAGCGACACTGGGGCCTCACGGGGAGGAGCGGGCGTGCGAGTGCTGGTCGTTGAGGACGAGGTCCGGTTGGCCGAGACGGTCCGTCGAGGCCTGGTCGCGGACGGTTTCGCCGTCGACGTCGAGTCGAGCACGACGGGACAAGCGGGCTCTGGGCGGCGACCGAGGTCGCGTACGACGTGATCGTGCTCGACATCATGCTGCCCGGAATGAATGGCTACCGGGTGTGCCAGCAGCTGCGGGCCGCCGACGTGTGGACGCCGGTGCTGATGCTGACCGCCAAGGACGGCGAGTACGACCAGGCGGACGCCTTCGACCTCGGCGCCGACGACTACCTGACCAAGCCGTTCAGCTTTGTGGTGCTCACCGCACGGCTGCGAGCGCTCGTCCGTCGCGGCGGACCGGTCCGGCCGGTCCTGCTGACGGTCGGCGACCTCGTACTGGACCCGGCCCGCCGGCGGGTCGAGCGGGCTGGTGCGGAGGTCCAGCTGACCGCCCGCGAGTTCAGCGTGCTGGAGTTCCTGATGCGCAACCGCGGCGATGTGGTCACCAAGTCCGAGATCCTGGAGAAGGTCTGGGACGCCAACTTCGACGGAGACCCGAACATCGTCGAGGTCTACATCGGCTATCTGCGGCGAAAACTGGACCAGACCCGGATCGAGACCATCCGGGGCGCCGGCTACCGGCTCGCGGACGCCTGACCGTCCGCCTCCAACGGCAGGCGGACCTCCACGGCTGTGCCCCGCTCGGGGTTCAACATCTGGACGGTCCCGCCATGGGCGGCGACCACCTCTCGTACGATCGCGAGTCCCAGCCCGCTGCCGCCGTCCAGCCGCGTCCGGCTCTCGTCCAACCGTACGAACCGTTCGAAGACCTGGTCGCGGTCCTCCGCCGGGATGCCCGGCCCATCATCGCGAACCTGCAGATACGCGTTGCCTCCCAGCGACCAGAGGCGCAGCTCGACGGACGCGTCGGCATACCGCTCGGCGTTGTCGGTCAGGTTGCGCAGCACCTGGCCAAGCTGGTGCCGGTCGCCACGGACCCGGACCGCGGCGACCTGCGCGGTGACCCGTACCCGCGAGTTGGTGGCCAGCCGGCGACGCTCGGCGTCGACCAGGTCGTCGAGGTCGACGTCCTCGATGTCCAGCCGCAGGCCGCGCTCGTCCACCCTGGCCAACAGCAGCAGGGCGGAGGTTAGCCGATCCAGCCTCACGGTCTCGTCGTAGAGCATGTCGACCACCTCCGCGTCGGAGGCTACTCGTACGGCG
>NZ_WOTO01000054.1 GCF_010993775.1 Fodinicola feengrottensis | reverse complement strand
CGAGGGCGGCTCGATCGATGGTGGTGTTGGTCGCGATGATGCCGGCCACCCGGTGCGCCAGGCAGACCCCGATGAGCTCACCGATGGCCACATTCGTCAGGTCCGGCGCCACTTTGACGAACAGTGGGGTGGTGGATTCCTCCACCAGTGCGGAAACCAGCTCGTTCAGCTCCGCCTTTCCCGCCAGTGAACGAAGGCCCGGCGTGTTCGGCGAGCTGACGTTGATGGCCACGTAATCGGCATAACGCTGCAGCAGCCGCAACGAGGTCAGATAGTCCTGCGTCGCGTCGGCCAACGGGGTGACTTTGGATTTCCCAATGCTGATGCCCAGCGGAACCACCGAGCGCCGGCGTTTTTCCAGTCGGTCCGCCAAAGCCTGCGCGCCGGCATTGTTGAAACCCATCCGGTTGATGATCGCGCCACTGGCCGGCAGCCGGAAGAGTCGCGGCTTGTCGTTGCCCGGCTGCGGTTTCGCGGTCACCGTGCCGATTTCCGCGAAACCGAAACCAAGCGCCGGCCACCCGTCCAGCGCGACGCCGTCCTTGTCCATCCCGGCCGCGAGGCCGACCCGGTTGGCGAACCGGATGCCAGCCACCACCACCGGGTCACCGCGAAAGAACCGCGCCTTGACCGGCGCGAGGGCGACCGGCGTACGACGAGAAAGTTTCGCGAGCGCGCCCAACGTGCGGACGTGTACGGTCTCCGGATCTCCGCCGAGCCGGAACAGCGCCGGTCGCAGCGTCTTTTCGTAAAGGCTCACTCAGCCGCCTGCTTGAGCGACGCGTGCAGCTGCTGCAGCGGACGTACGTCGATGTCGCCACGAATCAGCGCCTCGATGCCCAGCACCGCCGCCGTGACGCCTTGGACCGTCGTAATGCACGGAATATCCCGGGCAACCGCGGCACTGCGAATCTCGTAACCGTCGACGCGCGGCCCGGAATTCCCGTACGGCGTGTTCAGCACCAGGTCGATTTCACCGTCCCTGATCAAATCCAGGGACGTACGCTGGCCGGCCGCGGTGGCCTCGAAGTGTTTGGCCACCAAGGTGACCTCGATACCGTGCCGTCGTAACGTTTCCGCCGTCCCGGCGGTCGCGAGGACAGTGAATCCGAGGTCGGCGAGCCGCTTGATCGGGAACACGATCGCCCGCTTGTCCCGGTTCGCGACCGAGACGAAAACCCGGCCGGACGTGGGCAGCGATCCGTACGCGGCGGACTGGGATTTCGCGAACGCGGTGCCAAAAGCGAGGTCGATGCCCATCACCTCACCGGTCGACTTCATCTCCGGTCCCAGCAGGCTGTCGATGCCTTTGCCTTCGGCCGTACGGAAACGCTTGAACGGCAGCACCGCTTCCTTGACCGCGATCGGCGCGTTTTCCGGCGTCTGACCGCCATCGCCGGTCGCCGCCAACAGCCCCTCCGCGCGCAGCTCGGCAATCGTGGCGCCGAGCATGATCCGGGCGGCGGCCTTCGCCAACGGGATGGCCGTCGCTTTCGAGACGAACGGGACCGTACGCGAGGCCCGCGGATTTGCTTCCAGGACGTACAAAATGTCGTCCTTGAGCGCATACTGAACATTCAGCAGACCTTTGACGCCAATGCCGTGCGCGATCGCCTCGGTCGCCTTGCGTACGTCATTCATCGTGGTCCGACCAAGGGTGATCGGCGGCAACACACACGCGGAGTCGCCGGAGTGGATGCCGGCCTCCTCGATGTGTTCCATCACGCCGCCGAGATAAACCTCGTCGCCATCGCAAAGCGCGTCCACGTCGATTTCGATGGAATCGTCGAGGAAACGGTCCACCAGCACCGGGTGTTCCGGATTGATCTGGGTCGCCCGCTGGATGTAGCCCTCCAGCGTCTCGTCGTCGTAGACGATCTCCATCCCGCGCCCACCGAGCACATAGGAAGGTCGTACGAGCACCGGATAGCCGATGTCGTGCGCGATCGCCTGCGCCTCGAGATAGCTGGTCGCCATGCCGTGCTTGGGCGCCGGCAGGTTCGCCTTGGCAAGCAGTGCACCAAAAGCTCCGCGTTCTTCGGCCCGGTGGATGGCCGCCGGGTCGGTGCCGACGATGGGTACGCCCGCGTCGGCCAGCCGGCGCGCGAGGCCGAGCGGAGTCTGGCCGCCCAGCTGCACGATCACACCGACAACTCCGAGACCGCCGGCGGCCTTTCCGGTGGTGTCTTCGACGTGGAAGACCTCCAGCACGTCTTCGAAAGTCAGCGGCTCGAAATACAGCCGGTCGGACGTGTCGTAGTCAGTCGAGACGGTTTCCGGGTTGCAGTTGACCATCACGGTCTCGTAGCCGACATCACGCAAGGTCAGAGCCGCGTGTACGCACGAATAGTCGAACTCGATGCCCTGCCCGATCCGGTTCGGACCGGAACCCAGGATCAGGACTTTCGGCTTGTCGCTGGGAGCGACCTCGGACTCGGCCGCGGGATCCGACTCGTACGCCGAATAGTGATAGGGCGTGGAAGCCGCGAACTCAGCGGCACAGGTGTCGACGGTCTTGTAGACCGGTCGCACGCCGAGCCGATGCCGGAGCGTACGAATGCCGTCCTCGCCGGCCATTTCCGGTCGCAACACGGCCAGCTGGCGATCGGATAGGCCGGTACGTTTGGCTTTGCGCAACAGATCCGGTGTCAACGTCGGCGCGTCCCGCACTTCGGCGCCCACTTCACCGATGAAAGCGATCTGGTCGACGAACCACGGGTCATAGCCGGAGTGTTCGCTGACCTGGGCCACCGTGGCACCAGCACGCAGGGCGGCCTCCGCCGTGTAAAGACGGCCGTCGTGTGGCGTACGAAGGGACTGCAGCAGATCGTCCATATCGGACAGTGGCTCGGGGCCGGTCCAGAAACCGGCCGCCGGTGTCTCCATCGAGCGCATCGCTTTGCCGAGAGCCTCAGGAAAACTGCGGCCCATTGACATCGCCTCGCCGACGCTCTTCATCGTCGTGGTGAGCTCGGTGTCCGCGGCCGGGAACTTCTCGAACGCGAACCGCGGGATCTTGACCACGACATAGTCCAGCGTGGGCTCAAAACTCGCCGGCGTGACGCCGGTGATGTCGTTGCGGATCTCGTCGAGCGTGTAACCGATCGCGAGTTTCGCGGCGATCTTGGCGATCGGAAAGCCGGTCGCTTTCGACGCCAGCGCCGAGGAGCGGGAAACTCGCGGATTCATCTCGATGACAACCAGCCGGCCGTCCACCGGATTGACCGCGAACTGGATGTTGCAACCGCCAGTGTCCACGCCAACCTCGCGCAACACGTCGATGCCAACATCGCGCAGCCGCTGGAATTCACGGTCGGTCAACGTCAGAGCGGGCGCGACGGTGACCGAGTCGCCGGTGTGTACGCCCATCGCGTCGACGTTTTCGATGGAACAGACCACGACCACGTTGTCCTTGCGGTCGCGCATCAACTCCAGCTCATACTCTTTCCAGCCGAGCACGCTTTCCTCGATGAGGACCTCGTGGACGGGGCTGGCCGCGAGACCGGCACCGGCCATCCGGCGCAACTGCTCCTCGTCGTGCGCTATGCCCGATCCAAGGCCGCCCATGGTGAAACTGGGTCGCAGGACGACTGGGTAGCCAAGTCGGTCCACAGTGGAAAGAACCTCGTCCAGCGTGTGGCAGACAGCCGAGTCCGGCACCTCGGCGCCAACCGAGCGGACAATGTCCTTGAATCGCTGCCGATCCTCGCCACGCTGAATGGCGTCGATATCAGCGCCAATCAGCTCCACACCGTACTTGTCCAGAACTCCGCGCTCGTGCAGGGAAACCGCGACGTTCAGCGCGGTCTGCCCACCGAGCGTGGCCAGAATGGCGTCCGGCCGCTCGGCCGCGATGACCTTCTCCACGAATTCCGGGGTGAGTGGCTCAATGTACGTGGCGTCGGCGAATTCCGGGTCGGTCATGATCGTCGCCGGGTTGGAGTTCACCAGGCTGACGCGCAGACCCTCGGCCCGGAGCACCCGGCACGCCTGGGTGCCGGAATAGTCGAATTCGCAGGCCTGCCCAATCACGATCGGCCCGGAGCCGATCACCAGGATGTGCCTCAGATCTTCGCGCTTAGGCACCAGGTTGCCTTTCCATCAGCTCAACAAAGCGGTCGAACAAATAACCCGCGTCGTGCGGACCGGCCGCCGCCTCGGGGTGATATTGCACGCTGAATGCCGGCACGTCTCGGCAGACCAGGCCTTCCACCACATTGTCGTTGAGGCCCACATGACTGACTTCGACCCGCCCGTACGGAGTCTCGGTCGACCGGTCCAGCGGTGCGTCCACCGCGAACCCGTGGTTGTGTGCGGTGACCTCGACCTTGCCGGTCGCCCGGTCCAGCACCGGCTGGTTGATGCCGCGGTGGCCAAACGGCAGTTTGTACGTGCCAAATCCGAGCGCCCGGCCGAGCACCTGGTTTCCGAAGCAGATCCCGAACAGCGGAATGCCGGCCTGCAGGATGCCCTGGGTCAGCTCGACAATCGCGTCGGTTGTCGCCGGGTCGCCCGGGCCGTTGGACAGGAAAACCCCGTCCGGCGCCAAAGTCACCAACTCCTGCACATTGACGTACGCCGGCAGGACGTGGGTGGTGATGCCACGGCGGGCGAAGTTGCGGGGGGTGTTGCGTTTGATGCCGAGGTCGATCGCGGCCACTGTGAACCGCGGTTCGCCCTGCGCGGGCACCACATACGGCCGGCTGGTGCTCACGTCGGCGACCAGATCCCGGCCCACCATCGAGGGGCTCGCCAACACCTTTTCCAGCAACGCGTCGGCATCGTCCACTGTGGATATTCCGCAGCGCATCGCGCCGCGCTCACGCAGATGCCGGGTCAGCGCTCGGGTGTCCACGCCGGAAATCCCGACGATGCCCTGTTTCGCCAACTCGCCGTCCAACGTACGCTGCGAACGCCAGTTGGACGGAACGCGCGCCGGATCGCGTACGACATAACCGGAAACCCAGATACGGTCGGACTCGTCGTCCTCGTCGTTCACCCCGGTGTTACCGATATGTGGGGCGGTCATGCAGACGACCTGGCCGCAATACGACGGGTCGGTGAGCGTTTCCTGATAGCCGGTCATGCCGGTGGCGAAAACCGCTTCGCCGAACGTTTCCCCGGTGGCGCCGTACGATTCGCCGCGAAAAACCCGACCGTCCTCCAGCACCAACATCGCCGAACTCATTTTTGCGCCTTCCCGTCCAGAACCGTCGGCACTCCGCGCAGGAACGTCGCCACCGGCCGGCTGGGCAGTTCGCGGCCGGCATACGGCGTGTTGTGCGACCGGCTGGCCAACTCGGCCGGCCCGGGCGTCCACCGTACGGCCGGATCGACCAGCGTCAGGTTCGCCGGCTCCCCCACCGCCAAGCCCGCGCCGTGACCGCTCAGGCCGGCGATGCGGGCCGGAGTCGCGGACATCCAGTCAGCAATGCGTTCCCACAACCGATCCGTGCCAGCCATCGCTTCGACCACAATGGACAGTGCGGTCTCCAGACCGACCATGCCGGGGCGCGCGTACGCCCACTCGCATTCCTTGTCCTCCACGGTGTGCGGAGCGTGATCGGTGGCCACGATGTCGATCGTCCCGTCTCGCAGCCCTTCGCGCAGCGCGAGAACGTCCGCCTCGGTTCGCAGCGGCGGATTCACCTGAAAACCGGGTCATAGCCTTCGACCAGGTCATCGGTCAGCAGCAGATGATGCGGAGTGACCTCGGCGGTGACCCGCCAGCCCTTCGACTTCGCCCAGCGGATCAACTCCACACTGCCGGCGGTCGAGACATGGCAGATGTGCAGGCGAGAATTCACGTGCCCGGCAAGCAGAACATCGCGAGCAATGATCGCTTCCTCAGCAACCGCCGGCCAGCCGGCCAGGCCCAGTCGAGCGGAGGTGTCGCCTTCGTTCATCTGCGCACCGACGGTTAGCCGCGGTTCCTCGGCGTGCTGCGCGATGACACCGTCGAAAGCCTTCACATACTCCAAAGCGCGGCGCATCAGCACCGGATCGTGGACACAGTGGCCGTCGTCGGAAAAGACGCGCACCCGCGCAGCGGAAGTGGCCATCGCGCCCAGCTCAGCAAGTCTTTCGCCAGCCAGACCAACCGTCACCGCGCCAATCGGCTGTACGTCGACCAAACCAGCGTCCTTGCCGAGCCGCCACACCTGCTCGACCACGCCAGCGGTGTCCGCGACCGGATCGGTGTTCGCCATCGCACAAACCGCTGTGTAGCCACCCAAAGCCGCCGCTCGGCTGCCGGTTTCGACCGTCTCGGCGTCTTCCCGGCCCGGCTCACGCAGATGTGTATGCAGGTCAACCAAACCCGGCAGGGCGATCAGGCCGGTCGCGTCCAGCCGTTGCGCACTGTCCGGCGCGGAGTCGGCGATGACCCCGTCTCGTACGAAAATGTCGGCCGGCTCGCCACCCAGCACCGAAGCGCCGGAAATGATCCAGTTGTTCACGCCATCCCGCCCAACATCAGATAGAGAACCGCCATTCGTACGCTCACGCCGTTGGCCACCTGCTCGACAATCGTGGAGCGGGTCGAGTCGGCGACCTCCGGGCTGATCTCCATGCCGCGGATCATCGGGCCGGGGTGCATCACGATCGCGTGCTCGGGCAATGCGCCCATCCGTGCCGCATCCAGCCCGTACCGACGCGAATATTCGCGTACAGACGGGAAAAACGACGCGTTCATCCGCTCTCGCTGGACCCGCAGCATCATCACCACGTCAAGTTTGGGCAGCACGCTGTCCAGGTCGTACGAGACCTGGACCGGCCAGCTGTCCACTCCCACCGGCAGCAGTGTCGGTGGCGCGACCAGCGTGACCTCGGCGCCGAGGGTGCGCAGCAGCCACACATTCGACCGGGCCACCCGGGAATGCAGCACATCGCCGACGAGCGCGACCCGCAGGCCTTCGAGGCGACCGAGCCGAGAGCGCATGGTGTACGCGTCCAGCAAAGCCTGAGTGGGATGCTCGTGCGTACCGTCGCCGGCATTGACGACACTTCCGTCGATCCAGCCCGCCAACCGATGCGGAGCGCCAGAAGCCGGATGCCGGATGACGACCGCGTCGGCACCCATTGCCTGCAGCGTCAGCGCGGTGTCCTTGAGGCTTTCGCCTTTCGAGACGCTGGACCCCTTGGCGGCGAAGTTGATCACGTCCGCGGACAGCCGTTTGGCGGCCGCCTCAAAGGAAATCCTGGTGCGGGTCGAGTCCTCGTAGAACAGGTTGACGACCGTACGACCGCGCAGGGTCGGCAGTTTTTTGACCTCACGCCCGGAAACCGCGGCCATTTCCGCGGCGGTGTCCAGCACCAGCGTCGCGGTCTCCAGGTCCAGATCGGACGAGGACAGCAGATGCTCGATCATCGTTCGCCTCCCGGAGTGAGCACCACGGCGTCCGCACCATCCACTTCGGACAGTCGGACATGCACGCTCTCGACCAGCGAGGTCGGGATGTTCTTGCCGACGTAGTCGGCGCGGATCGGGAGCTGGCGGTGGCCGCGGTCGACCAGCACGGCCAGCTGCACGGCGGACGGCCGGCCAAGGTCTTTCAGGGCGTCCAGCGCGGCCCTTACGGTCCGGCCGGAGAACAGCACGTCGTCGACCAGGATCACCCGCTGGTCGTCGACGCCGGTGGCTGGTACGTCGGTGTGCTCCAGCGCCCTTACGCCCCGCAGCCGGAGGTCGTCGCGGTAGAGCGTGATGTCGAGCGTGCCGACCGGGACCTGGACGCCGGCGAACGTACTCACCCGGTCGGCCAGCCGGCGGGCCAGCGGCGCACCGCGGGTCGGGATGCCCAACAGCACCGTCTCGGCGCCGCCTTCGGTCTTCTCCAGGATCTGGTGAGCGATCCGGTCCAAGGTCCGGGCCATCGCCTCGGCGTCCAGGATCGTCTTCTCCGCGAGATCGTTTTTGGCAGAAACCATCTGCCCCTCCTTCTCCGCCTCACTGGACGGCTCGTTAAAGGATTGCGGGTCTAACGGGCACGCTACCAGCGCCGATACGCTGGTCATCAGCCGCCGCGCCGGCTCGTGCCGACGGTCACACCGGGCATCAGCGGCCACCGTCGGCAACCAAAACGGTGAGTCCGGAACCCGCTGCGGAATGTCACAACTAAGTAACTGGTGGTAATCTGTCCCTGACGCGTAACGTATGGGTGGTCACCGTGCGATAGATCAAACACGAGAACCGTTACACACAGATCCGGCTAGGCCCCCTGAAGACCAGATGGACCATCCGAAAAAATGTGGGCGGATCTCGGCGAAGACCCCAAAGTCGTCACTCTCCGTAGTATCATTACGGATGGTAACCGACAACCTGGCCACACCCGTACGGAGCATTAATGTCTGACTACGCACGTGCCCTTGGCGCCCGGCTGCGCGCCATCCGCCAGCAGCAGGGACTCTCGCTGCAGGGCGTCGAAGAGAAGTCATCCGGTCGCTGGAAGGCGGTGGTGGTCGGCTCGTACGAGCGCGGCGACCGCGCCGTCACGGTGGCTCGGCTGTCCGAGCTCGCGGACTTCTACCGCGTGCCGATGTCCGAGCTGCTGCCCGACCCCACGCCGAGCCGGCATGAGGAGAGCGGCCGGGTCGTCCTGGACCTGGAGCGCCTCCTGCACCTGCCGACCGACGAGGCTGGGGCCCTGCTGCGGTACGCGCGCAGCATCCAGCAGCAGCGCGGCGACTACAACGGCCGGGTGCTGTCCATCCGCGCCGACGACCTGCGCGCGCTCGCGATCATCTACGACACCTCGCCGTCCGGTCTGACCGACCGGCTCAGCGAGTGGGGTGTGCTCATCGGCGGCGACGCCCGCCAGCCCCAGTAGGAACAACCCACCGGCCAGGGGTGGCCGCCGTAGCAGCCTCAGCGGCGTACGGCGGCCCAACGGCCCACTGAGCGGGGGCTCAGGCTAATTCGCTCTTGACCAGCTGGATCTTGCCCAGCACGCCGTTGACGAAACGCGGCGAGTCGTCGGTCGAAAGCGTCCGAGCCAGCTCGACGGCCTCGTCGATCGCCACCGCGTCCGGCACGTCGTCGCACCAGAGCAGCTCGTAAATCGCCACCCGGAGCAGATTGCGGTCGACCGGCGGCATCCGGTCCAGCGTCCAGCCCTCGGCGTACGTCTCCAGCAGCTCGTCGATCCGGGCCCGGTGCTCGTCCACGCCCTCCACCAGGTCCACCGCGTATTCCGGCACCGGTGGATCGGCCTGCGCCAGCCGATCGGCCAGCAGGGTGACCGCGTTCAGCTCGCGCAGATCGGCTTCGTACAAAACGTCCAGCGCCCGTTTCCGGGCCTTGCGGCGGGCCGTCATGTTGGCCGTGCCGCTGCTCCAACTGTCTTTTTCCGGCACTTCAGCTCGAGACGCGGCCGAGATAACGGCCGTCCCGGGTGTCGACCTTGATCTTCTCGCCGGACGAGACGAACAGCGGCACCTGGATCTCCGCGCCGGTCTCCAGCGTCGCCGGCTTGGTGCCGCCGGTCGAGCGGTCGCCCTGCAGGCCCGGGTCGGTCTGGCTGATCACGATCTCGATGCTCACCGGCAGTTCCAGGTAGAGCGGCGTGCCCTCGTGCAGCGCGACGGTGACCTCGGCGTTGTCCAGCAGGTAGTTCTTCGCGTCGCCAACCGTGGAGCCAGGCACTGTCACCAGGTCAAACGTCTCCGAGTCAAGGAACACGAAGTCGTCGCCCTCGGCGTACGAATAGGTCATCCCACGCTTGTCGACGCTGGCCGTCTCGACCTTGGTGCCGGCATTGAAGGTCTTGTCGACGACCTTGCCGGACAGCACGTTCTTCAACTTGGTCCGGACGAAAGCGCCGCCCTTTCCGGGCTTGACGTGCTGGAACTCCACCACGGACCAGAGCTGGCCATCCAGGTTGAGCACCAAGCCGTTCTTCAGGTCATTCGTGGAAGCCATGCGCGCTTACGTCTCCTGATCAAGTTGACAAACATCTACTCTTGGCAAAGGTCAAGTATATCTGGACCCCTCACCTCCTCCCCTGCCCCCCTTCGCGACCTTGACCTTTCGATGGCCGCGGTGGCCTGCCTCAGCGACAACGTCAAGGTCGCGGAGGGTGCCACCTGGCGATGGCGCTGGGGGTGAAGTGGACCGTACGGCCAGTGGCCCAGTCGATCGCGGCGGTGCCGGACAGATGCAGCGTCAGACCTGTCCCGAAATCGAGGAAAAGCAGTGACGCGGTGTCGTCGACGGCGAGATTTCCCAGGCTGTTGAACAGGTTGTTGCCCGGGTAGTCCGGCCACCACACGTGCGATTCCTCGACTCGTACGAATCCGGGTTCGCCGCCGCGGTGCGAGGTGTCGACGCCGCGCGCTCTCTGATGAGTGGTACCAAGGAAAAACGTGTCCGATTGCTGGATCAGGGCGATGTCGTCCGGGCTGAGCCGGTCGCCGCGCTCCAGCTCCCGCTCGGTCGCGGCCAGCGATTCGAGATCGTGGTGGTGGATGTACTGCGGGCAGTTTCCGTACGCCTGCTCGACATCGATCTCGAAACCGTCGGGTCCGACCGCGGTCAGGTCGCCGTTGACCCGAAGACGACACCGGGTCGCGAAGTCGATCGCGATCATGCCGGCGGGCTGGCCGGCCGGGAGCACCTGCAGCGGGCCAGCCGGGAGCGCGTGGACTCGCAGCGTCGTGTCGGTCCCGTCGAGGAAGCCCTTCGGACCGATCACCGGCGAGGTCCAGAGGGTGCCCCTGCTGTCCCGAGCGGTGAGGGCCGCGAACGTACGCTCCGCCAGGAACCGGGCCGCGCCGCCGGCCAGCGAAGCGGGTGCCACCATCCGCGACAACCTCGCCGCCTGCGCCTGGACGCCCGCTCGCCGCTGAACCGCCAGCTCACCCTCGTGAAACCCCGACCTAATGTCTGCCCGCATGTCTTGACGTTAGAAGCGTTGCCGCACGGTGTCAAACGGCTAGCAGCCTGCCTAGCCATTAGAGAGTGTTAGCCTGCCGGCATGGGTACGAACGCGCCACTGCTGGGTGAGCCGTTGCCGGTCGAGCTGATGAACACGATCTGGGCCGACCGCAACGGTGGCTATGACGCCCTGAGCACGCCCGCGGAGACCACTGGATGGCTCCAGGCGACCGGTCACGACGTTACCCAGGCCCCTGCCGACCTCGCTCTCCAGCTGCGCGAACTCCGCGACGCTCTGCGGCAGTTGGCCGCGGACGCGACCGACGATCCGCGCCCGCGTACGTCCAATGTCGACGCCCTGGCCGTCGTCAATCGCGCCTGCGCGCTCGCACCGAGCTGGTCCTCGCTGAACACCGACGGCTCGGTGGTCCGGATTTGCGCTCGTACGACGACAGAGCAAGCGATCTCCAAGATCGCCGAGCAGGCAGTGTCACTCTTCTCCGGCGACCATCGTTCGCGATTGCGGGCCTGCCTCGCTCCCGGCTGCGTCCTCTTCTTCGTACGCCAGCACCCCCCGCCGCGAATGGTGCTCCGCCTCCTGCGGCAACCGCGCCCGCGTCGCCCGCCACTACGACCGCCACCACTAAAACCGGGAACTGGCCCATGATCGCCGCGGTCGCGGCACAAGCCTGGCGATCCTCCGGCGCACTCAGATCACCGTCTGGATCACCGAATAAAGCAACTAGCGAAGAAGAACGAGGCGACGGTGGGTGGCGCCGTAATGCTCGCCGCTGCCGGAGTCCTGGAAACCGAGGCGTTTGGCCAGGCCCAGCGACGGGATGTTGTCCTCGTGTACGAGCGCCCAGATCGCCGGTAGGCGGACGGTGTCAAAGCCGTGCCGGATCAGCGCCTCGGTGGCCTCTCGGGCGAGGCCGCGGCCCCACCGATCGGGGCTCAGGAACCAACCGATCTCAGCCGGCAGTCCGGGCAGCTGGCTGCTCGGACGCAGGTGTCCGCGGCCGACAATCAGTCCATCCGGCTCGGTGACGACCCAGCTGCCGAGCCCGTCCGGATAGACCTCGTCAGTGAGCATCGTGCGTACGGCGGCCGCGTGCGCGCGCAGGTCCACTGAGCGGTTCGCCAGGAAGCGGGTGATCTCCGGATGCAGGGCCAGCCGGCACAGTCCGGCGGCGTCGGACTCGCGGAACTGGCGCAGCACCAGCCGCTCGGTCGCGAGCGTGGGAACGAGCACTCAGCGCTCCAGAACCAAGGTGTGGTGCGGGCCGCTGGCCAGCGTGGTCCCGCCCTTGAGTACGAAACCCATCCGCTCGGCGAGCCGCAGCGAAGGCCCGTTGTCGATGTGGATGGTTGCCCACACCGCCGGCACCTCCAGGTCGTGGAAGGTGTGGTCGAGCTGCGCCCGTACGGCCTCGGTGGCCAGGCCCCTTCCCCACCGGTCCACCGCGAGGAACCACCCCATCTCGATCGGCTGCCGATCGATCACGATGCTCGGCCAGATCCCGCCGCGGCCGACGTACCCGCCGGTGGCCCGGTCCAGCCAGACCCAGTTGCCCATCCCCGGCGGCTTCGGCTCGGCGAGCCGAGCCTGAACGGTCTCCCGCATCGCCTCCACTGTCGTCGGCACCATCGAGAGATAGCGACCGAACTCCGGCGACTCGTACATCGGGAACAGCGGTTCGGCGTCGTCGATGCGGAGCGCGCGCATCAGCAGGCGTTCGGTCTCTAGGGTGGCGACGGTCATGGACGGTCCAACGCCAGCCAGTGCAGGGCCAGCACGTAACCCCGCACGCCCAGGCCCGCGATCACGCCGGTGGCGACACCGGAGATGTAGCTGTGGTGCCGGAACTCCTCGCGCTGGTGGATGTTGCTGATGTGCACCTCGACCAGCGGCGCGGTCAGCTGCGCGCAGGCGTCCCGGAGGACCACGCTGGTGTGGCTCCAGCCAGCCGGGTTGAGCACCACCGGATGGCCGGCGTCGGCGGCCTCATGCAGCCAGCCGATCAGCTCCGACTCGGCGTCGGTCTGCCGTACGTCGACAGTCAGACCGAGCTCTTTGGCGGTGGTCTCTAGCAGCGACACGAGGTCGGCGTACGTGGTCGAGCCGTACTTGTCCGGCTCCCGGCTGCCGAGTCTGCCGAGGTTCGCGCCGCTGAGAACGAGGACAGTCATCCGGTCAGGTTATCCGGCGGGCGGCGAGAGCCAGAAAGATGTCGGCGCACGAGTCGATCACCTGGGCCTGATCGAGCGGCAGATCGCCGGCCAACCACGCGGTCAGGGTCTGCGCCAGGCCTCCGACCAGGAACTGGGCGGCCACCTCGACCTGTTCATCCGAGGCCAGGCCGTAGAACTCCCGCGCCTGCGCGGTGAGCAGCGACGCGAACAGCCGGGCGGACCGCAGCCGGCGCTGGGCCAGTGGCCGGCTGGCCAGCGGAGTGCCGAACAAGAGCCGGCCGCGTCGCGGGTCGTCCGCGACGGTACGCACGATGTTCTCGATTCCGGCCCGTACCTTCGCCTCCGCCGTGGCCGGCGCGGCGTTGACCGCTCGCAGCGTGGTGTCTGCCAGCTCCTTGACGACGTGGTCATAGACGGCCTCGGCCAACGCGTCCCGATCGGCGAAGCTCTCGTAGAAGTAACGGCTGACAAGCCCGGACCGCTGGCAGACGCCCCGCACGCTGAGCGTCGGTTCCTCCGGGTCGCCGAGCAGGTCCAACCCGGCCTCGATCAGCAGGCCGCGGCGCTCGTCCCCCGGCGGTGGTCGCCTTTGACTCCCCCGTAGGTACGCAGCGTGCTCATAAGGACATCTTGACAGATCGTCTTGGCCAGCGTTGCATATCTGAGTACGTGTGTGCGCAGATTGGGAGGCCCACCGATGACCACGGCCATCAAGCCCAGGGTCCGGCTCGACGACCTGCTGATCGGCGCCGGCCTGATCGGCGGCGGCGCGAACGTGATCATGCAGCTGGCACTGCCTCCGGTCGGCCACGGCGTGTCCGAGAGCAAGGTCGAGAGCGGTCAGCTCTTCCGCCACCCGATCAAGCGGTCCAGGACCACGAACACGTATCTTTCGGTCGCACTGCTCGGAACCCCAGCAGAAAAGAAGGCCTTCACCCGGGCCGTCAACCGGTCGCACGCGAAGGTCCGCTCGGACGCGAACAGCCCCGTCGCGTACAACGCCTTCGATCCCGACCTGCAACTGTGGGTCGCCGCCTGCCTGTGGCGTGGCTTCGAGGACGCGTACCACTTCTTCGGCAAGCGGCCGCTCACCGATGAGGAGTGGGAGCACCTCTACCAGGAGGCGGCGACACTGGGCACCACGCTGCAGGTCCCGCCGCAGCGCTGGCCGGCCGACCGCGCGGCCTTCGAGGACTACTGGAAAGCCGGGATGGAGCGGATCTCGATCGACGACAGGGTCCGGGGCTATCTGTACGACGTGGTGATGCTGCGGTTCCTGCCACGAATGATCAGCGCACCTTTGGGGCCAGTGAACAAATTCTTCACCATCGGCTTCCTGCCTCCGCAGTTCCGCACCGAAATGCGGATGTCGTGGAGTACGCGCGATCAGCGCCGGTTCGACAGGGCGGTGCGCGCCATCGCGGCCATTGCCCGCAGTCTGCCGACGCCGATCCGCAAGTTTCCTTTCAACACGTACATGTGGGACGTACGACGGCGCATCCGGACCGGCCAGCCGCTGGTCTGAGGTCAGCGCAACCGGCGCATCCGCAACACGTTGTCCTCGCGCGTACCCGGCTGGCCCGTCCGGCCCTGGCATGTCATGCCCGACCACATCCTCGAGCTCCACTTTCCAGCTGTTCGGGTCAAAACCCAATGATTCCATCAGCTCAGCCGTGCTGGGCAGCCGCACCGGCGGCGGATTTTCCACCCATGCCGGGAATCCCGCGTGCCCGACAATCAACAGCACACCACCGGGCGCGACCGCTTCGGCGGCCCGGCGCAGCGTCTTCACCCGATTCTGGTCGAGCCCGACCGGCGAGTGGAAGAACTGCGCGGACACCAGGTCGAACAAACCTTCCGGAAAAGACTGGGAAAGATCCCAGCGTTCCCAGGTGATGCCCGGCACGCCGGCGTCCGCCGCTCGTACGACCGCGCGCTTCAAGGCAGTCTCGGAGATGTCGACAGCGGTCACCTGCCAGCCGCGCTGGGCGAGCCAGATCGCGTCGGCGCCTTCCGCGCAGCCCAGATCCAGCGCCCGGCCAGCCGACAGCGACTCGACCTCGCGGACCAGCAGCGGATTTGGTTTCCCACTCCAGACTTGTTCCTTTTCCTGGTAGAACGCCTCCCAGAACTCGCTCTCGGAAGCGGCTGGAACTGTGTCGGTCATGATTCGTCTCCTGTGGTCATTGGTACGGCGCGCACACTATGCACACCACCGCTACGAGACCGCAAGTATTGTTGCTGGTTTGGCAAGTCCTCGCCCGCTTGACCGTTCTTGGCGCTTCACTGGTCGAAGCATTGACGAAACTGGGCCCATCCAGTTAGCGTGCGGCCAACCCGGAAATCGATTCCCGGCACCTCGCGACCGATTTGTTTTAGCGCTAAGAAGGGACTCCCATGTTCAGCTCCCCCGTCCGCCTGGCCGGCGCAGCCCTGCTCGCTTTCGCCGCACTCGCCGCCGGCCCATCCCCGGCCTCGGCGGCCACCGGCACCAGCACCGAGGGCGAGACCCTGGTCGCTGGTGCCACTCTGTTCCAGGCCACCGCCCAAGTGCAGAGCGGCGCTACCTGGTCCGGCGACAAACAGCTGCTGATGAAGGTGACTTCCGGCCAGACCCAGGGCATGGTGTCCAACACCGTGGCCCTGCCCTCGGACCAGGCAGCCTCGTACCATGTCACTGCGCTGCTCACGACCGGGCCGAACTACGGCGTCGTCGAGCTGCAGTTCGGCGGCCACGGCGGCAACTATTTCGACGCGTACTCCGCCAAAGTCGCCGTCAAGACCGTCGAGTTCACCAACGTGGTGATCTTTCCCAGCGGGAGCGCAACGACACTTTCCCTTTATGTCGGCTCTAAAAAAAACCGCGTCAAGCGGCTACTCCGCCGGCCTGGACAAGGTCACCCTCGACCTGACCAGCTAGCCGTCTTCTGCCAACCGAGGGGTTAGGGAGAATCCTCCAGGGTCAGCTCCGGCGTACGGCCGCGGAGCCATTGGACGACGGCGATCACCACCCCGACCACCATCCACGCCAGGCCGCCGAGTTTGGCATTCAGGTCCGCGTTGATGAGCACGTAGCCGACGATCACGAAACCCAGCAACGGCATCACCAGATGCAGCCACCAGTTCCGGCTGCGCTGACGTACCAGAAAGTGGTACGCGACCGATACGTTCAGCAGCAGAAACGAAAACAGCGCACCGAAGTTGACCAGCGACGTCAGCAGCGCCACCTGGCTGACCGCGACCAGCCCAAGAACCAGCGAGATCCCGCCGACCAGCAGCACAGCCCGCTCCGGGACCTTGCGGCGAGGATTCACGTGCGCCAGAAAGCGGAAAAGTCGACCGTCCCGGGCCATGCTGAAGAGCAGCCGCGAGGTGGCCGCCTGCGCCACCAAGGAGTTGGCCACCGCTGATGCCAACGCCGACGCCACCGCGACGGTGACCATCAGCCAGGCGCCGCCGGCGATCCTTGCCACGTCGTAAAACGCCGTGTTTGTCTTGTCTCCGTCAGGAAAAGAGGTAAGCGTTGGTACGAGCAGACTGGCCACATACGTCTGCACGATGAAAAGCACCGCGACCGCGATCAACGAGACGACCGTCGCCCGGCCGACCACTCGGCGGTCCCCGTCGCGGACCTCCTCGGACAGGGTCGAAATCGCGTCGAAGCCGAGGAAACTCAGCACCGCGATCGACAGCGCCCCAAAAATCACCCCGGGCGTGACGAACTCCGGCCGCAGGAACGGCTGGAGCGAGAAGTGCGCGCCATTCGTCCCTCGCGAGATCGCGATGATCCCGACGACCACGAAGATGGCCAGCACGATCAACTCGGCGACCAGGAAGATCCGGTTCAGTCGTGCGGTCGACTCAATGCCCAGATAGTTCACCACAGTGTTGAAGACGACAAAAACGACGATCCACACCCACTGCGGCACCCGCACCAACGGCCCCAGAGCCGCGGCGCCGATCACGTACAACAGCGTCGGCACCAGGATGTAGTCGAGCAGGATCGCCCAGCCAGCGAAAAACCCGACCACCGGATGCAGCCCGCGCGACACGTACGAATAAAACCGAGCCGGCGACCGGGAACGCTCGTGACATCTCCCGGTAGCTGAACGCGGTGAAGATCATCGCGACCATGCCGATCAGGTACGTCAGCGGCACCATTCCCTTGGAGCCGTTGAAAACCACCCCGAAAATCGAGAAGGGCGCGATCGGCACCATGAAGACCAGGCCGTAGATCACCAGGTCGCGCAGCCGGAGTGAGCGCTTCAACTCCTGGTGATAACCGAATTCCTCGAGTGCCCGCTCGCCGTCCGAGGTGGTCATCGCGGTCAGTCGTTCTCGGCCAGGAAGGCGGCCACCAGCTCCATGTACGGCTCTCGTTCCTCGACGTGTGGCATGTGGCTGGAGTTTTCGAAAATCTTCCAGCTTACGTCCGGGATCCGGTCCGCGTACGGCTGCACCGCGGCTGGAGTCGCCTCGTCGTAGCGGCCGGAGATCAGCTGGGTGGGCACCGAAACCTGGTCGAGTCTGTCCACAATGGACCACCCCTTGAGCGTGCCGACGACGTGGAACTCGGTCGGTCGCCGTTCATGGTGTGGTAGACGGTCGGATCGTCTTCGATGGCAGCGAAAGTCCGCGCCACGTAGTCCGGCCACGGGACCCGGCAGACATGCCGGTCATAGAAAACGCGAGTCGCGGCTTCGTATTCAGCTGAGTCGGTCGTGCCAGCCTCTTCGTGAGAGGTCAGCGTTTTCTGTACGTCCGCTGGCAACTCGGCGCGCAGGCCGTTGGCGGCCGCCAGCCACAGCTGCATCGACGCCGGCGAGTTCGCGATGATCAGCGATTTCAGTCCGGCCGGCCGGCGTACCGCATGTTCGGCGGCCAGCATCCCGCCCCACGACTGCCCGAGGACGTGATAACTGTCCGAGATCTTGAGAAAACCGAGCAGCTGGTCCAGCTCGCGCAGGAACAGGTCGACGGTCCAGAACCCGGCGCCGACCTCGGGCAGATGCGTCGACTTTCCGTTGCCGATCTGGTCGTAGTGGATGACCGCGCGGCCGCTCTGCGCGATATCGGCGATCGAGTCCACGTAGTCGTGCGTGCACCCTGGGCCGCCATGCAGCACGACCAGCGGCGCAAGCGCACTGTTGATGTCGCCCGTCACCCGATACCAGGTGGCGTACCCGTCCCATTCCATGATTCCCTCAGCCACCGGCATACCGTAAGCCTCTTCCTGTTTCGTTCGAATTTCGAAGAGATCGGCATCACGGTAAAACGGTTGGCGACGGACCGCCACTACTCGCAGATGGCGGCGTACGCCTCGCTGAGCATCTCGCGCGGCGGGTCGGCCAGCACGCCGGGTTGGGCGAGGCCGTCGAGCACGATGAACCGCAACACCGAGCCGCGCGCCTTCTTGTCGACGCGCATGGCGGCGAGCAGGTCCGGCCAGGCCTGCGCCGGGTACGAGGTGGGCAGCCCGAGCTGTCGCAGCACACAGGTGTGCCGCGCGGCGGTGGCCTCGTCGAGGCGGCCGGCGAGCCGGCCCAGCTCGGCCGCATACACCAGCCCAACGCTGACCGCCGCACCGTGCCGCCAGCGATAGTGCTCGCGTTTCTCGATCGCGTGCGCGAGCGTGTGGCCGTAGTTCAGGATCTCCCGAAGACCGGATTCGCGCAGGTCAGCGGAAACCACGTCGGCCTTCATCTGAATTGATCGGCGGATCAGCTCGGCCAGCACCTCGCCGCCCGGGTCGATCGCGGCGGCCACATCGGTCTCGATCAGCCGCAGGATCTCCGGATCGGCGATGAACCCGGCTTTGACGATCTCCGCCATGCCCGGCACGAGTTCTTCGCGCGGCAGCGTGTAAAGCATCCGCAGATCGCACAGCACCGCGCGGGGCGGATAGAAAGCGCCAACCAGGTTCTTTCCAGCGTCGATGTTCACGCCCGTTTTCCCACCGACGGCCGCGTCGACCATGCCGAGCAACGTCGTCGGTACGTGCACGACCGGGACGCCTCGCAACCAACTGGCGGCCACGAAACCGGCCAGGTCGGTGACCGCGCCGCCACCGAAACCAACCACCGCGTCGGTACGCGTGAAGGCGTGTTTTTCCCAGCGTGTCCCAGCATTCGCCAGCCGTCGCGACGGTCTTGGCGGCCTCGCCGTCCGGCACCTCGATCGGTACGACCACAAGCCCAGCGGCCGTCAGCGACTCCACCACCGTACCCACCTGGCGGGCCAGCGTCGGCGGATGCAGCACGGCGACTTTGGCCGCCTTGCTGAGAAAACCGGGCAGCTCGGAGAGCACGCCACGGCCGATGACGACCTCGTACGGCCGCTCGCCGCGCACGCCGATCCGGACTGGCGGCAGCGCACCGGCGATCGCGTCGACGACCTCGACCGGATAGCTGCCGCTGGTGTCCACAGTGGACGACGCGACCCCGGTGTAGAGCGGCTCCCGCTCTTGCATCAGCACCCGCAGCCGGCCACGCGGATTGCCCAACAGCATCGGCCGGGACACCCCCCGAGCCCGACTCTTTTCACGGCATCGCCCAGGGAAACCTTGAGAGATAGAGACCTTGTGACCGGCCAGCGCGGCGCGGTTTTCCTCCGCCAGCACCGATCCGCCGCCGAGCGCCAGCACGCCGTCGTGCTCGGCAAGCGCGGTCAGCAGCGCTTGCGTCTCCCTCTTGCGAAAGGCTTCCTCGCCATCGTCGACGAAGATGTCCGAGATCGGCTTTCCAGCGCTGGCAACGATATCCGCGTCGATGTCCCGGAAACTCACCCCGTACCGACGGGCCAGCAGCGGTCCGACCGTGCTCTTTCCAGAGCCCATCGGCCCGACCAGCACCACCCGCGGAGCCATTATCGAACCGCCAGCGTGTCCAGGTACGACTGGACGTTGCGGGTGGTCTCGGCGACCGAGTCGCCGCCGAATTTCTCCGTCACCGCGTCCGCGAGCACCAGCGCCACCATCGACTCGGCGACCACCGCGCAGGCCGGCACGGCCGTCACGTCGCTGCGCTGGTTGATGGCCTGCGCCGCCTCGCCGGTGCGCACGTCGATGGTCCGCAGCCGCTTGGGCACCGTCGAGATCGGCTTCATGGCGGCTCGTACGCGCAAAACCTCACCCGTGGTGATGCCGCCTTCGGTGCCACCGGCCCGATCGGTGACCCGTCTTACGCCCTCTTCGGTGTTGACGATCTCGTCGTGCGCCTCAGAACCACGCACCGACGCCTGGTGGAAAGCGTCCCCGATCTCGACGCCCTTGACCGCCTGAATGCCCATGATCGCGGCCGCCAACCGGGAATCCAGCCGGCGATCCCAGTGCACGTGACTTCCGAGGCCCGGCGGCACGCTCCAGGCCAGCACCTCGACGACCCCGCCGAGGGTGTCACCGGCCTTCTTGGTGGCCTCGACCTCGACGACGATCGCGGCGGAGGTCTCCGGGTCGGCGCACCGGACGGGATCGGCGTCGATCCGGTCGCGGTCCGCCGGCTTGGGCCGGATGCCGTCGGGCACCCGCACCGACCCCATCTGCACCACATGGCTGACGATCTCGATGCCGGTGGTCTGGGCGCAGGAACGCCTGCGCCACCGTGCCGAGCGCGACCCGGGCCGCGGTTTCCCGGGCGCTCGCCCGCTCCAGCACCGGCCGGACCTCGTCGAACCCGTACTTCTGCAGGCCAGCGAGGTCGGCGTGGCCGGGCCGCGGCTGGGTCAGCGGCGCGTTGCGGGCGAGGCCCTCCAGGATCTCCGGCGAGACCGGGTCGGTGGCCATCACCTGCTCCCACTTGGGCCACTCGGTGTTGCCGACCTCGATCGCGACCGGGCTGCCGATGCTCAGGCCGTGCCGGAACCCGCCGATGACGGTGACCTGGTCCTTTTCGAACGCCATCCGGGCACCGCGGCCGTACCCGAGCCGCCGGCGGGCCAGCTGGAGCTGGATGTCCTCGGTGGTCACCCGGACGCCGGCCGGCAGGCCCTCCAGCACCGCCACCAGCGCGCGGCCGTGCGATTCCCCTGCGGTCAGCCATCGAAGCATGTCACAAGTCTGTCACCTGCCGTTCAGCCCGCACGTGCTGACCTCATACGATCAGGTGCACATCGACCTGGGGACATCTGTTGAAGCATCTCTACAGCGGCAAGATCCGCGATCTGTACGAGGACCACACGGCGGCGACCTGCTGCTGGTCGCGAGCGACAAGGTCAGTGTCTACGACGTGGTGCTGCCGACCTCCATCCCGGACAAGGGCAAGCTGCTCACCCAGCTGTCCCTGTGGTGGTTCGACCAGCTCGCCGGGGTCCTCCCGAACCACGTCCTGTCGGCCACCGACGTGCCGCCGGAGTGGACTGGCCGGGCGGTCCGCTGCCAGCAGCTGGAGATGGTACGAGTCGAGTGCATCGCCCGCGGCTACCTGACCGGGCTCGGGCTGAAGGAGTACGAGAAGGACGGCACCGTGTCCGGGCTGGCGCTGCCGCCCGGCCTCAGTGAGGCTTCCCGGCTGCCGGAGCCGATCTTCACGCCGACCACCAAGGCGGACGTGGGCCACGACGAGTTCATCACGTACGACGACGTGGTCAGTCAGCTCGGCGCGGAGCTGAGCGAGCAGCTGCGGGACAAGACGCTGGAGATCTACCGGCGCGGCGCGGAGGTGGCGCTGCAAAAAGGCATCATCATCGCCGACACCAAGATCGAGTTCGGGCTCGACAAGGAGGGCCAGCTGATCCTCGCGGACGAGGTGCTGACGCCAGACTCGTCGAGGTTCTGGTACGCCGATCGCTGGCAGCCAGGCGGCCAGCAGGAAGCGTTGGACAAGCAGTTCGTCCGCGACTGGTCGTCCACGCTCACCGACTGGGACCGCACGTACCCGGGCCCCGAGATCCCCGCCGACGTGGTCGCCCAGACCCGCGCCCGCTACGTAGAAGCGTACGAAAAACTGACCGGCCGCCGCTGGTCTTAGCAACAGGCCCGACGTCGAGTGCAGGACAAAACCCCACACTCGATGCCGAGTGCGGGATAAAGTCCCGCACTCGACGAAAGCTCTCTCGGGGCTTCTTGCACGTGCACAGGGGGCGGCGGGGCAAGATGTGAGCGTGACCACGAACGAGCTGACTGAGCAGGTCATGGGCATGCCGCTCATCGACCACCACTGTCACGGGGTGACCACCGGCGAACTCGACCGGGAGGCCTTCGAACTGCTGGCCACCGAGTCGGACTGGCCGGCGCCGGCCGGCACCTCGGTTTTCGACAGCCCGTTCGGCATCACCGTACGAGCCGAGTGCGCGCCGCTGCTCGATCTGTCCCGGCACGCGAGCGCGCCGGACTACCTCGCCCGCAGGGCCGAACTCGGCGCGCAGGAAGTCACTTCCCGACTGCTCAAACACACCGGTATTTCCACTTATCTGGTGGAAACCGGCTACCGCGCCGACGAGATCCTGGGTCCGGACCAGCTGGCCGCGGCGGCCGGCGCCCGGTCGGAGGCGGTGGTACGGCTGGAAAGTGTCGGAGAGCAGGTGGCCGCGACCGGGGTCACCGCCGGCCTCTACGGCGACGAGGTCGCCGCCGAGGGTGACCCGCCAGCTGGAGACCGCCGTCGGCGCGAAGAGCATCGCCGCGTACCGCGTCGGCCTCGACCTGGACCCGGCCCGGCCGACGCACGTCGAGGTGGCCCGGGCCGCCTCGGAGTGGTTGCGGCCGCAGGCCCGCCGGCTGGACCATCCGGTGCTGATCCGGCACCTGCTGTGGACCGCGATAGACGCCGGCAAGCCGATCCAGCTGCACACCGGCCACGGCGATTCCGATGCCGTGCTGCACCGCAGCAACCCGAGCCTGCTCACCGGCTTTCTTCAGGCGACCAGGGAAACCGGCGTACCGATCCTCCTGCTGCATTGCTACCCCTACTTGCGCGAGGCCGGTTGCCTGGCGCAGATCTATCCGCATGTGTACGTCGACAACGGGCTCGGCGTGAACTACACCGGCCCGGGCGCGACCGCGGTCATCCGCGAGTCGATGGAGATGACCCCGTTCTCCAAGCTGCTCTTCTCATCCGACGCCTTCGGGCTGCCGGAGCTGTACGCGTGCGGCGCACTGTTGTGGCGGCGTGGCACCGCCGCGGTCCTGAACGAGTGGGTGGCCGCGGACGCGATCTCTTCTTCTGACGCGCTCCGCTATGCCGAGCTCATCGCGCATGGCAACGCCGAGCGCGTGTACGGCCTGTGAGTCTGGCCGCCGACTGGACGACCGCGCTGCTCGCCGAGTTGCCGTACGCGCAGGACCTGCGTCGGAAGGTGCACGCGGAGCCGCGCACCGGCGGGTACGAGCAACCGACGGCGGCGCTGGTCGCGGCGGCGATCGGGCAACCGGACGCGCCGGCGGTGGCCGAGGGCCGGATCATCCGAATCGGGCCGGCGGACGGTCCGGCCATCGCCGTACGAGCCGAGTTGGACGCTTTGCCGATTGTCGAGCGGACCGGGGTGCCGTGGGCATCGGCGAATGGCGCGATGCACGCGTGCGGCCACGACGTACATCTGGCTGCCCTGACCGCGCTCGCCCGATCTGCCCGAACCCTGGACCTGCCGGTCGCCATGCTGGCCCTGCTGCAACCGCGGGAGGAGAGTTTTCCTCTCGGCGCCAAGGATTTCGTCGAGTCCGCGGAGCTGGCCCGGCATGACGTAAGAGCCGTCATCGGCGCACACGTACAGCCTCGGATTCCGGTCGGCGAGGTAGCCGCGACGCCCGGCCCGGTGAACGCTTCCTTCGACGACGTGGCCATCACGGTGTCCGGCCGCGGCGGCCATGCCGCTTACCCGCAGGACGCTCGCGACCCGATCGTGGCCGCCGCCGCGATCGATCGTGCTGGCGCTCCAGCAAGTCGTCTCCCGACGTACCGATCCGCTGGCCCCGACGGTGCTCACCATCGGCGCGATCCACGCCGGCCAGGCGTCGAACGTCATCCCGGAGACGGCGTCGCTGCTCGCGTCGCTGCGGACCTACAGCGAGGCGGAGCGGGTCCGCCTACTGGACCTGATCGGGACGATCGCGGCCCACACCGCGCTCGCGTACGGCTGCACGGCCGTTACCGAGGCGTCGCTCGGCGAGCCCGTACTGGACAACGACCCGGCACTAACCGAGGCGGTGTGGGCTCAACTCAGCCCCCAGGGACTGACCCTGTCGGCTCCCCTGCGGTCCTGCGGGTCGGACGACTTTTCGTTTTACAGTGCGCTTTTCCCAGCTCTGATGATGTTCGTCGGGGTGCGTACGGCCGGCAGCTTCGAGCAGCAGCCGAGCCTGCACTCCGCGCTTTTCCTGCCCGGCGACGACGCCGTCGAGCGGGTCGCGAGGGCGATGCTGGCCGGATTTCTGGGCGCCTGCTCGTTGGTGATTGACTAGTCACGGAGGACTGCGCATGAGTGAGGCGGCGATCAAGCGGCTGCGGGACCAGGGCCTGCGGCTGTTGGCGACCACTTTCGTCTGCAACGCCGGGGTCGTGCGGACCAAGGCCGTGCCCGCCGGGCGGCTGGAAAGCCTCGCGGCCAACGGTGTCGGGATGTCGCCGGTGATGGCCGTGATGGCGGTCGACGGCGGCATCACGTCCGGCGGCGGCTACGGCGGGCCGGTGGGCGACATGCGGCTCTTCCCGGACTGGGACGCGGCCGTCGTGCTCGACCCGGTGACCGGCCTCGGGTGGGCACCGGTGGACCAGCTCTCGCAGGAACTGGAGCCGATGTCGTGCTGCTCCCGGTCCGCTCTTCGCCGGGTAGCGCAGGCGGCGACCGCCGACTACCAGATGGCCTTCGAGATCGAGTTCACCGTTTTTGACGGCGGGGTGGTCGCGCACCACGGCCCGGCGTACGGCGCGGTGCCGCTTTTCGAGTTGGACGAGCTGTGCGTCGACATCGTCGAGGCGCTGGACCGGGTCGGCGTCGCGGTCGACCAGATCCACCCGGAATACGGCCCCGGCCAGCTGGAACTCTCCGTCGCACCGGCCGCGCCGATCGCCGCGGTGGACCGCTATGTGCTGACCCGGCTGGTCATTCGTCGCGTCGCACAGGAGCACGGGCTCACCGTGTCGTACGCACCGCTGACCGTCCCGGACTCCGTCGGCAACGGCGCCCACCTGCATTTTTCCCCGTGGCGGGACGGAAAGAACCTGTTCGGCGGCGGCACCGGCCAGCATGGCCTGACCGTCGACGGCGAGCACCTGATCGCCGGGGTGGTGGAAGGGCTGGCCGAGGCGATCGCCCTGCTCGCCTCCGGCGCGCTCAGCTATGAGCGGCTGTTGCCGAGCCGGTGGGCCGCGCCGTGGGCCACCTGGGGTCTGGAAAACCGCGAATCGGCCGTGCGATTGGTCCAGGGCACCAAAACCGCCCGCCCGAATTCGGCCAACGCCGAGGTCAAGGTCGTCGACGGTGCCGCCAACCCGTACTTGGCCGCCGCCGCGGTGATCGCCCTCGCCGAGCGCGGCCTCGCCCAGAAAACCCCGCTGCCGGAGCCGGTGACGGCCGACCCCGCGTCCCTGTCCGACGCCGAACGCACCCAACGCGGCATCCGACGGCTCCCCGCCGACCTCGGCAACCGCCCTGGACGCCCTCCAGTTTTCCAGCTTCTTCAGCGAAACCCTCTCCCCCGACCTGCTCGGCTCGTTCGTCGCCGTCCGTCGCTACGAACACGAGACGTACGGCGGCCAACCCGTCGCCGACCGCATCCGCGCCCTGCGCTGGAGCTACTAGGTGTACTGGCGTTCGTACGCCGCCACCGGCCCCGGCCATGTGCAAGGGCTGTGCCCGCCGACGGGGAGAACGAACCAGGCACCGTTTTGTCGGTGCTGTCGTGAACGCTCAGTTTCGGGGGTGCCTGTTTTTGGGGCTGGAGTGGCTGGTGTGACGTGTGTGGGTTTCGGTAAGAGCTGATGTCTCTGATTGTGGCCGTCGCGACTGTACGTGTGGAGATTGCGGCCCGGCGGTCACTGTCCGCTGTTTCCGTTGTTGATCTTGGTTAGTTGGTCTACCCGAAGCGGACATATCGAATGAATGTCTGTTTTGGGTAGACCAACTAACCAAGATCAACACAGGGCTTCCCGGAATATGAGACAACAGGCATCTTGAGTCGGCAGTGATTCCCACTCCGTGGACTCGGATCTGGTCAGGTGCATTCCATGGTTACTGGAGTGGCTGAGGTGACTGATTCTCGCGCCCGGTCACCGGATTTTGAGTATATACCCGGACGGCTATGTCCGATCGTGACGTTGTCCATTCGACCGCCCCCAACGGCCAACAATGTCACAATCGGACATACCCCTGGCAGGTATAGGGCAGGTCGACGCTAACAGGGCGTGACGTACAGGGCGTGACGCACTCGCGAACTAACGGCCCAGACCACTAAGAGACGAGGAAAGCGGTGACCGTGCCGGCGATCATGAAGGGGCCGAAGGGGATGCGGGTCTTGCGGCCGGCCCGGCCGGCGACCAGCAGGATGCCGCTGATCAGCCCGCCATAGACGAATCCGAGGACCAGGCCGGCCAGCACCGGTGGCCAGCCGAGCCAGCCCAGCGCGAGGCCGAGGACTCCGGACAGCTTCACGTCGCCGAGGCCCATCCCGCCGACGAGCCAGAGAAGTCCATAAACAGCAAGGAAAATGCCAGCCCCGACGAACGCGCGGGCCAGCGACCCCCAGTCCTGACGGAAAATCTCCGCGACGACCAAGCCGAGCCCGACCACCGCGTACGCCGGGAGGGTGAGCATATTCGGCAGCCGGCGGACAGCCAGGTCCACAATGGACAAAGCGACCCCGACTGCGATCACGAAGCAGGCCAACAAAAGCTCGACGCTCAGGCCGAGCCGCCAACCGGCGAGGCCGAACAGCACCGCCGTCGACAACTCCGGCAGCCGCCACCGCAGCAGCCACTCTGGCATGTCGGCCGTACGCACGATGGCGAATCGACCCAGCCAGCCGGCCACCAGACCGCACAGTCCACAGAGGACAGACACGAGCATCGGGACAGCCTAGTACTACAGGGCTACTCAAGCGGCGATAGCCGAGCCCAAGCCTCTCATCCGCATGAGTAGCCCTGCAGTACTAGTGGCCGCCGAGTGGCTAATGGGGTGGTTTGTCCGAATCGGATGAGAGCTGCCCCCGAAAACGAGTCTTCCGGGTGGGGGCGACAGAAATGCGGACAGGAATCAGCGGGACTGGAGGGCGGCCCGCATGGCGGCGAGGGGGCCGGGGTGGCCGGTCATCAGGGTGACCTGGTGGACGGCCTGGTGCAGCAGGAGGTCGAGGCCGGACAGCACGACGCTGCCGGTTTTCTGAGCGGCCAGTGCGAAAGGTGTGGGCCACGGCTCGTACAGCACGTCCATCACCACGCCGCCGGGCGCGACGGCCACCTCGGCGAGCGCTGGGGCGGCGGACTTGGGCACGGTGCAGACGACCAGGTCGGCGGCCAGCCCGTCCGGGAGCGACGCCCACGGGCGTACGTCCAGCATCACCCCGACCCGCTCGGCGGTACGCGTCACGTCCATCGCCCGCGCGAGGTCGCGTACGTACACGCCGACCGAAGTGCACCCCAGCGCCGCCGGCAGCGCGGCGACCGCGGCCTGGGCGGTACCACCGGCGCCCAACACGGCGGCCGACGCGAACGGCCGGTCGGCTACTTCTCGTACGGCGTCAATGATGCCGGCCACGTCGGTGTTGTCGGCGTACCAGCCGCCGTCGCGCGGCACCAGCGTGTTCGCGGCCCCGACCGCGGCGGCCCGCTCCGACACCGCCGTCGCGAGCCGCAGCCCCTCGCGCTTGAGCGGCATCGTCAGCGACAGCCCGGCCCACTCCGGACCCAGGCCCGCCAGCAGCGGCGCGAGGCCGGCCTCGTCGCACTCGACCCGGTCGTAGTGCCAGCCGGCCAACCCGAGCGCCTGGTAAGCCGCGTTGTGCAGCACCGGCGACAGGGAATGCCTTACGGGCGAACCAAAAACGGCACAGCGCCACGACACTTACAGAACGCCGTTCTGCCTGGCGAGCTGCTTGTTGCGCTCGTGCTCGGCGTTCGTCGTCGCGAACCCGGAGTGCCCGGCCTTATCCTTATCGATCTTGACAAAGAAAATCCAGGTGCCCGGCGTCGGGTTCACCGCCGCGTTCAGCGCGTCCAGGTCCGGGTTGCCGATCGGCGTCGGCGGCAACCCCTTGTGCGCGTACGTGCTGTACGGGTCGTTGGCGTCCTTCAACTCGGCCGTGGTCAGTTCGGCGTTACGCGGCACTCCGCGAATCTCCCGGCTGTAGATGGTGGTGGCATCGGACTGCAGCAGGCCGTTGGTGCCGGCGGCCGGGTTCAGCCGGTTGTAGAAAACCCGGGCGATCTTCCCGTAGTCGCTCGGGATGCCCTCGCCCACCACCAGGGACGCGACGATCAAGGCGTCGTACGGATTCTTGCCCATCGCCTGAGCCTTCGTGATGAACCCGTTGCCATTCATCTTCTTGAGGCTCTGGGTGATCATCATCTTCAACGCGGCGGTCGCGTCGTCCTTGGGCTGCAGCGTGTACGTGTCGGGGTAGAGGAAGCCCTCCACCTTGCCCTTCGCCCAGTCCGGGAGCCCAATCGCCGAAGCGTTGTTGGCGGCCGCGGTCAACTGGTCGACGGTGATCCTGGTGGTCTTCGCGACCGACGCGAACGCCTGCTTCGCCGTCATGCCCGGCGTCACGGTGAAGGTGAGCTGGACGCGACTGGACGGGTCGAGCAGCAGCGCCAGCGCGAGCGCGGCGCTCATGTGCGACTTCAGCTGGTACGTGCCCGGCTGCAGCGACGTCGACCGGGTGTCCGCCTCGGCCGCGTTGGTGAACGCGCGGGTGCTCTTGACGACGCCCTTGGCGACCAGCGTGTCGCCGACCTGGCGCAGCGTCTGGCCCTGCGCGATCTGGATGGTCACCTGGCCGGTGCCGCCGCCGTCGTAGTCCGCGCCGTGGATCAGCGTGTTCACCAAACTGCCGGCATAGACCAATCCCCCGCCGAGGACCACCAGGACACTGACGACCACCAGCGCGGTGATCAGGTTGCGGTGCCGGCCAGGCGGCCGACGGTGCTTGGACTGCCGGCCCGCGCGGTCGTGGCGCGTCGTAGTCCGGCACGCTGTCCTGGCCACCGAAGGGCAGGCCGACGAGATCCTCACTCATCTCCCGGCTCCCCGTTCGCGCGCGCTGCCTCGGCGCGGCGAGTATCCAGCCATGTCTGCAGGATGATCACCGCCGCCGCCTGGTCGATGACTGCACGCTGTCGCTGTCCCCGTACGCCACGAGAAGACAGCGTACGGGTAGCAGACACGGTCGACAGCCTTTCATCCACCAAGTCGACATTAACGGGCGCCACCAGACTCGCCAGTTCGGCCGCGTACGAGCGTGCCGCCGCGGCCGCCGGCCCCTCCTCGCCGGACAGGCTGCGAGGCAGCCCGACGATCACCTGGACGGCCTCGTGCTCGGCCACCAGCGCGGTCAGTTGGCGCAGGTCCGTGCCATCGTCGGCGCGGCTGAGAGTGACCAGCGGAGTGGCCAACAGACCATCGCGGTCACTGAGCGCCACGCCAACCCGTACGGATCCCCCGTCAACGCCAAGGCGAACCCCACCGGCCGGCACCGCCACGGCCTTGCGCCTGGGTTTGCGGCGCGATCCGCCGGTCACCTCCGGCACCCTCAGGCCGCTCTCCCCGCCACGGCCCGGCTCACGCCTTGCCTCCGGCCTCGCCCACCAGCTTGCGCAGGCTGTCCAGAACCGGCCGCACCTGGTCGGCCGGCACGCCGCCGCCCTGGGCCATGTCCGCGTTGCCGCCGCCCTTACCGCCCAGCGCGGACCGTACGAGCTCAGCTGCGGACAGACCGCTGCGCACGCCGGCCTTGGTCACCGCGACGACCAGCGAAGCCTTGTCGCCGGCCGCGCCAGCGACCGCCACCACGCCCGGGTGGTCGGCCGCGAGCCGGCCACGGACCTCCTGGGCCAGCTTGCGTACGTCCCCGCCACCGGTGCCCTCGGGCACCTCGGTGCCGACGTACGCGACTCCGGACAGGTCCTCGGCGTTGGCAGCGAGCGCACCGGCGCTGGAAAGCACCGCGTCCGCCCGCATCTTGGCCAGCTCCTTCTCGGCGTCCCGCAGCCGCGTCACCATCGACGAGATCCGGTCGGCGACGGTGTCCCGTGGCGTCTTGAGGATCTCGGTCAGCTGGCTGACCAGGTCACGTTCCTTCGCCAGGTAGTGGAAGGCCTCGATGCCGGTCACCGCCTCGACCCGGCGGACGAGGAGCCGACCGACGACTCGCCGGTCACCACCAGCGGCCCGATCTGCGAGCTGGACTCCACGTGGGTGCCACCACAGAGCTCGATCGACCACTGCCCGGGTCCGATCCGCACGACCCGGACCTTCTCCGGGTTGTACGTCTCGCCGAACAGCGCGATCGCGCCGGCCGCACGGGCCTCCGGCAGCGGCATGTAGGTCGCGGTCACCGGCAGATCACGGCGCACGGCCAGGTTGGACACGTCCTCGATGTCGTGCCGCTCCTGCTGGCTCAGCCCGCCCTTCCAGGCGAAGTCCAGGCGCAGGTAGCCGGGCCGGTTGTACGAGCCGGACTGCAACGCGGTCGGGCCCAGGACCTGGCGAAGGGCCGCGTGCACGACGTGGGTGCCGGAATGCGCCTGGCGAGCGCCGAGGCGCCACTCCGGATCGACCTTCGCGCGTACGTCCGCATCCAGCGTCAACTCGCCGTCGACGACCCGGATCTGGTGCACGACCAGGCCCTTGAGCGGGCGCTGCACATCCAGCACCTCGGCCGAGCCGCCATCGAATTCGATGACGCCGGCGTCGGCGTTCTGACCGCCGGACTCGGCATAGAACGGGGTCCGGTCCAGGATCACCTGGACGATCTCGCCGGCGTGCGCGCGCCGGCACCGCAGCCGTGCCGTTGATCAGCGCCAGCACCTTGGAATCGGTCTCCAAGGTGCTGTAAGCCAGCCAGTCCGTCTCGCCGTGTTCGTCCAGCGCGGCGCGGAAAAGCGAGGTGTCGGCGTGGCCGGTCTTCTTCGCCCGCGCGTCCGCCCGAGAGCCCGCTCACGCTGCTCGGTCATCAGCTTGCGGAAGCCGTCCTCGTCGACCTTGAGCCCCTGCTCGGACGCCATCTCCAGGGTCAGGTCGATCGGGAAGCCGTACGTGTCGTGCAGCTTGAAGGCGTCGCCGCCGGACAGCTGCTGGCCGCCCGCTTTCTTGGTCGCCTCGACCGCGACATCCAGGATCGTCGTACCGGCCGACAAGGTGCGGCGGAACGCCTCTTCCTCGGCATACGCGATCTGGGAGATCCGGTCGAAGCCGGTGCCCAGCTCCGGGTAGGACGCCTTCATCAGGTCGCGGGAGATCGGCAGCAGCTCAGGCAGCGACGGGTCTTCGTACCCGAGCAGGCGCATCGCACGCACCGCGCGGCGCAGCAGCCGGCGCAGCACGTAGCCGCGGCCTTCGTTGCCGGGCGTCACGCCGTCGCCGATCAGCATCAGGCTGGAGCGGACGTGGTCGGAGATGACCCGCAGGTGCACGTCGTTGGTGTGGTTTTTTGCCGTACTGGCAGCCAGCGAGCTCGGCCGCCCGCTCCAGGACCGGGTAGATCTCGTCGATCTCGTACAGGTTGTCGACGCCCTGCAGCAAATACGCGACGCGCTCCAGGCCCATGCCGGTGTCGATGTTCTTCGCCGGCAGTTCGCCCAGGATCGGGTAGTCGTCCTTGCTCGTACCGTCGCCGCGCTCGTACTGCATGAAGACCAGGTTCCAGATCTCCAGGAACCGGTCCTCGTCCACCACCGGGCCACCGTCCGGGCCGAACTCGGCGCCGCGGTCGATGTAGATCTCCGAGCATGGGCCGCACGGGCCGGGAACGCCCATCGACCAGAAGTTGTCGGCCATACCGCGGCGCTGGATCCGCTGCTCGGGCAGCCCGGCGATCTTCTGCCAGAGCTGGGAAGCTTCGTCATCGTCGTGATAGACGGTCACCCAGATCCTGGCCGGGTCAAAGCCGAGGCCGCCGGCGTCCGGGCTGCCGGTGATCAGCTCCCAGGCGTTGGATCGCGCCTTCCTTGAAGTAGTCACCGAACGAGAAGTTGCCGTTCATCTGGAAAAACGTGCCATGCCGAGTGGTCTTGCCGACCTCTTCGATGTCGCCCGTACGAATGCACTTCTGCACGCTGGTCGCGCGCGGGTAGGGCGGAGTCTGCTGACCGAGGAAATACGGCTTGAACGGCACCATCCCGGCGTTCACGAAGAGCAGGTTCGGATCGTCCAGGATCAGGCTGGCGGACGCCACCTCGGTGTGGCCGCGCTGGACGAAATGGTCCAGGAACCGGCGGCGGATTTCGGCGGTGCGCATCAGCGGCGGCCACCGTACTGCGCATGACCTTCGTCAGCGAGCACATCGTCCAGGTCCGCCTCGCCGGCCAGCGCGGCGAGCAGCTCGTCCTCGCGCTCGGCCATCCCCTCGCGGACCTCCTCCACGAACTCGCGGACGCTGTCCAGCATGCCGGTCACCGACTCGCGAGCACCGTCGGCGAGTCCCTTCGGGGTGTACGACTCCGCGGTCTTGGTCAGCTTGCGCACCACCAGAGCGCCCACCACCAGACCGATCCCCAACCACAGCAGCCGCCGCATTGCCGTCCTTCTCTCTTCTGCCTCTGAAACCCTTGTTACTTCCGGCCACGCCGGGAGCGCCGGGCGGCTTTGCGCTCGGACTTGATCCGGGCCGTCGCCTCCCGCTGCAATTCTCCCTCGCGGCGGGCCACGATGGCGTGCCGGACGCCGTACGTGACGGCCGCGACCCGTACCAGCGGGCCACCGACCGTCGACGCGAACAGGGTCGTCATCGCGGCCGCGTTGGTGGTGGTCACCTGTTGGACGTTGGTGGTCATCACGTCCACCTTGATGAGCTGGCCGTTCACCCCCACCAGGGTCTCATTGACACCGTCGATCGTGGTGTTGATGTTGGCGAGCGTGGGGCCCAGGCCATCGGCGACCTGGGTCATCGCCCGGGTGGCCTGGTCGACCGTACGACCCAGCTTGAGCAACGGCACGGCGAGAACGCCGACCAACAGCAAAAAGGCGATCGCCGCGATGAGCCCAGCGACTTCACCGAACGTGATCTGCACGGGTCGTCACACCCTTTCTCCGACCTCGGCTGACCTGGGCGACCCTATCGCGCCCGGTAACACCCAGTCTCTGCGGCATCTCCCTGACACTTCGCCGCGGATCATCAAACAGTTGCCAAAGAATCAGTCTTCACCGCGGATGACCCGGCGGAGTTTGGGCAGGCGTTCGGCGATCGCCCGCTCGGCGCCCCGCTCGGTGGGCTGGTAATAGTCAGTGCCAACCAGGTCGTCGGGCGCGTACTGCTGCTCGGCCACCCCGGCGGTTTCGTTGTGGGGATACACATATCCGTCACCGTGGCCGTGTCGTTTGGCGCCGGCATAGTGGGCGTCCCGCAGCGCTGGCGGCACCGCGCCGGTCTTTCCGGCTCGTACGTCCGAGGTCGCCGCACCGATCGCCATCGTGACGGCGTTGGATTTCGGGGCGGTCGTCGCGCAATGCACGACTCCGTGCGCCAGGTTGAGCTGCGCTTCGGGAAGGCCCACCAGTTGTACGGTCTGGGCGACCGCCACCGCGGTCTGCAGCGCGGTCGGATCGGCCATCCCGATGTCCTCGCTGGCGAAAATCATCAGCCGCCGGGCGATGAATCGTGGATCCTCCCCCGCCACCAACATCCGGGCCAGCCAGTGCAGGGAAGCGTCCACATCGGACCCTCGCATGCTCTTGATGAACGCGGAAATGACGTCGTAGTGCTGGTCGCCATCCCGGTCGTACTTGACCGCCGCGGTGTCGACCGCCTTCTCCGCGACCTCCAGGTCGATCTCGGTCTTTTTCAGCGCCTGCGCCGAACCAGCGGCCGCTTCCAACGTCGTCAGCGCCCTGCGCGCGTCACCGCCGGCCAGTCGTACGAGATGGTCGCGGGCCTGGTCGCTGATCGTGACCGCACCCCGCAGACCTCGGTCATCAGTGATCGCGCGGTCGATGACGGCTTTTTTATGTCGTCGTCGGTGAGCGCTTGCAGGGTTAGCAGCAGAGACCTCGACAACAGTGGCGACACCACTGAGAACGACGGGTTCTCGGTGGTGGCGGCCATCAGGGTGACCGTACGATCCTCGACCGCGCCGAGCAGCGAATCCTGCTGGGTCTTGGAAAACCGGTGCACCTCGTCGATGAACAACACCGTCTGACGGTTGTGGAAACCGAGCTCCCGGTTGGCGGTCTCGATCACCGCCCGCACTTCCTTGACGCCCGCCGTCAACGCCGACAGCGCCTCGAACCGCCGACTGGTGGCGCGCCGACACACACCCCGTGCGATCGTCGTCTTCCCACTGCCCGGCGGTCCCCACAGGATCACCGACAGCGGCGCGTCGCCCTCCACCAACCGCCGCAGCGGCGAGCCCGGATGCAGCAGGTGCCGCTGCCCCACCAGCTCATCTAGCGTGCGCGGCCGCATTCGTACGGCCAACGGCGCCACCGCGGCCCGCGCGTCCGCGGCCGCCGAGTCGAACAAACTTTCGGGTTCCACTCCCCGAGCCTACGTGGTCCCGCCCGCACCGTCCGCCGAGTGGAACGCCGCCGGCTCCGGCGGCACAACGCCCCGCATCACGCAGAACATGGTGCCCCCCGGATCCGCCATCACCACCCACGAAACGTCCCCCTGCCCGATATCCACTCTCGTCGCCCCCAACCCGATCAGCCGCTCGACCTCGGCGGCCTGGTCACGATCTGTCGGGTTGAGGTCGAAGTGGATCCTCGGAGGCTTGTTTTTTGGCTTCTCTATTGGCGATTAGCAGGATCGTTGGTGCCGTCGGATGACCCGCAATGGCCACTCCCGTTTCGTCGCGGTCGGTGATGCGGTAGTTGAGCGCCGCTGACCAGAACGCCGCCGAGGCTTCCGGGTCCTCGCACTCGACAACCATCTCGCCAATTCTTGACGCCATGTTGTGGATTATCTCCTGTTGTCTCGGTCGACTTCCCCTGCTGTTGCGGTTTTGTGGGTGCCCGGTTTCAGGGATTAAGACCTTCTACCTCTGGAGATGGGATAGAGCAACGGGGGCTGTCTAGTTTTGTTCGTGGTCTCTGGCACTCGTTCTCTCCGTCGGCGCCGCAAGGGCTAGCACGTTGGCGTGGCCGGCGGCGGGCTTGCGTGCCGTGCCCGAGTGGTGTTTCGCCGCCGCCGGCCACGCCAACGCGCGAGGGCTACGCCCGCCGACGGAGAGAACGAGAACCAGAGCTCTGCGCTAGGCGCCCTCATAGCCGATAGTTGTGCGGTCCCTGGTCGTCGCGACTCTGCGTGTCGAGACTGCCACCCAGCGGTCACCGTCCGCAGTTTGTGTTGTTGGTCTTGGTTAGTTGGCCCGTACATAACGGACATCAGTCCGGAATGTCCTTTTCGTACGGGCCAACTAACCAAGATCAACAACTCCATCCCAACATCCGGGACAGCGACACCCTCAACAGTCACATCAGCCCCACCGGCAACGGGTCCGTTGCCGAAAATCCAGCCCTACCCACCCCACCAAACCGGACAAAAAGGGCACCGAACCAGCCAACGAATCACGCACACGGCGGAGCGTCCGTTCTCCTCGTCGGCGGGCGAAGCCCTCGCACGTTTCCTGGCTGGCGGCGGCGTACGAAGGCCGGGGCACACTACCCAAGCTCCGCCGCCGGGCCAGGAAACGTGCTAGCCCTTGCGGCGACGACGGGGAGAACGGACCCTCCGCACCCCGTACGAAAAACCAAGCACCACTCACCAAACGAGCAACCCGGGAATTCCCTCTCCTCAGAGGCAACCGCCGCTTTTGACCTTCAGCCTTTGACCTTCACTCAAAACAGGCTCAGCACATACCAGGGCCCCCTGCCGAACTCGACAGAGGGCCCTGACCAGCTAAAACAACCTACCAAACCAACCCCTACGCGGCGGTCAGTCGTACGTCGGAGGCCTTGACGAAGGCGACTCGGTGCCCCAGCTGGATCTGGTAGAACACCGTCTTCCGCGTACGACGGTGTGGTCCATCGGCAGCGAATTGTCGATTGTCTGCGCGTAGTAGTACTCCGTTGGTGCGACGCCGCCGAAGGCATACTCCTGCCCGGCCTTCAGCGTGTACTGCAGCGGAGCGACAGTGTGCGCCGGGATCGCGCTCGGATACTCGTCCGCGTTCGGGTACGCGCCGCCATAAACCGGCACCGAGGCGAGGCCTTGCTTCGGCGTCACGAGCACGGCGTGCGTCTGTACGGCGGCCGGCGCCTGGCGGCTGTCCTGGAACCAGCCTTCGAGGCCGTCGTACCAGATCGCCGTCCAGTCACCTTGACGGTCAGCGACCGAATAGATCTGGCCGGCGGCGGCTTTGTCGCCCCAGTCGCAGTTCCTGGTCGTGCCCGCGCTGCCATCCGGGTGCAGAGCTGGGTCGGAGATCAGCGGTGCGGTGGCCGACGGCGCCGTGTGCAGCTGAACCATCGACGTACCGGTGCCCGGGATCGGCACGCTCGGGCCCTGGGTCGGGTCAGGACAGGACATCAGCGGCTCGGTCCGCCGCGCCGACGGCAGGATCATGACCACGGACGAGCGGCCGTAACCCAAGCCGTGCAGCGGCGCGCCGAGCAGCTCGAAGTAGTGCTGCCAGTTCCAGTACGCGGCCGGGTCCCAGTGCATGCCCGAGACGCCACCGGCGGTCAGGCCAGGCACGTTGTCGTGGCCGTAGATGTGCTGGCGGTCCAGCGGGACGTTGAACCGGGCGGCGAGGTAGCGGACCAGCCGCGCCGACGACCGGTACATCTCCTCCGTGTACCAGGTCCCGCCGGCGTCGGCGAAGCCTTCGTGCTCGATGCCCAGCGAGTGGCTGTTGACGTACCAGTTGCCGGCGTGCCAGACCACGTTCTTGGTCGCGACCGCCTGTGTGACGTGCCCGTCCGCGGACCGGATGACGTAGTTCGAGGCGGCGTAATGCGCAGGGTCCTGGAACAGCGACAGCGTCTTCGCGTACGTCACTTTCGGTGTCGTGGATGACGATCGTGTTGATCCGCTCGTCCTTCGGGCGGTTGGCCAGATCGTAGTTGCCGTAGTTGCCCTTGTCCGTGCCGTCGCCGTCGAGCGCGTACGCGGCCGGTACGAAGTCGCAGCCGAGCCGAGGCGGGCACTCGGTGCCGGCCTGGTTGGTCGCGGTCGAGGTCGCCAGGCTGGCCGGCACCGACTGGTCGGCGGGCAGCGTGATCGACTGGCCCTCGGCGGTGGTTCGGGTGGCCCCCGTACGGATCACGTCGAAGGTGTCCGCCGCGTACTCGTCGCTGCCGGTGAGGGCTTTGACGGCCGGATACCAGCCGGCGACGGTGGTCGGCAGCGCGCCGTGACCGAGCTGGCGGGCCTGCGCGGCCAGCAGTACGGCGCCGCCGCGCACGTTCTGCGCCGGGTTCGACCGAAGCGTGCTCGCTGGTACGCCGAGCAGCCCCCCCGCGCGCGTGCAGCGTGTCGTCTTTCGCCGCGGTCGGCACCGCGGCCGCCTTCGGGGTGGCCGCCGGGGCGATCGTCAACGGCCGGGACGCGTCGCCGCGCGCGTCACCCCCGTGGAGTCGTCGGCGTGGGTCTTGCCCCACGCGGCCCGCAGCGCGGACATGTCGGTGAGATTCATCGGCCCGTACCCGCCGGCCGTGCTCGGCCCGCCCGCGTGGCTGTCCCACTGAGACGCTAAATACGACACCGAAAGCAGCACCGACGCCGGCACTCCGGTGGCCGTCGAGGCGGCCGCGAAGTCAGCCTGCGACACCCCGGCCGGCGGTGCGGCACTGGCCGAACTGACGGCGCTCGCCGCCAACCCGGCCCCCAACAGGCACGCTGTCGCCGCTCCGGCGACGATGCGTACCCGAACACGTCCGTTGGACACGAAAGACTCCCCTCTCCAAACTGAGGGAACGCTAGCGTCTGGGACCCCCTGTTGTCTCTAGTGTGCGGACATTAAAAACAAGCTGACTTTCATTGACGACAATTAATCCGTCAGCGCTTTCGCGCGGCTTTTGCCTAGACGGTACGCAGCACGCCGGCCATCTTCGGCAGGATGGCGGTGAGGCCGTACGGGATGCTCAGAATCGTGTCGCAGGAAAGCGCGAGGCCTTCGTCCTTCAGGCTCAGCCGGATCACCGCCTTGCGCCTGGCCACATTCAGGCCGTTGAAGAGTTGGTCGGCGTCCACCGCCTTGCCAGCCGCGTCATCGAACGCGACGATCACCACCAGATCCGACTCCAGCAGGTCGACCTTCTCCCGGCTGATCGGCACGGTGAACTTGCTCACGCCGAGCGCGTCGACCTTCGGCGCCGGCTTCAGCCCGAGCCCGGCCATAAACTGCATGCGCGCGTCCTGCCTGGTGTACGCGTTGTACGTACCGGCCGCGCCGGAAAAGACGGACGCGACGACCACGGTCTTGCCGTTGAACGCGGGATGCGCTTTCCGGGCCGCCGCGAACTGGGCTTCCGCGGCGGTGACCAGCAGCTTTTCAGCAGCCTGCCGTTGCCAGAGCGCGGCGCCGATCGACCGCGCCTGCTGCTGCCACGGCACACCCCAGTCGATGTAGCCGGCCGGCGGCGCCACCACCGGCGCGAGCTGGCTGAGCTTGTCGTACCGATCCTTGGTGAGGTTGCTCTGCACCGCCAGAATCAGGTCCGGCGCCAGCTTGGCCACCGTCTCCACGCTGATCTCGCCGCCGCCAACGAACAACTGCGGCTTGGCTTTGCCCAGCTGCCTCGTCGCCCACGGACCCACACCCGTCGGCGTACCAACGAAGTTCGACAGGGCCACCGGCACCACTCCGAGCGCCAACGCCACGTCGTGATCGGTCGTCCCCATCGACACCACTCGCAGCGGCCGCTTGGCCACCACACTCGTGCCGAACTTGTGCTTCAGCGTCACCCCACCGCCAGCACTGTCGGTCGCCGCCGTGCCGCCGGCGCACGCGCTCACCCCGACCAAGCCGGCCCCCGCCAAACCCGCCAGGACCGCCCGCCTGCTCACCGCCATAACCACTCCCCTATTTAGGCAAGGCTTACCTTAATAGACGCGTCACGGGTGCGGCGATCCCCTGACCGCATCGACGCGATGCGTGCGTCAGGCGCACGCATCGCGTCGATGTGGTCAGGGGATGGGGTGGGTCAGGACTCCTTGGGTTTGGCGTCGACGCCGGCTTCGCGGCGCTGCTGCTGTGTGATGATCGGGGCGGCGCCGAGGTCAGCGGGTCGAATCCGCCGCCGGTCTTCGGGAAGGCGATCACGTCGCGGATGGACTCCGAGCCGGTCAGCAGCGCGGTGATCCGATCCCAGCCGAACGCGATGCCGCCGTGCGGCGGCGGCGGACCGAAGGCAAAGGCGTCCAGCAGGAAGCCGAACTTCTCCTGCGCCTCATCCTCGCCGAGGCCCATGATCTCGAAGACCCGCTTCTGCACGTCCCGACTGTGAATACGGATCGAGCCTCCGCCGATTTCGTTGCCGTTGCAGACAATGTCGTACGCGTACGCCAGCGCGCTGCCGGGGTCCTTGTCGAACGAATCGATCCATTCCGGCTTGGGTGAGGTGAAAGCGTGGTGGACGGCGGTCCATTTGCCGCCGCCAACGGCCACGTCACCGGCCGACACCGCGGCCTCGGCGGACTCGAAAAGCGGCGCGTCGACGACCCACACGAAGGACCAGACGCTCTCGTCGATCAGGCCGAGGCGGTGGCCGATCTCCACCCGGGCCGCGCCGAGCAGCGCGCGGGCGCTGGAGATGTCGCCAGCGGCAAAGAAAACCCGCGTCGCCTACCGAGGCGCCAGTGGCCGCGGCCAGGCCGTCCCGCTCGGTTTCGGAGAGGTTCTTCGCGACCGGACCGCCGAGCGTGCCGTCCGCCAGGAACGTCACGTACGCGAGGCCGCGGGCGCCGCGCTGCTTCGCCCAGTCCTGCCAGGCGTCGAACTGCCGGCGCGGCAGCGAGGCGCCGCCGGCCATCACCACGGAACCCACATACGGCGCCTGGAAAACCCGGAACGGGGTCTGCGCGAAATACGAAGTCAGCTCGGTGAGCTCCAGCCCGAACCGCAGGTCCGGCTTGTCGCTGCCGTACTTGCTCATCGCGTCCGCATACGTCATTCGCGGCACTGGCAACGAAATCTCGTGTCCGATGAGCTTCCAGAGCGAGACCAGGATCTGTTCCGCGACCGCGATGACGTCGTCCTGCTCCACAAAGGACATCTCGACGTCGAGCTGGGTGAACTCCGGCTGCCGGTCGGCCCGGAAGTCCTCGTCCCGGTAGCAGCGGGCGATCTGGTAATACCGCTCCATGCCGCCGACCATCAGCAGCTGCTTGAAAAGCTGTGGCGACTGCGGCAACGCATACCAGGAACCGGGTCGCAGCCGGGCCGGGACCAGGAAGTCGCGGGCGCCTTCGGGCGTGGAACGGGTCAGCGTGGGCGTCTCGATCTCGATGAAAAACGTTGTCATGCAAGACATTGCGGGCCGCCCGGCTGACCTCGCTGCGCAGCAGCCGGATGGCCTTGCCAGGACCGGACCGGCGCAGGTCCAGATAGCGGTATTTGAGCCGTACGTCCTCACCGACCTCGATGTGGTCGTCGATCTGGAACGGCAGCGCGGCCGCGCCCGGACAGCACTTCCAGCTGCTCGACAATGACCTCGACGGCACCCGTCGCGATGCCGTCGTTGGCGTTGCCGTCCGGGCGCTGGGAGACCGTCCCGACGACCTTGATGCAGTATTCGTTGCGGAGGTTGCGGGCGACGTCCTCGTCGCGTACGACGACCTGGGCGACCCCGGAAGCGTCCCGCAGGTCGAGGAAGGCCACCCCACCGTGGTCGCGGCGGCGGGCCACCCAGCCGGCGAGGGTCACGGTCTGGCCGGCGTGCGACAGGCGCAACGTGCCGGCTTCATGCGTACGAATCACGAGAAACTCCTGGAATATGGCTTGGCCGATGAACGAGCGAAGATCACCGACCGGTATCTCGCCTACGCACGACTCCCCCTGGGCACAAGCTGTGGACCGGTCCCATCGTACGGACCGGCCCACAGCCGCCACGAACAGGTTTGCCGCTACTTGATCGGCGGCTGCCGCACGGCCTTCCAGGTGAGGCCGTCAGCGGAGACCATCGTCGCCGGGACCGCGCCCTTGGCCGCGTCGCCGTTCGTACGGAAGACATAGCCACCGTTCGGGAGCGCGGTGACCGGCCCGCCCGTTGGCAGTTGCGCGCCGACCCCGGTGGTGCTCGGGTCAGCCGGCAAGGTAGCTATCTTGCTGAAGGTGCGCCCGCCGTCGGTCGACCGGAGCATCTGCCACTGGGCCGACTGCCCGTTGACGACCGAGCCGGCACCGACCAGGCTGCCGTCCGCGAGGACGACCAGGTTCTGCATCTCGGAGACGCCACTACCAATCGGGGTACGCGCTCCCCAGGTCTTGCCGCCATCGTGGCTGACCCGCAGCCCAATCGGGACCTGCTGATTGCTGTTAGCGCGCGGGCTGTCCGGCGCGCCTAGCAGGTACGCGGTCTGCCCGTCGCGGGTGGCGAATTCCTGGTAGCCGTTCGTCATCCCGTCGTCCACCGAGGCGTTCGTCCAGCTCGCTCCGCTGTCGTGGCTGACCTGCATATCGGTGACGCCCTGCGAACGGCTGCCGATCACCCACAGCGAGCCGTCAGCGGCCCGTTTGACGTTGTACGGCTGGGTTGTCGGCTGGGTCGTGAGTGGGTGGTCCACGTCGGTGTTCGGGTCGACCGCGTCCAGGCTCGGGAGCTTGGCGCCCGCGACGTACCGGATCCGCATCGGCCAGTTCTTCGGCACAGTTCGCACCGGGCTCCCTACGGCCAGGACCTGGTCGCCGTACGGGGCGTTGTCGACTGGCGCCACCTTGCCGCCCTGCCCGGCGGGGGTCCAGGTCGTCCCGCCATCGTGGGTGATCATCGAGCCGATAACCACAGTGTCCGCGGCCAGCACCACGACCTGAGCGGGCTGGGGGCTGTATCGCCCCATCGCTCAGCGGCCGCGCGCTGCGTCCACGCGCCGTTCTGCAGCGGGTCGGGCAGCAGCCGGCTCGCCCAAGTCTTGCCACCATCGATGCTGCGGGCCAACGCGTACTGCTTCGGCTTGAGCTCGACAACGGAGTAAATGTGGGTGGCGCTCGCGGGCTTGAGCGACTGGATCTTCAGCGCACCGGTCAACGGCACTGCGTCTGTCTTGTACGTCCCGGCCGCCGGAGCGACCGGCCGTGGCTTCGACTGGCCGCCATGCAGGCCGTACGAGCCGACCACCACGGCGGCGGTGACCGCCGCGAGACCGGCCACCATGCCGACCCGATTGCGGGCCTTCCGACGGCCGGCGGCCGCCCGCAGGTGCTGCACCGATGGCAGCTGCGCGCTCAGAACCTGGTGACGAATATCTGCGATCTGTTCTTCTGAAACCTCGGTCGGGCTCATTTCTCACTCCCGGTGGAAACGGTCTTCTTGGCGGGGCGGGTGACCGGATCGTCGTCACTGAGCAGCTGGGCCAGCGCCTGCCGGGCCCGCATCAGCCGGGACTTGATCGTCCCGCTGGGCGTCTTCAGAACGCTGGAGATCTCCTCGACCGTCATGTCGGCGAAGTAGTGCAACGCGATCGCCTCGCGTTGACCGTCCGGCAGCTGCTGGATGGCCGTCAGCACGGCGACCCGGTCCGGCGCCAGACCGGGAACCGTCTCGTCCGGTGGCCGAACCTGCCTGAGCAACACCCCGAGCCGGCGATGCCGCCGATAGCGGCCGCGCGCGACATTCAGGGTGACCGTACGCATCCACGCCACCGGATTGTCGGCGTTGACCACCCGGGACGGGTGCTGGAAGGCCCTGATGAAAGCCTCCTGCACGGCGTCCTGGGCGTCGCCGAGGTTCCCGGTCAGTGCGTACGCGGCGAGAACCAGCTGATGCCCGGTGTCCCGGTACAGCTGCTCCACAACCGCGGTAGGGCTGGTCGGAACCTGCTGGTCCGTCCGCATCCGTACCCCCATGTCACCAGTGACTCAATCCTGTCATCTCACCGATGCACGCCAGGGCCGAAGCGGTTCCATCCAATTTTTTCACTGACCAACCAACCAAGATCACGACCCACGATCACACGGTGATCGGGGGCAGGCGTACGGGCGCCCAGTCCTGGCCGTTCGCCGCGAAGCGGGCGGTGATCTTGCTGGTGAGAACGAACCCACCGGTCACCGAGCGGGTCAGCTCGGCGCTGCCCGGCACGCTGGTCACCTTGGTGGCGAACGTACGCCCGCCGTCGCCGCTCAGGTAGAGGTCGCTGGCCGCCGCTTCGTCGGCGAGCGCGATCAGGGTCCGGTTGTCGGCGAGCAGCTGCAGGCCCGCGAGCAGGAAGCCGACCGAGCCGGTGTAGGTCCAGTGCTGGCCATGGTCACGCGTGACGTAGACCTTCGAACCGTCCGCCGGATCATCGGTCGCGGCCACCGCCAGGTAGCCGACCGTGCCGTCGATCGATCGTGGTCAGCCCACCGCCGCGTTGCGGCACGTCCGGGCGAGGCACGAAGTCGCGCCAGCTCTGGCCGCGGTCCCGGCTCACCCAGGCCGTGGTGGGGTTGCCGGCCGGCTTCGCGCCGAACGGGCCGAAACCCCACAGCGAGCCGTCGGTGGCCACCAGCGCCTGATAAAGCCCGTCCTGTTGGACGGTCTGGTGCCGCGCATCGAAGACATGCTCTACACCGGTCTTCGGGTCGAGCATGGTCACCCCGGCCGACCCAGGCCCGGCGAACCAACCGGCCGGCAGCCGATCGATGGAGGGACCGGTGTCCAGTCGCGGCGAATTCCAGGTGCGGCCGCTGTCATGGGTGATCACCTCGGTCCCGCCGCCCTGTTCGCCGACCCGTACGACCGCCGCCGTGAGGACCGTCATCCGCAGGTCATGCTGGGCCTCCAACGGAATCCGGTAGCCCCGCCACCGCTGGCCGCCGTCACCGGTCACCGCGAGCGCCCCCAGGTCGACCGATCGCCGGCCGAGACCGCCAGCGCGTACGTGATCGCGGTGCTGACCGGCGCGACCTGGACCATCTCGAACTGCTTGTTGAGAGTGACCGGGGCGGCGGTGACTCGATCGTCCGAGGAGGACGGCGGGGTCGTCGCCGAGCGCGGCATCACGAACAAGCCGGACAGGCCGGCCACCAGCACCACCGCCAGCGCGACCGCGCCGAGCTGCCAGCGCTGTCGGCGTCGGCGCCGACGACCCAGCTCGCGGATCGCCGGAACGCCGGGCAACCGGCCTCGCTCGATCACGTCGGCGCGGGTCTCGCCGAACCCGTCGTACAAGTCGAGTCTGGTCATCGGCCGATCCCCTTCGCGGCCCCCGCCACCGCCGGCACCGGCAGCTCGACCGGTTCGGCGAGGTGCGGCTCCAGATCGATGCCGTGCTCGCGCAGCGTCTTCGCCAGCGCCCGGCGGCCGCGATGCAGCCGCGACTTGACCACGTTCACCGAGACCTTCAGCGTCTGCGCGACATCCTCGAGGGACAGGTCGGCGAGGTAGAACAGCGTGATGACCTCTCGTTGCGGGCGCGGCAGGCCCCGGACCACCTGGGTGAGGAACAGCCGATCCGGCTCCGCCGCCGGCACCTCGACCGGCGCCGGCGGCAGCCGTCGGAGCAGCACATTCAGTCGCTGGCGGCGGCGGAAGCGGCTGCGGGCGATGTTCAGCGTGACGATCCGCATCCAGGCCACCGGGTTGTCGGCCCGGGCCACCGCGGACGGGCGGGCGAAGGCTCGTACGAACGCTTCCTGGACGGCGTCCTCGGCCTCGGCCAGGTCACCGGTCAGCGCGTACGCGGCCACCAGGAGCTGCCGGGACGACTCCCGATAGAGCCGCTCCACCACTGCCTCGGCGGCCGACGACGGCCGGTCCGGCCCGGCAGCACCGTGTTCACCCACGCATGAACCCCCGTCCGGTCCCGGACCTGCCATCCGCATCAATGACTCCCACGACCCCGGCCCAGGTTACGCACCGGACCGAAAAATCTTTTGCGGTGCGGCGGTGATGAGGGGAATCGAAACCGGGCTGGCGGACGTGGTCGCTCAGGGCCGTCCGGACATCGGTGAACTCAAGGTCGTTCATCGCGTGGACTCCTTGGTGGTCGAAGAAGAAGCGTCGATCGGGGTCAGGTCGGCCAGCAGGGTGGCCAGCGCGGCTCGGCGGCGGGACAGCCGGGCCTTGACCGTGCCGGTAGGTACGCCCAGCGTCCTTGCCACCTCATCGACCGAAAGGTCGGCGAGGTGGTAGAGCGCGATCGCCTCGGCCTGACTCCGCGGCAACCGGCGGATCGCGGCCAGCACCGCCAACCGGTCCGGCGTGACACCCGGGATGTTCTGCGCAGGCGGCGGCTCCCGGCGTAACAGCACGTCCAGGCGGTGCCGGCGACGGAACCGGCTGCGCGCGATGTTCAGCGCCACCTTGCGCAGCCACGCCTCCGGACTGTCCGCCGCGAGCACCGGACCCGGCCGGGCCAGCGCTCGTACGAACGCCTCCTGCACCGCGTCCTGGGCCTCGGCGGCATCGCCAGTGAGCGCGTACGCGGACAGCACCAGACGCTGTACGCCCCGCGGTAGAGCGGCTCGAGGCTCGCCTCGGCCGCCGGTCGCGCCGCCGGACGGGCCGACACCTCCGGTATTTCCGCTGCCACCATCGCTCCTCCATGTCCCCGCCTCCGAACTGACGCCACTAGACGCACGCGAGGACCGCATCGGTTGCATCGACTTTTCTTCGACCCATAGACCCCACCGCCCCGACTGGCGATTCGCCAGTCGGGGCGGTGGGGGGGTGCGGGTCAGTTCAGGTCCCAGCTGACTCCGGACGGGTAGGTCATCGATTGGTACGTCTCGCCGTCCGATGACACCGGGTCGTAGATTTCCGTCCAGTTATTGGGAGGTCTGCCCCGGAAGCCCTCGGCGAAATACACTCCCGTTACCCTTTTCTCGATCAGTGAGAACACCTCGGTGGCCGGGCTTCGCGCGACAAATGTGTGGCCTTGGTCTTTACTCACCACCAAAGGTCCACCGATCTCATAGGTGCGGTCGACCCCCATCAAGTCACCGTTGGCCAGCAGGTGGAACGAAACCAGGGACGGCGCGGCGGTAGTCCACGAGCGCCAGTTGATCCCGCCATCGTCCGTACGGTAAATGGCCGCGGGCTTGCCAGCCGCACTGTCGGTGCCGAAAATCGCATACCCGATGCGCCCGTCAACGCTCGTGGATGACACCCAGGAGGAGCCCTTCCGGTCCGGCGGGGCGAAGGTGGACCAGGTCCGGCCGCGGTCGTGACTGACCGCGACCCCAGTGCCCTGGTAGCCCGGAACAGTCCACAGCGAGCCGTCCGTCGCCTGGGTCACCCCTTCGCTTTCTCCATCCCCATGATCCGCGGGTTGATTCGCGAGAAAATGTGCCTGTCCGGTAGTCGGATCAAGAGCAGCCAGGGCGTGTGGGTCTTTTGGTTTGATCTGGTGCGAAAAGGAGTCCGCTGGCAGCACGATCCAGCCAACTGGAGCGGCCTGCACCGAGCCGTCAAGCTTCTGCGGCTGCCAGGTTTCGCCACCGTCGTGGCTGATGAATCCGTTTGCTACCAAGGTGTTCTCGTCCAGCGGGAGAATCGGGCTGCCCTGGTTCACCGCGCCGCTCGCCGTGGCGTCTGGCACCGAATGGGCGTGCCACGTTCGGCCGCCGTCGGACGTACGAGCGAGCACCAATGGGCCGCGGGCGCAGCTGCCCGTGCGCAGGGCGAGATAGCTGACCTGACTGCTCACTGGGCGCTCCGCGCAGAGCTTGTTGGCACCCAGAAGGTCATCACCGCGAGCAGGACCGACTTCGCGCGGCGCAAAAAGAGAGCGGGGCGGCAACGACTGCCGTCACCGCGACCACGACCACCACCCCAGCGACCATCGCCGCCCGGTCGCGGTGCCGGCGGCGGTCGCCAGCCGAGATGACCGTGCTGAAATCAGGAGTCTTGATGCGCTCGCGTACAGCCGTACGGCCGGTTTCGAAATCTTCGCTGTTCACGACCGCTCCTCGTCTTTTTCGTTCTGCTCAGTCAGAATCGCGTTCAGTGCGACCCAGGCCCGGGACAGCCGGGCCTTGATCGTGCCGACCGGGGCGCCGAGCGTACGGGCGATCTCGTCGATCGGCAGGTCCGCCAGATAGTGCAGCGCGATCGCCTCGGCCTGCGGCGCCGGCAGGTTCCGGATCGCCGCCATGGTGGCGAGCCACTCCGGGCCGGCGCCTGGGATTGCCTCCGGCCGCGGCGGGATCCGCCGCATCAGCACGTCTCGCCGGTGCCGGCGGCGAAACCTGGTCCGCGCGATGTTCAGTGACACCGTCCGCAACCAGGCCTCCGAGCTGTCCGCGGCCAGCACTTTGTACGGTCGGGCCACCGCTCGTACGAACGCCTCCTGCACCGCGTCCTGCCGCCACACCCCCCATGGGGCATGACGGCCGTACGTGTGCGAAGGTACTTCTGGCCCGGCACCTGCGGCGCCTTCGACCAGTGTTCGCCGTCGTCGGAAATCGACTGCTTCCCTGGCTCACCGCTGTTGGAAGAGCCGATGTACGACCCGACCGCAGTGGTCTTCAGGCTGGAGAACCCGGCGGTGCCAGCGATCTGCTGGAACGTCTTTCCGCCATCCCGGCTCAGCAAGAACCCGGGCGCCGCGGACGTCGCAGGCTTTCCAGGCGAGGTGACGTGGCGCGGTGCGGCGAGTAGAGCGCCGTCCGGCAACACCGCGATCAGGTCCACCGGCGGCGTCCCCAGCTGGGTCTTCTGCCACGTCTTCCAACCGTCATGTGACACCAGCACACTCGGGGGAATGCTGGCCAGCAGACCAGACAGTGTCGCGTACGCCGTTCCGTCGGTGCCGGACATCGGAACGCCAGCGCACCCGTCCGCCTTGTCGATGGACAGGGTCGTCCAGGTGGCACCATGATCCACGCTACTGCTGAGGATGCACTTTCGACTCCGCGGAGTGGCTGAACCAGAGGCGCCCGCTGGCATCCACCGCACCCTCGGCGTCACCCCACGTCGTCGACGGCTGCTTCGCGAACGGATGCCAGCCGCCCTCGACCGGATCGATGGCGTACATGCCGCAAGTCGCGGGGATCCCCGCCTTGTTGTTGTCTACACAGAAGGCGCGTACGGGCCAGCCGGTGGGCGCTGACGGCACGGGCGCGGCGATCACCGCCGTGTAGAAATTCCCTTCGCCATGGTTCATCATGACGCCGTTGACGGCTGTTCCGGCGGTCTTCGTCCAGGTCTGCCCGGCATCGCGGCTGAGATAGTTGCCGATCTGGACCACCGTCCGGCTGATGACCTGCGGATACACCACATTCAGCGTCGAACCGGTCTGAATGAGCTGATCGCCCGTGGTGACACCGATTCCCGGCGGCAGCCGCCAGGCCTTCCAGGTGTGGCCGCCGTCGACCGTACGCGCCATGGACGGCGCCTTCCCCTCGCTCAGCGTCACGGCAAGCGCCTCGCGGGTGTCCAGCTCGCCGTACCAGGAAAGAGTCACCGGTGCTCCGGTCAACAAGACCTCGGCGCCAGCAACCGGACCGGCGACCGCACCCGCGAGCGGATCGGCGCTCTGGACACCGGCCAGTCGACCTTGGGCCAGCGGCACTACAGCGGCGGCCAGCGCCACTACCGCGACCGCCGCGGCCACTGCGCCGACCCGCCGACGATTGCGCCGACGCTTGCCGTCGCCCTGGATCTGGGCGAATTCCGGGATGACCACCTGGTCGGCGAGTTCTTCTTTCGTACCTTCGAAATCAAGCATTGTCATCGTCGTCCCCAAGATCGTCACCGAGCAGTCCGGCGAGTTTGGTACGGCCGCGCTTCAGCCAGGACTTCACGGTCCCGACCGGCGCACCGAGAATCTCGGCCACCTGGGTCACCTCAAGATCGGCGAGGTGGTGCAGGGCGATTGCCTCCCGCTCACGGACCGACAGTTGCCGCATCGCGTGCAGGAGGGCGATCCGGTCCGCCGCCGACATGCCCGGCAGGGTTTCCGGAAGCGGCGGCTTGCGGCGCATCAGCATGTCGAGATGCTGCCGCCGACGGAATCGGCTGCGGGCCACGTTCAGCGCCACCGTCCGCAGCCAGGCCTCCGGGTTCTCGGCCCGCAACACCTTCTGTGGCGCGGCGACGGCCCGTACGAAGGCCTCCTGGACAGCGTCCTGCGCTTCGGCCAGATTCCCCGTCAACCCGTATGCGGCGACCACCATTCGGCGGGCGCAGCCGCGATAAAGCTCCTCGATCGCGGCCACGTCCGTCAGGCCGGCGGCGCCACCGCCGTCCCTTAATATGTCAGGTTTCACTACTGCCATAGCAGCATCCACCCGGTCCTCCCCACGCTGGCTTGCCATGTCATTTGGCATGTCAGAGGAAGGACCCACAGGACGTGAGCCCGGATGCACCACTCGCCGAATCTAGCGATCTGGCGGCGTTTTGTCCGTTCTAGGGTCGGACGATGCGGGGGCGCAGGTCTTCGGCAGGAGGAGCCCAGTCGGCGGCGGTCGCGTCGACCTGGTCGCCGGAGCGGATGTCCTTGACCTGGTCGGCGCCGCCGTCCCGGCCCGGGAACCACACGTACGGGATGCCGCGCCGCTCGGCGTAACGGATCTGCTTGCCGAACTTCGCCGCGGTCGGCGAGATCTCGACGGCGATCCCGCGGCCACGCAGCGCGGCCGCGATCCGTCGGCCAGCCGGCCGGTCGTCCTCGGACGGCAACGCGACCAGCACGCAGGTCGGCACCGACCGGGTCGCGGTCAGCAGCTCGCGGCCGAGCAGCCGGGCCAGGATCCGGGACACCCCGATCGACAGGCCGTTTCCTGGGTACGTCGTTTTGCCGTCGGTCGCGAGTGAGTCGTACCGGCCGCCGGAGCAGACGCTGCCGAGCTCCTCGTGGCCTTCCATCACGGTTTCGTAGACCGTGCCGGTGTAGTAGTCCAGGCCGCGGGCGATTTTCAGGTCAGCGATCAGGAAACCCGGCGCGTACTCGATGCCGGCGGCCACCACCGCGGCCAGCTCCTGGAGCCCGGTTTCCAGTAGCTCACCGGAAACCCCGAGTGCCCTTACGCGGTCCACAAAGGACAGATCGGTCGTACGGATCTCCGCCAACGACAAGCACAAGTCGGCCTGCTTGTCGGACAACGACATTTCCTCGACAAGCAGCTTTCGTACGAGCGCGGGCCCGATCTTGTCCAGCTTGTCGATCCGCTGCAACACCCCGAGAGTGTCCTGGACACCAACCCCGCGATAGAAGCCCTCAGCGAGTTTTCGGTTGTTGACGCTCATCTTCAGAGGTGGCAACGGCAGCGTGGAGACCGCGTCCGCGATCACCACCAGCGGCAGCTCGATATCCACGTGCGCGGGCAGCGTGTCCCGGTCGATCACGTCGATGTCGGCCTGCAGGAACTCCCGATAGCGACCCTCCTGCGGCCGCTCACCCCGCCACGCCTTCTGGATCTGGTAGCGACGGAACGGGAACTCCAGCTTGCCGGCGTTTTCCAGCACATACCGGGAAAACGGCACGGTCATATCGAAGTGCAGCGCCAGCGTCTTGGCCGGGTCCAGGTCTTCGTTGCCTTCGGCGTGCAGCCGCCGTACGACATAAACCTCTTTGTCGATCTCACCTTTGCGTTGCATGGTTTCCAGCGGCTCGACCGAGCGAGTCTCGACGGAGGAGAAGCCGTGCAGCTCGAACGTACGACGGAGGGTGTCGACGACCTGCTGCTCGACGATGCGCTGCGCCGGCAGCCATTCGGGGAAGCCGGACAGTGGTCGGGGTGAGGTGGGCATAACGGTGCTCCTGAACGTGGTTTGCGGGCGGTGGCTGCGTGGTTTGCGGCGCTCAGCCGCCGATATGCCCCTCGACCAGCCCCACCAGGAACGGGTTGGACGCCCGCTCCCGCCCGATCGTGGTGGCCGGGCCATGGCCGGGCAGCACGACGGTCTCGTCAGCCAGCGGCAGGATCCGCTCGGCCAGACTGCGCTGCATCGCGTCGTGGTCGCCGCCGGACAGGTCCGTACGCCCGATGGAACCGGCGAACAGCACGTCACCTGCGAAGCACAACTCCGGTCCGTCCGGCTGGGGCAGCCGGAACAACACCGAGCCCTCGGTGTGGCCAGGCGCGTGGTCGACGGTCAGGGTGAGACCGGCGAAGGTCAGCGAGTCGCCGTCCGCGAACGTACGAGCGTCGCTGGGCTCGGCCCATTTCGCGGACTGTCCGAACTGCTGCTCCAGCATCCGCACCAGGTCCGGCCCGAGGTCGCCGAGCGGGTCACGCAGCCGGTATTCGTCGTCGGTGTGGATGAGCGCCGGAATCCCGCTGGCGTCGCAAACCGGGGTCACCGACCAGGTGTGGTCTCCGTGGCCGTGTGTCAGCAGCACCGCCTGCGGCTCCAGCCGGTGCTTCGCGAGCACCTGGCCGAGCTGCTCGACCACCCCGATGCCGATGCCGGGGTCGACGACCAGGCACGGACCACCCGCCTCGGGTGCGACGACATAGCAGTTCGTCGCGAACGCGGCAGCGGGAAAGGACACAACCAGCACCTCATGAGCCTACCGGGTGAGCCAACTCGTAGACTCGCCGCGGATAGCGATCATCTCCCGACGAGCACCGACCGCGGCTGTTGGCCCGACCCGGCCAGCCAAGACACCGCAGGATAAGGAGCCACGAGTGCCCGGCAAATCCGGCCGCGACCGCCAGCGCGCCCTCGCCCGTGCCAAGCTCGAACGCCAGATGGCCCGGCGCGCCGCCGCGGCCCGCAAGCGTCGACAGATGCAGGCAGGCATCGGCGCCATCATCGCGGTGGTGATCGTGATCGCCGGCGGCTGGTTCCTGATCAGCAAGTTCGGCGGCGGCAACAAGACCAACGCCAACGCCGCCGCCACCCCCCATCTGCCAGCGTGTCCGCCTCCCCGGCGCCCGGGTCCTGTGTGTACGCGAAGGACACCACCAACCCGCCACCCAAGGGCGCCCGCAGCGTCGGCGTACCGACCACCACGAACGTGCCACACACCGGCACCCAGACGGTGACCATGACGACCAACCAGGGCGTCATCGAGTTCACCCTGGAAACCGCGAAGGCACCGTGCACGGTGCACAGTTTCACCTTCCTGGCCGGCAAGAAATATTACGACGGCACGCCCTGCCACCGGCTGCTGGTCACCGGCTCGTTCGCGCTGCAGTGCGGCGACCCGAGCGGCACCGGCACCGGCACGCCCGGCTACGAGTTCGGCACCGAGAATCTGCCCACCGGCGCCAATCCGCCCTATCCGGCGGGCACCGTCGCGATGGCCAAGGGCTCTGACCCGAACAGCAACGGCAGCCAGTTCTTCATCGTCAACAAGGACAGCAGCTTCGACGGCCCGAACTACTCCGTCTTCGGACACGTCACCAAGGGTCTGGACGTCGTCAACAAGATCGCCGCTGGCGGGGTGAAGCTCGGCCCGAACGCAGCGGCCGGCTCCGAGCCGGACGCCCCCAAGATCAACGTACAAATCACGTCGATCACGGTGACTCCCCCGGCCTCCTAAAGCCGACGACCGCGGGGGTGACGTTTGCGAACGTCGCCCTCGCGGTTTCTTTTGTCCACAGGCGAGTTGGTCCGGAAGTTATCCACAGATCCGAGGTCGGCGGGCGTACGAGCCGGCGCTGGCGGCGAGGATGGATCCCGTCCCCGCCGGGCCGGTGACGGGAAGGCACCCGGCCCGGCGAGGCGCCCGTTTTCCGCCTCACCCCAGGAGAAATCCATGCGATCACTGTTCTCGCTGTTTTTCCTCGCGTTCCTTGGAATAGCCGCCCTGCCGACACCGGCGAGCGCCGATCCCATCACCGTTGACGGATACGCGATCACCTATCTCCCGCAACAGATTTCCGCCACTCCAACGGCATTCGCGTACGACTGGGGAGACGTCGACTTTCACAGCCAGGTCTGGGAATCCGGCAACGACCAACAGGGCTGGCAAGTCGATCTCAGCATCGCCATTCTGCGCGGCCCGCGACTTTCCAGCGCCGCCAACGTCAATTCCTTCTGGCGGGAATACACCAAGGGCGACGACCAGCCCTGGCGTCCCATTCCCATTCGCGTACACGGTAAACCGGGCTTTCGCAGCGGTGACCGGATCGTCTGGCTCGACCAACCCGGCATCGCCCCCACCGTCAACCTCGACCTGACCCGCTTCGGCGCCGGCGAACTCCTGCCCACCGCCCGAGGCCTGCGCCAACTCCCCGACTAACGTTGCTTCTCCGATCCTTGCGGTTTTGTGGGATGCCCGGTTTTAGGGATTAGGACCTTCTACCTCTGGAGATGGGAAAGAGCAACGGGGGCCGTCTAGTTTGTTGGTGGTCTCTGGCACTCGTTCTCTCCGCTGGGCGCCCTCATAGCCGATAGTTGTGCGGTCCCTGATCGTCGCGACTCTGCGTGTCGAGACTCCCGCCCAGCGGTCACTGTCGAAGTTGGCGTTGTTGATCTTGGTTAGTTGGCCCGTACATAACGGACATCGGTCCGGAATGTCCTTTTCGCACCGGCCAACTAACCAAGATCAACAACTCCATCCCAACATCCGGGACAGCAATACCTCAACAGTCACATCAGCCCCACCGACAACAGGTCCGTTGCCGAGTGCGGGACAAAACCCCGCACTCAACGTCGAGTGCGGGATAAAGTCCCACACTCGACGAAAATCCAGCCCCACCCAGCAAATGAGCAGCCCGGGAATTCCCTCTCCTCAGAGGCAGCCGCCGCTTTGGACCTTGACGGCCCTATTCAGACGCCCCACCGGACGTGACTCGGTACGCGTCATAAACACCCCTCGACCTTGCGTACGTTTCGCATCAGGTGCCCGAGGTGCTTCGGGTCGGCCATCTCAAAGGTGAATCGGCTGACCGCTACCCGGTCCCGGGTCGTCGTCACCGTCGCGGACAGGATGTTGACCTTCTCGTCGGACGCAGCCTGGTCACGTCCGACAGCAGCCGGTGCCGGTCCAGCGCCTCGACCTGGATCGCGACCAGGAACATCGAGCCGGCCGACGGGACCCACGAGACCTCCATCAGCCGTTCCGGCTGGGCCCGCAGGTCTTCCGCGTTCGTGCAGTCGGCGCGGTGCACGCTGACGCCGCCGCCGCGGGTGACGAAGCCGAGGATGTCGTCGCCGGGGACTGGGGTGCAGCACTTGGCGAGCTTCACCCACACGTCGCTAGCGCCTTTGACGACCACGCCCGGGTCGTTGATCGCCTGAGTGCGCCGCCGCTCCTTGACTGGGCTGGCCGCCTCAGCGAAGTCCTCGGTGGCGCCTTCCAGACCGCCGAGCAGCGCCATCAGCCGCTGGACGACGGACTGAGCGGACATCTGGTTCTCGCCGACCGCCGCGTAGAGCGCCGACACGTCGGTCAACCGCAGATCGCGTACGACATTCAGCAGCGCGTCACCGCTCAGCACCCGCTGCAGCGGCAGGGCCCTGCTTGCGCATCGCCCGGGTGATCGCGTCCTTGCCAGCCTCGATGGCGTCGTCGCGGCGCTCCTTGGCGAAGTGCTGCTTGATCTTCGTACGGGCGCGGGGGCTCGCGACGAAGCTCAGCCAGTCCTGGCTGGGGCCGGCGTGCTCGCTCTTGGAGGTGAACACGTCCACGGTGTCGCCGTTGGCGAGCCGGCTCTCCAGCGGCACCAGCTTGCCGTTCACTCGGGCGCCGATGCAGCGGTGCCCGACCTCGGTGTGCACGCTGTACGCGAAATCGACCGGCGTCGACCCAGTGGGCAGCGCGATCACGTCACCCTTCGGGGTGAAGACGTAGACCTCCTGGCCGCGCAGGTCAAAGCGCAGCGACTCCAGGAACTCGCCCGGGTCGACGGCCTCTTTCTGCCAGTCCAGCAGCTGCCGCAGCCAGGTCAGCTCGTCGCTGTCGGCCGGCGGGCCGGCCACCTCGGAGCCCTTCGCGTCCTTGTATTTCCAGTGCGCCGCGATGCCGTACTCAGCCGTACGGTGCATCGCCCAGGTCCGGATCTGCAGCTCGACCGGCTTGCCTTCCGGACCGATCACGGTCGTGTGCAGCGACTGATACATGTTGAACTTGGGCCGCGCGATGTAGTCCTTGAACCGCCCGGGCACCGGTTGCCAGGTCGCGTGGATGACCCCCAGCGCCGCGTAACAGTCTCGCAGCGAGTCGACCAGCACCCGTACGCCCAGCAGATCGTAGATGTCGGCGAAGTCGCGGCCGCGGACAATCATCTTCTGGTAGACGGAATAGAGGTGCTTCGGCCGGCCGCTGACAGTCGCCTTGATCTTGGACGTCTTCAGCTCGGCTGACACCCGCTCGGTGACCGACTCCAGCACCGCGTCCCGGGCCGGCGCCTTCTCCGCGACCAGCCGGGCGATCTCCTGGTAGCGCTTGGGATACAGGGCCGCGAAGGCCAGATCCTCCAGCTCCCACTTGACCGTGTTCATGCCGAGCCGGTGGCCAGCGGAGCCAGCACCTCCAGCGTTTCCTTGGCTTTGCGCTCCTGCTTGGCGCGCGGCAGGAACCGCAGAGTCCGCATGTTGTGCAGCCGGTCGGCCAGCTTGATGACCAGCACGCGCGGGTCGCGGGCCATCGCGACGATCATCTTGCGGATCGTCTCGGCCTCGGCCGCGTCGCCGAACTTGACCTTGTCCAGCTTGGTCACGCCGTCGACGAGGTGCGCGACCTCGCCGCCGAAGTCGGCGGACAGCTGCTCCAGGGTGTAGCCGGTGTCCTCGACGGTGTCGTGCAGCAGCGCCGCGACCAGCGTCGTGGTGTCCATCCCCAGCTCGGCGAGAATCGTCGCCACCGCGAGCGGATGGGTGATGTACGGGTCGCCGCTGCGGCGCATCTGGCCGCGGTGGAACTCGTCCGCCGTGTCGTACGCGCGCTGCAGCAGCCGGACGTTGGCCTTGGGGTGCGCCGCTTTGTGCGTCGCCGCGAGCGGCTCCAGAACCGCCTGCACGGGTGCTGAGCTGGGATTACTGCCGAAACGAGCGAGCGCGGCGCGAACCCGGCGGCCGGTATGGCCCCCCTGCTGGGGCACATCGAGCGCGGCGTCGTCGTCCCCGGACAGCAGAGCAGCGCTCTGGTCCAGGTCTCCTACCGCATCGGTGGCCACGGCACTGCTCCTTGACACAACCCAGTCGATCTTGGCGGGTGGATATCCATCCACAGTGCCAGTGATCAACTGCTTCGATCAAGTGGCACCACAGATCACCATCGTATCCCGCGCCATGTGGCCACGTATGGCGGCAGGCGCATTGGCCAGTACGAGTCGTTTCGACAAGGCCTCTGACCAGCTACTACCCGAGAAATCAGACTGATAACAATGCGTGTATCGGAAGATTACTATGCGTATTGGCGATCCGGGATCGGCCACCGAGCGCGGCCAACTCCAGTACGACTGACACGCCGACCACCCGGCCGCCACCGCGCCACAGCAGCTCCGAAGCAAGCCACCACCGTACCGCCGGTCGCCAGCACGTCATCGACCAACAGCACCCGGCGGTCCGCGAGCCCGGCCCGCTCCGGAATCTCCAGGGTCGCGGTGCCGTACTCCAGCTCGTACGTGATCGTGGTGGTCGGACCTGGCAGCTTGCCGGCCTTGCGGACCGGTATGACACCGGTGCCGGTGGCGTACGCGACCGCGGCTGCCACGATGAACCCGCGCGCCTCGATCCCGGCCACCAGGTCAAACGGCCCGGCGGCCGCGACGATCGCGTCCGCGCAGGCCCGCAGCGTCGGACCGTCACCGAACAGCGGTGTCAGGTCCTTGAAGAGCACCCCGGGCTTCGGGAAGTCCGGCACATCGACCACGTGGGCGGCGATCAGATCGGCCACCTCCATAGGCCCAGGACCAGCCCCAAGACCAGCACCGAGACCGGCGCCGGCCCCGGACGACACGGTCACCGGCGGCGCTTGCTGCCCGACGGTCGGCCCGGCCGGCCGCCCCGGCCGCTTACGCTGCGCCGGCCTACTCGTGGTCGAGGACGCGCCGGAAGCCTTCGACGCACCGGCGCCCACGGTCTCGCCGTCGTCGTCACCATCGACGTCCGCATCCACGGATCCGCCCTTGGTCACCGTGACCGTCGACTTCGAGGTGGCGGCCGGCTTGGGAGCGCCAGTCGCGGCGGCCCGGCGGGCCGCAACCCGCTTGGCCAGTGCCTTGTAGCGCGGCTCGCGCTCCTTCAGCTCGGCGGTGATCGGCGCGGCCAGGAAGATCGACGAATACGCGCCGGCCATCATGCCGATGAAGAGCACCAGACCCAGGTCCTTCAGGGTGCCCGCGCCCAGCAGCCCGGCACCGATGAACAGCAGGCCGGCGACCGGCAGCAACGCGATGATCGAGGTGTTGATCGACCGCATCAGGGTCTGGTTGATGGCGAGGTTGGCGGCCTCGGAGTACGAGTAACGGCTGCCGCCGAGGATGCCCTTGGTATTCTCCGCGACCTTTGTCGAACACCACGACCGTGTCATACAGCGAGAAACCCAGGATGGTGAGCAGGCCGATCACGGTGTTCGGGGTGACCTCGAAAACCGACCAGCGAGTAGATGCCGGCCGCGATCAACAAGTCGTGCGCGAGCGCGACGATCGCACCGACAGCCATCTTCCACTCGTACCGGAAGGCGAGGTAGACGATCAGGAGCGCGAGGAAGACCGCCAGTGCGATGAGCGCCTGAGAGGTGACCTGACCACCCCAGGAAGCGCTGACCTGGTTCTCACTGATGTTCTTCTGAGGCGTCTTGAGGGTGTTGGCGACCTGCGTTGCGATCTCGTTGGCTTGATCTTCGCCCATCGGGTCGATCCGGACCAGGTAGCTTTTCTGACCGGTCGCGCTGCTGAGGGTCTGAGTGCTGACCACGTGCGCCCTGAGGCCGGTGCTCGTCTTCGCGCTCGTCACAGCCGCCTCAGCGACCGCGCTGCTGGACGCGGCAGACGCGGGAATCTCGAACGACACGCCACCCTGGAAGTCGATCCCGAAGTGGAAGCCGCGGATGAGGAAGCTCAGAAGCGCGATCACCAGGATCGCGAGGCTGATCAAATACCAGGTCTTGCGCCGGCCGATGAAGTCGATGCCGGCCTCACCGCGATAAAGGCGCTGGGCGATGGACGGCATCTCAGGCTCCCTTGATGGCGGCGGACGCGGGCGCGTCGTCGGAAGGCTGCCGCGCCGCGCGGCCGAGGCCACTGATCCGCGCGGACATAAAGGTCTTGGACCTGGACAGCAGCGCGACCAGCGGATGGGTGAACACGAAGACGACCAGCAAGTCGACCACCGTGGACATTCCCAGCGTGAACGCGAAACCCTTCACCGCGCCGGAGGCGAGGATGTAGAGCACCGCGGCGGCCAGGAACGACACCGTGTCACCGGAGATGATCGTGCGCCGGGCTCGCACCCAAGCGCGGGGCACCGCACTTCGCGCTGTCTTGCCCTCCCGGATCTCGTCCTTTAGTCGTTCGAAGAAGATGACGAACGAGTCCGCGGTGATACCGATGGACACGATGAAGCCGGCTATACCGGCGAGGCTCAACGTGAATCCCAGAGCCCACGGGCGACCGAGCAGCACCAGAGTGCCGTAGATGATCCCGCCGGACAGCACCAGGCTGGCGACGGTAACCAGTCCGAGCAGCCGGTAGTAGAACATCACCCAGACGACCACCAGCGCGAGAGCCGATACCTCCGGCGATCAGGCCGGCTTCCAGCTGCTGCAGACCCAACGTCGCGCTGACACTGCTCAAGTTCTGCCTTGAGAAGGTGAGCGGCAGGGCGCCGTACTTGAGCTGGCTGGCCAGTGCCTGCGAGCTGTCCCTGGTGAAGCCGCCGCCGGTGATCTCGGCCTGGCCGGCGATCACGCCCTGGATCGTCGGCGCGGACACCACGGTGGTGTCCAGCACGATCGCGACCTGCTTGTTCAGCGCGGCCTGGGTCAGCTTGGTCCACTTGTCCTGGCCGGCGGCCTTGAAGTTGACCACCACCCGCCAGCCCGGCGTGGAGCCGGTGCTGCTGCCGGTGTTGTAGTCGAAGTCGGCGCTGGACACGTCGGTGCCGACCACCGTCGCCTTGTCCATCAGATACTTGTTCCCGGCGTCGCAGGCGACCTGCTGGGCATTGACGTTGTCAATCGAGCCCGGCGGCCGGAGGCCCAGCTTGGCGCAGGAGATTTGCGGGATCTTCAACTGCAGGTCGGTCGGCAGCACGGCGATCTGGGCCGGCGTGAGTTTCTTGAACGGGTCCAGGAACGAGGTGCCGGCCAACTGCTGCATGGTGGACTGAGCCTGCGTCGGGTCGGACAGGTCGACCTGCTGCAAGCCGGTCAGTATCTGCTGGTAGTACGCCTGGCCGCCGAGCGCCTGGATCACGCTGGCCAGGCTGGGCAGCTTGTCCGCGGCTGGCGCGCCGGAGCCGCCGGCCGGCGCGGGCGCTGCCGGCGACGGCGAACCGAACCGGATGGCTTCGGGTCGCGCTGGTGCTCGGCGTGGGCGTCGGGTTCGCCGCTGGCACAACCGCGGCCTTACCAGCCGAACCAGTGCCGACGGCCGGCACGATTTCTGCCTTGCCGGTCGAAGACGCCGGCTTCTTGGTCGGGCCGGGGTTCACGGCGGCGCCGGACGTCTTGGCCGACGGCGAAGCGCCGGGCTTGGGAGACGCGCTGCCGGACGGCTTCGGGGACGCGCTCGTGGACGGCTTGGGCGTCACCGCCGGGATGTCGGCGACTGTGCTGATCACCTGGCGGAACCGCAGCTGGGCGGTCTGCCCAACGCTGGCCAACTGGTCGGCACCGACGCCGGCGACGGTGACCACGATGTTGCGGTCGCCCTCGGTCACCACGTCGGGCTCGGCCACGCCGAGCGCGTTCACCCGCTGGTCGATGATGCTCCGGGCCAGCGCGAGGCTCTCCTGGGACGGCGCCTTCCCGTCCTGCGTGGTGGCGGTCAGCGTCTCGGTCGTCCCACCGACCAGGTCGAGACCGAGCTGCGGGAACGGCTGCGGGCGATGCTTGGAGTCTGCGCCCGGAAGGAAGAACACTCCCGCGTAAAGAGCCGCCACGATGACGACCAACGCGATGAAGTACCGCCCCACGCGAAGCTGGCCAGTTGGTGCCACGACAGTCCTGTCTCCTCGGTCGGTTGCTGTCCGGCAGCGAGCCGGCCCGCGGCGGGGAACGCCGTGAGGCCGGCTCGGTTACCGGAACGGGTCCGGGTCTGGGGCCTCTAGCTGTCTTTGGACAGCTTCGGGGCCTGGGTGCCGTCGCCGGCCGCCGACAGCACGTCGGCCTTGGGGTCTTCCTTGCTGAGATCGGTGTCGAGCTGGATGCGCTCGGCCTCGGGCACCTCGCCAGCCGCGTCCGCGCTGGTCGCCACGTCGTCGTCCGCAGCGTCTTCATCCGCGGCGTCGTCGACGGCCTCGGCGTCGCCCGGGGTGAGGATCCGGGCGACCGCCTGTCGGGTATACCGCGCGGTCACGCCCTCGTCGATCTCCAGGGTGACCGACTCGTCGTCGGAATCGACCACCGTGCCGTACAGGCCGCCGATGGTGACCACGTCCGAGCCGATGCCGAGCGTGTGCTGCATCTGCTGCATCTCTTTGCGGCGCTTGGACTGCGGACGAATCATGAAGAAATACATCAAGGCGAACAAAGCCACCACGATAAGCAGTGGGAACAAGGTGCTCGCTGAAGAGGACGTGCTAGCGGCCGCGATAACCACGTGGAACCTTTCGTCGAATTCCGCCCTGATCGCGCGAAGTCTAGTCAGCCGCGCGAGACGGAAATCAGCGGACCGCCGTTAGCCGCAAACGGACTCACTCGGTCACGCCGTGTATTGCAGCCCGCCGGACGACGGGCCTTATATAACTCTGATCAACCGCAGGTGTTGCTGAGTTACGGCCGCCCGCCAAACAGATCGAGCGTGCCGTCTCCTGCCGAGGGTACCCGGCCGAGGTGATGCCAGGCGGCCGGAGTCGCAACTCGGCCACGGGGAGTACGCGTCAGCAGGCCGGCACGCACCAGAAACGGCTCAGCGACCTCCTCCACCGTCTCCGGCTGCTCACCGACAGCGACCGCGAGCGTGGACAGGCCGACCGGGCCGCCGTGGAAAGACAGCACCAACGCGTGCAGCACCGCCCGGTCCAGCCGGTCCAGCCCCAGCTCGTCGACCTCGTACACCCGCAACGCTGCCCGGGCGACCGTGCGGTCGATGCTGCCGGCCGCCCGCACTTCGGCGTAGTCACGCACCCGACGCAACAGCCGGTTGGCGATCCGCGGGGTGCCGCGGGACCGGCCGGCGATCTCGGCGGCGCCGTCGTCATGCAGCCGTACGCCCAGAATGCCGGCCGAGCGGTGCAGCACTATCTCCAGCTCATCCGGGTCGTAGAAGTCCATGTGCCCGACGAACCCGAAGCGGTCGCGCAGCGGTGAGGTCAGCAGGCCGGACCGGGTGGTGGCACCAACCAGCGTGAACGGTTCGACGTCCAGCGGGATCGCGGTCGCGCCGGGGCCCTTTGCCGACAATCACATCGACCCGGAAGTCCTCCATCGCCGAGTAGAGCAGTTCCTCCGCCGGCCGGGCGATCCGGTGGATCTCGTCGACGAAGAGCACCTCCCCCCGCTCCAGGCCGGTCAGGATGGCCGCGAGGTCACCGGACCGCTCGATCGCCGGGCCGCTGGTGATCCGGATCGACACGCCGAGCTCGGCGGCCACGATCATCGCCAGCGAGGTCTTGCCCAGCCCGGGCGGCCCGGACAGCAGGATGTGATCCGGCGGTTTCTGCCGCAGCTGAGCGGACTTCAGCAGCAGGTCCAGCTGTTCGCGCACCCGCGGCTGGCCGATGAACTCGGTGAGCTGCCGCGGCCGCAGGCTCGCTTCCATCTCCGCTCGGCGGGCTGCGGCTCCTCGCCGTCGAAGGGATCCGTCATTTGCGCCCAAGATCCGGTCGCGCAGCTCGACGACGAGTTTTTCGGCGCCCTTGGGTCCCAGTCCAGGCGCTCGGGTGAGGGTCTTGTGGTCGCCGGTGGACACCGCGCGGGCGGATCTCGTCGGGGCTGAGCACGGCGAGGATCGCGCGGGCGACCTTCGGTCCGACGCCGTTCGCGGTCTGCAGCAGCTCGAAGAGGTCACGCTCCTCGTCGTCCGCGAAGCCGTACAACGTCAGCGAGTCCTCGCGGACGATCAGGCTGGTAGCGAGCCGGCCGGGGCTGCCGGTCCGGAGGTTGGCCAGCGCGTGTGGCGTACACAGGACCGCGAGGCCCACTCCGCCCACCTCGACCACCGCGTGGTCGACCCCTATCCGGGCCACCGTCCCGGACACCGACGTGATAATCGCTTCACTACCTGGGCGGCTGGGCCAGCGCGATTGCTCCTGCATCTTGGTCTGCATGATGGGTGTTCGCCAGCCAGTGGCAGATCGCCAGCGCGAGCGCATCCGCC
>NZ_WOTO01000055.1 GCF_010993775.1 Fodinicola feengrottensis | reverse complement strand
TATGCGGCTGTCGGGTCGTCCAGCCATGGGGTCGGCTCCGGCGGTCAAGCCGAACCGGGTACGCGCCGGACGGCCTAGCTTGTCGTAGGTGGCGGTGGCGTGCTCGATGGTGTCCCAGAGCCGCCGTGCGCCACGTTGAACGACATTCCAGGTTCCGCCCCTACCCGGCGCCACCGTCGCCTCAGCCATCGCGTCAGCGGTGTATACGACCACGCTCCCGTGGTCGACACTGCCCACCACACGCAAGCCGGGAGCGTGCAGCCAGCAGAACCATGAATAATCGCGGTCGCGAGCCAGCACCGTACGCGGGTCAAGGGCGGTGGTGCCGTACTGCGCCGGGGCGCCGCCAGCAAATCCCATGGTCTGCCCTGGTCCCAGTGGGTCATCGACGCTACGCCGCAACGGCATAAACGCGGCGGCGGGGTACGCGTCCACGCGCCCCACCAATTCCCCGCCGTCGCCGTCGTTTTCGGTTTCACTGCTGGGCTGAGCAGCGGATGCGTCGGTGGGTTTGTCGGCCACCAGCAGCGGTCCGGCGTCCGCGTCCAGTGGGGCAACGATGCGACCGCCGGGCGTCAACTGCTCGATCCAGGCCGGCGGAATGTGCGTGATGGCGCAGGTGGCCAGGATACGGTCAAACGGTCCTTGTTCCGGCCATCCCGACGCACCGTCTCCGGACCTCAACGCTGGGCGCAGGCCAAGACTGGCCAGGCGGCCGCGCGCGGTCTCGACCAGCTCCGGATCGATGTCGACAGACACGACGTTGCTCTCACCAAGGCGGTGCGTCAATAACGCGGTGTTGTATCCGGTGCCGGTGCCGATCTCCAACACCCGGCACCGCTGCTGCCCAATGTCGTCGGCGTCGGCGATGTTGAGGCGGTCCAGCATCACCGCCATGACCGATGGTTGGCTGGACGAGGACGTCGGCAAGTCCTGCCGCGCCGCCCCGGCGCCGGTTGACGCGGTCTGTGTCAGCAACGCGTTGTTGGAGTACACCTCCGCCCACCAGCGCGGCACGCCGATAGGCAACTCGATGAATCCCGCACTGTCCCCGATCAACACGTGCGGGGTGAACAGGTGCCGGGGAATGCTGGCGAATGCGCGTTTCCAAGCCGGATCCGGCACCACTCCCTCAGCGGCCAGCACCGCCGCCAACGCCGCAGCGCGCCCCTTCCACGCATCACCCGCGCCACTGTCGGACGCCGTGTCGGTTTTCGGTGTGCTCATGTTTTTGTGTCACCATTCAAGTTTGTTGCGGTGAGGTGGTCGGCGATAGCGTCCGCGATGGGGAGGCCGCATTCTTCGGCCAACCAGCCCCAGACGCCGTTGGGATTGGCTTCAAGGGTGATCCACTGCCCGTCCGGCCGGATCACGAAATCAAACGCCGAATACGCCAATCCCGCAGACCGCAGATACGCCGCGATACCGGCGCGGACCGGCCCTGGGACCTCGATCGGTTCGTATCGCAAATTGTCGTAGTCCGACCGCCAGTCCACCAGCGCCGCCGGGCTGTCGGCGTGAATCGCCACCGCGAACAATTCGTCACCAACCGCGGTTACCCGGCTCTCACACTTTTTGTCCTGCCAGGCTTGGAAAAGGTGCGCAGTAGCAGCGACGCTGGCCAACTCCTCACACGCAGGTCCGATCTCACCAGCGGACAACCGGCGGGTGTAGACGATGGACTCTCCACCGTCCTCCCACACGATCGGCTCCGCCGCCAGCGGCTTGACGACCAGATCCCCATACGCGGCGGCGAAATCCCGGACCCGCGCCGGGCTGTTAGTGATGATCGTCGGCGGGACGGTCAGGCCGGCGTGCTTGAGCTGGGCGAGTTGGCGGGGCTTGTACTCGGCGTCGGCGATGGCCGCCGGATGCGACAGCCACCGGGCCGGCAGGCTGGCCAGCACGCCGCCCACGCCGATACGTGCCTGGGCGTAGCTGCTACCGCCGCTCTGGCTCCGACAACCCCGCCGGAAGGTCGAACGCACCCGGCTTGCGGTAGTACACCGCTGCCACGTCGGCCAGCCGCAACACCTCACCGGCCACCTCCACCTCGCCACCCCAACCAACGCAGTCCGTCAACTCCCGGCGGCAGGCTCTGCGGACAGCTGACCGGCGGACAGGTCGGCGGACAGGGTCATGCGCTGGGGAAAGTCGGCGGTGTCCAGCACCATCGACCGTGCGCCCCGAGCGTGCAGGCTCGCGCTGACGTGTTCCACCGCCCAATCGTCGGCCTGCCCGAGGATGAGCACCACCGCACCCTCACCGGTTCTGGTCCGGGGAATGGTCATGTCAGCTGTCCGGGACGGTGTAGGAGTCGTCAACTTCCCGGTTGTCCAACCGAGTCCGCTGCGGAATCGTCCGCTGACTCGCGGGCGTACGGTGCTTGCCTCCCGACAGCTCCGGCAGACCGTCCAGCCCACCGTTTCGCCGAACCGGGCCGCCGCACCGCCCGAAGCACGAACGGCCGCGCCGCGCTGGGCGGCTCATCGTTAGCCGGCCGCGACCCCCAGATCTACCGGGAAACGGTACGGCGCCGGCATCACCGGATCCTGCGCCGCAGATTCCCGCTGCGCCGCACCTGGTGATTGGCCGGTCCCTGCTTCCGCAGATCGAGCCATGACCGGTGCCCCTTCCACTGTTTTGATGTGATGGCATTGGTCTTGCGCCGCCGCGTCCGCGACCGGGACCGGCGGCAGAGTTAACGCGGGAAAGAGGACGTCTACGTCGAACGTGGCCATCATTGCCTTGTGACTGGTGTATTCGTGGACCGCCGCCAGGACGAGTGCCATCCACCCCAATGCCAGGAGTGTCATCTCCGTAAAATCATTCACCGCCATGAAAACCACTCTCCTTCTCGGTCGTCGATACGTTTATTCGTTTGGTTACTGGTCATCAGTCGTCCCTGGTGGTTATCAATCGGTGGGGGCGGGTGCGATGTAACGGAGCCAGCGCCTGGATTCGGCGGGGCCAAGGTGCCGTGTCACGGTGAGCGTGGGGAGCATGTGGGGAAAGCGTCTCCCGATGTCCCAGCGTTCGATATTTGTTTGTTGGTCCAGCACGATGACGCGGTGACCGTGCACCAGCGGAATATCGGCGGGGATGCTGTGATTCCAGATCTGCGCGCCGTGGACGTCTCGGAGCGAGAAAAAACTCGAAAAATAGCCAGCCATCTCGTCTGTATCGATCGGACTGTCCGTGGCAGCAGCGACCTGTAGCGGGTCGGGTCCGATGCCGGCATCCTCAATCAACCCCCACTCGCCTGTCCCGATCAGCCGGGCAGCAAGCAGGGTATGCAACTGGAAAACGTTAGGGATCCCGGACATACGCAACCGGTAACCGCGACCGGAGGCCCGGTGCAACACCATCAGCGGTTCATCATCGAGCACAGCCAACAACACCGACAGGTCCATCACCTCCGGCAGAAACTCAGCACAAGCGTCCACCGCATCCATCCACGCTTGGCGCGTCAAAGGCTGCTCATGCAACTGATCCCGCACCGCTCGCTGTTGCAGCAGCACCGATACCGCGTGTTGCCATCGACTGATGGTGTGCCAACCCATCGCCGCCTCGTACGCTTGCGCGTTGCCGACCACCGCCGTGAGCGCATCCCGAATCGCCCCCACGGACGTGGCCGAATCCGGTAGCTCGACATGCCGCTTTCCGCCCGGCGACGAACCGAGCCAGGCGCGATCGAGCACCACGCATCCGTTCAACGCCCGCAGCGCACACGTGAGCAGTGGTCCCGCAACGGGTGTCGGGTCGGCGCCGCGCTCGACAAACGCCGCGCACCGCAACGAAAGCTCGGCTCCGGCGTCCAAGGGTAGGACCGGGAACAAGTCGGCCAACCCATGCACGACGTCGGACAGTTCGGCTGGGCCAACGGTCGCGGCACGCTGCTCAAGGGCCGCCAACGCGCACCAAAAAAACGCGTTCTCGTCGCGTCGCTCGTCCAGCCAGCGGCTGTCTCCGCCACTCTCCGGATCTCATTGGCCAGCACTACTATCTCTCTTTCCGTTGCGCATCAACGTTTTTGCCGTCGAAATTCCCCGGCTGGGGGCGCCGCGCGGTTTAGGCGGCCGGCGGCGGTGCCCAGAGTCGGTGAGCCGGGCCGTGGTGGTCGAATGTCCAGTCCAGCTCGACGCACCGGGCCTGGTTGACGATGGTCATCCACACCGATGGCACGCCGGAACCAGGCCGCACGTATGGAAAACACTCCACAATCGCGTGGTCCAACCCGTGATCGGCGAACGCTGCCCGCAGCTGCGCCGCGCCATTGATCGCGGTCCGGTAAGCGGCCATCAACTCCGCCCACTCGCCCGGCGGGACCTTGGCCAGCGCTTCGTCATCGATACCAGCCGTCAGCGACGCGACGACCGAATCAATCACCGCAGCCAGGGCCGGATCCGGCTCCGGCTCCGGTGCTGTGCTCGTTACCACCTTCAACCTCCCCGTCGTGTTCTCGACCGAAAGGCCCCCCAGACCGCGTACAGCACGCGGGCACACCACGGGAACCTCCGGTACCCTCAGGCACCGGAGGTCCCCAGGACCTCCAGCCGGACCACCCGCCCCTTCCACGGATAGTGGGTGGCCCGGCCTTAACCTCTATTCCCTCCGGCACGTCACTGCCGGATTCGCCTCACTGGCAACAAAATCCAGATCACGGCAATGCACCTCGCCACTCCTGCGGAGCCGCTAACCGACCATCGGGTTGTCCCACCCAGCGAACCGAGACCGACGCCGGCAACCGGGACTCGTCCATCACGCGGCCCGCCGTAGCAGCACTGCCGCCGCTCAGCTCGTTTACAGGTGGCTGGTTCGGTTGTTCGTGGCGATGCCGACGACGCTTCGCCGAGCCCTGCTCCAGCTGGCCAGCGACAGCGGCTCGCCGGGTTGGCAGTCGCGGCGGGGGCGGCGGAACGGGATCGTCGAATGCGGCCGGGTTCCGGCCGTAGAACGTGAGCACCTGTTCGGCATGCCGCCGGATCACGCACGGCCAGTCCTGGACACAGCCCGGCGCCCGGCAGATCGGCAGAGCAGCGGCTGCGCCCTTGGGCAGCAACGGCTGGTGCTTACTGCTCTGGTCAATCGCGGTCGCCAGCAGGCCAGGCTGATCTGACAATGGCACGGCTAGCCCTCCCGCCCGATACGGTGGCGCGACCCGGCTCTCATGCAGGAGACAGAGAGCCGGGCCGGCCGTGGCAGGCACGACGTTCGAGGTCTTGGATGGGGTAAGACCGCAAATCGCCGAAGCCCTGCCGGCAGGACCCACAAAGGGGTCAAGAACGTGCCCAGCGCATCCGGACTCATGACCGGACAGCTGGTCAAGCAATGGCGCAACCCGGCGCGCGACGTTCGCGCGTACCCGGCTGGCCCGGCCGCGCGGCCGGCGCTGAGGCAAGCCGGCCTCGCCACGCGTCGTCGGGGTGGTTGGGCCGGTCGCCACGGCGCGCATCAGGCAGCAGCAGCGACTGGCCGGCTTCAGGAGGCATCACGCTTGCCCCGTCCCATCACGCACCGGCTCCGTTACCACAGGAGCCGGTCGAGGAGTCTTTCGGGTGCGGCTTCGATTGGCCTTCTCGACATGGACCGGCACCCGCTCGACCACAGCCAGCAGAATGACGATCACGTCGTCACGCGACAGCTCGTCACGCCAGGTCACGGCCTCGTTGATCCCGAACCACCAATCGACGCCCTCACGGCGTGCCTCAGCCCGCAGACTGGACTGATACGCCGCCACCAGCTCCGGCATACGCGAATCGGAAACCACCGCAGCGACCCGCCGAACAACATCACGCCGGGTCAAGCCGTCCACGCCGTTCAGATCCACGGCGATCACCGCCCCCACCACAGCAAAAACGGCGTAACCAGCGCACTTCCGCCCCCACGGACAACCGCCGCCAAACCGGCCGCATCGACCCGGACAACCCGTCCCACGCCAAGCATGTACGCATCGCACGGCCACTCCTGGGCACACATCGGACAGAAACCAGTCCGACGACGGTGATCGTCACAAACCCGCGCGCTCAACTCCCACAAAAGGTCATCGCGCACCCGGTCAGACCGCACATCCAGAGCAGCCGAAATCTCGTCTTCGTCCAGCTCAGACTGCTTTTGCATCGCCTTAGGCATCTGGCGCCCTCCCTCCGCATGCGATCTTGGGAATGTCCGGTGTAGGTGATCCGGTAGGCACCTAGAGTGAACGCATACGGCCCGAACGGCAGGGGGGCACGTAGGGGGCACAGGGGGGCACAATGACCCCTAAGGCCACACGAGCGGGGTAGCGATGACCGAAGGCAGCAAACTGGAGTGGGCGCGCCGCCTGCGCGCGGAGCGAGAACGTCCCGACCGAAACTGGTCACGTCCTGACATGGCACGCGAGATGCGGAAGACAGCTGCTCGTCTACGAATGAGCGAACCCGATCCGCGTCAATTGGCCGACAACATCAAGCGCTGGGAACGCGGCACTGTCGTCAGGGCGCCGGACGCAGTCCATCAGCTACTCATCGCCACGACTCTCGGACTTAGCGTCGCTGAGTTGTTCGGCGATGCGGCCGCTCCGTTGCCTAGCTCTCTTCGCGCTGCGAACGCGGGTAAGGTCAACGACGACCTGCCGTACTACGTGCTAGCCGAGGATGATTCTGTGCAGCGTCGTCGTTTTCTGGCCTGGTTGACATCCTTGTCGGCCGGCTTGGTGCAACTGCCCCAGACAGTTAGAGACACGATCGCAATCGCCGGCCAGCAACCCGACGTTCTGCGACGCATATCCGGCGAGGACGTGCAGAATCTGCGCGCAACTACTGAGATGTTTCAGGCGTGGGATCATCGAGTCGGTGGTGGCCTATCTCGCCACGCGGTCATCAGCCAGCTCGGTTGGGCTGTGCATCAGCTTGATGCTGGGGTTTCGGGTGAGACGGCTGGCCAGATTCGAGATTGGAAAGTGGCTACGGGCGCTATTGGCGGCTGTTGCTGGCTGGAAGAGTCACGATGCTGGTTTTGACCAACAGGCTCGCCAGCTTCTGACGCTCGGGGTGCGGCTCGCGGCGGACGCTGATGACCAGCCGGTACAAGCCTATTTGTTGTCGGACCTAGCGGTGCAGGCTGTACACATCGGGCGGCCAAAAATTGGTCTTGATCTGGCGAGACGCGCGCTCGAGGTCGGCGACGATGCAACCCCTCTAACGAAAGGCATGCTGCATGCCTTTAAGGCTCGAGCACATGGCCTAATGGGTAATGAGTCTGGCCTGCGGCGGGAGACCAGTCACGCAGAAGAGGAATACAGTCTCGCGACTCAGGATGACCGCTTGAGGGAACCATGGATGGACTTCTACGATCGTGCCGAATTGTACGGCGATACGGGCACGGCTTGGCGACTGTTTGCCTGGCATTATCCTGATCAACGCTCGGAATCAGGAAGCGTTAGAGAAGCAGGCGAGCGGCTTGCTAAGGCCCGCAAATGGGTACGGCGATGAGTTCGCGCGGAGTAGGGCACTCTGTAGTTTGATGGGCGCAAGTCTCTATATGAGAGCTGGTGAGCCGGACGCAGCGATGGCGATTGCTACGCATTCAGCAACGTCAGACTTGGGCATAGTCCAGTCTGCACGCGTGGAGAGCTACGCCCACGACCTTGAGAAAGCCTCTCGTCCATTCAAACGCCGGTCCGACGTGTCGGGAATGATCGAACGCCTTACAACTGCCAGCTAATGTATTGAGGAGCCCATACTTAAGTGCCCGCCCCGGATCACTTTGACGCAATGCTTGCTGCCGCCGAAAAAAAACTCCACATCTCCACCAACGGCGCCGAGCCAATACGCATTGGAGACAATGCAATTTACCGGCTCGCCGGCGGTGTCGTCGCGCGTGTCTCTCGGCCGGGCCGAAGCGCGGCAGCTGCAAAAGAAGTAGCGGTGGCGCGTTGGCTTGAGCGCAATAGTATTCCGACCGTCATAGCCTTGCCGGATATCGAGCAGCCAGTATTCGTCGCTGACCGCGCAGTCACATTCTGGCGCGAACTGCCACCCCACCACGAGGGCACGCTATTGCAAGTAGCGCAGGCGCTAAGGGTCCTCCATTGCCTTCCGCAACCCGAAAATTTTGTACTTCCGGACCTCGATCCATTTGTAGGACTCATCGGCCGGATTGACGCGATGCCAACGATTAGCCCGGATGAGCGGGAATGGCTTGTCGGCCATCTCGACCATTTACGCACCCGCCACGCCGAGGAAATATCGTCGTTGCGGACGTGCGTTGTCCACGGTGACGCTCACAGTGGAAACATCGTAAGCACTGAGGACGGCACCGTGTTGTTTCTCGACTTCGAGCGAGCGGCGATAGGTCCACCCGAATGGGACCTAGTCTCTAGCGCCGTCGAATACGATTCCGCGGGTTGGATTAGCGATTCCGAATACGGAAGTTTTGTCGAGGGATACGGGCAAGATGTTCTGGCCTGGCCCCACTATGACATCTTTCGAGATATTCGGGAAATGCGTATGACCTGCTATGTCGCCCAACTGGCGAGTGACCACAAGGACGCCAAAGGGGAGGCATCTCTTCGAATCGCATGTTTGCAAGGTCGCCGTGGTCCCCGACCGTGGACGTGGGCACCGATGTAATTTCTCGTGGAGCGTCACGTGAGCGCAGGTTCAGGGGTTGCTCAGTATATTGTTCGCGATGGCGGTAATTTCCTCGCGGAGCACACAACCAGAAGGCGGGACGCGTCGTAGACGCTGTCTAGGGCTGCTGCTTCTGGGGCTTGTGCTAAAACGTAGTAGCAGGTGGCGAGCGACGCTATGCATTGGAGGCAACAACATAGAGCTCTGCCCCTGAGCCCACTACGGTTGTTCTGACGGAGTTCAAGAGTGTCTCAAGTAGCTGAAGGCGAAGTCGATCGTCGCTTGGCTTGCCGTCAGCGACATTCCGTAATTCTCTGTACCTACTTTCGACAAGATGCGGTTGTATGACAATGACCTGTGTCTCAGTAATAAGATCTGGATACCCAAGATATTCAATGAGATCCGACCGACTGTCTACTCGAACGCCATCTGTCCATGATGCCTGTCTGCGGAGACTCCCTCGCTCCAGCTTTTCTTTGAGTCTAATAGGGTCGGTGTAGATGGTATTCTTTGACGCTTGGCTTGCAACCACCTCGTAGGCCCCTACGGAGATTCTCCGCAGCGTCGACGCGCTATCAGCTCCTTTTACGTGAATGAGGCTGAGCACCCCGGCTAGGGAGATATGGATAAAATCTGCGATTTCGCCAGAGCCGTCATCGCAGGTCAGCCAGCCGGTCGAATAATGATCCAACACCCAAGCAAATAGCGAGCGATCTCCATCCTTGCCAATTCTTTCGTGAATCGTCTCGAAGTTTTCCGCCTTAACGCCTTTGTCGACTAACGGCTTCTCTCTGTCGATATCGTAGCCGCTAAAGTCCTCAAATCGCCACTGTGGGAAGCGTGCGATTTGCATTTGGCGATGCCAGATTCTTCCCGCAACGTAAGTATGCCCTGAACGATAGTGAACTGAGACGAGATCTCTATAGGCCATTTCAAGACCTCGGCGTATTGCGGACACTGGAGGCTCGTTGCTCGGTTGGCCGTGGATGCCAAAGTGAAGCTTCGTAACCTCACCAATCCGCTCCAGGCGAACGGAGATGGTGCCACCTATGCAACCCTCATATCCAACGTCGATCTTAAACCTCGACGATGCCAAGTCGCCGCGAATTTCAATAATAGCGTCACGAAGAAGTTCAGCTACATCAGCAACCGTTGACTCTCTTTCACGGTTAGAAATCAGCTCCTCCGGAGTCAGAACCGAGATGTCAAATGCGCCACGCACTTCCGTGATGTCGGTCGTCTCATAGGCAAACAAGGGAAACAGTCGCTCAGGAGGCAGATCGACTGATAACACTTCTTCGAGTAGACCGAAGAGCTGCACAGAGACTGCAAGATACTCTTGAAAAGTAGTAGACGGCTTGACCCAGACGGACGATTTATGCATCGTTGTGCCGACAAGTACGGTCGCGCCATCATGTACAGACTGCTCGTCTAGTGCGGCGCGCGCCGAACCTAAGGCGAATGTACTGTCTTCTATGGGGTTGATTGCTTCTTGTAAGCGCAGGCCGCCAATGTTCTTGCTATCAGGTCGAGTTGCGCGTCTCGGATGTGTGCCTCGCAACCAAAAATGCTTCGCTTCACCCCGAAGGAATGCATTCTCAAGGGTAGTCGGTGAGATTCGCCTTACGGGTGGAATTGGTTCTCGATCCAGCCTCAGCTGCAGACGGTGCCTCAATGAGTCAAATGCGTGGATACCGACAAGTCGATTCTTTCGAATGGCGAGCGTCAGGAGATGGCTTGTATCAAGAAATTGAATGTCGTTTTGAATCCAGCCTACCGAGTCGATTGTTCGCGTAACGAAAGTGAAGGCTTGATCTACCTCAACCGCTGATAGTTGCAGTGATATTGGCGATTTGTCGTGAATTTCGGCTCCGTACGCGACGATGTCAACGCCTTGATGTACCCCTTTCACCGCCTCGTTCTGAAGGAAGTTGATCAGCCAATCAAATGCCACTACGGGATCAGGAGTGGTGCATTCCAGCACTACTAGCGAAATGTACGGACGCAGCTCACTCCAAGCCACATTGCCAGGTAAGTTACCAGATGCATCGGCCATGTAACTAACGGTAGCCTCTCGGGCGTCGCGTGAGTCGGGAATGCATGAAAAGGCATCTTTCCCGTTACGCCATCCCGGCAATCGGCGGCGCTGATCACGACTCCGATCATGACGAGGGACACCATGAAGAATCTATTCGACAGGCTCACTGTCTGCCGAAGGGAACGCTGCGAGCCAGTACATGAGCTGCACGTCGTCGGCCGAACGGCGGATCTGCTCCAGCGCCAGGGTCTGACCGCTCATGCTGTCGTACGTGACGCGGACGGTGATCAACATTGGTGTGCTGGAGGGGCTGCGAAGGGCCTGCGCGCCGTCCGGGTCAGCGCTGCCATCCGTCCAGCAGCGCATGCTTGGGACACCAGGCGCGACCTTGGGCCATCCTGGCGTCAAGGTCGCGCTGCCGGCTGTCCGGCCCGGTCATCGGCGCTGGTCGCCGTGAGCTAATCCACCATCGGGCATGTAAGTCGCCTGCCGATCAGCAGTAACTCCGTGGGTTGGTGCCGGTTTTGGTGTTCGTTTTGCCGCTCGTCTTGCCTGTTGTCCCGCTGCCGCCGCGTCCTGTGCTGCCGCTAGTGCCGTGGCCGCTGCCTCCGGTGCCGCCGCCACTTCCGCCGCCTCGTGTGTCTAACTGCTGATAGGCGGCGCAACCGTTGACGCGACGGGTGTTGAGCTGACTGGCTGGTACAGGTTTGTTTGTCTTGTCAACGAAACGTGCGCGGGCTTGCCGCAGAGTGATCAGGGATGAGTACCGGCTGTTGAACGGGCTACTGTATTTCTGGTCGTAGGTGGAGCGGTACGCGCTGGGTACGTAGGTGTCGCGGTAGACGGGCTGGGAGTACCACAGCTGCTGGTAGATCAGGTGCCACAGGAACAGCTGACTGATCAGGTCGGTATTGGTGTCTCGGTATCCGGTTGGCGCGTTGGCGGGGAGTTGGTACCAGTACTGCGGCGGCACGCCGGAGTCCTTGCATTCGTCCCGCGACACGACGTATCCGCAGGTCGGGTGCCCGTCTATGACCGGGCCGGGCGCTGCCGGGTGTAGTGCGTTGTCAGTTTCGCAGCCAGATATCAGCACGGCGGCGATGCTGGCGGCGGCAATCGCGGTGATGATGCGTTTTCCCATGTCTTCCCCCGTTTTTGGTTCAGGTAGGCGTTGGGCGGGTGGTGTACGCCGGTCGGTCCTGGCGTTGCGCCCGTTCGGTTTAGCGGTTTGCGGCGGTGGTGTCTGCGGTGGTGAGGTGGTATCGGAGTTGGGTGTCATCGGCGGACCGCCGGGTTTCTTCGTACGCGAGGACGCGGCCGGTGGTGGCGTCGCTGATGGCGCGGTGGGTGGTGAACATCGGGGTGCCGCCGGGGATGCGTAGTGCGGTCGAGTCGTCGGGTGTGGGCATCCGGGCGCGGATGTCGTCGGTGTAGGCCAGCGTGTGTCCGGCGGCGGCCAGGATGGCGTAGAGCTGCCCGCCAGTGGGGAATCCTTCGCTGTCCAGTGCGGCCTCGAGCGCGGGGATCTCGACGAGGACGGCGAACGGGATCACGGTCTTGTGGCTGAGCCTTCGCCCGGCGCGGTCGGTCAGTAGCCGGGGATATTCCAGTACGGGCGCGTGTTCTGGCTGTCCGAGCGTGAGCGCGATCTCCGCTCGTGCTTCGGTGTGCAGTTTGGGCGGCGGTTCGACCTCACGCCATCCGAACGCGTCGGCGTCGGTATCGATCACCGCGACCGCGCCGGCATCAGAGCCGCCATCTTGGCCGGCGTCGGCGTCGCGCTTGATGGTGACGTCCGGGTCCCGGGTGTGCGTCTGGTTGGGGCGGTCGGTGGGGCGGCGGCGGACGGACGAACGCCCCTTTGCCGTGCAGGACGGTGACGAGTCCTTCGGCGGCGAGCGCCTGGACGGCGTTGCGGGCGGTGGCTCTGCTTTCGCCGTACTCGGCGGTTAGCTGGTTTTCGCTCGGCAGTGGGCTGCCGGGTGGGTATACGCCGTCCTCGATGCGTTCGCGTAGGACGCTGGCCAGTCGCGCGTATTTGGTGGTGTTCTCACTGTTCGTGGCCATGATGCACTCGTTTGCCTCCCCGCGCGGACCGGCCCGTTTTGGTCGCCGTGCTCGTCCGCGCCCTGTTCGCTTGTCACTCTCGTGTGTGTCGTTACGCAGTCGGTGTGTGTGTGTGTGTGATCGTGTCGCTCGTTGTCACGTTGCTTGTCACAGTCATGCCTGCGGTTGTCGCTGCGCCTCAACTGTCAGTGGTCTGCTCTACACTGCGCATCACTGATTGAATCAGTGGAACCATAACCCCTTGACGTTCGTCTTGTCTAGAGGCATAGTGGTGATGGTACTGATTAGATCAGTGACGTAAGGAGTGATGCAAGGTCAACGTTGGTGCTGGTGAGAGGGGGATGACGTGAGCAGTCGCAAGAGTCAGACGGGCCGCTGTCGGCGGGTCAGCTGGGTGCCCAGCGGGCCGGAGGCGGTGCCGTGCATCTGCGGCGCACTACCCGATGCCGGACGCGGTGAGTGCGGTAAGTGCCGCAACGCCGCCCGGTGGAGACGACACCACAGCGGACCCAGAACCCACGCACACAGAGAGGACTACCGATGACCAACAACAACCAGAACGGGCCTGACCGGAACGGGCCTAAGCAGAACGGGAAGGGCCGGAGCACGGCTCAGCCGGTGTGGCCGGTGACGCGGCCGGCGGACTTGGAGGACGTGTCGCCGTTCGAGCTGGCACGTCGTTTCATCTACCGCCGCTGGACGTTGGTACCGGACGGCACGCCACCGGTCTGGCTGAATTGGAAAAGCTCGCCGTGATGACGGCGTTGGGCCGGTGGATGTGGCGGTGGTCGCCGGTCACGATTCACCGCGCTTTGCTGGCCGGAGCCGCAGTCCACGCGGTCGCCGACAGCGCTGCTCTGACCGTTGTGCAGCTGGCGGCGCACTGGCGGCAGTGGGCGGACGAGCAGCGGCGCCTGCACACCTTTGACTGCCGTTTCGGCATGCCACCGGACGAGTACACCCAGGTGTGCGCTCTGTTCGCCGCGGCCGGCGCCGACCCGCACCTTGGGGCCGCATCATGACCCCAGCCACCACTACCGGTCCGACTCCGGCTCCCCGGCCACCGGCGGACCCTCTACCGGCAGGCCCGCTGCCGGTCCACGAGACGGCAGCGGCAACCGGCACGCGCGGCAGCCATCCCGGCGGCGGTAACACGGCCGAGCGGACGTCCGCGCGGCATGCCGCCGTCACCGGTCCGGTGCCGCAGGACGTGGCAGGACCCCAGGAGCCAACGTCCGTACGGGCGCGGCGTGTCTACCGAGAGTCAGTAACGGCGGGCCGGCCGTTGACCGGTGAGGAGCTGGGCAAAATGTGCGGCCGGTCCGGACGGTGGGGCCGTGCGCAGATCAAGGCCGCAAAAGCCGACCTCACGACCGCGCCAACCGATGTGACCGGTGCCGCCAACCACACCACGACAACGCCGAAGCTGCCGGAGCGGACGTCGCACACCGCGACGGAACCAGCGGGGGCGCCGGAGGTAGCCGGCCCTGCCACTGCCCGTGCCATCGACCGTGCCGTCGACTATGCCGCCGGAACCGGGGTGCCCGGATCTGGTTGGGCGCAGCGTCCGGGAGCGACCGCGTCAGCGGTCGCCGGGTTGACGGCCGGCGTGGTGGTGTCGGTGGCGGCGAACATCGCGCATTCGTTCCTGCCACCAGAGGGACTCGCGGCAACGGCGGCGGCACAGTGGCACCCGGCCCTCGGCGCGGTACTGGCCGCCGCCTGGTGGCCGCTGGCCCTGTTTCTCGCCGTGGAAGTCCTGACCCGCGTTCGGTGGCAGACCGGTCCGTGGTGGGCGACCGCCCGGTACGGCGGCGTGACCGTCGTGGCAGTGGTGGCCGCGATCGTCTCCTACCGGCATATGGCCGGGCTGTTGACCGCGTACGGGGAGGACTGGCTCAGCTCGCATATCGGGCCCTTGGCGGTTGATGGATTGATGGTCGTGGCAGGGCTGGCACTGCTGTCCATCGGCGCCCACCGACACCACCCCACGGCGCCGGACCGGGAGCCGCCGCAGCCGGGCGCAGACGTTGCCCGCAACCCGACCACCGATCCGACAGCAGAAGGGAGCACTCATCGATGACCGCGACCCGTTCGCGCAGTGCTCGTCAACGGCAGGCCCGGATGACTCCACTGATCGCCGCCATCATCCGGTACCGCCAGTGGGCCGCTGCGCAATCGATACGCCGCACCCAGACCTGGCATTGAGAGAACATCACAGGCCGCGCTCGCGGCCAGCGTTTCGCAGGCCCCGCAAGGACAACGAAGGGAGGTGAGAAAAAGTGTTGGTGACTATCCCGATTGTCATCGTGCTGTTGGCCATTGTCGGCGTGCTCTGTTGGAAGGGCGGCCTGAAATGGTGGCACGCCGCTGTCGTGGTGCTGCTCGGATTCGCTATCGCGTCCTGGCCGGCGGTCGCGCCGGTCGTCGGCTCGATCCTGGCCGGGCTCGTCCACGAAATCAACCGACGCTAAGAATTCGACCCGACACCCACCATCGATCCCATTTTTCCGTTTACCGCAAAGGCGAAACATTCACCACGCGCTCCCGTGACACGGGGCAGGAAGGACGAAAGCCATTGGATAGCCACAACTCTTTGGAGGCGATACCCCATTTCCCCGCACGACCACACAAGTATTCCCAGTCCTAGCAACGACAACAGCACGGCATCCATCACCGAGACCGGCAACGGGTCCACGTCCCGTTCCCGGCGAGCCCCGCACCAGGGCGGAAAGGCAGGCGCACTGACCACCAACCGAAAGGAGCACCCCATGACCCCCGACCACACCCACAACAGCCCTCAGGGCACCCATTCCACCGACACAGCACCTGACACCGGAATGCAGGTCGCGTACTGGCTTTTGCGTCAGGCGTACGCAAACCTCGTCGCCGCCGGATACGCCACCATCGGCGCAGATCTGGACCGCGAACCCCACCCACTGGCCTACCTGGTCGACGAACTGCCGCACCCACCCCCAGGGACACCCGCTGGCCGACAACTGGCCACCGGCCTACCCGGACACCTATTTCACGGACTACCGCTTCGGCATCGACCCGGACCGCGACGACCCCGACCCAGACGATCACGGACACGACGACCCGTACGGGACCGGAGCTGTTGACGGGGGGTGGTGCTGATGATGGCCAACCGACCGCCTTTTGACGACAACGAACCCCACGACCCGTACGACGACGACACCCACGACACGACAGCCAGCACGGCGACGACGACGCGACGAAAAAACGGCTACCTGCACATCGCCGACCTGGAGGCGGCGTGGTCCGCCAACATGACCAAGGAACCGCCGCGCATCCCCGCGCAGCGCGACCCCGACGACACCGACGATCCCGACGACGATCCCGACCTGGACAGCTCTGATGGTGCGGTGGTGGATCGTGAGTCGGTGCTGGTCGGCCCGGTGGTGTGGGGGGGGGCCCGGTGGACCCGCCGGACGAGCGCCCGAATCTGGGGTCCCGGTGGGGCTGGGTCGCGGTGGCGCGGCCGGTCGTCCGCATCGGCGATGGCGGTGCGGCGGTCGCGTCCGCCGATCATCCCGGCGTGGCTGCGCTCTCGCGCCGATCTGGCGGCGGCGGGTGCGGTGGGCGGTCAAGGACACCCCTGTACGTGGTGGGGATATCACGCGGTCCGGCTCCCCAAATACGTCGCCAAGACCACCGTGTACGCGCCACTGGGCGCGACCCGTGCTCTGGCGCGGTTGCTGCGCTGGGCGAGCGCGCAGGAAGGCAACGCGCCGTTGCGGCAGTGGGCAGCGGACCACAACGACCCGGTCACCTGGCTCAACCTGGACCGGCGGCGGGTGGACCAGTCCCGGTTCCGGTGGATTGTGGTGGTGACCGGCGCGCTGGCGGCGGTGGTCGGCGGGATCGTGTTCCTGTACGTCCCGATCCCGGACCTCGCGCGGTGGGCGTTCTACGCCGTGATGGCCCTCGCGTTCGCCCGTTCTGGGCGTCCGGCGGACAAGCCGATCCTGGACCGCGTCTCGCAGGCACCCAAGTACCGCAAGCTGACCGCCGAACTGGTGCGACGCGGGCTGACCAGTATCCAGCTGGCCGGCATCAACCAGGCGGTGGGCAAGGACCCGGCGGCGATCTCCTTCCCGTTGGAAATCCATCGAGACGGCCCGGGTCACCTGGCGGTGGTGGACCTGCCGTTCGGAGTGGAGGCCGGCGACGTGATCGCCCGGCGGGGCCGGTTGGCGTCCGCGCTGCGGCTGCCGCTGGACCAGGTGTGGCCCGAACCCGACCGGGCACACACCGGCCGGCTCCGGCTATGGGTGGGCGACGAACCCGCGTCCGCGATGGCTCAGCCGGCGTGGCCGCTCGCGCACGGCCCCAAGGTTGACGTGTTTGCGCCGTTCCCGTTCGCCAACGATCCCCGGCTGCGCAACGTGGACGGTCAGCTGATCGCGCGGTCGTGGCTGTTCGGCGGCCGGCCGGGGTCCGGCAAGACCGGCGCGATGCGGGTCCCGGTGTTCGCCGCCGGGCTGGACCCTCGAGTGGAAATCCGTGGGTACGAACTCAAGGGCGTGGGAGATTTCAAGGTCCTGGAACCGATCCTGTCCGAGTACGGGAACGGTTTCGACGACGACACCATCGCCGCCTGCGCGCAGATGCTGGTGTGGCTGTACGCCGAATGCCAGCGCCGGTCCAAGCGGATCGACTTCTACCACGCCAAGGGCATGGCACCTGAGAACAAGGTCACCGCGGAATTGGCCTCCTTGAAGGGATCCGGGCTGCATCCGCTGCTGGTGTTCATCGACGAAATTCAGGAACTCATCACCCACCCCGCACACGGAAAGAAGGCCGGGGAACTCCTGGAAAAGATCATCAAGCTGTGCCGCGCGCTGGGCGTGACGCTGCTGATCGGCACCCAGATCCCGGACAAGGGCAGCCTGCCGCCGGGCATCACCCGCAACGTCAACACCCGGTTCTGTCTCGCGGTCGGTGACCAGATAGCCAACGACATGATCCTGGGAACGTCGATGTACCGGCAGGGGTACCGGGCTACCGCGTTCGAGCCGGACAAGGACGCCGGGTGGGGTATCACAGTCGGGTTCGGCAAGCCCGGCACCGCCCACGCCTACGAAAAATCAACGCGGCGCTCCAGGCGCAGATCGTGGCCCGCGCGATCGCCTACCGCCGGGCCGCCGGCACCCTGCCGGCCACGCCCATCGAACGGGACACGACGCCCGCGTTCGATCTGCTGCACGACGACCTGGCCGCCGTCTGGCCAGCCGGTGAGGACCGGGTCTGGAACGAAACCCTCATCCCGCTGCTGACCGACCTTCGGCCCGACATCTACACCGGGTGGAAGCCCGAACAGCTCACCACCATGCTCAAGCCCCTCGGGGTGCCGGTCGGGCAGATCGGCCGGCAGGTGGACGGGAAGTTCATCAACCGGCGCGGCCCCTCCTACCAGGACATCATCCAGGCCGCCATCACCCGCCGTGACCAGAACAAGAACCAGTAAACCCCACGACAACACGGAATCGGGCGCTATGCCTAGCAGCCCCCACTGCTAGGCATAGCACCACCCTTAGCACCCAACACCGCCACTGACCTGCCCTATCACAGCTAGCAGCATGTTCAAGCCCAACTCTCGAAACCCCGCCTGGAGGTGAAAATGACCCTACCTCTGTTCCTCGTGCTAACCGCGATCCTCATCCCCACGGTTCTCACGCTCCGTTACGCCCACCTGTGTTGGTCGCGACCGTACCCACTGCCGGCGCTGCGCCGGCACCGGCCGCGTCCGCTCGGCGTTCGGACTCAGCACCCGCGAATGCCGGCCCTGCCAGGGCATCGGCTACCGGCTCCGCACCGGACGGCACGTCCTGAACTACGTACGCCGCCTGCACCACGACGCACGCACCGCCGCCGCCCGCGACCAGGCCAACCAGAACACCCACCGGACCAACCACAGGAGGTGACACCACGCCCCCCACCGATCCCGACCCACCCAGGAGGCACCGGAGACCACTACCAACGACGATCCCGATCCTGCCACCCCCAGCAGCACCGAACCCAGTAGCAGCGAACCCGATGGCCCCGACACCATGGACGGGCCGACCCAGCGAACCCAGCGCCCGGCACCGCGTATACCCCGCCAGCGAACACGCACCCGCCCCGCACGAACGCCAACACCCCATCCACCGCCACGGCCCCTGCTGACACCGCAGGAATGGGCCGAGGAACAAGTCAAAAACGCCCCCCCCGCGCTCCGTGGAATGGGCCCGCCGGGTCGCCCGTATCTACGGCCTCACCCTCGACGAGGACACCGACAGTGAGACGGGAACTAAGAACGACATCAGCGGGCCTTGACGCCTGACTGACTCCGGCGGCTCCGCGAGCGCATCCCCCGCTCGCGGAGCCACCCCGGTACTACGCTGGCTCGTGCTGGTGCCGACGCCCCCCGTCGTCGGCACCAGCCTCCCCGTAAGAGCCGGCACAAACCTACGCCAACCGGCTGATTATGAGTCGTCGGCTTGCCGCCAGATCAACTTGATCTGGTCGTGGTGGAACGGCACGCCCTTGTTGGCGGCCAGCAGGATGACCGTGGTGATGCTCTGGGAGACAGCGGCCTGCTTTTCCTCCATGGTGAATTCCGGGGTGTCCCACCGGGTCTCCAGATCAGCCACGATCGACCGGCGGGCGTCCTGTTCACGGGAGTACGCCCGCAGCTCCGTTTTTCAACTCTGCTTCATCGATTTCCATGCGGTCCAACGAAGAAAAGTAACGAGAAGCGTCGCGGTACTCGCCAGCCTCATACCGGCGGGTGGCTTCCTTGATCCGGCCCTGCAACGCTTTCAACTCACCCGCGCGCGGCCACGGCGGCAGATCCTTCATCTGCCGCATCGCGTTGCGTCGGTGGTCAGCGATCACCGCCGCCGTAACGAATTTGTCGATGTCCTCAGCCTTGCGGGACACCCCACCACAGCCACCCTGACCGCTGGCCGGGCACCGGTAGATCGACACCAACACGCCATCGGCGCGGCGGCGGGTCGAACCGATGACCCGCGCCTGACACTTCCCACACCGGATGAACGGCGACAGCAGATAAATGGTGCGGTACCCGCGCCCCTTGGCGCCCAACCGGGACCGCGTCGCCGGGCGTCGGGGCGCCTTGGCGGGGTCGCTGTCGGCGTCGGTGTCCTGCTCGGTGGTGGTCTCCGGGCGCCACAGTCGCACGATCTCGTCGTAGTCCTCATCGCTCATCATCGGTTCCCACGCGCCGCGTACGTAGCTGCCGTCCTCGTTGCGCAGCACCGCGCCCCGGTACTTCACCCGCCCACACATCCGGGGCGCCAAGTACATCGCCTTCACCGTGGACGCGCGCCATGTCTTCCCGGTCGCGGTCAGGATCCCCTTGGCGTTCCACTCCTTGGCCAACGTCAACGCGGACACGCCTGACTTGATCCGCTCCAGCTCCGCTTGCAGAATCTTCGCCTCACGTTTGCGCAGCCGGAGCTGATCCTTGCGCCACCCGAACGCACGCATCCCGCCGTGCTTGCCGCCCTTCCACGCCGCGTGCCGCTTCCCATCGGTCACCCGGCGGGAGGTGTTCCGGGACTCGCTGTTGCGCTGATCCACCAACCGCCGCGCCGCCGAAATCCCGTCATCGGAGGTCAGATCGATGTTCCCCGTCATCGACGCCACATGCACGCCGTAGTACTCGACCACGTCGATCAGGTCTTCCAGCATCCGAGGATCGCGGAACCGCCCGGTCACCATCGGTCACCGCGAGAGCGTTCGCCGTGCCGCGCCGCAGATCCGTCAAGATCGCGTCCCACTTTGGACGCTTCACCTCCAACCCGTACGTGCCATCCGGGAGCAACTTGCGGGTCTTCTTCGTCGCCGACACAGCGTTCTCCGGCACCTCGCGAAGGATCTCCCCACCAATCCCTTTCACGAATTTCCGCAGGTCAGTAAGCTGGTTAACCACCTGTTCCTCACGGTCGGTGGACTCCCGGGCGGACAAGATCCACCGCAACTTAGACGGATCAACGGTCAACTCCGTCCGACCGCCCGATCGCAACAACCTCGACATCGTCATAGGCCCATAGTGCACTAAAACCGCAGTCGCAACGGCGCGAAAATGTCGTACCCATACTGTTTTCTTGCCCCCCCCCAGTGATCGGGTGGGGGGTGGGTTTGAGAGGACGCGCGCGCGAGAAAAAAATCGACCAGCGCGGGGCGTTGTTGTGGATAAAAATGCGGATGTGGATAACTGCGGGAGGGGGTTTACCGTCTGGCAGGCTTGACAGATGCCGAACACGGGGAGCCAAGATGACTGCTATGACCGCAGAGACGCCAGGTGGGCTCGGGGTGGTGACCGTCGAGCAACTTCGCCGCTACCCCGACGACGCGCATGTGCGCATCGTGGAGGACACCGTCTATCTCAGCCGGGACGGTGGCTTTGATGTCGCCGACCTGGAAGCCATCGAGGACGACGGATGGCGGCACGAGCTCATCGACGGGATCATCGTCATGAGCCCAGCGCCGGTCCACGCGCACCAACGTGCCGTTGTCGAACTGGTCTTCGCCCTCCGTACATCCGTGCCCGAGCAGCTTGAGGTTCTGGTCGCACCGTTCGATGTCGACCTCGGGTTCCGTCGGCGGGTTCAGCCCGACGTGCTCATTGTCCCTGCCGTCGAGCTAGGCCAAGAGGTGCCGCGGCCGGTGCTGGTGATCGAGATTCTGTCGCCGTCGAACCGCCGGCACGACCTGGTCGCCAAACGTCGGGTGTACGAGCAGGCCGGCATCGCGTCGTACTGGATAGTCGACCCCGATCAGCCGTCGACTACGGTGCTGGAGCTGCGGGACGACCACTATTTCGAGGTGGGCCAGGCGGCCGGTTCAGCCGAGCTGGCCGTGGAAAAGCCTTACGACATCACGATCCGGCCGGCTGACCTGGTGAAGTGACCAACGCGACGACGGTCACCGCGGCGGCGAGCGCGAAGATCGCGACCAGCCCACCGCTCGGGTTGGCCAGGAGCGCGGCCACCCAACCAAAGATCGCGGTGCCCAGCACATTGCCAATCTGACGGGAGAAAGACAGCGTGCCCATCGCCGCGCCGATCGACTCCTTCGGCGCGAAAGACTGCACCAAAAGGGTGTAGACCTGCATCGACAGCCCGAGTGCGGCACCGCTGAGCACGAGACCGCAGATCAATGCATACGGCTGCGAGAACACGATCGCCAGCGCTATCAACGAAAGGCCGGCCACTCCCAGCGCCAGCCCCAGCCCCACCGACCCCGCCGTCAGCTGCGGGAATTTCCGCGCCAGCAGCGAAAACGTGGTTGTCAGGAGCAGCTGACCAGCGGTCATCGGTACGAGCAGAAGGCCGGTCCCAGTCGGTCCACTATGGACAGTGGCGACGATCGCCAACGACATGAAGGTGAAGGTGCCGAAAAGCGTCACGCCGGAAAGGCCGCTGGCAAGGACAGAGCGGGCCACCGCTGGTACGACGAAAAGCCTCGGCGAGATCAACGGACTGGCGGCACTCTTTTCCACCCGTACGAGCAAAATCGTCGAGACGACGGCAACGATGAGCAGCGGGACCGCCACCAAGGGGTTAGTGGCGACGTTTTCGCTGCTCCCCAACGCGACCAGACTCGCCCCACCGACAACCACCAGACCCGCGCCAGGGAAATCAAAGCCACCTTTGGCATTGCTGGAATTGCGATGCGGCAAGCCGGCGAATCCGATCGCGAGCGCGACCGCGCAGATCGGGAGGTTCAACCCGAAAATCCACTGCCAGCCGAACTGGCCGGCGATCAGCCCACCGATCGGCGGGCCGCCGACGAAGGCGATAGCGGCCACCGCAGTCATCCATCCCTGCCGGCGCAGCAGTTCCTCCTTGTCGAACATCTCAGCCAACACACTGACCGCGGCCACGATGAGCCCGCTGCCTCCAAGACCTTGGATCGCCCTTGCGCCGACCAGAAAGACAAGGCTCGGCGCGAGCGCGCAAGCCACCGAGCCGAGCGCGAAAATCGCGATGGACAAAGAGAAAGTGACCCGCCGGCCGTACATGTCACCCAGCCGGCCATGCAACGGCGTGGCAACCGTGACGGCGAGGCCATAGACGGCGGTGACGCCGGCGATCGCGGTGCCGTGCAAGTCGTGCTGGATAGACGGCAGCGCGGCGATCACCACGGCTCCGTCGAGTTGCGCCATCAGGAGGCCGAGCAACGCGGCCACGAAGGTCAGGTTCCGTCCGGCCGTACGCGGCCGCTCAAGTACGTGCATATTGCACACGTTACATGTGCGCATTGCATGCATCAAGTGCGATGATGGGCAGATGACAGCCAGCACGGCCGGCGCCGGCCCGGCACTTTTCCGGCTCGTACGCTTCTGGTCCCGCCGCTGGGCGCCGACCGCCGCCGCCCCCACGCGCCCGGCGACACCCAGCACGTCCAGCAGGTCCAGGTGGTGGAGGCGATCGCCGCCAGCGGCCGCGAGGTCACCGTCGCCGACGTGGCCTTCCAGCTGGGGCTGGACCGGTCGGTGGCAAGCCGGATGGTCGGCGAGGCGATCCGCTCCGGGCACGTCGACCGCGGCTCGTCGAGCGCTGACGCCCGCCGCGCCAACCTCACCCTGACCGCCGCTGGGCAGGCGTTTCTGGCTGCGGCACACGACTTCCAGCAGCACGCGTACGAACAGCTGGTCGCCGACTGGGACCCCGCTGACCAGCAACGCTTCGCCACCTACCTGCGACAGCTCGCCGACCAGGTCACGTCCCCACCGAAATGAGCCGCCCCCGAATCGAGGGTCCTCGGCGGCACCGACAGTTCCGGCGATCAGCGGCCTCCCGCCAAGGAGTTCGGTCGTTTAGCAACCGGCTAGCTTTTTGGCTACCAGCCCCCTTGGAGACCGGCCGGCATCTCACCAAAGGGGCGTTGGCCTCCCCAAATGGTCGCTTGGGGGCGAAAAGAGCAGCAATCGGTGGCCTGGCCGGGGGGGCCCTGACTGGTAGGGCCGTTGCAGTACGGCCGGCTGCCCGGCCATGCTGACCGGATGGAGGCAGCCGGACCACCGCCGCGGACCAGTCCAGTCCTGGTCGTTGTCGCGCTCTTCTGGTTGCTGCCGTTGGCATATCCGCTGATCCAGCTGATCCGGGCACGGCCGGCGGACGTTGGGTGGGTGCCTGCGTTGGCGGCGACCGCTGCCAGCGCGCCGGTGCGTACGTGGTGGCCGCCATAAGGACCGCACGGGCCGGCCAGCCACGGTCGGCGCAGCTGCCGCTCGTACTGATCGCCGCCGTGGCGATCCTGCTGCCTTTCGCGGCCGGCGTGCGCTGGCTCGGCGGCACCCTGTGGCTCGCCGCGGCGGCCGGCTTCACGCTGCCGGCGAGCGCGGCGCTGGCCGGTACGTGCCTCGCCACCGCCATCGGGGCAGTGACCTCGATCCTGCTCAGGGCGCCGGCCGACACCGCGGCGTCGGTCGCGGCGCTGACCGCACTGGCCGGAGTCAGCGTGGTGGTAGCGATCTACCAGACCCAGCTGGCCCGCGAGCTGGCCACCTCGACCGCCGAAGTGGATCGGCTGCGAGTGACCAGCGAGGTGCACGAAACCGTTAAGCAGCAGGCATTCCTGGCCGCCGCCGAGCTACGAAAAGCGCAGACGGCGGCGCCCTCGGCCGTACCGGCACACCTTGATCGAGCCGCCGAGGCGGTCGCCAACCTCCAACGCCAATTCGGCATGCTTGGTGGCCGCTCAGCAGCCAGCCGCGGCGCCGAGCACCGATTTCCGTGCGTGGGTGGACGGCTGGGCAGCGCAATCCGGTGTCGAGGTCGAGCTGAGAATCGAAGACCTGGACGGAAAAAGCATGCGAACACTGTTCCCAATCGCGGTCGCAGCGCTGACGAATGTGGCGCAGCACGCCTCCGCCCAGATGGTCGCCGTGATGGTCCGCGGTGGGCTGGCCACCGCCACCCTGACAGTCGCCGACGACGGCGCCGGCTTCGACCCCGCTGTGGTGCCACCCGGGCACGGCCTTCGCGGCATGACCGAGCGCCTACTGGCCGCCGGCGGAGTGCTCACTATCCACTCCGCGCCCGGCCAGGGCACCGCGATCACCGCCGAGGTGCCGCGCGGCTGAAAATGGCCTTACACGCTCGACGGTGACGAGATTCGTACGGGCATCGTGTCGCCAGTTTTCGTTTCTAGGCCTGACAAACGTCCACGGGCCGCGAAGACCAGCACGGCCGCGACCGCCATCGCGACCGCCGGCGCGGCCATCGCCAGCCGGAACCCGCCGAGGTCGGCGAGCGCGCCGGCACCGGTCGAGCCGGCCGCGTAACCGACCGCCACTCCGCTGGAAAGCAGCGTCATCACCGCAGCCGTACGGCCAGTGCCGCCGAGCCGCTCACCGAGCGAATAGACGCTGATCATGTACGGTGCGATGCAGCAGCCGACAGCCACTACGACCACCACAGCGCCGGCGACCGTACTAACCGCCAACAGCAGCGGCGACAGAATTGCCAGCCCTACCGCGAAAATCAGCAGCCGGCGCGGGTGGCCGAGGCGTTCGGGCAACAGCGGGGTGGCCAGGCCCGCGGCCGCGCTCGTCAGCCCCATCACCGCGATCACCCCGCCGGCCGCCGAAGCCGCGCCGACCGCCGTGGAAAGCGCGGTGACACCGGCGCCGACGCCGCCGAAGAAACATCCCAGCAGGAACATCGCGCCCACCAGGATCGCCAGCTCGGGGACCTTGACGCGGCCCTGCGTACGGCCGGCGGACGACTTTCCGGCGGCCGCCGCGGTCGGGTGCAGGGCGAAGAGCGGGCCGAAGACCAGCATGGTCGCGGCGCCGAGCAGCAACCCGGTCGACGGCGAGAAAACGGCCGCCAGCAAGCCAATCAGCGCCGGCCCGAGCGCGAACGACGTTTCGTCCGCGGCCGACTCGTACGACATCGCCGGCGCCAGATCGGACGACCGTCCGGCCGCGAGACCGATCCACCGGGATCGGGCCAACGCGCCGATCTGGGTCGTCGACAGGCCCGTACCCAGCGCCAGCAAACCGACGGCAACCATCCCGGCATGTGTGTTGACGGCGATCACCAGAGCGACCGTGACCAGGGCGTTAACCGGTGTGGTGAGCAACGCGACCGGCCGCTGGCCGTGCCGGTCCGCGAGCAGGCTGACGACCGGCCCGCCCACGGCCATCCCGACCGCCACCAGACCGGCCGCAAGGCCACCGGCGGCGTAGCTGCCAGTGACCGACACCACCAGCAGGAGGGTGCCCAGCTGCGCCATTGCGAGCGGCAGCCGGGCCAGGAAAGCGATCGGTAGGAACCCCGCACCGGCGAGGGCGGGCAGGCGTTTGTACGCCAGAAGGGCTTGCAAGGAGTGCTCCAGGTATCACCAAGGGCACGCCATCCCTGCCCCTGGCGTGCGCTGGTCCCTGTGCTGCCACCAGAATACGTCATCGTGACCGGATCGGATGAGCTGACCACCGACGTACGCGACGACCTGCTGGCCCGCTGGCCGCTGGACGAGCGCCTCGGCCGGCACCTGCTCGACCGCTGGCGGGAGCCGCACCGGCGTTATCACACGGTCGACCACCTCGCCGCCGTCCTGGACACCGTCGACCGGTACGCGCCAGCGGCCAGCGATCCGGAGGCGGTCCGGCTGGCAGCGTGGTTCCACGACGCCGTCTATTTACCGCAGCGCAACGACAACGAGGAAGCGAGCGCGACACTCGCCCGCCGAAACCCTTTCCCAGCAAGGAATCGCGCCGCAACGGCTCGCCGAAATCCGCCGGTTGATCCTGCTGACCCGCGGGCACGCGGCCGAGCCGGACGATGCGAACGGCGCTCTGCTCTGCGACGCAGACCTGACCTGCTGATCCTGGCCAGCCCGCCGGACCTTTACGCGACCTACGTTATGGCCGTACGAAAGGAATACTCGCACGTACCAGAGCCGGACTTCGTCGCCGGCCGCAGTGACGTGCTGCGCGGAATTCTCCAACTGCCAAGGATTTTCCTTCTGATGCCGGCAAAATGCGAGGACGCAGCCCGCGCCAACCTGATCGCCGAACTGGACTCGTACTAGTGGTCTGTCTTTGATTTGGCACGGCGGCTACGACTTCTGGATCACCGGATCCACCATCCCAAATCAAAGACAGACCACTAGCTTTCCGGCGGCAGCAACGGAACATTGGCGCGAAAAAGACTGACCAGCAGTCCGTAGGGCTCGCCCTCTGGACCGTCCGGCAGATGATCGGGATCGGCGAACCGCTCCAGCTCCGCAGCCAGCGCACTGACCCTTTCAGGCGTCAAGCGTACGTGCCGCAACAACGTCTGTTCTGGTGAATCCTGGGTCGCTGGCAGCATTTCATCCAGCGCCGCTTTGACCAGAAACTCCGCGCCGACCGGGGCATCTCGGGCAAGCCGCAGGTTCTGGCTGACGAGCCGGTAGTAACGCTCGGTGCCCCCACGCACCTGCCGAGTGGTGGCCACCTCCAACAGCCCGGCGTCGGTCAGCACATTGACGTGATAGCCGACCGTGCCCTTGGTGGAACCGAGCGCGGTCGCGAGCTGCGCGAGGGTGGCCGGACGCTGCCGGAGCACGGTCAGCAGCCGGTGCCGCAGCGGATGTCCCAATGCCTTGAACTGGGCGGGATCACGGAGCACCAGCGGATCGGGCATCGAACAAGCATCTAGGAATTTCGTTACTTCGACAAGCCCTTGTCAAAGCGGCGAGATTAGTGGACGCTTTCAGGTATGACAGACATTCTCACTCCGGCCGTCAGCGATTACCTGTTGGCGCATTGCACTCCCGCCGACCAGGTTCTTCTGGACCTTGCCGCCGAGACGCGAACAACTTTCGGGGGCGCGGCGGGCATGCAGATTTCGCACGACGAGGGCGAACTGTTGACCATGCTCGTACGGCTAACCGGCGCGCGGCAGGCCGTCGAGGTCGGTGTTTTCACCGGCTACTCGGCGATCTGCATAGCGCGCGGCCTACCAAAGGACGGCCGGCTGCTGGCGTGCGACGTGAGCCAGGAGTGGACCGGGGTGGCTCGCCGCTATTGGGAGCGGGCCGAGGTCGCCGAACGGATCGACCTGCGGATCGCGCCGGCGCTGGACACCCTGCGCGCACTCCCCTTCGACCCCGCGCTCGACTTCGCTTTATTGATGCGGACAAGGAAAACTATCCGCTTTACTATCAGGAGCTAATTGTTCGACTGCGGCCCGGTGGCCTCCTCGTACTGGACAATGTCCTGCAAGGCGGCCGCGTCGTCGACCCTGCCGCGCAACGCCCTGCGGTGGTCGCGATCCGGCAGGTCAACGACCTGATCGCGGCCGACGACCGGGTCGAGTCGGTAATGCTGCCCGTACGAGACGGAGTAACCCTCGTCCGCAAACTCTGACCCCTCCCGCCCCGCGCGGCGACCGAACCGGACGCGCCGCCGAACTGCGGCCAACAGCTCAACCCCGCCCGCGCGCGCGGCCGGAGGCCGCCCAGGTTCGTGGCGGTGGGGTGCCCGCTTTTTGGGCGCCCCGGCGACGCGAACCGGATGCGCCGCCGCAGGAACTGCGGCCAACAACACAGCCACCGCCGCTAACCCAACCCCGCCCGCGCGGCGGCCGGAGGCCGCCCAGGTTCGTGGCGGTGGGGTGCCCGCTTTTTGGGCGCCCCGGCGACGCGAACCGGATGCGCCGCCGCAGCAGAACTGCGGCCAACAACTCAGTTCAGCGGCGGCGGCGGCCAGCAGTGGTGAGGCGGGCGACGATGTCGCGGCTGGTGGTGGGTTCGGCGCGGCGGCGATCGCTTGGTCGTAGAAGCGGGCTGGTACGTCGTAGTGGTCGCGGTGGAAGGCTCGTTCGGGGATGCCGAGGCGATTCGCGAAGGCGTGCAGTTCCTCGTACGACAGATCGCTGACCAGGTGTGACCAGAGCCGGCCATGACCGGGCCAGCGTGGAGGGTCGATGAGCACTGTCACTCGTCCATTGTCCTCCTGGAGCGAAGAACACCATGCTTAGGATTGACCCTATGACTGGGATCGCGACAGCAGCACTCGACCAGCTCCGCGAGCGGCTGGGTGACGCCGTGGTCACCGATGTCGACGTGATGGCGGCGTACGCGCACGATGAGGCGGACCTGGTCGAGCACGGGCAACCCGGCTGTGTCGTGCACGCCCGGTCGACCGAAGACGTGCGGCACGTGGTGCGGGTGGCTGGCCAGTACGGCATCCCGGTTGTCCCCGCAGGGAGCGCTGACCGGGCTGGCCGGCGCCGCCAACGCGGTCGACGGCTGCATCGCGCTGTCGCTGCGCCGGATGGACAGGATCCTTGAGATCGACCGGATCAACCGGATCGCGGTCGTCCAGCCGGGAGTGATCAACAAAGCGGTCAGCACCGCGGCCGGCGAGCTGGGCCTGCGCTATCCGCCGGACCCGGGGTCGTGGGAGAGCTCCACGATCGGCGGCAACGTGTCCACCAACGCCGGCGGCATGTGCTGCGTGAAGTACGGCGTGACCAGCGAATATGTGCTCGGTCTGGAGGTCGTGCTGGCGGACGGCGAGGTGCTGCGGACGGGCCGGCGGACGGCCAAGGGCGTGGCCGGCTACGACCTGACCAAGCTGTTCGTGGGCAGCGAGGGCACCCTCGGGGTGATCACCGAGATCACCCTCGCGCTGCGGCCGGTCAGCGAGGGCGTGCTCAGCCTCGCGGCGGTCTTCGAGGACACGGTCAGCGCGCGGGGGGCGGTTTCCGCGATCGTCGCCGACGGACGTACGCCCAGCCTGCTGGAAATCATGGACAACACGCTGATCCGGGCCATCGAGGCGTACCGGCCGATGGATCTGCCGGTGGACGCGGCCGCGCTGCTGCTGGCCGCCGTGGACGACGGTTCGTCGGCGCAGCTGGAGCGGATCGCGCAGTTGTGTACGGCGGCCGGCGCGAGCGAGGTGCACGTGGCCAGCGATCCGGTCGAGGGCGAGATGCTGCTGGCCGCCCGCCGGCTGGCGCATCCGGCGATGGAGCGGCTCGGGAAAATCATCGTCGACGACATCGCGGTGCCCCGGTCGGCGCTGGCGGAGCTCCTTGACTCCACTCAGCGGATTGGCGAGAAATACCAGGTCAGGGTGGCGATGGTTGGGCATGCCGGGGACGGGAACATGCATCCGAACCTGATCGTCGACCGGGACGACCCCGACTCCCACCGGCGCTGCATGCTGGCCTTCGACGCAATCATGCAGCTCGGACTGGACCTCGGCGGCACATGTACGGGTGAGCATGGCGTCGGTACGTTGAAGAAGGGCTGGCTGGCCACCGAAATCGGGCCAATCGGACTGCGTACGCACCGGGCCATCAAAGCCGCATTGGACCCGGCCGGGATTCTCAATCCTGGAAAAGTTTTCGAAATCCCGGGCTGACGATATTTCCGACCGGTAACAATGCGCTTCCATACCCGCGAATACACCACTTTGCGTGGGTGAATCGGTACACAGGATATTTACAACGTTGCAGCAGTATGCGCAGAATAATACCTGCGACCGTGGTGGGGCCGGGCGCATCCGAAGGAGGCATGCGGCTCGCCGGTGCGGCCAGCCGTGGTGACCTCGCGGGCGCGACACCACAGGAGTCCCCATGGCCAGCTCGCTGGTTCCGTTCTACCGGATCACCACCCCGGTAAAGTGGTTTACCGCAACATCGGCCGACCGGAAAGAGGCCGGCCGACCGGTACATACCGTTTCTCAACCAGACCGAAACAGCGCACAACCTGGGAAAGACCTGCGCGACAACCGGATCACTGGCGAGGGAGGGAACCGTTGACTCCGGTAAGAAAACCTCAGGAACAACTGAATGAGAACGTTACCAGGCATACCTTTGCACTTCCCGCAAGAAACGCCGCGGCACCGACCAGTCCAGCGGTCGGCGGCCCCACTAGCTGCCCGCACCATCCCCTCGACCTGCATCAGGCCCGCGCCTCGATCACCCGGCTGCTCGGCGGCGACGTGGCCCGCGCCCTGCAGTTCCGACTGCGCCCGATGCCGACCCCGGCGGGCACCGCGGACGCCTTCCGGATCAGCGGCGCCACCGGCGCGGTCACCTTGGAAGGCACGTCCACCGTCGCCGTCGTCTCGGCTTTTCACTGGTGGTTGAAATATGTCGGCCGCGGTCACATCTCATGGAACGGCGACCGGCTGCTGCTCCCCCGGCTGCTGCCCGCCCCCGGGCGGCCGATCGTGAAGACCACCCAGCTCACCGACCGGTACGCGTACAACTTCTGCACCTTCGGCTACACCACCCCGTACTGGTCCTGGCCGGAATGGCAACGCGAGCTGGACTACCTGGCCGCCTCCGGCACCAACCGCGCGCTCGCGTTGGTCGGGCAGGAAATCGTCTGGTACGACACGCTGACCGACTTCGGGCTGACACCGGAGCAGGTGCTGAGCTGGATTCCCGGCCCGGCGCACGCGCCCTGGCAGTGGTACGGCTCGATCTCGGCCGGCACCCGAACAACGGCCGGCCGCACCGGCGTGACCCTGGACTACCTGCGCCGGCGGGCCCAGCTCGGCCGGCGGATCGCCGACCGGATGCGCGACCTGGGCATCACGCCGGTCTTCCCCGGCTTCGTCGGCCACGTACCTAACGACACCTTCGCGGCCGCCCACCCAGGCGCCACCGTGCTGGCGCAGGGCGACTACGGCGGCCAGCCACGGCCGGACTGGCTGGCCAGCACCGACCCGCTCTACGACCGGCTGGCGGCCCGGTTCTACCGCTGCCAGCGAGAGAGTTTCGGCGCCACCACACATTTCTCCGCCGACCTCGTGCACGAGGGTGGCACGCTCGGCGACGTGCCGCTGGCCGCCGCCGGTCGGGCCGTCCAACGGGCGATGACCGAGGCCACCCCAGGCGCGACCTGGGTTCTGCAGTCGTGGCAGGACAATCCGCGCCAGGAACTGATGACCGCGATCGACCGGGACCGCACGCTGGTGGTGGACCTGGACTCCGACGACGGCCCGCGGTGGAACCGTACAAACGCGTTCTGGGGCGCCCCGTGGGCGTGGGGCAGCGTCGGCAACTTCGGTGGCCGGCTGGGGATGTTCGGCAGCCTGCACGAGCCGATGCAGACCCTGCCGGCGGTCCGCAGCCAACCGCCGAGCACCCGGGGCAGGCTGGTCGGCACCGCGTTCATGCCGGAGGGCCACCACCACAACCCGGTCATCGGCGACCTGTGGAGCGAGACCACCTGGCGGGCCACCCCGGTCGACCCGGCCGGCTGGATCCGGGACTACGCGGTCCGCCGGTACGGCCGGGACGACCCGCGCGCGGCAGCGGCCTGGAACGTGCTGCTGACCACCGCGTACTCCTTCCGGGCCAGCGGCCACCGCAGCGGCGAGGGGCCCTATGAGTCGCCCTTCGCGGCGATCCCCAGCCTGGAAGTGGCGAATGCGTCCCCGTACGGGCCGGCCGAGCCCCGCTACGACCTGGAGCGGTTCGTACCGGTGGTGGTGGAGCTCGCGGCCGTGCACCCGGCGCTGCGCGGGCTGCCGACGTACCAATACGACCTCCTGGACGTCACCCGGCAGTTCCTGGCCAACCGGGCCCGGCTGCTGCTCGCCGACATCCGGGCCGCCTACCACTGCCAGGACCGGCGCAGGCTCGCGCTGCTGAGCAAACGGTTCCTGCACTACATGGACCTGACCAACGACCTGCTCGGGACCGGTGAGCACTGGCTCTTCGGGCGCTGGCAGCAGCCGCCCGCAGCTGGGGGCGGACGCCGGACGAGCGGGAAATCCTGGAGGCCGACGCTCGTACGATCGTCAGCGTCTGGACCCCGCAGGCGTTTGGCGGGCTGCACGACTACGGCAACCGCGACTGGCATGGGATGGTCGCTGACTACTACAAGCCGCGGTGGGCTCGGTTCTTCGCGGACCTCGCCAGGTCGGTGGGCAGCGGGCGGCCGCCGAGCAGCGCCCCGGCGGACTGGCAGGCGATCAGCCAGGAGTGGACGACCCGCACCGAGACGTATCCGGCGCGGCCGCGCGGCGACACGTACGCGATGGTCCGGCGGATCCTGAACGACATCTCGTCCGAGCCCGGTCAGGGAGCCGTCCGGCTGCTGCCGGTCGAGCAGCCGGTACGAGCGGGAGCCGCGGTGGCGGTGACCGTACGGTTCACGAACCACGACCCGGTCCGGCCACGCACCAAGGTCCGGGTGTCACTGCCGGCACCGGCCGGTGGCCTGGTCAGCCCGCTCGGTCAGACCTCCTTCGGCACCGTCGAGCCGGGCGAGTCGGTGGAGGCCAGCTGGCAGGTGGAGGTGCCGCTGGGCGGGTCACTGTCACTCCTGCCGCGCGCGTCCTACGTCGACCGCCGCACCACGTACACCACCGAAACCCCCGCCAAAATCCCCCTCACGAAACACGACGCGGAATAGCCGGCGCGATCGCATCGGCCGCCGCGGCCTTACCAGCGCTACGGAACGTTATGCGTGGGTGGCTCCTGCGTCCACGGCGTAGCCGCGTACGTCGGGGGCGCCGTGGCGGGCCGCGTCGGCGGTGAGGTCGTCGGGCATGCGCTGCGACTCGTGTTCGGCGGCGACCCGGGCCCGGTAGTGCTCGACTTCACGGCGCCGGGTGGCGGCGTCCCAGCCCAGCTCGGCGGCCATCAACTCGGCCACGTCGTCCATGCTCTCCAGGCCGCGGTGCACGGTCTCGATGGACACTCTCGTACGCCGGGTGAGCACGTCGTCCAGGTGCAGCGCGCCTTCGATCCGGGTCGCGTACGCGACTTCGGCGCGGACGTATTCGGGTGCGCCAGGGAGCGGTCGGCCGAGCGCCGGGTTGGTGTCGATGAGTGTCAGCAGCTCGCCGGTCAGCGTGCCGTAGCGCTCCAACAGGTGTTCCATCACGCCGACGCTGATGCCGTGCCGACGCGCGGTGGACGCGCGCGCTGACCAGGCGGAGCCGTAGCCGTCCGCGCCGAGCAGCGGCACCTCGGTCGTCTTGCTGGGCGGCACGTTGCGCAGCCGCCGCGCGGCCGCGTCGACGGCGTCCTTCGCCATCACTCGGTACGTCGTGTATTTGCCGCCAGCGATCAGCACCAGCCCGAGCATCGGCTCCACCACGGCGTGCTCGCGGGACAGCTTGCTGGTCGCCTCGATCTCGCCTGCCAGCAATGGCCGCAGGCCAGCGTAAACGCCTTCGATGTCGGCATGCGTGAGCGGCCGCTCCAGCACCCGATTGACGTTGTTCCAGGATGTAGTCGATATCGACACTGGACGCGGCTGGGTGCGCGCGGTCCAGGTTCCAGTCGGTATCGGTCGTACCGATCAGCCAGTGCCCGCCCCACGGGATGACGAACAGCACCGACTTCTCGGTCCGCAGGATCAGCCCGGCATCGCCGGTGATCGCGCTGCGCGGGACCAGCAGGTGGACTCCCTTGCTGGCGCGTACGCGCAGGCCAGGGCGGCCGCCGAGCATCTCGGAAATGTCATCGCTCCAGACCCCGGTGGCGGCCACCACGGTCCGGGCCTTGATGTCGAACTCCTCGTTGCACTCCATGTCCCGTACCCGCACGCCCACCACCTCGCGGGCGCTGCGCAGCACGTCGATGACCCGAGTGCTGGTGACGATCGCGGCGCCGAGGGACGCGGCCGTACGAGCGACCGTCACGGTGTGCCGGGCGTCGTCGATCTGGCCGTCGAAATAGCGGATCGAGCCGATCAGCGCGTCGTCGCGCAGGCCCGGGAACAGCCGGCGAGCGCCGGTTTTGCTGTAGTGCTTGTGGATCGGCAACCCGCGGGAGGTGCCGAAGATGCTGCCGAGGAAGTCGTAGAGCAGCACACCGGCGCCGATATAGCCGCGCTCCCACACGTGGTGCTTCAGCGGGATCAGGAACGGCACCGGTCGTACGAGGTGCGGCGCGAGCTTGGTCAGCAGCAGACCGCGCTCCTTGAGCGCCTCCCTGACCAGCGTGAAGTTGAGCTGTTCGAGGTAGCGCAGGCCGCCGTGAATCAGCTTGCTGGACCGGCTGGACGTGCCGGCGGCGAAGTCGCGCGCCTCCACCAGGGCGACCGACAGACCACGGGAGGCGGCGTCCAGCGCCACTCCCGCGCCGGTCACCCCGCCGCCGATGACGACCACGTCGAAGGTTTCCGACCGCATCCGCTCGACCGCGCGTTTGCGCTGCTCGGGGCCGAGGTGGCTGGCGGCGAACCGGGGACACTGCGCTGTCTCGAGGCACGACGAAGCCACGTTAGCCTCCCGTTCGGGTACGTGCCGCCCAGCCCACTGCGTTCTTGGCCGCGGTCCATCGAAATGACCAGCACGGGCCGTAGGGTTCCCGTTCATGGCGGAGAGTGAGCGCCGCTGGCCAGCGGTCCTTGGAGTGGTGCTGGTTGGCCTGTGGACGGTGGGCGTCAGCTTCGGCGGCGCGGCCGGCGAGTGGCTGGTCGAGCAGGCGTCAATCCTATTCGAGAGCAGGCCAAGCGCTTGGTTGGCGCCAGTCCTCGCGATCGGCGCGACGCTGCTCGCCGGGCTGCCCGCGCTGGGTCTGCTGCCGTACGTCCAGCGGCCGTGGATCCGGGCGACGCTGCGGTTCTGGGCACTCGCGGCCGGCTGCGCCGCGGTGCTGGGGCTGACCCGGTTCGTCCCGTACGGACACGACATCGCCGCCCGCAACACCTTCGCTCTCGGCTCCACAGTCGCGCTGGCAGCTCTGCTCGCCGTCGCGCTCATCCTCCTTCGCCGTTTTCGGCCACGATGCCTCATCGCGGCCGTTTGGTGCCGGCTGCTCTGGCGGCCGCGGTGGGTGGCGTCGCATTGCTGCCGTGGGTGGCCTTCGGCGCACTCGGGTCGGCGTGGACGACGCTGCTCGCGGTGCTGGCCGCCGCCGCGGTGGCCGCGCTGCTCGCGATGCTGCCGGGGCCGCCCACACATCCGCTGGTGTTGGGCGTCGGGTACGCGACGGTGGCCGCCACCGCGGCCCCCAGCGGGCTGAGCATTCTGCTGATGATTTCGTTACCGGCGCTGGCATTCGCGGTCGCCGCCGTCGGCGGCCGGTGGGCCGCGGCGGTCGCTCTAGGACTCGCGTTGGTCGGGCCGTACGCGTACGTCGACGCCAGCCAGCTGGCCGTCGTTCTCGGCCTGGGCGAGGTCAGCTGGTACGCGATTCTGGCGGCCGGCATCAGCTGGCTGGTCGCGATCGCCGTCGGTGCGGTGACTTTCCTCGTACGCAGGCGAAACTGGCTCAAGCCGTGGATCGCCGCGGTGGCCGTGACCGCTTGTCTCGTGGCGCTGGTCGGCGTCGGTTTGAGCCACCAGCCCGGATTTCACGGCAACGCGCTTTTCGTGACTCTGGAACAGACCAAAATCAGCGCCTCGATCGCGGATCCGGCGGCCCGACGGCGAGAGGTCTATCGCCAACTGACGGCGTACGCGACCGCCAGCCAGCGCCCACTGCGGGCCGCGCTGACCAGCCGCGGACTGACTTTTCGACCGTACTACTTAATAAACGCCATCGAGGTGGACGCCGACGACCCGGTCACCCGGCTGTGGCTCAGTGGCCAGCCGGGCGTTGTCTCGGTCACTGACGCACCCCTGCTTCGCCCCATCCCGGGTCGCCCGGAAGGCTTGCACGGCAACGAAAAGAAGCCTGACGGTCCACAGTGGAACATCACCGCGATCCACGCCGACCAGGCCTGGGCGGCCGGCGCCCGCGGCCAGGGCGTGGTAGTCGGCGTCTCGGACTCCCGGCGTCGACGCCACCCATCCGGTGATCGCGGCCGGTTTTCGAGGCGGCGCCGACAGTTGGTACGACCCGTGGTTTGGCACGGCGGTGCCGCGCGACCTGGACGGCCACGGCACCCACACGACCGCCACCGCGGTCGGCCGCGGTGGCGTCGGGGTGGCGCCGGATGCTCAGTGGATCGGCTGCGCGGATCTTGCCCGCGGGGTCGCGAATCCCGGCTACTACCTGGACTGCCTGCAGTTCATGTTTGCGCCTTTTCCGCATGGTGGCGACGCTTTTCACGGCAATCCCAACCGTGGCGCGGACGTCCTCACCAACTCCTGGGGCTGCTCGACGCTGGAAGGCTGCCGATCCGACACGTTGGCGGCCGCCGCGCACGCGCTGAGCATCGCCGGCATCTATCCGGTTTTCGCGGCCGGGAACACCGGCCCGGACTGCGGGTCCATTGTGGACCCGCTGGCGAACAGTCCGGACGTACTCACCGTCGGCGCCGTCGACCGAACCGGCGCGGTCGCGGACTTTTCCAGCCGTGGCCCGGTTTCCGGGGTAGCCGGCAAGCCCGACGTGGTCGCGCCGGGCGTCAACGTCCTGTCCGCGCTGCCGGGCAACACGTACGGGACGTTGTCCGGCACCTCGATGGCCACCCCGCACGTGGCCGGCGTGGTGGCGCTGATGTGGTCGGCGAATCCACGCCTGCGCGGGGACATCGCCGACACCACGACTTTGTTGCGTACGACCGCGAAATCGGTCCGCTCCGCCACCTGCGCCGGCCCGAACAGCACCGGCGCCGGCCTGGTCGACGCCGCCGCTGCCGTCACCGCTGCCCGCATTTTCCCGCGAATGTAACGAAACAGCTCGGTTTTGTGACCTGTTTCGTTACATTCGCGGTTAGGTGTCGAGGTCTTGGATCCGGGCCCGGGACGGGGAGCGGGTGGCCTGCAGGGAACGGGCGACGGTTTCCGCGTCCCGGAGCGTACGGATGACGTTGCCGCCGGCGAGGGCCGCCAGGTCCGGGTCGGACCAACCGCGGTCGGCCAGCTCGGCGAAAAGCAACGGGTACGTCGAAACATCGCCCATATCGTCCGGAAAAAGCGGGTAGCCGTCGTAGTCGCCGCCGAGGCCGACATGCGCGATCCCGGCCACTTCCCTTACGTGCTCCACGTGATCGGCGATCGTCGAGGCAGTAACCGGCGGGCTCGGGTGCGCGGACAGCCAGTCGGCCATCGCTCGTACGCCCGGCAACGACAGGTCCACGCCACGGCGGGTCCGCTCGTCGGAATACTCGATTCCCCACTGTTTCGCTTCATCTGTAAGGAAAGGCGGCACGAAGGTCACCATCACCACGCCACCGTTGGTGGACATCCGGGAAAGCACCGAGTCCGGCACGTTTCGTACGTGGTCACACAAAGCCCGGGCCGACGAATGGCTGAAAATCACCGGCGACTCGGTGGCATCCAGCGCATCGTCCATTGTGGAGGGAGCCACGTGCGAGAGATCGACCAAACATACCCATCCGGTTCATTTCCCGTACCACTTCGACCCCGAAAGCGGTCAGTCCGTCGTATGCGGGTTCGTCGGTGGACGCGTCCGCCCAGTCCGTGTTCTTCTCGTGGGTGAGCGTCATATATCGCACACCCAACGTGTAAAGCGTGCGCAGCGTCGCCAGCGAGTTCCCGATCGAATGGCCGCCTTCGGCACCGAAAACCGACGCGATCCGGCCGCTCGCAAACACCTTTTCCAGCTCGTCGGCGGTCGGCGCGAAGCCAAGCTCGGTACTGTGCCGCGCAATCAGCGCATGTCCCGCGTCGATCTGCTCCAGAGTCGCCGTGACCGCCTGCTCCGGCGGCAGGTCGCAGGGCACCCACACCGACCAGAACTGGGCCCCCCCCCCCGCCGGCGCGCAACCGCGGCAGGTCAGTCTGGGTGTCGGCCACCGGACGGGTCAGATCGACCGCGTCCAGGTCGTAGTTGGCCAGCTCTCGCAGCTCCCAGAGCAGGTCGTTGTGCCCGTCCACCAGCGGGTGGCGGCTTAGCAGGTCGGTGATCCGGCTCGACGTCATGCCCCCGATCCTGCCTCATCGCCGCGGTTGATCGGAGAACTCTGAGAAACGACCGGTAGCTTGCGGATCGCGACGCTGAGTAGCGCCATCGGCGGAGCCTCGTGGCCAAGGGTTATCCACCGTCATCGTGAGGGGAAATCGAATGGGAATCAGCGAGAAAATCGCCACCGGAGACCTGGAGGACGTGACTTTCCAGGGCGAGGTGCGGACGGCCATCTAGTGCCCGGCGGGCTGCTCAGCGACCAGGCCGCGATGGACGGCATCGAGGTTGGCATGTACGTGCTGGAAAAAGACGGCACCCTGATCGCGTGCAACAAGACCGCGATCGCGGCCTGGGGCCGGAGCCCGGAGCTTGGTACGAGCGAGAAATACTGCGGCGCCTTCCGGCTGCGTTACCCCTCCGGTGAGGTCATGCCGCACGACCAGGCGCCGCCGCCGGCGGTTGTCATCAACAACGGCGGCACCGTACGTAACGCCGACGTGATTTGCGAGCAGCCGGACGGATTCCGGCTGCTGGCGCTGGTCAACGTGTTCCCGATCCGGGACGAGTCCGACGAGGTGGTCGGCGCGGTGAACATTTTCCGCCACAACACCGCGAAAACAGTGCCAGGCCTGCTGTCCACCTCTGGCGTCGGCTGAGCTCTCGCTGCTGCCAGGCCGCCACTGGCGGTCTGGCATCAGTCCTGGCCGGACTCCTGTTCCTGCTCCTGAGCGAGTCGCCACGGCGACTTCATCCCGGCCGCGAAGGCGGCGAAAACCACCGCTGGCAACAAAAAAACCAGCCGAGCGAGCCAATAGCTATCAGCATCGCGGCAAGCAGCGCGAGCGCCCCGGCCACCAGCGGCACCCGCCAGACCCTGCCCGGCAGCGCGGCCACCAGCGCGAGGCCACCGATCACCAGCAAACCCACATACCAACCGGCCGGCGCACCGCCCAGCCCGCCCGTTGCGGTCACCACGTACGTCCAGCCGTACGCGACGGTCCACACCACCGACCAGAACACCAGCCACCGCGGCCGTGGCACCATGCTCGCCTGCCTCACACCCACCATGCCCGCCATTGTGCCCGCCATTGTGCCCCTCCTGTCCGGAACGGTCAGATGTCCAGGTCCTCGACCTCGGGGGTAGCGAGGTTCTGCTCGACCAGGTCAGCGAGCTCGGCCGGCAGTTCGTCGCGGAGGGCGGCGACGGAGTCGTACACCTCCAGCGCGCCGGTGCCGCCGGAGCCGGACCAGTCGGACGAGCCGCTGGCGGACTCGCCGTTCCATCCGACATGCCAGTCGACGTCCCAGTCCTGCGACCACACCGAGTTCTCCCCACTCGCCCAGCGTTTGGGGTCGCTCCAACGCTTCCAGTCCGGGTGCACCCTGCGGTGCACGGCGAGGGCCTGTTTGGCCGTACGGTAAACGGTGAAGTCCTCGACCTGGGCGCCGGTGCCGAGTTGGTGCTGCCAGCGCGCCACCAGCGCGCCACGGAATCGCTGGTAGCGCGGCACGTCACCGCTGCCGACCCGCACTTTGATCTCGGAAAGTCCCTGCATCTGAGCCTCCTTGGCCGTCACGAACCCATGCAGCGCCTGAGTGATCGCCGCGGAGAGGCTTCCGCCGGCCAACTCCTGGGCCCGCTGGAACACCGGCAGATCACCGTCCGACACGTAGATCGTCTTGTTGGGCACACGTCTATACTTATACATGTACGCATACTCGTCAAGACACGAAAAGGCGGGCCTGGCGTGAGCCAGACCCGCCTCTGCGGTCGTACTGAAGAGCAGGACTCCTAGAAGTCCATGTCACCCATGCCGCCGCCGGGGCCACCGGCCGGGGCCGGAGACTTCTCCGGCTTGTCGGCGATGACGGCCTCGGTGGTCAGGAACAGCGCGGCGATGGACGCGGCGTTCTGCAGGGCAGAGCGCACGACCTTCGTCGGGTCCGGAACACCGGCGGCGAGCAGGTCCTCGTACACGCCAGTGGCGGCGTTCAGGCCGTGACCCTTGGGCAGGCCCTTGACCTTCTCCACCACGACGCCGCCTTCGAGGCCGGCGTTGACGGCGATCTGCTTGAGCGGGGCCTCCAGCGCGATCCTCACGATCTGCGCGCCAGTGGCCTCGTCGCCTTCGAGGTCCAGCTTCTCGAACGCCTTGTCGCCGGCCTGCAGAAGAGCCACGCCGCCACCGGCGACGATGCCCTCTTCAACCGACGCCTTGGCGGCGCGAACGGCGTCCTCAATGCGGTGCTTGCGCTCCTTGAGCTCGACCTCGGTGGCCGCGCCGACCTTGATGACCGCAACGCCACCGGCCAGCTTGGCCAGCCGCTCCTGCAGCTTCTCACGGTCGTAGTCGGAGTCGCTCTTCTCGATCTCGGCGCGGATCAGGTTGACCCGACCGGTGATCTGGTCGGTGTCGCCCGAACCCTCGACGATGGTCGTCTCGTCCTTGGTGACGAACGACCTTGCGAGCCCGGCCGAGCAGCTCGATGCCGGCGTTCTCCAGCTTGAGACCAACGGTCTCGGAGATGACCTCACCACCGGTCAGGATGGCGATGTCGGTCAGGATGGCCTTCCGACGGTCACCGAAGCCGGGGGCCTTGACGGCAACCGACTTGAAGGTGCCACGGATCTTGTTGACGACCAGGGTGGCAAGGGCTTCGCCCTCGACGTCCTCGGAGATGATCGCCAGCGGCTTGCCCGACTGCATGACCTTCTCCAGCAGCGGGAGCAGGTCCTTGACGGTCGCGATCTTGGACTCGACGATCAGGATGTACGGGTCGTCCAGGACGGCTTCCTGGCGGTCCGCGTCGGTCACGAAGTACGGCGAGATGTAGCCCTTGTCGAAGCGCATGCCCTCGGTGAGCTCAAGCTCAAGACCGAAGGTGTTGCTCTCCTCGACGGTGACAACGCCTTCCTTGCCGACCTTGTCCAGCGCCTCGGCGATGATCTCGCCGACGTTGGTGTCGCCACCGGCCGACACCGAAGCGGTGTGACCGATCTGCTCCTTGGTCTCAACCTCACGCGAGGCCAGCGCGAGCTGCTCGATGACCGACTCGACGGCCTTCTCGATGCCACGCTTGAGGCCGAGCGGGTTCGCACCCGCGGCCACGTTACGCAGGCCCTCGCGGACCAGCGCCTGGGCCAGCACAGTCGCCGTGGTGGTGCCGTCACCAGCCACGTCGTCGGTCTTCTTGGCTACCTCTTTGACGAGCTCGGCGCCGATCTTCTCGTACGGCTCGTCGAGCTCGATCTCCTTGGCGATGCTCACACCATCGTTGGTGATGGTGGGCGCTCCCCACTTCTTCTCGAGTACCACGTTGCGGCCCTTGGGGCCGAGCGTCACCTTGACGGCGTCGGCGAGGATGTTCATGCCCCGCTCGAGACCGCGGCGCGCCTCCTCGTCGAACGCGATCAACTTGGCCATGCGGTGGTTTCCTCCGCTGTTTTCGGCGGGCCGCTCGTATCGCTCGGCCGCGCGTGCTGGATTCGGTTTCCGCTGGCCGGGCTCGATGCCCGCGACGGACGGATCCGGTCGCTGCTAGAGCGACGGAACCTCACCGCCCCGACCTGCTTACTGGCACTCGTAGGCACCGAGTGCCAGTCCAAGGTTTAGCACTCTCGGCCGGAGAGTGCAAGAAGACCGGACCCGCTAGCGGGCCAGCTCGGCGGCCAGTTGACCAGTGGACAGCGGCTCCCGGCGAGCCCGCAGATGCGCGTACGCGGTGGTCTGCAGCGGATAGAGGAACACGGCGATGACGAGCGAGACGACGCTGCCGATAATGCTCGAGAGGACCATCGCGACATACGTCCCGGCCGATCCGAGGACCGCGATGGCGACTGCCGAGAACACCCCGGCGATCACGAAGTTGAGGACCAAGGCGACCGCGTAGACACCGATGATGGTCGCCAACACCCCGATCGCCGCGCCGCCGAAGTCGCGGTGTACGAGGTCGAACGACCGGGCGAAAGCGTTCACTCGCTCGTACGCGATCACCGGCGCCAGCACCATGAACGGCATGGCGAGATAGAGGCCGGGGACGATGCACGCCACCAGACCGAAGGCGATCATCAACGCGAAGAGCACTGACCAGCCAACCATCGGCCAGAACCGCGGCATCGCCTGCTGGGCCGCCGACACGGCGGTCACCGGCTGGCCGGTGGCCGCCCCGGTGACCAGGTGCACGGCGGCCAGCCCGATGATCGCGCTGACCGCGATCTGGATCACCCCGGCCAGCAGCTGCAGACCGTTGCCGACCAGGCCGACACCCACGATCGCCGTGCTCCCACGCACGCCACCGCTGACCAACCAGAGCCTGAGCAGGCTGCCCGGAAGCACCACGAGGAGGTTGACCGCGACCGTCGCCAGTTGCAACAGCGCGAGCTGCTGCCAGGTCTGCTTGGCCAGCGCGACAGCGCGCGACCACCAGCCGGCATAGTTGGCACTGACCAACCGGGTCGTTCGGGTCGACCGGCGGCGGCCCACCGGGATAGCCGCCGTACGGACCTGGATAACCAGTCGTCGGGTTCGCCGGGTTCGGCTGCCCATAACCAGGTTGCCCATAACCGGGTTGCCCGTACGCCGGCTGGCCGTATCCAGGCTGGCCAGTGACCGGATGGTCGTACGACGGCTGGCCGTAGCCGGGTTGCCTCTGCCCCTGACTCTGCCCTGACCAGGAACCTCATATCCAGGTGGTCCGCCAGTGGCCATGGGTGCCTCCCCGTCGCGCAGCGTCTTGCTTTTAGCGCAACATAGTCCCGCCGGGCAACCGCCGGTCACGCCGGCGGCTGCCCGGACGGGCTACCGGGCGATCTCGGTGGCCAGCTGCGCGGTGGACAACGGCTCCAAGCGGGCCCGCAAGGTCGCGTACGCGACGGTTGTCAGCGGATATGTCAGCAACTGGACGGCGGCGGTGAGAACAGCGGAGATCAGCACCGTGATGACCGCACTGAGGATGTACGCACCGGTGCTCCCGGTAACCGCCGAGCCAATGGTCAGCGCACCACCAAAACAGCCGGCGACGATGCCGGCGACCAGGCCGCAGGCGACGACGGTGAGGGTGAGTCCCAAGGCGAGACCGAAGTTCCGGTTGTACAACGTGAACGCTTGGCCCAGCGGGTTCCCACGCTCGAACGCCACCACCGGTGCGAGCAGCATGCCAACCAGGGCCACATAGAAGCCAGGCAGGACGCAGAGCACAAAACCGATCGTAGCCAGCAAGCCAAAGATCACGCTCCAGAGGACGATGATCCCGAGCCGCCGACTGGCCCGCTGGAACGCTACCCCGATGTCGAGTTGCTCGTTGGTCGCGGCCATCACCATCAGGTGCACCACGACGAGTCCGATAATCGCGGCGATCACCTGGGTGAGAACCCCGGCCACCAGCGAAAGCAGGATGGGCCCGACCTGGCGCCCCAGCGACTGGGCCAGCAGCACATCATTGGGGTTCTGTCCCGGTGCAATCGAGCCCGGAACCACCGCCAGGGAGGCCTGCCAGATGTGCACCGGAGTGATCAGAATCAGCTCCAGGACAACGAAAGCGATCTGCAGGATCAGCACATGTTTCCACGTTTTACGAGCCAAAGCCGTGCCGCGGGCCCACCAGCCGCCGTAATCCGCGGCTACCAGCGGGTCATTCGGATCCAGGTTGCGAGCGCCTGGATAGCCGGCGTACGCGTCCGGAGTTGGTTGCGATGGCTCACCGGGATATTCCGGCTGCGCACCCGACGGTGGCTGTTCGGTCACGATGGTTCCCCCCATGTTTTCAGGCGCCCGCACCAATCCTGTTCTGGTACGGGCAAGAACATGAGAGAACCTAGTGGCAACCCACACTCCAGCGCTCGGTAAAACGCCAAGATGGCCACTACCAGAGCAAACAAGGCCCGTCCCACCAAGGTGGAACGAGCCCTGTTCGCTGGATTCGCCTTCTCAACCGAGAACTCAGCCGACGACGAGGACGCCTTCGGCCTGCGGACCCTTCTGGCCCTGGGTGACCTCGAATTCGACCCGCTGGCCGTCCTCGAGCGACTTGTAACCGTCCATCTGAATGGCGGAGAAGTGGACGAAAACGTCCTGGCCGCCATCGACGGCGATAAAGCCGTAGCCCTTTTCAGCGTTGAACCACTTAACGGTTCCCTGTGCCACTGGAGCCATCCTCTACTGCTGGTGCGACAGGTCGCGCCCTACTGCGAGACCCGGGTCTTCGTCCGTATAGCCGTGGGAGACCCGCCCGGCAGGTTGCGCACGATCTGGTTAGAACTACGACCGACCGAAACGCTACACGAGATCTGGCCCCCTGGGGATGCCCTCTGTGCCGGAAATATTCTCCGTTGTTCCGGCCGACAAACCGGCGATTACCGCAGGTGATCGGCACTGTCTCGGGCCGCCGATTACAGCGCGTGAAGGCAGTGCCCGGGGTCCACTCGCCGACCGCCACCGCACTGTCGTCGGACCCCACATTTTCGGCGCCTATCGAGCCTTGTTTTTCTTGACCGTACGGTCATAAAGTAGAGGCCATGGCGACAGCCGCCGGAAAGCTCGGCAGACCCCGGCAATTCGACGAGAATGCAGTGCTAGATGCGGTAATGGCCGAGTTTTACACACACGGATACCACGCGACCGCTATGTCCGATCTGTTACGTGTTACGAAATTACACAAGGGCAGCCTCTATGGGGCGTTCGGCGACAAACACCAACTTTTCTTGACCATTCTCCAACGTTACGCGCAGCAACGGACGACCGCGGCGGCCACCGACCTGCGGGCGCCGAAGCCGCCGATTCTCGGCATCGGACATTACTTGCAGCGAATATCCCGAAATGCCGCCGGCCAGCGCGGCTGCCTGCTGGCGAACACCGCGCTGGAGTTGTTGCCTGGCAACGAAGAAGTGGCTCAGATCGTGGATCACACCCAGCGCGAGATCCAGCGCGAACTGGCCGGCGCACTGGACCGGGCCAGAATTCAGGGCCTGCTTTCGGTCCCACAGAACAACACTGTCGTCGCCCGCTACTTGTTCACCGTCGTCGAAGGACTCTGGGAATTGGGTCGTACGACCGCCGACGAGCGGCCACTGCTCGAAGTCGTGGAGATGACGATGTACGGATTGCGGTAATCTATCCGCATTCTTTCCGGACTGCCCGCACTAAATGGAGGTTTGATGCGACGGGTGTTGCTGTTGGCGATCGGGTCCCTGGCGCTGGGGCTGGATGCGTACGTGGTCGCCGGCCTGCTCCCGGTGATGGCGATGAACCTGCACTATTCGGTGGCCGCGCTGGGACAACTGGTCACCGCGTTCACCCTGTCGTACGCATTGCTGTCCCCGTTCGCGGCGGCGTTTTTTTTCGCCGGCCGCCCGATGCGAACCGTGCTGCTCATCGCGTTGGTGGTGTTCAGCCTCGGAAACGTGCTGACCGCCGTCGCCACCAGCCTGCCGTTGTTGTTGCTGGCACGGGTGATCGCGGGCCTGGGCGCCGGAATCTACGCGCCGATGTCCGCGGTCAGCGCGGCCGCCCTGGTGCCGGCGCGACGGCGCGGCCGGGCCCTGTCGCTGATCATCGGCGGGATGACCACCGGCGTGGTGCTCGGTGTCCCGCTCGGTCTGTTGCTGGCGCACCACGTCGGCTGGCGGGCGACGCTGTGGATGGTCACCGGCCTCGGCGTGGTCGCGATGGCCGGCGTTCTGCTGGCGTTGCGCGGCGGGACCGTACAACCGGCCCGGCGGGTGCCCGTACGGGACCGGCTGCGGGTGCTCACCGACCGGCGGGTGCTGCCGATTTTGGCCGTCACCGCGCTGGCCGCCGGCGCCAGCATCGGCTCGTACACCTATCTCGGGCCGTTGCTCGCCAGCACCGCCGGCGTCACCGACCTGTCCGGCTATCTGTGGCTGTGGGGCCTCGGCGGGCTGGCCGGCAGCTTCGCGATCGGCACCCTGGTGGACCGCTGGCCGAACACCCGGCTGCTGGTGACCGTCATCGTCGGCGTTCTCGGCGTCCTGCTGGTATCGCTGCCGGCGGTGGCCCGCGGCCCGGCCGGGATCGCCGTGCTGCTGGTGATCTGGGGCGCGGTCGGGTGGTCACAGACCACCCCGCAGCAGCACCGGATCCTGGCGCTGCGTACGGACGACGGCCCGGTCGCCATGTCGCTGAACTCGTCCGCGCTCTACCTCGGCAACTCGCTCGGCACCGCCGCCGGCGGCCTGCTGCTGGCCGGCGCCGGCCCGGCCGCCGTCGTCCTCACCTTCGGCGCGATCGCGCTGGCCGTCGCCGCCGCCAACCTCTTCACCGCCCGCCCCACGCCGCTCGCCCGTACCCCCGCGCCCGCCGCCACCCCCGCCAACACCCGCTAGCCGCGGTGCCTGCCATGACCACTCAGCTCAACAAACCGGCTTCGGTGGCGGATTTGAGGGTGGGCTTGATGCGGTGGGTGGGATGTACGTCCAACACGTCGGCGGTTTTGAGACCTTCGCCGGTGTTGTAGATGACGGTCTCCTGGGAGGTGTCGATCAGGCCGTCCTTGACCAGTTTCGCGAGGCACGAGACGGTCACTCCGCCGGCGGTCTCGGCGAAGATGCCGGTCGTACGGGCCAGCAGCGAGATGCCCTCGCGGATGTCGTCGTCATCGGCGACCGCGATCGAGCCGCCGGTCCGCCGAACCGCGTCCAGCACGTACGGGCCGTCCGCTGGGTTGCCGATGTTCAGGCTCTTCGCGATGCCGGTCGGGCGGACCGGCTGCACCACGTCGTGGCCGGCGTGGAACGCCTCGGCGACCGGCGAGCAGCCCAGCGACTGTGCCCCGAAGACCTTCCACGGAGTGTTCGGCACCAGGCCGATCTTGGCCAGCTCGGCGAACGCCTTGTCGATCTTGGTCAGCAGCGAGCCGGACGCGATCGGGATGACCACCTGCGCGGGGATCTTCCAGCCGAGTTGCTCGGCGACCTCGTAGCCGAGGGTCTTGGAACCTTTCCGCGTAGTACGGCCGGACGTTCTGGTTGACGAACGCGGTGCTTTCGAACTCATCGGTCTCGCCGAGCTCGCTGGTCAGCCGGTTGACGTCGTCGTACGAGCCGTCCACCGCGACCAGCCGCGGCGCGTACACGGCGCTCGCGATGATCTTGCTCGGTTCCAGGTCCGCCGGGATGAACACGGTCGCCGGCCAGCCGATCCGGGCCGCGTGCGCGGCCACCGAGTTGGCCAGGTTGCCGGTGGACGCGCAGGCCACCGAGGTGAAGCCGAGGCCCTTCGCGGCCGTCAGCGCCAGCGACACGACCCGGTCCTTGAAGGCGTGGGTGGGGTTGCCGCTGTCGTCCTTGACCCACAGCGGCGCGGTGAAGCCCAGTTCGGCGCCGAGCCGGTCGGCGCGAACGAGCTTGGTCATGCCCGGGTTCAGCGTCGCGCGGGTTTCCGGGTCCTGACCGACCGGCAGCAGCGGCGCGTACCGCCAGATGTTCTGCGGCCCCGCCTCGATTTGCGCACGGGTCACCGCGTTGAGTTTTTCCTGGTCATAGCCCACTTCCAGCGGGCCGAAACACTCGGCGCAGGCGTGCACGGCGATCAGCGGGAATTGCGCACCGCAGTTCCGACAGCGCAGACAGCTGGCAGGCGATTCAACAGTCAAGACAAGAGCCTCCTCGCTCATCTTCCCCGTCCGAGCGCTCTGCTCTGACGGGCCGGAGTTGGCACCTGTCCCGCGGGTAGATGGTCTTGAGACTCACGCGCGAGGTGGTTGCCGGGGCTTCAACGGGCCGGTTCCCTCTGCCCCTCTGGATGAGGGCACATATTCAGTTATGACTAGGAGCATACGCGGTCGGCTGGCGGTATTCGAAACCGAAATCAGCTCGTACGCATGCGAGCAACGCCACACCGCCGGGTTGTTGACGGGTGTGGCGTTGCTCGTACGAGCGGCTTGCGCTCAGGAAGAGGCGGACGGGCTCGGCGAGGCCGACGCGCCGCTCAGCGACTGGATCGCCTGCTTGATGGCGGCGACCCGAGCCGGCTCCCCGGACGAGCCGGCCACCCCGCTCGCGGAGAACTGGTAGTTGCCGTCGAGGACGTACAGGAGCTGGCCGGCGACCGAGTACGCCTCGTCGCCGACGCCGGTGACCGAGGGATTGCCGTTGGCGTCGTTGTCGAACTGCGCCTTCGTCGCATTGCCGATGTCGACGGACATCACCTGGTTGTTGGCGTCCGACCAGGTGCAGCCGATCGCGTCCTTGCCGGTAGTCGACTTGTCCGGCCCGTGGCTGACGATCTTGTTGCCGGTGAACTGGGACATCTGGTCGTCGGTGATCAACGTACAGACATCGGGCAGGTTGCTCGACACGGTCGGGACCGGTGCGGCGGTGCCGGCCGGACCTGCCGCCTGACTGGCCGGCGGGTTGTCCTTCTTCTGCAACAAACCGCAGCCGCCGGTGCCGGCGAGCACCACGGCCGCGATCGTGGCCGCAACCAGGAGACGATGGCTCTTCATTTCGGCTTTTCCTTCCAGAAAGGAGAACTACTCCGACGCGGAGGCCGAAGCGGAGGCACTCGGCGAGGGGGACGCGCCACCGTCGAGCTTTTCGATGATTTTGAGCGCGATGGCCTTCTGGATAGCGACGTCCGGGTCGCCACCGCCGCCGAAGATGATGCCGATCTCGGTCGTGGGTGCGTGAAACACGGTCAGAATCCCGTGCAACTCGGTCGCTTTGTCACCGACACCGCTGACCGGGGTATAGCCGTCCGCGGAGCTGTCGAAATCGGATTTCGTGGTGGTGCGGAGAGAAGCCGTCACCGTGATGCCGCCATCGGCGCTGAGCCAGTCGCAGGCAGGTGCGGCCGGCGTCGACTTGCCGTCCGGCTTGTGGCTCGCGATGGTTCCTTGGGTGAGCGCTGACATGTCGGCGTCGGTGAACATGTCACACACGGACGGGAATCCGGCCGCCGACGCGGTCGGCGAGCTGTCCGCCGCGGCTGGCGCCGACGGGGACGGCGTCGCGGCGGTCTTGGGCGTCAGACCGCACCCGGTCAGCATTCCCACGCCGAGCGCGAATGCTCCAGCGGCCAGGGCGACACGACGGATGTTCATTGATCTCTCTCCCTCAAGGTAAGACGTGAATGGCTGGCGGTGCGTAGACCGATGTGGACGGTGCCCGCGGTCCGCGGATATCGCGGACACGTGAACTCCTCGGATGAACAGGGTGGGCGGGAATCGCCGGCGGAAGGCCTGCGGCCATGCTGGCACGCGGGCACCAAGAACCCGGCCGGAACATAACAGGCGAATACCCTGCGAGCCACCCGGAAATCCAGCCCGGGAAGGGCACTATTCCCTCATCGCTGCCTTCTTGGGCAACGATCGGTGCCAACCGGCGGATCCGCTGCGACTCCGGTCACAGCCGGCCGGACACCCAGCACGATCAGCGGGTTACCGTGCGTACGGCCGGGACCGGGCGCTATCGGGGCCGGCCAGACCCGGCACACTGTTGCCATGCATCCCCGCGCCCGGCGCTGGTTCGCCCAGCAGACCACGGCGGCCGGCGACTGGCCGGTCGAGAGGTTGCGCGCCGCGAAAGACCTGACGGTGGTCAGTGTGGTGCTGCCGGCGCTGAACGAGGAACGCACCATTGGCACGATCGTCGAGGGCATTGGGAAGCTCGCCGAGCGGACCAGCCTGGTGGACGAGATCGTGGTGCTCGACTCCGGTTCCACCGATCGTACGGCCGAAGTGGCCCGGCAGGCCGGTGCGAGCGTTTTCCACCGCGACGACGTGCTCGCCGACCACGGCTCGCGGCCCGGTAAGGGCGAGGCGCTCTGGAAAGCCTTGTATGTCACGCATGGCGACGTAATTGTTTACGTCGACGCGGATTTGCTGGATTTCGGCGAGCATTACATCACTGGCCTGCTCGGACCGCTGTTGACCGACCCGGAAACGTTGCTGGTCAAGGCTTTTTACGACCGGCCGCTGCTGGACGTGTCACTGACCGGTGGCGGCCGGGTCACCGAGTTGATGGCCCGGCCGCTGCTGTGCGCTTTCTTTCCGGAGCTGGCCGGGGTGGTCCAGCCGCTGGCCGGCGAGTACGCGGCCCGCCGGTCCCTGCTGGAGTCGCTGCCGTTCGCCCCCGGCTACGGCGTGGAGACCGGGCTTTTGATTGACACGCTGGGAAAAAAACGGACTCGGCGCGATCGCCCAAGTGGACCTCGGTGAGCGTACGCACGGCCACCAGGACACCGCGGCGCTGGGCCGGATGGCGGCCACCATCCTGTCCACGGTGGCCGCCCGGGTGATGCCGGACCATCCACTGTGGCCGGCGCTCACCCAGTTCCAGCGCGAGGACGGCGAACTACGGGCCGTCGATTCGGTGGTCAGCGCCCAGGAACGGCCACCGATGACCGAAGTTCCGGAATATCGCTACCGGATGAAGTTTCCGGACTAGGTTTTTTCGCTCGCATCAACACGAAAGCCGCCACCGCCGCGAGGAAGGCGACCAGGCCGGCTCCGAGCATCGCGGAATTCAGGCCATTCGCGAAAGCGCCGCGCAGCACCACCTCCAGGCCAGCACGCGAGGAGGCCGGTGCTGCCTGAAGCAGCGTCTGGCCAGCACCGCCGAGCAATCCCTGCGCGGTCGCGTGCGCGTCGCCGACCCGGCCGGCCAGTACGTGTTGCGCCGCGTTCACCGCGACCGCGCCAAAAATCGCGACCCCGAGCGCTAGTCCGAGCTGCCGGGCGGTGTTCAACGCGCCACCGGCCATGCCGGCGCGTTCGGGCCCGACCGCGCCCAACGCGGCTCCGGAAATCGCCGGCGCCATCACCCCGACGCCGATGCCGACGACCACCATTCCGGGAATCAACACCCATCCGGAGGACGATCCCGACAACACCACCTGTGCCCAGTCCCCGACCGCGATAACCAGCAATGCGCCGGCAATGACGTATCGCGGGGAGGTGGTGTGCAGCCGGCGCCCGACCAGTAGGGAGGGAGGCCACGAAAGACGCGGCGCTGAGCGGAGCCTGGATCAGCCCGGTCCGCAAGGCCGAATATCCCAGCAGCGACTGCATCCAGATCGACGCGTACGCGAGCACGCTGCACGCTGAACGACGCCACCTGGAAAGCGAACCCGGCCAGCATCACCCCGACGAACGCGGGCCGGCCAAACAGCCGCAGATCCAGCATCGGGTGTTGGATTTTCCGTTCCACCACCACGAAAGCAACCAGGCCGACCACCGCCAGCGCGAAGACTCCGAGGGTACGAGCCGAAAGCCAGCCGTTCGCGTCGCCGGTGATGATGCCGTACGTGGTCGCCGAAGCCGCCACGGTGAGCGTCACCATGCCGGCGAAGTCGATCCGGCGATCGCGCGGGCCACGGCTTTCCCGTACGACGAACCAGGTCAGCGCCGCCGCGACCACCGAGATCGGCAGGTTGACCAGGAAGATCCAGCGCCAGCCCAGCGACTCGGTGAGCACACCGCCCACGATCGGGCCGGCCGCCGCGGCCGCGCCGGAGACCGCGCCCCAGACGCCCAGCGCGGTCCCCCGGTCCCGGCCCTGATATGTGCTGCCCAGCAAGGAAAGCGCGGTCGCGAACATCGCCGCCCCGCCGACGCCCTGGACCGCGCGCGCGGTGATCAGCAGGCCCGCGGTCGGCGCCAGCCCGCAGGCCAGCGAGCCGACCGCGAAAATCACCATGCCGGCAAGGAAAAGCCGGCGCCGACCGAGCAGGTCCGCCAACGATCCGGCGGACAACAGGAAAGCGGCCAGCGCCAGCGCGTACACGTCGATGACCCACTGCAGCCCGGACAGCCGTACGCCCAACCCGGCCGCCATCGCCGGCAGCGCGACGGTCACGATCGTCACGTCCAGCAACAACATCGTGGTGCCGAGACAGACCGCGAGCAGCGGTCCCCATTTACGCATTATGTGTCCTTTTCGATTTCGCCTTGACCGGACCCACTCTCGGTCAGTCACACTGGATTCGCCGCCATCCACTGGGCCGGCTACAGCGGTTCTCGACAGCAGATCACGGGGACAGATGAAATCCGACGCGTACGACGAGCTGGACGAACAAGTCCTTCACGCCCTGCTGATCGACGGGCGGGCCGGCTTCAGCGCGATCGCCGAGGTGCTCGGCGTCTCCGACCAGACCGTCGCCCGGCGCTACCGGCGGCTGCGCGAGTCCGGTGTCCGGGTGCTCGGGCGGGTGCAGCCGGAGCTGGTCGGCCAGACCGTGTGGTTCATCCGGCTGCGCTGCACTCCGGACGCCTCGATGGCGATCGCGGCCTCGATCGCCCGCCGGTCGGACACGTCGTACGTGAAGCTCACCTCCGGCGGCACCGAGATCGCCTTCATCGTGCACGCCCCCAACGCCGACGAGCTCGATGCGTTGCTCCTGCACAAGGTTCCGCGTACACCCCGGATCGTCTCGGTCAGCGCACACAACTTGCTGCACATTTTCTACGGCGGCCGCCTCGCTTGGGGGGGGCGCGCTCCCGACGCGCTGAGCGCGGAGCAGTCCATTGCGCTGCAGCCGGCGTCGGCGGTGACCGACGAGCGCACCGAGCTGGACTCGACCGACAAGCTGCTGCTGACCGAGCTGCGGCGGGACGGCCGGCTCAGCTACCGCGAGCTGGCGATCGCGGTGGGAGTGTCCGAGTCGAGCGCGAAACGCCGGGTAGAATTGCTCCGCGGCACCGGGGTGCTGTTTTTTTTCGACACCGAGTTCGACCCCAAGTCACTCGGATTCCAGATTTCCGCGATGCTCTGGCTGACCGTCGCGCCGTCCGCGCTCGCAGCCGTCGGCAAGGCCGTCGGAGCCCACCGGGAGATCGCCTTCGCCGCCGCCACCACCGGCACGTCCAACCTGCTGGCGGTGGCGATCTGCCGGGATGGCGCGGACTTTTACCGCTATCTCAGCGAAACCCTGGGTGCTCTGGAGGACATCCGGCACATCGAGTCGGCCCCGGTGATGCGTACGATCAAGCAACTGGGCCTATGAGTAGGAGCAGGGTCAGCTGACGATGTCCTTGCGCTGGAATGATCGCCAGGCCAGCGCGAGGAAAACGGTCGAATAGAGCAGCGCGGAGATCGCGCCTTTGGCCATGTCGTCCAGTTGTACGGGCGAGGCGAAAAGTCCGAGCCAGGCCAGGTTGTAGGCGGTCGGCAGCACTGGCCGGATGTTTTCCAGCGCCGGCACCAGATCCAGGATGTTCGAGATGATGTAGAGCATCACCGCGCCACCGACGGCGAGCAGCGGCTGGTCCGTACGTACGGAGAGCAGAAATCCCAGCGATCCCACCATCAACAGGTGTACGAGGATGAATGCGGCTGCTGCCAGCAACAACAGCATCGACTGCCCGGCGCCGATCTGCGCGCCGGTCGGGGTCTCCAAGGGATGCCAGCCATAGACCAGGGTCCCGCCGATGACCGCGGATACCAGCAGAAGTACGACGGCGACCGCGGTGGAAAGAAATCCGACCACCAGTTTTTGCAGCAACAGGCGGGCTCGCGGCACGGGCGCGGCCAGCAGGTAGCGCAAACTCCCCCATGACGCCTCGCCGGCGACGGTGTCCCCGCAGAACAGCGCGACCACCACGACGAGCAGAAAAGTGGCCGACGCGTAGAAAACGAAGGCGGCGAAGTTCGGCCCACCGGAGGTGGCTAGGTCCACCAGCGACACCCCGCGGGTGGCGCTGGCCGAGCTCGGCCCGCCGAACTGGAACGCGATCAGCAGAATGACCGGCAACAGCACCATAAAACCCAGTGCATACTGGGTGCGCCGGCGGCTCAACTGCCGGCGGATCTCGGTCATCAACGACAGCGTCGCCCCGCGCCGATAGCCGGCCGCGGCCCCGGAAACGGCCACGTTTCCTGTCGTGGCGGTCATTTCCGGTCCTCTCCCACCAACTGCAGGAAAACGTCCTCCAAGTGCCGGCGCGGGCTCACCCGGTCCACTCGGATGCCGCCCGTCACCAGCCGCGACACCACCGCGCGCCGCGGGACAGCCCATTCAGCGCCGGATTGAGCTCGACGACCAGGCCACCACTGGCCAGCTCGGCTGTCAGCACCTCGTCCGCGTGTCGCAGCAACGCCATCGCGGCCTCCGGATCGTCGACGCCGATCAGCACCGACGTGGACTCGCCGGTCACCTCGTCGACGGTGCCGTCCGCGACCACCTCGCCGTGGTTCATCACCACCACATGCGTACAGGTCTGCTCGACTTCGGCCAGCAGATGACTGGACACCAGCACGCTGCGGCCATCGGTCGCGTACGAGCGCATCATCCGCCGCATGTGGGCTATCTGCGGTGGATCCAGCCCATTCGTTGGCTCATCGAGAACCAAAAGATCCGGCATTCCGAGCATGGCCTGCGCGATCGCCAGCCGCTGCCGCATGCCCTGACTGTACGTCCGCACCGCCCGGTGGACCGCCGTGCCGAGGTCCGCCAACTCCAGCGCCTCGTCCATTTTCGCGTCGTGCGCGGCGGCCGCCGGTGGCCCGCCAGTAGAGTTTCAGGTTGTCCAGCCCGGAAAGATGCGGCAGGAATCCGGTGCCCTCCACCAGCGAGCCGATCCGGGACAGCACCGGCGCGCCCGGCTTCACCCGATGCCCGTAAAGCAGGATTTCCCCAGCGGTGGGCTGAATCAGGCCCATCATCGTACGCAGGACAGTGGTCTTGCCGGCGCCGTTCGGGCCGAGCAAACCGACGACCTGGTGACGGCGTACCGAAAACGACACGTCCCGGACCGCGACGAACCCGTCGTCGTACGCCTTGCGGAGCTGGCGGACCACCAGCGGCCGGTCGGCCACCTCTTCGTCCACAGTGGACACCGCGCGGCCGCGCCGCCAGCGGGCCACCATCGCGATCGCGGTGACCGCGAGGACCAGCACCAAAACCAGCACGCCCAGCACACCCGGCCAGAACCACCCGGAGCCGGTCCCGACAGTGGTCACCTGCGGGATGGTCAGCTGCCCGGAGCCAAGGCCGATCCGATCTGGTAGCTGGCCGGCTGCACCGGCATCGCATAAGCCTGGTCCGTGGTCGACACCGCGACCCGGATCTGGTGCCCCGCCTGGAAACGGTACGCGAGCGCCGGCAACGTGATGGTCACCGGTTTGGCCTGATCCAGGGTGGCCGCGAGACCGGTCAGCCGGACCGGCGCGACCAGTCCCTGTGGCAGGCTCGGGCGGCCGCTGGTCGACAGGTCTTCCAGTCGTACGAACAAAACCGCCGAGCCGCTCGGAGCGGCGACCTTCAGTTGCAGCTGCGCCGAACCTGTCAGTGAAACAGCCTGTGCCAGCACCGGAGTGGAGAAGAAGGCGACCTGGCCGGGCAGGTCGCCACCGGCCCCAAGCGCACGACTCGCCAGCGCGCCGGCCGAGCCGAGGCCGGGCAGGCTGGAGATCGCCGCCGGATTTCCGTTCGGTGGCGCGGCAATATTCTGCGGTCGGCCACTGAGAGTGAGCCGTTCCGGTGCTCCAGAGCCGAAAATCCCCGATAGCTGGCCGCGGCGAGCTCGGTGGTCGCGGTCCGGCCGGTCTGCAGGTTCAGGTCTCCGCTGTTGCTGAAGGAAAAAAACTGGCGTCGTTGGTGACGCCGTCACGGGCCGCGTACTGATTCAGCCAGCCCAGCGTCTGCTGTTGCACGGTGACATCGTCGGACGGCGAGCCACCGTCATGGCCGCCCGGAAACCAGGTCACCTTGACCGGCGTACCAGTGGCGGCGATGCCGGCCGCGTTCGCGTTTGCCTCCGACAGCGGGAAAAGCGAGTCGGTCTGCCCCTGTACGAGCAGCGTTGGCGCGCTGATCTTGGACAGCACCGAAGCCGGACTCGACTTTGCCAACAACTGCGTCAAAGCCGGGCTGAGCTGCCCAGTCGTGGACGCCTGCAGATAGGCGTCACAAAGATCCACGGCGAACCGGCCGCAGCGCGGATCGGCAACCGTCGGCGTGACCGGCGGCGCGCTCGGGTCGGCGCCGGCCGGCTGTCCCTGCGAGTCATGCCGGTGCTGAAAAACAGCCCGGCCCACAGTTTCTTGAAGACTCCGCTGGCGGCCGGACCGCCGGCCGCGTTGGGAAAGAAGGACTTCCCGAGGTCGTTCCAGGTGATCTGCGCGACCACCGCGTCGACCCGGTGGTCGTCAGCGGCGAGCAGCAACGCGAGGGCGCCGCCGTACGAACCGCCGACCACCGCGACCCGCGGGTCGCCGCCCCGGTCGTGGATCACGTCCGTACGAGCGGCCAGCCGGTCGATCAGCCGGCTCGCGTCCGACACCTCGTAATCCGGGCTGTCCAGGTGAATCCGCCCGCCGGAAGCCCCGAATCCCTCGGCACTCCACGTCACCACCAGATAGCCCTGACCAGCCAGTTTTTTTCGGCATCGGCGGCCACGCTCAGCTTTGAGCCGCCAAAGCCATGCGCCAGCAACACCGCTGGCACCGGCGTACCAGCCGAGGCCTTGTCCGGCACGTACGTCGTGGTGTCCAGCTCGACGGGTCTGCCGCCCGCCCGGCCCGGTCTGCACCGCCACCATCGCCGGCACCCGGTGGAATGCCCCACCGGCCGGCCACGCCAGCCAGGTGATGGCCGCGGCCACCAGGACCAGGACCACGATGACCGGCACCAGCCGGCGTCTGGTCAGCAGCTGGCGCAGTCGAGTCGACACTCGACAAAGGTACGGACGTCTTGCTGAGGAACCGCTGAGGTGAACCCTCGCGAGGGTGACGTTCTGGGGTGCCAAAACGCAGCATTTCGACCCCAGAACGTCACCCTCGCGAGCGGGCTAGAGAGTCCTGGAGCGGGCGATCAGGGCGTTGGCCTTGGTCTGGGCGGCGTCATAGCGGTCCGGGTAGGCCGAGCGCTGGACGCTCTGGGCGACGTGGCCGGCGGTCCAGCTGGGGTGGTTGGCGGAGTTCGGGATGGCCTGGTCGAGGAACTTGCCGGCCGCGTGCGTGACGTTCATGCACTGGGCTTTGGTGCCCCAGCCGTTGCTGGGCGACTGCTGGAAGACGCCGACCGAGTCGCCGGTGCCGCAGCCCAGGTTGTTCGCGTGCGACTCGACCCACGCGGTTTCGAACATCGCGAGCCGGACCTTGGCGGTGACGTGCCGGCTGTCGCCGACGGTCTTCAGGGTCTTAAGTACGCCGTCGTTGGCGTTGGCGGGAATCGAGCAGGCCGCCGGGGCGGCGATGGTGGCTGGTACGTGCGCGCCGGCCGCCAGCGCCGACGCCGAAGCGGGGCTTCCAGCTGCGATAACGGCTGCGGCGGAGGCGGTGAGGATGGCGAGGTGCAGGCTGCGGCGCAGGATTGTGGACATGCTTCTCCCTCAAGAAGACGTGGATTTCAGACACCGTGAGATCCGCGGGTCACTCCTGCTCGCCCAGTCATCTCGTGTCGTGGATCCGCACGACGTGGAGATTTGTTGCCGTCCGACCCGCTAGCCGGTCAATGAATGTCATACCCTGAGATTCACCGGCGCGGAAGCGGTTCGCCAAAACAAAACGCGTTATTTCCCGACCTGGCATTACCCGGCCCGAATGTTCCACGTTGGAAAACCCTTTTGTCATTATCCCCAGCCAGAATTCACCCGGCCGGATCGCGCCACATCGGATAGATGCTGGGGCCGCCGCGCGGCAGCGTGACCTTGTCCCGTACCTCGAAGCCAAAACGTTCGTAGTACGGGATGTTGCTTTCCTTGGATGACTCCAGATAAGCCGGGATACCGGTCTCGTCGCACCGGGACAGCCGCGACTCCATGAGTGCGCGCCCGAAGCCGCCACCCTGAGCGGCCGGGTCGGTGCCGATCACACCCAGATACCAGTGCGGCTCGTGTGGGTGTACGTCGGCGAGCAGGTTGAGGGCGCTCAGGCCCCGGATGCCGGCGAAGAAATGCCGGCCGAGCAGCACCATCAGGCTGGGGAGCTGCATCAACTCGGTGACGGTCGACGTCTGCCAGTCATCCGGCGGGTCCCACATCGTGCCGGCGGTGATCCGGCCGTCCCGTACGCACACCTCGCAGCCGCCCCTGGCCAGGTGCACGCTGGTCAGCAACAACCGGAACAGGCCGGCAAGCTTGCGCCGCCGTACGTCGTCGTCTGGCAGCACCCACACGAACGGCGGATCGTCATAGAAAGCGCGTCCCAGCACCTCGGACAACTCCGCCACATCCGCGCGCGTGGCCGGCCGTACGATCCTGTCCATCCCGTCAGCGTACTGACGCGCAAATGGGCCGCCGAGCGCACTCGGCGGCCCATTACGCGCCCTCTTTAGCGGAAGTCGCCGTTGCGTTCCGGCCGCCGCAACGCCTGCGCCTTGAGCGTCGTCGTACCGATCTGCGGGGCGGTCCGTACGAACGGCAGGTTGCCGATGCTCGGAAGCAGCAGGTAACTGCCGGCCAGCGAGACCTGCACGGTGGCCCCAGTGGTCGTCGGCGAGGTGCTGTCGGTGTCACTCCCGACCACCACCAAACCGAGCGAGTGACCCGGCTGGACGACCGTGTCGTACGCGTCCATCGGCACTGTGACGGTGTACCAGCGGTTCGGCTGCAGCGGCGTGACGGTCTTCAGGCTGACGGAGTGCGCCGCGTCCTTCCAGCCACGGGTCAGCACATCCACGTTGCTGTCCGTGTAGTCGACCGCGGTGTCCAGATAGCAGGCGCTGTCGGTCGCGGTGGACTCGCCGTAACAGGACTTGGTGGCCAGCGTGTGGATGCCGGACCCGTCCGACAGGTAGTCGACCCGGTGCTGGGCGCCGTAGTCGACCAGCCGCGCGGTCAGCTCGGTGGTCGGCTTGTTGACCTTGACCCGCAGCGTGACGCTCGGGATGCCGGAGATCCGCAGCGGCTGGGTGAGCTTGCCGGACAGGAACACCGCCCGGGACGCCAGCGGCTGGTTCGGGTTGGCGACCGCGGCGCCTTCCAGCAGGTTCGGGTCATCGGTGAAGGTGCGTACGGCTCCTGACGGGAACCCACCGAGGGTGCCGGTGGTGCCATCGCCGTCGCCGAGGAAGACCGGCTTGTCGACCGCGCCAATCGCTGGCCAGGTGGACGCGGTGGTCCACTCGCCGGACGGCCGCTCGATGGAGGCCATCGGCTGTGACATGACACCGTTGTGCAGGCCCTGCAGCCAGTAGTCGAACCACTGGTGCAGGGTGTCCACCCACTGCGTACGACGGATGTCGAACGGGTCGACGTGGCCCTGCTGGGAGATCCAGATCTTGCGCGGCACGCCCCGCGCGGCGAGGTCCTGCCACCAGCGACCGAACTGCGAGGTGGTCACGTTCAGGTCGTTGATGCCGTGGACGACGAAGACGCTCGCGTGCACCTTGTTGACGGTCGACCGGTAGTCCCGGGCCGCCCAATACGCGTTGTAGTTGCCCGTACTGTCGTCGCTGGCCGCCTGCGCGGCGTCGATCTGCGGCTCACAGACGCCCTGCGCACGGCCGTTGACCAGGCCGCCCAGGTACGTGACATAGCCGGGAGCGCGCAGCACCCCCCGCCGAACCGCTGGTAGTCGTACCAGCTGGAGATCGACGAGATCGGCACGATCGTCTCCAGGCCCGGCACACCGGTGGCGGCGACCCCGTTGGCGATGCTGCCGTCCCACGACTTGCCGATCATGCCGGTCTTGCCGGTGGTCCAGGTCGCTTTGGCCGGGCTGCCGTCGGCGTTGAAGCCAAGCGCGCGGCCATTCAGCCAGTCGACCACCGCCTTGGCGCTGCCGACCTCGGCCGGTCCGCCCACGTCCGGGCAGCCCTGCGACTTGTTGGTGCCGCTCAGGTCGACCGCGGCGAAGGCGTACCCACGCGGCACGAAGTAGTTGTCGTAGTAAAGCGGCATGGCGTTGACCGTGCCGTCCGCCGCATAGCCCTTGAGCTGGCTTTCGTTGCCCCGGCCACAGCAGCTGTAATACGGCGAGGCCTCCAGGATGACCGGCACCTTGACGCCGGTGCTAGCCGCCTCGCGGGGCCGGACGATGTCCACCCGTACCCGGTCGGGCTTGCCGTCCTTGTCGCTGTCGTTCGGCGTCTGAACCCAGACGCTCTCCCGGATGGCGTTCTGGTACGAATACACCGGTTCGGTCGACGTGCCGTGCACGTACGGCAACACGCCGGGCGCGGCGAAGGTCGCGACCGGCGAGAGGGTCAGCGCCAGCAGGCTCGCGAGGACTGCCGCGAGCGGCACGAGGAATCTCCAGTGGCGCCGCACGGCCGCCCCTTCCGGAAGCTCACGAAACGGTGGTGCCCCGAAGGGCAAGCCGGAGCCTACAGTCGGCCCTGCCCGGTGCGGGGCCGGAATTTGCCGTTTCGAAAAGACCTCCGGCGACGACGTCCGAACCTGGCCACCGGATCCCGGGAGACGTCCGCAACGCAACGGCCCCGTTCCTTGCGGCTGGCGCAAGCAACGGGGCATTGCGGACGAGGGGCTACAGCTCGATGCCGAGGCGGCGAGCGGAGCGAGCCCGTTGGCGGGCGGCCCGGAGCCGGCGCAGTGTTTGACCAGCATCGGGTCGTACGCGAGCGCCTCGGGACGGTCGATGAGCGCGTTCAGCACCTGGTAGTAGCGGGTTCCGGACATCGTGAACAGGTCACGGATCGCCTGCTCCTTGGCGCCGGCGTACTGCCACCACTTGCGTTCGAAGGCGAGGACCTCGCGCTCGCGGCGGGTCAACCCACAGTCGTCGTTGGCTTCCGGGTCAGGCCCGGCCGCCGGCTTCGCAGCGGGAGCGGGCTCGGCGGCTTGTTCGGGGGCGCTGAGCTCGGCAGGCAGCCTGTTGACCGCGGCGTCCATCTCGCTCCTCGTCTTCGTCGACGTGTTCTCCAGCGGTCCGTCGTATCCCCAGCTCAAGGGCATGGACGGAAGGGGCATCGGTAAATCACACCGTTGTGATTCGAAGTCCCATTCAACCACGGTTCACCGGCCATCGCGGTGCAGCACACCCGTTCGGCACGTGAAAACGAAGGAAGCAACGCGTCACACATTGAGCCTAGTCAATCATCCACCCCTGGCGTCGAAGCAAATTATCCGCACCGAATGTGAGTTGTACGCACGAAAAATCGCGCAGCGCATGAGAACAATTGTCACGCAAACAATCATTGACCACTTCAGTAACAACTTCCCCATCCTTGCCTTGCCCCGATTCGTCGAGGGCAAGGCAGGAGGCAGGTCAGCCGCCGCTCGCGATGTAGGCCTCCAGATGCGAGCGGTGCTCCTCCAGCTCACCGATCCGGCTCTTCACGATGTCGCCGATGCTGACGATGCCGATCAGGTGGCCGTCCTCGACCACCGGCACGTGCCGGATCCGCCGGTCCGTCATGACCCGCATGATGTCGTCCACCGCGTCGCCAGGCGCGCAGCTGGTGACCTTCCGGCTCATGATGTCGGCGACCGGCCGCTCCAGCAGCCCGTCTCCGCTGTCATGCAACCTGCGTACGACGTCACGCTCGGACACCATCCCACGACGGATGGTGCGGCGGTCGCGGTGATGTCCCC
>NZ_WOTO01000053.1 GCF_010993775.1 Fodinicola feengrottensis | reverse complement strand
AGAGCCGCAGCACCCGGTCGTCCTGGCGCAGCCGCGGGGATCTGGCCGACGCCACCGGCCGCGCCGGTGATGAGTACGCGCTGAGCCGTCACGGCCCTACCTCTCGTTGAAGGACCACTAGCGGATGCCGGCGCGTTGCAGCTGGCTGCCGAGCTCGGTGGCGTAGGCGACCAGCAGCTCGCCGACCCGGGTGGCCTCCACGTCGGAGATGCTGGCCGGCAGTGAGCACGACAGCGCGTCGGTAGCCGGGATCCGGTATTTCACCGCGACACCCACGCACCGCACGCCGAGCGTGCCTTCTTCGCGCTCGGACGCATAGCCAAGCTGTCGTACGGCCGACAGCTGCTCCAGCAGCTGCTCTCGCGAGGTGATGGTGTTGGTGGTCATCGCCGGCAGGTCGGCGGGCACCAGCCGACACACCTCATCGTCGGTGAGCTCGGCCAACAGCGCCTTGCCGAGCGCGGTCGCGTACGCCGGCAGGGTGCGCCCGACGCGGGAGATGAGGTGGATCGACTTTCGCGACTCGCGGGTCTCCAGGTAGACCACCTCGGTGCCGTTCAGCCGGGCGTAGTGCGCGGTGAAGCCGGTCTGTTCGCGCAGGTTCTCCAGCACCTCGGTCGCGTACGGGACGACCGGGTCGCGGTCGAGATACGCGGTGCCGCAGATCAGCGCGCGCACGCCGAGACGGTATTTGGCGCCAGTGGCGTCCGTCTCGATCCACTCGGCGGCCGCGAGCGTACGCAGCAGGCCATGCAGGCTGGACCGGGGGATCTCGCTCAGCACGTGCAGCTCGGCCAGCGACATCCACTCCGGGCTGGACGCGAAGGCTTCCAGCAGGTCAGTGGTGCGCCGGGCGGACTTCACCCCGCCGCGGTCGTCGGTCCCCGTTGCGGTCTCCGGGGGTGGCGGCTGACTCTGGCATCGGCGTCCCCATCGGCATCCCCTATCGGCTCGGCGGGCGTTGACATCCCACGAGTGGCAGTCTAACTTTCGAAACGATTCTGTTATATGAATAGCTGCCATGTTAGCGTACAAGTTCACAGATATGAACACTGATCTCTTGTCGAGTCGTCGGGACTATGGAAACGATCGAGCCGCCGCAGAGATGCCGAACCCGAAAGCGAGTCTGTCGCCGATGCCCTTAAGTGGCCTGTTGTCGTTCCCGCTGACCCCCTTCGACACCCATCTCGAGCTCGACCTGGACGTGTTCAGCGACCATCTCGAGGCGCAGATCGCGGCCGGTCCGGGCGCGGTTTTCGTGGCCTGCGGGACGGGTGAGTTCGGTTCGCTCTCGCTGGACGAGCTGTCCCAGCTGGCCGCCCGCGCGGTCGAGGTCGCGGCCGGTCGGCTGCCGGTCTGGCGGCGCGGCGCCGGCGGTGGCGCCGCGGGTGCGCGCGCGCGCGTGCGTACGGGTGGCGCGTGATCGAGGCGTCGACGGTGTTTTGCTGATGCCGCCCTATTTGGTCGCTGGTCCGCCAGCGGGCACGTTGGACTACGTCCGGTACGCGGTCGCCGATGCGCAGGTGCCGACCGTTGTCTACCACCGTGGGACCGCGGTCTTCACGCCCGAGGCCGCGGTGCGGCTGCTGGACGTGCCTTCGGTGGTGGGCCTCAAAGACGGCTACGGCGACATCGAGCTGATGTCGAAGATCGTCACCACCGTACGCGCCAGCGGCCACGCTCGGGCCGCGAGTTTCGAGTTCCTGAACGGATTGCCGACCGCCGAGATGTCCGCGCGGGCTTACCGGGCGATTGGCGTCGAGCTGTATTCGTCGGCCGTGCACGCGTTCGCGCCGGCGATCGCGCACGGCTTCCGTGAGGCGTTGCTCGCCGACGACTCGCCTACGGTGGACAAGTTCCTATCCGCGTTCTACCTGCCGCTGGTTGCATTGCGGGACACCACCCCCCGGTTTCGCCGTGGCACTGGTAAAAGCCGCCGCGGTGTTGCGCGGCAGCAAGGTCGGTGGCGTCCGCCCACCGCTGGTTGACCCGGCTCCGGCGCAGGTCGACCAGCTGGCCGAGATCATCGAAAAAGGGCTGGCGCTGGTCCGATGAGAATCCGCGAGGTCACCATCACGCCGGTCGCCTTCGCCGATCCACCACTGCTCAACGTCACCGGCGTACACGAGCCGTACGCGCTGCGCAGCATCTTGCAGTTGGGGTGCGAGGACGGTGTCGTCGGGCTGGGCGAGTCGTACGGCGACGAGGACTTTCTTGTCCTTGCTAATAAAACCGCCGAGTCGCTGGTCGGCGTCGACATCTTCGACCTGCCCGCCGTGCGCCGCGCCGCGGTCGCCGCGGTCGGCGGCGGCATCTACGCGCCGACCGGCACGGGCTGACCGGCGGGGTGTCCGCCGACAAGACGTTGCAGACCGTCTACTCGTTCTTCGAAGTGGCGATGCTGGACGCGCAGGGCAAGCTCCTTGGCCGTCCGGTTGTCGACCTGCTGGGCGCAAAGGTACGCGACCGGGTCGACTTTTCCGCGTACCTGTTCTACAAGTACGCGGCACATCAGGGTTTTCAGCCGGACGAGTGGGGTGAGGTGCTGACGCCGGAGACGGTGGTCAGCTCGGCCCGCAAGATGATCGACCGGTACGGCTTTCGTTCGATCAAGCTCAAAGGTGGAGTTTTCCCGCCCGCCGAGGAAATCGCTGCCATTCAGGCGCTCCGGGATGCGTTCCCCGAACACCCGCTGCGGATCGACCCCAATGGCGGCTGGACGCCGGCCACCAGCCAGTGGGTGGCCAAGGAACTCGACGGAGTCCTGGAATACCTCGAAGATCCGACGCCGGGCATTGACGGCATGAGCCAGGTCGCCGCGGTCGCGCCGATGCCGCTCGCGACGAACATGTGTGTCGTCGAGTACGCGCACATTCCGCCGGCCGTTGAGGCGAAGGCGGTGAGCGTAGTGCTGTCCGACCACCATTTCTGGGGCGGTTTAAGGCTAAGCAGTGCGCTCGCCACCATGTGCGAGACCTTCGGGCTGGGACTTTCCATGCATTCCAACAGTCATTTGGGCATCAGCCTCGCCGCGATGGTGCAGCTGGCCGGCGCGACGGGCCATTTGACGTACGCATGCGACACCCACTGGCCCTGGAAAACGCAGGATGTGATCGTGCCCGGCGCACTCGATTTCGAGGGCGGATCCGTTGCGGTGCCGTCAAAACCAGGACTGGGTGTGGAACTCGATCCGGACGCGTTGGGTCGGTTGCATTCCACGTACCTGAACTGCGGTTTGCGTCGCCGCGACGACGCCACGTACATGCGCCGGTATGTGCCGGACTTCGAGCCGAACACGGCCAGGTGGTAGCGATGCTGACGACCGCGTACGCGTACAGCTGGGACATCACCGACGACCAGGGTTTTGCCAGCAGGCTGGCGGAACTGTCCGTCGACCGGGTCGCGGTGGCCACCGCATACCACAGCGCCCGGGCCGGTACGCCCTGGCAGCGCGGCCGGACCTCGATGGCGGCCAGCACCGCGGCCCTTTACCGGCCGACCCGCGAACGGGTGTGGCGGAACCGCCGGCTGCGACCGGCCCGGGCCACCTGGACCGGCCATGAAGACAGCGCCGGCGCCGCGATCCGCGCGCTGGCCGGCGGAGATTTCGGGGTGGACGCGTGGATCGTGCTCACCCACAACTCCCAGTTGGGCGAGAGCGCGCCGGATCTTTCGGTCACCAACTGCTTCGACGAGCCGTACCAGTGGGCTTTGTGCCCGTCCCACCCCGAAGTTGTCGACTACGCGGCGACCCTCGCCGCCGAATCGGTGCACGAGCTGGAAGTCGACGGTGCGATCCTGGAGGCGTGCGGCCAGTACGGCGCTGTTCACCAGTGCCGGCACGAGAAAACCGACGCCATCTGGTCGCCGGCGGTGGCCCGGCTGCTGTCAGTTTGTTGCTGCGCCGGTTGTGCGGTTTCGTGGCGTGCCGACGGGCTGGAGCCCACGGCCGTACGTTTGCTGCTGCGCGAGGAAATTCTCCGATTGATCGCGACCGGGGATCTCGGCGGAACCACCGACGAGCTGCCGACCGAGCTGACCGCGATGCTGCTGCGTAAGCGGCATGAGAGTGTCGACCGGCTGCGCCAGGCCGTCATCGGGGCGCTGCCCAGCGGCCTCCGGCTGACCCTGCACGCCGATCCGGACCCGTGGACGACCGGCGCGCTGGTCGGCCTGACGCCCACCAGCGCGGCCGATGTCGACGCCGTGGTGGTCCCCGCCTGGCAGCCCGGCGAGCGCTCGCTGGACGCCGTCCGGCGGGCCCGCGCGGCCGTACCGGACAATGGGGTGGTTGGCGCGTACGTCACCGCGGTGGCTGCCGCGCGCATGCCGGACATCGCGTCCTATGTGGACTCTTTGGGTGCGGCCGGAGCCGGTGAGCTGCACCTGTATCACCTGGGGCTGGCCGGCCCGGCGCGCTGGGCCGACCTGCGCTCGGCGGTCGCCGCGGCGACCCGGCGCGAAGGAGCCACAACCGCGAAGGCAGGGGCATGACTGACGTACCGGAGACCACCGCTGACCAGCTCGAAGACATCCTGGCAGCGGCCGCCGCGGCGGCTGGTCCAATGGCCGCCGCGACGCCGCGCGAGCGGGCCGCCTGGCTGGTCGCCGCGGCCGACGCTTTGGACGCGCACGCCGATGAGCTGATTCCGTTGGCGGCTGAGGAAAGTCACCTGCCGGCCGCGCCGCGGCTGGCTGGCGAGCTGAAGCGTACGACCTTCCAGCTGCGACTTTTCGGGACTGTGTTGGACGAAGGTGCCTTTCTCGGCGCCACCATCGACCACGCCGACCAGGCCTGGGGGATGGGCCCGCGGCCGGACCTGCGCCGGCTGCTGGTCGCGCTCGGCCCGGTGCTGGTGTTCGGCGCGAGCAACTTTCCCTTTGCTTTCAGCGTTGCCGGTGGCGACACCGCATCCGCGCTGGCGGCCGGCTGCCCGGTCGTCCACAAGGGACATCCAGGACATCCGCGGCTGGCCGCTCGTACGGCCGAAATCCTCGCGTCCGCGTTGGTGTCGGCCGGCGCCCCCGAGGGTGTTTTCGCGCTGATCACCGGTGTTCAGCCCGGGGTGACCGCGCTGAAGGACGAGCGGATCACGGCCGGAGCCTTCACCGGCTCGCTGGGAGCCGGCCGGGCGTTGTTCGACATCGCGAACGCGCGGCCGACGCCGATCCCGTTCTATGGGGAACTGGGCAGCATCAACCCTGTGGTGGTTACTCCGGCGGCGGTCGCCCATCGCGGGAACGACATCGCCACCGGCTATGTCGGCTCGTTCACGCTTGGCGCCGGCCAGTTCTGCACCAAGCCGGGGCTGCTTTTCCTGCCGGCCGGCCATGGTCTGGAGTCGGCGCTGGTGAAGGCCGCCTCAGGTGCTGCCGTGCAGCCGTTGTTGAACGCGAAAATCGCCGACGGCTACAGCTCCGGGGTCGCGCGGCTGCGGGAAACTCCGGGCGTCGACGTGCTTTTCGTTTCCGAGCAGGACCTCGGCCCGACTCTGATCGCGGCTGATGCGGCCACTTTCACGGCGGCGCACGACGTTCTCGGCAGCGAGTGCTTCGGTCCGACCTCGGTGGTGGTGTCCTATTCGGACGCCGCCGAACTGGCCGCGCTGCTGGCGCGGGTGGAGCCGAGCCTCACCGCGACCGTGCACGGCGAGGTCAGCGAGGCCGACTTCGTTCAGCCGGTTTTGGATATTCTGCAGGCAAAGGCCGGCCGGGTGTTGTGGAACGGCTGGCCGACCGGGGTGACGGTGAGCTGGGCTCAGCAGCACGGCGGCCCCGTACCCGGCCACCACCGCGTCCGCCACCACTTCGGTTGGCACCGCGGCGATCGAGCGGTTCCTGCGCCCAGTGGCATTCCAGGACGTGCCGGCCGAGTTCCTGCCGCCAGCCGTACGAGACGACAACCCGTGGCGCATTCCGCAGCGGGTGAACGGAAAGTTGTTGTAGCCATCTGACTGAAGGGTGCCCCCCATGGCGGCTAGTCGGCGAGATTTTCTGAAGTATTCATCGGCGGCCGCGGGAGGTGTTCCGCTGCTCGCCTCCAAGATCTCCTTGGGGGCGACGGACGACTTCGCTGGGATAGTCGCGGCGTACCGAGAGTTGCAGGTCGGCAAGGGGAGGGTTTCGGCCAAGCGTACGAGCGCATTGGGGCGGCTGGACGACATCGCCAGTGAGTACGAGACGACGATGAACACCGCGGCCGGATCCACTCAGCTCTGGGTAGACCTGCCGAAAGGGCACGGCAGCGACTATTTCCCCACCATGTACGCGCGTTTGCGGGCGATCGCGGTGGACTGGGCCACTCCCGGCTCGGCGCTGAGCCAAAAAGCCGGGATGGACGCCCGGATCGTCGCCGCGCTGGAGATTCTCTACGCCACTGAATACAACGAGAACACCGCGGAGATCGGCAACTGGTATTCGTACGAGATCGGCGTGCCCTACTGGTGCTGCACATCCTTGCCGCGCTTGGGGACAAGGTGTCCACTGAGGACCGTGCGCGGTATTTACGGCCGGTGCTGCGGTTCAACGCGGACCCGAATTTCCGTACGAACACGCCAGGTTTGGTGGAGACCGGCGCGAACCGGGCCGACAAGTCCCTGATCGGGGTGATCGCCGGCGCGATGGTCGGCGACGCGGTCCGGGTGTCGGCCGCGATGGACGCGGTCACCGACGTGGCCGGCGGCGGCGCGGCGAACGTGGTCGCCCGGGTGACCCGCAGCGACGGATTCCACCCGGACGGGTCGTTCATCCAGCACGATGTCGTTCCCTATCAAGGACATTACGGCCTGGTGCTGCTGACCACGGTCGCCGCACTGATGTACGTGACAGCGAAGGCATCCCGGCAGTTGGCCGCGGACGTACAGCAAAAGATCATCGCCACCGTCTCGGACGTGTACGCGCCTTTCGTCGCGCAGGGCGCGATGCTCGAGACCGTACGCGGCGATGTTGTCCCGGCAGAGCGAAACCGGCCACGACGCCGGGCACATCCTGATCTCCGCGGTCGTCCTGCTCGCGTTGCGGTCTGGCTCCACGGAGCTGACTTCGTTGGTACGCAAGTGGATCGCCGACGACACCTGGGCGCCCTATCTGGACGTCCCGGACGTACACCGGTTCGCGCCTTTCAACGATCCGGTCGGCGTGCCGGGTGTCGAGTTCGCCGAGCAGTTGCTCGCCGGGTCCGCGGGCAAGGCCGCCGCGGCCGTCCCGGTGCACCGCACTTTCCCGCAGGAAGACCGAATGGTGCACACCACCGCTCGGTGGACCGCGTCCCTCGGCGTGGGGTCGACGCGGATCTGCCGCTACGAGTCCATCAACGGGCAGAACCTGCACGGCTGGTACGTCGGCGACGGCTGCCTTTACGTTTTCCTGCCGAACCAACAAGGTCACTACTCCGACGCGTACTGGCCAACTGTGGACGCGACCCTGCTGCTGCCTGGTACGACAACGAAAGCGTCCACACCACCGGCATTGGGCTCGACACCGTTGTCCTCGAAGGCCTTCGTCGGTGGCGTCGGCCTCGACAGCGGGCATGGCGCGCAGGCGCTGGACTTCGTTTCGCAGGATGGCACGCTGACGGCCCACAAGTCGTGGTTCTTCACGCCAGAGGCGGTGATCTGCCTTGGCGCGGGCATCACGGACGCGTCCGGCGCAGTCGTACGGACGACGATCGAGAACCGGAGCACCAGCGCGCCACTGCTGGTCGACGGCCGCTCGTACGCGTCAGACGGCTCCTGGACCGCGTCGGACCCGCGGTGGCTGGACCTTCCGGGAGTGGCTGGATATTTCCTGCTGGAAAAGGGGAAAGTCGCGCTGAAGCGAGAATCTCGTACCGGAGCCTGGCGAGATGTGGACACCGGCGCGAACACCAAGGGCTCCACCGACCCGTACACCCGGCACTACCAGAGCGTTTTCCTTGACCACGGCACGAATCCGGTTGGCGCGCATTATGCGTACGGCGTGGTGCCCGCGCCGACGGTGGCCGGGCTGGCCATCGCCCGGCTGACCCGAGTGCTGACCAACACCGCTGACGTGCAGGCCGTTCGTACGATCACCGGCCAGGAGTTGGCGGTGTTTTTCGGTGCTGGCACGGCCGGATCGGTGACCGCGTCGGCACCTTCGGCGGTGGGCTGGGGAAACGGCACGCTGGCCGTCGCCGATCCCAGTCAGCTCGGGTCAACCGTGCGGGTCACCGTACGATCCCATGCCCGCCGGATCGTGCACGCGGATCCAGCGGTGCAGGTGGTTTCGTTGCGTCCGCTTGTCGTTGACGTTGCGGTGGGTGGCACGCAGGGCGCCACCCACCGGGTGACAGTCGGTTAACCGGCGGCTTTTTTCTCGGGAGGGGGCGGCGGGAACTGCAGGCCGATCTCGCGCAGGGCGGCGATGCGTTGTCTCACGACCAAAAGTGAGGTCGGCACCAGATCGGAATAGAGCGGTCGTCCGTGGTGATCTGGCCTTCGTGTTTGCGATGCAGCCAGGTCACTTCCGGCAGCAGATAACCAAAACTCAGCTCGGTGACGGCGATCAGCAGCGAGTTGTCCTCGTTGCGTGGGATGCCGGCCCAGCCGCCGACGGCCCGGGTGAGCAGGGTGCGCATGGTCATGCCAGCCGGGTGGATCGGGGGCAGCTCGTACGCGGTGAGGTGGTCGCTGACCATGCCGGGCTCGATCAGGCCGGGCGGCAGCATGGCCGAAACCGGCACCCGGGTGCCATCGGGCATCAGGTCGTCGGCCTGCCCGCACACCCAGTGCAGCCAGGGCCGGGTGCGGAACGCCTCGATGGAGACCGCGAGTCCGTTGGGCACCACCAGGTCGTCGGAGTCGAGCACGTGCAGGAGCTCGCCGCCGACCCTGGCCAACGCCAGGTTGCGCGTCGCGGCCGCGCCCAGCGCCGCGCCATGCGCCTCGTGGCGGGCGAAGCCGAAGGCGGTGACCGCGTCCGCTAGCTGCGGTTTCTCACCGTCCTCCTGGACGACCCACTCCATTTCCCAGCCGGCCGGCAGCACCTGCGCGGCGAGGCTTTCGCCAGCCTCGACCAGAAAATCGGCCCGGTCGCCATGCGCCGCCGTCAGCACGGAGATCAGCGGCATGGCTGCCGCCGACCCCCGCCGGGGCGCCCTTGCCCAGTCACCACGCGCCTGCCGATTCAAGATCATCCTCACTGCCGACGAACCAGTCCCTTCCCTGGTTCGTCGATCTTCGCCCCGGCGTTACGCCCTTCTTTGTCCGCTCGCTCTGCGCTGAGGTCCCGTCACGCGGGGTGGGGCGGCTAGGTGTCGACGAGGGCGGAGGTCGAGTTGAACATCTCCAACAGGACCTGGCGGCCCTCGTCGTCGAGGGTGGCCATCAGGGCGGCGAGCCGCTGGTGAGCGGTCTGCGGGTCCGAGCTGAGCGCGCGGGCCAGCTCCGACCGGATGAGCTCGGCCGTCTGCGTACGTTCTGGCATTTCGCCATACCTCCCGGGTGTTGCCGCGGGGTACGAAACATGCTGAATCAGGGCAAGCATGGCATATCGAACAGCCAAAGACTTGCTTCAACACGCAGGCCGCATGAGTTATGCTTCGGGATACCGAACATGACATTGAAATCCCGGAAGACCAATGGCGGGGGCGGGTTGGATTGACCACTACTGAAGCGGAAGTGGCCGCGCCCGAGACGGCGGAAGCGCTGGTACGAGGCGTCAGCCCGGTCCTGGAGGTGCCGTTCACCCAGGACGGCGCGATCGACGTGGCCGGGTTCGGCCGGGTCGTCCGGCATGTGCTCGGCACCGGCGTGAGCAGCGTGATGTTCCCCGGCTTCGCGTCCGAATATCACAAGCTCTCCGAGCCGGAGCGGGCCACGCTGACCGAGGTGCTGCTGGCGCAGACGCGCCACAACAAGGGTGTGGCGGCGATCGTGGCGGTCCAGGACCACGCCACCCGGCTCGCCGTCCCGCGCGCCCAGCGGGCCGTCGAGGCCGGCGCGGACCTGATCAATCTGCTACCGCCGCATTTCCTGTCCCCGTCGCGTGCGGCGGTCAGTGACCACATCCGGGCCGTCCTGGCCGCCGTCGCCCCGACGCCGGTGGTGCTGCAGTACGCGCCGACCGAGACCGGCAGCAGCCTCGCCGCCGCCGACCTGACCGCGATCGCCCGCGACCATCGCAACCTACGGTTCGTCAAGGTCGAGTCGAGCCCGCCTGGCCAGCTGATCAGCGAGCTCGCGGCCGGCGATCCGGCGCTGCCGGCGCTGGAGGGCTATGCCGGCGTACAGCTGCCCGACGCGGCCCGGCGGGGCGCGGTCGGCACCCAGCCAGGCTGCTCCTTTACCGAGATCTATGTGGAAATCTGGCGCCGGTTCGCCGCCGGCGACCAGCCCGGCGCGTGGGATCTGCACCGCCGGCTGCTGCCCTACATTTCGTACTGGATGCTCGACATCGAGCTGATCATCGCCCCGAAAAGCTGATTTCGGTACGCCGTGGGTGGTTTGAGAGCGCATATTGTCGCGCCCCGCGCCGCCAGTTGGATGCGGAAGAGGTGCGTACGATCGACTGTTTTCTCGTCGAATTCTCCGACTTTCTGCCCGCAGTAGACTGATCGCGACGACTACGGTCCAGATCTCCAGCGCGAAAACGGCGACCCGCTCGGTCCCGCCCAGCCCGATTCCCAGATCGACCTGGCCAAAGAACAGCACGCCGGCCGTGCTGGAAACCGCGGCAGTCGCCAACGTGAAGAGTCGCAGGGCGCGCGTACGAAGGGAAAACCCGGCCAGCAGTAGGCCGAGATTGCCGGCGCCCATGATCAGTAACGCGCCCAACAAGTGCAGGTTTTCGTCCAGGTCAGCGGGTTTGAGCGCGACCAGCAAATAGCCACCGGCGTCGATCAGCAGCAGAATCCGAGCTGTCCACGAAAGAAGACCACGTTTCCAAAGTGAAACCGTCAACAGAACGCCCGAGAATGACGAGCGCGCCTTCGACGAAAACACCCGTGTTCATGACGGCATGCGCAGGAGAACAGACATACCGCGGCCTTGTATCGTCCCAGATCTGGCAATGCAGGTTGCCGAGGTCGCTGATATTGTTGCCGGCCCAGCTGTACGGGGTGGGCCAGTCGAGCTGGGTGACGATATGTGCGACGAAAAAACTGGCGGCGCCGACGATCCAGGCCACCGCTGCAATGCGAGATTTCATGGGGTTCCTTCGGTGAAACGCGTTGGGCATCTGCAGCCAACCGAAAAGCGAGGTCAGGCCGCACTACGCTGGACCACCATCGCGAGGTAGGGCTGGCTATACCCACAGGATTACGTTTTGCCCCGATGTCGGTTAAGGGCAGGATGGCTAGCGTGACCGGTATGCGAACTCAACCGACAACTGTCGCGCAGGCGCTGCTCTCGAAGCGTTTCCTGCTCACCAGCTGGCCTTGGCGCGCGCTGGCATATCTCGTGACGACCCCGATTCCTGGTCGCTTTCGCGTCCGTTCCGCTCGGGTTCCTGGCCATTCCCTGGCTGGTCGCCGTGCATGTGAGCGGTCAAGGCAATGTCCCTGCGATCGCGATCTGGTTCCTGATCGGCGCGATCATGCTCGCGGCCGGTGGACCGCTGGTCGCCGCGCCGCTGGGATGGGTGGAGCGCCGGCGGCTCGCCCTGGTGGATTCCCGTCCACTACCCAAAAAGGCCTGGCGGGCCGATCCGTGGCAGTGGCTGCGAAACCTCTACACCGATCCCGCGACCTGGCGCGAATGCGCGTACGCGGCCCTGTTCGTCACTGTTATCCCGCTCGCGTACGGCAGTGTCTGGCTGCTGATCGGGGTCGAGGCGATCCTGCTTTTCTGCCCATTCCTGGTGGGCGCCGGCGAAGGTCCGATCGCCTTCGGGTTGGGGCAGCTCACCAGCGCCGGCCAGGCGCTACCGTACGCGCTCCTTGGCTTGATCCTGCTGCCGCTCGTACCGTACGCGTGGAGTGTTTTGGCCGCACTGCACGCCATCGTGGCGCGGGCGCTGTTGCAGGGCGCGGACACCGATCAGCTCAGGGCGGAGTTGGTGGAGGTGTCCCGGTCGCGGGCCCGGTTGGTGGACGCTTTCGAGGCCGAGCGCCGGCGGATCGAGCGTGACCTGCACGATGGCGCGCAGCAGCGGCTGCTGGGTCTGACCACCATGCAGCTGGGCCTCGCCAAGCTCGACACGGCACCCGACTCACCCGCCGGCAAGGCCGTCGCCGATGCCCATGACCAGGCCAAAGAGCTGATGCAACAGCTCCGGGAGCTGATCCGCGGCATTCATCCGCCGGTGCTCACTGACCGCGGGCTGCCGGCCGCGGTGGCCGAGCTGGCGGATCGTACGGCGGTGCCGGTGAGCGTCGACGCGGCCCTGCCCGGCCGGTTGCCGGCGCACCTCGAAGGCGCCGCCTATTTCGTGATTTCCGAGGCCCTCACCAACGTCGTCAAACACAGCGGCGCACGAGAGCGGAAGTTTTCCTACGGTTGAACAACAACGTCGTCGAAATCGACATTGTCGACAATGGTCATGGCGGCGCAGACCCGCGCGGCGGCAGTGGCCTGACCGGGCTCGCCGACCGGGTCGCGGTCGCCGACGGCAAAATGTATCTGTCCAGTCCGGTCGGCGGTCCGACCCTCGTACGCGTGGAGATCCCGTGCCTTCCAGCGGCTCAGTAGTCCTTGCCGAGGACGGCGTGCTGCTGCGCGAAGGCCTCGCGGGCCTGCTCACCCGGTTCGGTTTCGAGGTGGTCGCCGCCGTCGGGGACGCCGAGGCGCTGGAAAGTGCGGTCGCCGCGTACCGGCCGGATCTGGTGGTGACCGACATCCGGATGCCGCCCGGTTTCACCGACGAGGGCCTGCGCGCGGCCGTACGCCTGCGCCAAGCCGACCCGACGCTCGCGGTGGTCGCGCTCAGCCAGTATGTCGAGCAGAGTTATGCCGCTGAGCTGCTCGATCGATTCGGGGTGGCCAGCGGGTTGGCTACCTGCTCAAGGACCGGATCGTGGACATCGAGGACTTCATTGGCTCGCTGCGCCAGGTCCTGGACGGCGGCACCGTCGTCGATCCGCAGGTCGTACGCCAGTTGCTGCGCCGCAACTCGGACCCGCTGGCCAGACTGTCCACCCGTGAGCTGGAAGTGCTCGGGTTGATCGCGCAAGGCCACTCCAACGCGGCGATCACCCGGCTGCTCGTCGTCTCCGAGGCCACCGTCGGCAAGCATGTCGGCAACATCTTCGCCAAGCTCGACCTGCCGCCCACCGAGGACTCCCACCGCCGCGTCCTCGCGGTCCTCGCGTACCTCCGGACAATTGACAGGTAGGATTTCTCCTACCTAAACTGGAGTCACCAAGATCAGAGGGGGACGAGGATGACGATGTCCGAGCAGGCGGAGCGGTTCCGGCGGGCCGCCGACGGGTTTCAGGCGCGGGTTGAGGCGGTGCCGGCGGATCGGTGGGAGGCGCCGACGCCGTGCCCCGACTGGACGGCAAGGGATGTGGTCGCGCATGTGATCAACGAGGCCCGCCGCGTGCTCGCGACCGTGCGTGGCCTGGAGCCGGAGCAGGTGTACGGCGTGCCGGTGGCCGACATGGGGAAGCTGCCGCAAGTGCGGCCTGATGCCGATCTGGCGGCCGCTTGGGCACGGATCAGCGCCGGTATGACGGTCGCGATCGACGATCCGGACTGCCTGAAGGTCGCGCTGCCGACACCGGTCGGTCCGTTGCCTTTCAAGGACAGCCTCGAAGCGCTGCCGGAGGACGTACTGATCCACACCTGGGATCTGGCCCGCGCCACCGGCGGCGACGAGAAACTGGACCCGGAAGTGGTCGCGCACGTGTACGAGCATTTCAAGCCAATGGACGAGTTTTTGCGCCAGCCCTGGGCTTTCGGCCCGAAGGTCACGCCGCCGCCGGACGCCGACCTGCAGACCGAATTCCTCTGTTTCGTCGGCCGGCATCCGTAGGCTTCAAGAAAGAACGCGTGCGGGAATTCCGTGTTTGGGTCGCATCGTCGCAAGCCCAACGGCCGCGTCGGACGTGCTGAGAAGCTCGACGCGGCGCTCTCGTACGAAGTGAGCCAGCATCGTTTTCACTTCCGTTGTCGCGAACATCGATCCAATGCAGCGATGGGTGCCGCCGCCGAAGGGCAGATATTCGTACGGTGCGGGCTTGCGTTGGTGAGACCAGCGACTGGGATCGAACCGGGTGGGCTCTGGCCAGAGCTCCGGCAGCCGATGGGTCACGTACGGGCTGATGATGATCGAGGTGCCGGCCGGGATGTGGTGGCCTTCGAAATCGAAGGCGCTGATGGATTTGCGCAGGTCGATCGGCCCAGGTGGATAAAGCCGGAGAGTCTCACTGACCACGTTGTCCAGATAGGACAGTTGCGGCAGGTCGTCGGCGGTCAGGTCGCGGCCGGCCGGCACGGCGGCGGCGGCGACTTCGGCTCGCGCGCTGCTCGAAAATCGCCGGGTCGACCAGCACGGCTCGGGTGGCCCAGGCCATCGCGGCGCTGGTGGTTTCGTAGCCAGCGGCGATAAGACTGATCACCTGGTCGGCGATTTCCAGGTCGGACAGCCCTGAACCGTCCTCATCGCGGCCGCGCACCAAAGCGGTGAGCACGTCCGCCGAGTCCTCGTCGGCGGACCGCCGGCGGTCCACCTCGGTCTGGACGAGGTCACGGACCTTCTCGCGGGCCGTGATCGCCCGCTTGTACGCGGGAAGGTTCTTCCGGATGGGCAGCAGCAGCGGGCTCTGGTCGAGCAGGTCCAGCGCGATCTGCAGCTGTGCACCGAAAACCGGCTCATCGGCGGCCAACCGCTCGCCGAAGAGCGCGGTGATCGTGCCATGCCGGATCGCCCGCCGGAATTCCTGGTAGAGGTCGATTTCGCTGCCGGGGTGCCAAGAATCCACCGTCTTACGGGCATGCGTGGCCATGATGGCGACATAGCCGTCGATCGCCGCCGAGTGAAGGCCGGTTGCACGAGCCGGCGGCGCCGGTGGTGATCGTCGCGCGTCACTGACGATCATCGCGGTCTCGCCGTCGACCGGCACGAGGACGTCGAAGGCCTCGCGCCAGCTGAAAAGCTCGGAATGGGCGAAGACGAACTGGTTGGCCTCCGGGCCCAGCAAGTAGGTGTAGCCGCCGAGCCGGCACACCGGCCCGAACCGCCGGTAGAGCCCCTCCAAGCCGCTGAACTGGTCGCGGGCCAGGTCCACCATCCCCGACCGAGCCGGTCGGCCATCCCCCCGAGCCCGGTTTTCGCTCGTACCAACGACTTCCTCCTCGCCTTGCGCTGCGAAGCCCAGACTACCCTCCAGTTTCGCCGGCGAACCGGGTCAGGGTCGCTTGGGGAATTTGCGCAGGCTGTTTTCCAACTCTTCAAGCAAAACCATTGCCGCGTACAGATGTGACTTCGCGTCGGTGCAGTCTTTCAGCAACGCTGAAGGGAAACGCGCGGCCGCTATGCGTTCTGGCTCTTCGAGCAGCCGCACCTTCGTACGCATCGCGCCGGCTCTGCGTCCGGCCATGAGGACGTTCATGCGGGTGTCCAGCCGCGATCTTTCCGATCGCCCCGATTCATCGCCGATCGGGCTGGTCTGGGCCAGGATGGCGTCGGCGGCCTCGCAAGGTGTGGCTGTGTGGTCGAGGCGGCGGAAGCGGCAGGTCATCGCGAGCCAGCCGATCGTCACACTCGCCAGCAACGCGGGCACGAGCACGATCGGCACGCCCAGGTAGATCGGCAGCGGGAGAGAGCTGCCCGCCAGCACGACGATCGGACCGCCGAGCACGCCAAGCACGATGTGCCGGAGAGGTCGCCAGCGCCGATTCCACTCGCCGGCTTCGATATGCGCGCGTTCGCGGAGCAGGTCGCTCGCCTTGAAGAGCAGCACACGTGCCGACCGGGCGTTGGGTAGGGAGGCGCCCCACGTGCTCTCCGCGCGGCGAAGCAGTTGAGTAGTGACGGAGATTTCGCCGGCCCACGTCCACAGGTCGCTCGCGGTTTGGATACGGATGCTGGGCAGGCGTCTTTCCTTGTACGGCATCGGATTCCCTATCGGGTCTGCGCGTCGGCGGGCTGCCGCGGCGATGGCGGCAGCACTGGCGACTGCTCCAGGATTCGAAGCAAAACGGCCTCGACGCGGGTCGTCGGGACTTCGGCCGCCGTGTACGCCTCGCCGCTCGCCGGCATCCACACGATCCGGCGCGCCGCGGCCTGCCGCTGCAGCCCCGTGCACCACCGGTCGAAAAGCTCGGCCCGAGCCCTTTCGCTGATCGGCCGGGTGATCGCGACGGCGAACATCGCCCGCATCCCACGTACGGACAGAGGCCCGTCGAGCCGGTGCTCGTACAGCTGCATCTCGCCCTCCTGTGTGCTCATAATAAGAAGCAAATATGCGCTTGCGGTATCGTAAGGCCGCGTAAGTTTGCGCTACCATCCGGACGATGGCACACAGCGGCCGCGCTCTGCAACCAGTTCGGGCGGATTTATCCGCCGCGCCAGCACGGGAGGGTTGGGTCATGAAAAACGGCGGCCAGTCGGATGAGGTAGCCTTTACGCCACCGGAACGTTTACGGGACCGTACGGTCACAACGGAGGGCAGCTTGCCGAGCAGCGGGGGACCGAAGTTCAGCCGCAAGCGGGTCGGCGAGGAGATCCGCCGGCTGCGCAATGAGGCGATGCTGTCGCAGGGTCAACTCGGCAAGCTCGTACGTGCCTCCGGCGCCCGCATCTCCCGCTTGGAAACCGGCGAAACCGCCCCCGACCTCGCCCTCGTCATGAACATCCTGGAAGCCCTGAAGGTCGACAAGGAACTCACCAGTACGCTGATTTTGGTCGCCCGCGAAGCCAACGAACAAATGTGGTGGAAGACCAGCGGAATGCCCGAGCGTCAGGCTGCTTTCGCTGAACTGGAAGGAACATCTCGCCGAATCTGCGAGTATTCAATGGTGTTCTTTCCCGGATTGCTGCAGTGTCCTGAATATGTCGAGATCCGATATGCGGACAGGGAGTCGGCGATCGCGGTCGATGGGCAAGCAGCGGCAGCCGGACGCGTTAAGCGGCAGGAGATCCTTCGTCGGGAAGGCGATCGGGTCAAATACACGGCCATTCTCGACGAAGGTCTACTCCGGCGGCAAACAGCTCCTTCGCGTGTTATGACCAAGCAGCTTCGATACCTCGTAGAGATGGCGTCGCTGCCGACAGTCGACCTGCGAGTGGTTCCGTTGAATGTCAGGTTCAGCCAGTACTCGCCTCCCTTGACCGCCTTCTTTCTCTTCGATGTGGGGGCTTCGGAGCGCGTGGCGGTCGTTGAAGCTGAGACCAATGAACTGACGGTTACCGACAAGAGCCAAGTCCAGCGGTACGAAGTTCTGTGGGACCGGATTTTCCAAGTGTCTTTGAGCCCGGAGAAATCCATCGAGCTCATTCAAGGAGTCGACACATGACAAATGTCAGTAACTGGCGCAAGAGCAGTCGCAGCGGCAACACCGCGAGTTGCGTGGAAGCCGGCAACGCGAGCGCGGTTGTAGCGGTACGGGACACCAAGCTCGGCGAGTCCTCACCCGTGCTGCGATTCGCCCCAGAGCAGTGGCGTACATTTGTCTCCAGCACCAAGGCCCACGGCTTCACGGCCTGACGGTCCGTCTTATCAGCACCCCGCCCGGCCTACTCCGGTGCGGGGTTGCTGGCTTTCATAACCCTCCGCTAACGCGCGCTTACTTGGTACGCTGAGGCCTCGCTGCCGCGTACACACACGGAGGTTCTTTCGTGCCCAAGGTCATCGTCCCCATCGGCTTCGACGGCGGGACCTGGTATGACACCGCCCCGGACGCCGACTCCGAAATCGCGGAGTACGAGGTCGTGACAGCAACTGACACGGTTACGCTCAGCAAGGACGAGTACACGATCTGGCAGCTCACCTACGCTGACCCGGAGGCATCGAGCCGCTGTGAGTTTGGCCGTTCGACCCTGGAAGAGCTGGCTACCCTCGAGACGGTGGCAACGCAGGCGCCCGACAAACCACCAGTCGACGTTCCGGCTGTTGTCGACAACCTGTCGAAGTGGGGCACGCTGGCGGAGTTCGATCCCGAGACCGAATCCGGGCTTGAGTTCCTTCGATCGCACCGGCTGTTCCCCACTGGCGATGCTCTCGGTAACAGTCTTGACGACCGTCTCTACTTTCGCATCGGCCGCGAAGGCCGGGTTCTGCTCAAGGTCTACTCCGACATCTACACGATCTGGTCGAGGAGTGTTTACGACTCGTCGATCTGGGACGGCGTCAGTCAGTTCCACGCGGGGTTGGATGATCCGCAGATGACCGCCGAGCAAATCGGCGTGCTTGTCGCGCGGTCGCTTCCAGCGATCGTGGCCAATCGCTGCGCGTACTTGCAGCAGTCATGACCAGCGGCCCGAGCGGCAGCCGCTATGGTGGCCGAAGACAGGGCAATGGCCACAAGAGCATGGTGGTTCGGGCCCTTGAGCGTGGCAATGTCACCGAGCCGAAATACCAGAAGCAATTCGTTGAAGAGGCCAAGAACGCGGGGTTGTCCACGGCGATCTTTACGCCGGTCAACGTCGTTGCTGGCACCTTGACATCAATAGGCGTTTGGATAGCGCTGAACCCTCAGACATTCGATGAGAAGCTCATTGACGCAGCGATCAGCGCCACTCCGGGGGTGGTTGTCGGCTCTGCGGTTGGCGTAGCGCAGACACTTTTCAGCAAATATCGAGAAGTGCGCAAGGCCAGCAAGCAGGCGGTCAAGGATCGCGCTGAGGGCAAGGATCCCGACACCGAGCCGCTGGACAAGTTCAAGCAGCACGATGACGCAATCGCCGCCCAAGCGCGCAAGCACCGAGGTTTGCTGGGCGTCACGTCCCGGGCGATCCGCGCTCTGAGCCAGCGGCTCACCGGTACGAATCAGCGCGTCGACGCGCTGCAGGCGCAGTCGCGGCGGAGCTGGCGGCCGTACGGCAGGAATCTCAGAGTCAGTTGGCTGCTCAGCGGCAGTATTTTGAGGGGCGGTTGGCGCAGCAGGATCATACGATTCAGGCACGGTTCGCGGCTGGGGAGCGGCGGGTGCGTAGTGAGTTTGATGCGCATACCAGTGGTGTGCGGAGTCGGCTTGATCGAGCGGATGAGCGGCTGGATCGGCATGATTCGGGGCTTGGATTGGCGCAGTCTGGGCACAACACGAATGCTGCGCGGATTGATCAGTTGGAGCAGCGGGCTCGTCAGCAGCCACCGCCCTTGCTGCCGCCGGCGGATGTGGCGCGTGGTCAGGATTTGCTTAATCACGCCCGGCGGAGCCGCGACGAGCAGCGCGCTGTTCCGCCCTCGGTGAATCCGCCGACGCCAGGTCAGCCGTACAACCAGCCGCCCGCGCCACCCAGCCCACACCGGCCCCGCAGTAGCTCGCACTTTGCTTCAGGAGGGTGATTTCTCAGTCCTCCAACGGAAGATCAAGCGTTGGCAGGTCTGTTTCCCGGGAGCCCACCTCGAAAGCGGCGCCGGTCGTGGTGGTCGACTGTCTTCCGTTCGTAAGGATTTCCATGGTGGCGCTGGCCGTGTGTCGCACATGGCGGGTGCTGCCGGACGGGTCGCGATATGTCAACGCGGCCGTGTGCTTCAATGCGACTTCGATGTCGAGGTGCCCTCCGGGCGTGGGGATGGCGAGCGTCGCGCCGCTGTCGGTCAGGGTTTCGACCCGGGCCCGTCGGCCGAGGCCGCCGAGCGCGAAGATGTGGGCGCCTATCCGCACCGAACCCGAGCAAACCCACGGGGTGAGCCGGCCGCCGACGCGTACCCGGGCCAACACGAGGTCAACCCAGGTCACCGGTCCGGTGAATTCCGCCGCATGCAGCCAAATCCATTGCTCGGCGTGTTCCGTTCCCCAATTATGGCCGACGGTCGCTCTCCATCGGTCGATCGCCCAGCGCCGGCCGTCCACGTCGACCGTGCCGCTGATCGTGCCGTCCGGAACAGGCACCTCCACTTTTGTACGTGGCAAAGGAAGACGATAAAGCACGGATGGCCGCAAGGGTCGCAGCGTCGGCTCGTCGGACGCGACGCGCAGCGACCAGGAGCTGCGGTGACCGCCCCAAGTTGCGGTGCCCTCAAAGGAATCCGGGTTGCCGGGAGTGTCGTCGGTGGCCAGAATCTGTTTGACCGCCGCGGGTTCCGGGTCGAAGGTCGTGCACCAGTAAGAGGCCGACGGTGCGCCGCTCGCCGGCTCGTGCCGCGTGTGCCGGATCCATAAAGCGCGCCTGCCGCCGGGTTCGCGCGCGCTGACGAACCACGATTCGTACCCACCTGCTGCCATCTCGCGATTGTGCGCCATCCGCATCGTGAATGGGGGGATGCGTAGGCTGTTTACCTGGAACAATGGGGCGGACGAAGTCGACCTCACGAGGGGATCTGGCCGATGGCGGTAGAGCTGGCGGAGCATCGGGCAGTTGCGGGCTGAGCTGACTACCGCGATGAATGCCGGCCAGCAGGCGGACCTGCGGTTCGAGGTCGGGCCAGTGGAGCTGGAGCTGAGCATTGTCGTGGAGAAATCGATAGCACCCGGCGCGAAAGTGCGGTTCTGGGTCGTGGAGGCCGGCGCCGACGCGAGGGCCGCGACGGCCACCACCCAGCGGATCAAGCTGACACTCGATCCGCGCAAGGCCACCGACCCGACCCAACGGGCCCTCATCTCCGGTGCCGAGGTGGCCGGCGAGCGGTGACACTACAAGTGCGAACTGGTCCGCGCGATGGGTTTGGTATGGCGAAAATCGAGAAATGGTGGTTTCGCGAGCTCGACTAACGACTTGATTCAGGGTGATTCGGGAGATCTTGCGAGTATCTTACCGATGGTTGCGTAGGGGTCGTTAGGGCACGGCGTTGTCGTACGGTGGCAGCGTGCCCGCATTGAAGGAGCGTACTGGACGGCCGCAAGTGCCCCCCCGTCACGGTTTTCCGCAGCGGCTGTGGAAGACGGTCGAGGAGCACCCGCCGCCCGGTCTTGACCAGCTGAATCGGTGGCGGAGTCCGCTGCGGGGACCCTGGTTGACCTCGATATTCGGCGTTACCTTGCTGGTCTGTTTGCCGCTGGTGACTGTCACCGGGCTGTTGGACTTCATCGCGTACGGGCCGCAGTTCGGTCAGGCATTCCCGGGCGATGTTGGCTGGCTGCACCTCCCGTTTTTCGACTGGCCGACGAGGCCGGCGTGGCTTTTCCGGCTGACGCAGGGGTTGCATGTCGGGCTCGGGATCGTGTTGGTTCCGGTCATCCTGGCCAAACTCTGGTCTGTCGTACCGAAACTCTTCGCCTGGCCGCCGGCCCGGTCGCTCGCGAACATCCTGGAACGCCTTTCGCTGCTGCTGTTGGTCGGCGGGATTCTTTTCGAGGTCGCGACTGGGGTGTTGAACATCCAGTACGACTATGTTTTCGGGTTCAGTTTTTACGAGGGCCACTATTACGGCGCCTGGGTGTTTATCGGCGGGTTCGTCGTCCATGTGTCCTTCAAATTCCGGACGATGGTGAAGGCGCTGCGATCGCGTTCGCTGTGGGCCGAGTTGAAGATTGCCAAAGCCGATACCAAACCCGAACCACTTGACGAAGAGGGGCTGGTAGCGGTGAATCCGCGGCCGGCGACCATCAGTCGACGGGGAGCGCTCGGGTTGGTGGCTGGTGGTGCGCTTTTCGTCGCGGCGATCACCGCGGGCCAGACCGTCGGTGGGATTTCCCGGTGGGGCGCGTTCCTGTTGCCACGCGGCCGATCGTACGGGAATGGTCCAACCAGCTTTCAGATTAACCGTACGGCGGTGGCGGCTGGCGTGAAAGTCGACAATACCTGGCGACTTTCCTTGACTGGCGGCGAAAGGGACGTACAACTGGACTTGGCCACCTTGCGTTCGATGAGCCAACACACCGCTGATCTTCCGCTCGCCTGCGTGGAAGGATGGGTCGACCGTCCAGTCGTGGTCGGGCGTACGGCTGCGGGATTTGGCGCGGCTGGCTGGGATGCCGGCGCCGGGGTCCGCGCATGTCCGGTCAGTGGAGAAGAACGGGTTGTTCGGGCAGGCGACCTTACAATCCAACCAAGTGCTTGATCCGGATGCTTTGTTGGCGTTGAGGGTAAATGGCGTGCCGTTGAGCCTTGACCACGGCTTTCCGGCTCGTATCATCGTGCCGGCGTTGCCGGGAGTCCATTGCACGAAATGGGTCGCGTCCATCGACTTCCGGAGGTCGTGAGATGCGCAGAGCACGCGAGCTTTATGGCGCTGACCTTTGGCAGTTGGCGTTGGTGTTGCTGTGTTTTTCGCTGGTTGGCTATGTGGTCGGTCAGGTGCTGGGAGACCCGGCGGCATGGGTGATTGGCGCGTGGTTTCTCGGCGCGGTGATCGGGCATGATCTGCTGCTTTTCCCGGTCTACGCGCTCGCCGACGTTATTCTCGCCCACACCGTGCGGCGTTGGCACCACCCGCATCGGTGGCTGCCCATTCCAGTGGTGAATTACGTCCGGCTGCCAGCGCTCGCGTCCGGTCTCACTTTGATTCTCTTCCTGCCGGGCATCATTCAGCAGGGCGCGCAGACGTATCTCAACGCCACTGGGCAAACGCAGCAGCCATATTTGCGGCGCTGGCTCATTTTCGTCTTAGTGGCTTTCGCGGTGAGTGGTTGCGTGTACGCGATCCGGGTGTGGTTCGCGACCCGACCGCTGCGGCACAGCCAAAAACTGGCCCGGTCGGTGGTCGAGCCGGGGGAGCGAGTGCTGACCTTCGCGGCCGTCCCGGGTGCGGCGCCGGAGGCGGTCGGCGGCAGTGGCGGGCTGTATTTTCCTGTGGCCGAAGAGAAATGGCGGCGGATCGGGTGGGAGGACCTGCGCAGCGCGAGATGGCAGGCTGATCGTGGCGAGTTGGTGGTGCAGGACTACGCGGAGCGTACGACGCTGAGCCTCGCCGCGCCGCGAAACCTGCCGGACCTGGTCACCGCCGAAATCACGGCCAGTCACCTCGCGACCGAACGGGTCGGCCAGCATGTGCAGCTGCGGGTGGCCCGCAACGCGCACACCGGCCGGGTGGCCTGGCAGGTGCGTCTGGATGCCCCCACCAGCGCGGAGACCGTCGATCAGGCGATCCACGAGCTGTCCCAGAACCTTGGCATACCGGCCGGACCTTGGCACGAAGTGGGGGTTTAGAACGCGGCCGCGCTGGATACCTTCCGTGCAGTGGACCTGTTCCCGATCGCACCGAAGGAGGACCGATGTGCACCGCCGACCACGGCCAGTCGTCGTGCCCGCAAGGACCGGACCCGGAGGGCAAGCCCGGCGAGCCCGCCGCGTCCCTCCAACAGACCGCACAGAAACTGGCGGACAAGCTCCTGCAGAGCCGTCCGGCCGCCCCTAGTCGCTGCTGATTCGCACGCAGGCGGCGCTTGAACGAAAGATGCCGCCCCCGAATCGGGTCCTCGGCGGCTCCGACAAAACCGCGTCGCAACTCGATCGAGGTCAGCGGCCCAGTCGCCGTGAGTCAAGTGTGGACGTTCCGCGCCGGCTAGCGAGGCGGGGAGTCGGCGACGACGCCGTTTTCGTACGCGAAGACGACGGCTTGGGTGCGGTCGCGGAGTTGGAGCTTCGCGAGGATGCGGCCGACATGGGTTTTGACGGTCTGCTCGGCGAGGAAGAGTTCCTTGGCGATCTCGATGTTGGACATGCCGCGGGCGATCAGGCGCAGCACGTCGATTTCGCGGGAGGTCAGCGCGGAGGTGGCCTCCGGGCGGGGTCGTTCGTGCCGGCGGCGGCCGGCGAAGTCGGCGATCAGCCGGCGGGTGATCGACGGCGCGAGCAGCGCGTCGCCGGCGGCCACCACTCGTACGGCGTTGACCAGCTCTTCGGTGGAGGCGTCTTTCAACAGGAAGCCGCTGGCGCCCAGACTCAGCGCTTCGTAGACGTATTCGTCCAGGTCAAACGTGGTGAGCATGAGTACTCGTGGGCCGTCCACGGCGTCCGGGGAGACAATCTCGCCGGTCGCGGCGAGGCCGTCCATAACCGGCATCCGTACGTCCATAACGACCACGTCGGGGTTGAGCTGTCGAGCGAGCTCGACCGCCTCCTTGCCGTTCGCGGCCTCGCCGATCACCTCGATGTCCTCGGCCGCGGAGATCACCGCCGACAGGCCGTCCCGCACCATGGCCTGGTCATCGGCCAGGATTACTCGGATCGTCACGCCTGCCACCTTCGGTTTCTCGTACCACTGGAAGAACTGCCCGGACCTCGAAGCCGCCCGTCTCGGTCGGGCCCACCTCCAGTTCGCCGTCGAGCATAGCCACCCGCTCGCGCATTCCGACGACACCGTGACCGCCGGAGGTCTGCTTGAGATCCTCGGTGCCCACGTGCTGGGGACCGCTCGGAGCCGGATCGTTGGTCACTCGTACGAGCAGAGTCGACGGTCCGTAGGCGACCCCACGAAAGTACGCGCGCCTGGAGCGTGCCGGCTGGCGTTGCTGAGCGACTCCTGGACGATCCGGAAGGCCGACACGTCGACGCCGAGCGGCACCTCCTCCTGCGGCCCCCGGGTGATCGTCAGCTCCACCGACATGCCGGCAGCCCGAGCCCCTTTGACCAGCTCATCCAGCCCATCCAGACCGGGTTGCGGCACTCGCTCGGCGTCCTCCGACTCGTCCCGCAGCAGCCCGATCACCCGGCGCATCTCGGTCAGCGCGGTGGTCGAGGCGCCGCGGATGGCGGCGAAGGTTTCCAGTGCGGGCGGCGGCAGGTCGGGGATCTTGTACGGCGCGGCCTGCGCCTGGATCGCGATCATCGACATGTGGTGCGCGACCACGTCGTGCAGCTCGCGGGCGATCCGAGACCGCTCGGTCAACACGGCTTGACGGGCTTCCAGCAGCTCCTGCCGGACCAGATCCTGCTCGCGCAACGCCTGCTGCTCGACCAGATCCCGCGAGAGCATCGATCCGGATCCGAATGCTGTCGCCGACCACCATGATCACCGTCATGCCGATCGCGATGAACGTGAGGGCGATCGGATCCAGCCCGGTGGTGAAATGCGCGACCACGCCAATCACCATCGTACAAACGAAAACTCCGAGCGAGAGCGGCCGCGGATAGCGGATCGACACAATCAGGATCGAGACCCCATAAACGACACATGCGCATGCCGCCCAGGGCCAGGTCCAGTGCGACAGCGGATTGCCGATAGCGGCGATCACGCCGGCGATCGCCAGCACCCGCCACGTGATCAGCGGCATCCGCCAGGCCAGCAGCAGCGGGAGAGCCTGCAAGTACGCCAGCGGGAGCGCGAAACCGACCGGCGGCTCGAAGCCGCCCAGGGTCTGGCCGATGATGCCGCCGACCATTCCGCCGACGAAGATCACCATGAGGGAGATGGAGAACCAGCGGCGCTTCCCGGTCCGCCAGAACGGCAGCCACGATATCGGGCGGCGCAGCTCCTCGCGGGAAACAAGCAGCGTACGGGCGGTCGACTGGAGGAGGTTGCCCGTACCGGCAACAGCGATGGTGTTCATGATGTGCCCAGCGTAAGCGGGGTGTGGCCGGCCGCGGGAGCACCGTACGAGCCAACCGCGGGCTAGCTCTCTGGTCGCTCCCCCTACTACTCTCCGTCACCCAGCCAGCGACAGACCCGACGGCGAGTGCGGGACTTTAACCCACACTCGACGCTGAGAGCGGTACAAAATCCCACACTCGACGAAAACCCAGCCCCACCGGCGCACGCATCGCGTCGATGCGGTCAAACAGACACTACGGAGAGTGGGTTAGCGGGTGGCGGTGGCGAGCCAGCAGTGTGCGCCGCCGGCGGCCGGGTCGTAGCACTTGTGAACCTCGCGCCCGTACGTACGAGCGAGGTCCGCGGTCTCGGTAACCTCCGCCTTCCAGCCGAACCTGTGCAACCAGTCCGCCGGATGCCCGGTCGGGCCGCCCACCCACAGTCGACCAGATCGGGGCTGACCGCGAGCCGGGCGGCTTTGAGGTCCTCGTGGTCCTGCACCTGGTCGACGGTGATCACGCTGCCGGGCGCGCTCACGCTGGTGATCCGCTCCAGCAGCAGGTCGGCCTGCTCAGGCGTCAGCGCGTAGATGATGCCCTCGGTCAGCCAAGCGGTCGGCACCTCCGGGTCGAATCCGGCGACCCGCAGCGTGGCCGTCCAGTCGCCTACCAGGTCGACGCCGACCGGGTGCCGGTTGGCCTTGGGCTTCGCGTCGCCCAGCACCCCGTTCTTGAACGCCAGCACTTCGGGTTGGTCCAGCTCGAAAAGCTCGGTGTCCGCCGGCCAGTCCAGCCGGTACGCCCGACTGTCCATCCCGGATGCCATCATGACCACTTGGCGGCAGCCGCCGCGGGCCGCCGCGAGAATCGACTCGTCGAAGTATTTCGTTCGTACGGCGACAACAGGTCCCAGGATCGCGATGAATCCGGTTTTGTCGCCGCCGGGCAGTGCCATTCCGCCACCGGCGGCGGCCACGAAACCCATCGCATACGGGTCGTCGATCAGCTTGTCCGGGCGCATCGACTCCATCGCGCGCAGCGCGGCCACCCCGAGAGATGTGGTGCCGATGGGGTTGATCGTACTCATGAAGTTCCCCCGAAAATCAGTCCGGCGAGGCCGGGGTTGAAGGTGTCTGGATGCGCGTCCGGCAACAGCGCCCGTTGTACGACAAAGCCGTGCAGCAGGCCGATCAGCAGCCGGGCGGCCTGAGTGTGGTTCACCTCAGGGGAAATCAGTCCGCGCCGCTGGTATTCGGCAATCAGGGTGCCGATAACTGCCTCGGCGCCGCTGAATGCCTCCTGAAAACGTTCCTGGATCCGCGGCGATCGGGCCGCCTCGGCCCAAATCTGCACCAGCAGTCGGGCCGCGTCGCGGTCCGCGCACAGTGGCGACCCCTCGCCGGCCAGCCGGCGGACGATGGTGTGCAACGGCGGCAGCGTTTGCCGCCGATGACCGCTTCGATCGCGCCGGAAACGCCGTGCAGCGCCTGCGCCGCGATCGCCGTGACGATCTCGTCTTTGCTGTTGAAATAGCGGTAAAGCCCGCCGGCCGACATTTTGGCCTCGGCCAGCAGGTCCGCCATCGAGGTGGCGTGGAATCCGTTGCGTACGAAGCAGCGCCGGGCGGCGTCCAGAATCTGTTGCCGCCTGGCATCGAGGTGTGCCTGCGAGACTCGGGCCATCGGGCCAATATAGAACGAACATTCGCTCTATACAACTGTACGCGACGTAGCACTCACTTTAACGGTCGACTCGGGCGCGGCGTGGCGGACGGGGCGTACGGGGCGAGAGGGGCCAAACTGGCTCGGCCGGAACTGGCATACGACTGACCGGTCAGCCAACTCCGCTACAATGAGCGGCTCGAATGCGAGTCGCACACCCACTGGAGACGCCATCGATGGTCACCGACCCTTCGAGTGCTGAGATCCAGCTGTCCGGCCGGGAAGCCGCGCTGGTCGGCAGTGCTTATCGAGTGATAAGCCGGCAGGGTGTGCATCGTACGTCCCTGCAGGACATCGCCGACGACGCCGATGTCAGCAAAGGGCTGCTGCTTTACCATTTCAAGTCCAAAGACCAACTGCTGCTGACCACCATGCGGTGGGCGTTGCTGCGGACGGCTTCGCGGATCCGGGAGAACATCGCCCAGGTCGATGACCACCCCGCTGGCGCGGTCGAGGCGCTGATCGACGCGGTTTTCATTGGCGCACAACAGAATCGTGACTTCTACCTGCTCTATCTGGATCTGGTCGAGCACGCCGCCCGGGCGCCGTCTTTCAGCGACCTCTCGGTGCTGACCTCGACGATCATCAATGGTCTTTACGCGGAAATCCTGCGTGAGGGCCAGTCGCGCGGGTTGTTCGACATCACCGACGTGGACGAGGCCGCGGCGACCATGCGGGCCCACATCGACGGCGTTTTCGTGAACTGGCTGCAACAACACGACTGGCGAGCGGCCTATCCGCGCTATCGAGCGATGGCACTGAACGGTTTGCTCCGGTTGCTCAACATCAAATAGAAACAGCCCGGTCCGACATCTTTGTCGGCCCGGGCTGCTTGTTCTTGGAGTTAGGCGTCGATCAGTTCCTTCTTCTTCTCCATCCGTACTTTCACCAGGCTGGCCACCACGGCGGCCGTCAGCAGCGCGACGATGATCGCCAACGAAACCCAGATGTTGATCGGGAAGAGATCTGTCAGCAGCATCTTGGCGCCGACGAACGTCAGCACCGCGGCGAGCCCCAGCTGCAGGTACGCGAAGTGTTTCATCGCGCCGGAGAGCAGGAAGTAGAGCGCCCGCAGCCCCAGTATCGCGAAAGCGTTCGAGGTGAAGATGATGAACGCGTCGTTCGTGACACCGAAAACCGCCGGGATCGAGTCGACCGCGAAGATCAGGTCGGTGGTCTCCACCGCGATCAGCACGACGAAAAGCGCGGCGTCGCTATCCACTTCGCGCCTTCGCGTACCCAGAATTTGTGGCCGCGCCAGTCCGAAGTGACCGGCACCAGCCGGCGCGTCCAGCGGAGCACGATGTTCTTCTCCGGATCGACCTCGTCGTCACCCTTCGAGCGGGCCAGTTTGATGCCCGTGTAGACCAGGAAAGCGCCGAAGATGTAGATGATCCAGTGGAACTGACCGATCAACGCGCTGCCGGCGAAGATGAAAACCGCCCGCATGGCCAGCGCGCCTAGCACTCCGAAGAACAGCACGCGGTGCTGGTATTGCTTCGGTACGGCGAAATAGGTGAACAACAGCGCGAAAACGAAGACGTTGTCGACCGAGAGCGATTTCTCCACGACATAAGCGGCGTAATACGCGGCGCCCTGTTCGGCGCCGAGTGTCAGCCACAGGATGCCACCGAAGGCGAGTCCGATCGCGATCCAGACGCCGCTGGTGACGGCGGCTTCGCGGATGCTGATCTCGCGGTCCTTGCGGTGCAGGAAGAGGTCGACCGCGAGCATCGCGAAGATCGCGACCAGCACGGCTCCCCAGGCCCAGAGCGGCGCTGTGGTCATCGGCTTGTCCTTTCGTTGTCTTGGTGACTCCCATCTTTCGTGGATTGGATCGCGCAGAGTAGAGTCGAACTGTGACGTTGAATGCCACCTTCACTGCGTGGATCACGCAATGAATGCTTGGGCGCTGGGAGACTTCCGGGAGGACTTGACGGCCGAGCGCCGGCCGTCGGCCGCGACGCTGCGTCGGTACGGGGAGCTGGGGCGTCGGGCCAGCGACGCGGGCGTGCCGCTCGCGGAGCTGGTCGATCTCTATCTCTCGACCGCCTGGCGTGGTGTTTCCGCAGGTCAGCTGACTTTGCGGATCATCGACGACATCGTTTCCACGGTGACCGCCGGCTATGTCGCCGCGGGCGCCACCTGGTCGCGGCAGGTCGAGGCGCGTCGCCGCGAGTTGGTCGACGACCTGCTGGCGGGCAGCGTCACCCGCCACACCACCGGCAGCGCCGAGGCGCTCGGGTTCCGGCTGGCGCAGCCGCACGCCCTGCTCGCCGTCGCGGCTCTTCGAGAGCTGACCGACGCGGACCCAGCCGGCCGGGTGGTACGCGATGGCCTGCACCGGCGGACGCGTGAGCCGGTGCTGGCGGCCGCCAAGGACGGCCTGCTGGTCGTGCTGCTGCCGGTCGTCTCGGACGGCGGGGTGCCATCGCGGGTCGCGCTGACCCGGCCGACGATCGGCGTGCCGGAGTTGGCGGATCTGGCGTATGCGCTGGTGGAAAGGGCTGAGCCGACGGCCGGCTGGCAGGTCGCGAGCAGCCGGCCACGGCCCGGGGCGGCCGCGGTGGCGACCAGTTGGCAGGAGGTGCGCCAGACATTGGACCTCGCGCACCGGCTTCGGCTGCCCGATCCGGTGCTGCCGGCCGGGCGGCTCGACGCGTACCGACTGCTTCTTCAGGACCCCGCTGGCGCGACCCGGCTGGCTGAGGAGGAGGTCTTCGCGCCGCTTGCCGCCGTACGAGGTGGTGCCGAGCCAATTGTTTCGACCGTGCTCGCGGTGCTGGACCACGGCGGCAACACGGCGGCGGCCCGCGTTTTGCATGTGAGCGTACGAACGGTGCTCTACCGGTTGGAGCGTCTCGCTGAGCTGACCGGTCGCAGCCTGGACGAGCCTGCCGATCGCTTCACGCTCTATTGCGCGGCGATGGCCGCCCAACTTTCGCCCGGGGGTAAAGAAGTGGTGGTCGCCGCGGTGGGCCGGTAGCGTGCGGCCGGTGTGGATGACAAACGTGTGCCATCTGCGGCCGGACGGCACTTTCGGGGTCGCGGATCTCGCCGTCGAGGGTGGCCTGATCGCCGAGGTGACCGACCCGGGGTCGCAACAGTCCACTATGGACTGCTCGGGCTATGTTGTGTTGCCAGGGTTGGTAAACGGCCATTTCCACAGCCAGACCTCGGTGGTGCGTGGGCTCGACACCGGGCTGGAGCTCTTTTTGACTGGTTCGGGGACAGCCCGGGTGGTCGGATGCAGTCGAAGATCGGCGAATGGCTGGATGACCCGGCCCATCTTGACGACGTGGCAGCGCTCGCCCGCTATGAGTATGTGGCGATGCTGCGCCAGGGCGTCACTTTCGTTGCGGACTGCGGATTTTCCGAATGCCCGCCCGGAGTGCTGGCCGATGTCGGCGATGAAATTGGCGTACGTGCGTTGGTTCAGGCGTACGACGACTGGATCTGCAAGGTCGAAGATCCCGCCCGCTACACGGTCAACATCGACTCCGAAGAGGATCTGACGGCCGCGGTGTTGGAGCGTACGACCGGATATCTGGTGAAGTATGCACCGATTTTCGCTTTGCACTGCTTGGAAACTGTCAAGCGGCGGGCGATTGTGCAGCAGAACTGGGGGCGTTCGACCGTACGACTGCTGGCTGACCGCGGGTTGTTGAGCTCCCGTACGGTTCTCTTTCACGGCTGCGAAATAGACGCCGACGACCTGGAACTGGTCGCGAAAGCCGGCGCCTCGATCATGCATTGTCCCGTCTCGAATCTCTCGATCCACGGCCGCATTGCGCCGGCCACCGACTGGTTCCGCGCGGGCGTCACGGTCGGGCTGGGCACGGACTGGGGCGATGTGGACATGTGGGGCACGATTCGGACGGCCTGGTTGTTGCAGCAAACGGGCTCGCGGCCGCTGGCGACCCGCGAGGATGTGTTGCGGATGGCGACCCGTGGTGGCGCGGTCGGTTATGGCCGGGCGGATCTCGGCGAGATCGCGCCTGGTCGTGCGGCCGATCTGGTCTTTCTGGACGCCGCGCGGCTGCGGCCGTCGGTGCACCGCGCGGATCTTTCGACGCTGGCGTTCGCGATCTTCGCCGAGGGTGGCCCGGGACTGGTTCGTGAGGTGATGGTGGGCGGCCACTGGGTGTTGCGCGACGGTGATCCCGTACGGGTCGATGCTCATCAGGTCGCCGCGGACTATCAGCGGATTGTCGCAAAGTCCACTAAACGTCAAAAACCCCGGACGCGACGACCTGTGTCAGCCGCGACCGGGGTAGCTTGTCTGACAGCCCTGACCGGCTGTTCAGGCAAAGATAGCAGGTCAGGCACACAATGAGCAAAACGGGGGGTTGCGCACTGACCGACCGTTCAGGGTAGTCTCGCCCCAGTCTCCAGCGAGTCGGCTCGGGAGGGCGGCATGACAACGCCGGAACGGTTCAACATCTCTCGACCCTGGTCGATCGCAACTGCCTGTCCGGCCGGGCCGCGAAGGTGGCGATTTACGCCGGTGCCGAACAGGTCACGTACGCGGAACTGTTCGCCCGGATTTGTGCGATGGGAACGGCACTGACCACGCTCGGGGTGCGCCGCGAACAGCGGGTGTTGCTGATTCTGGATGATTCGCCGGACTTTCCGACGGTTTTTCTCGGTGCCGCCCGCATCGGTGCGGTGCCGGTGCCGGTGAATCCGGCGCTGAATATCGACGACTACCGGTTCTTCCCTTGCCGACAGCTATGCCGACGTCGTGGTTGTCGAATCGGCTCGCTACCAGCACATCCGTCCAGTGCTGGACGAAGTGGGCGTACGAGCGATTGTCGCCGGTGAGCCGGTTGACGGCGCGCTGTCCCTGCGGGCACTGCTTGGCGAACATGCCGGCGAAACCTCGCCGGTCGACACGCACGCGCAGGACATGGGTTTCTGGCTCTACAGCTCGGGTTCCACCGGCCACCCGAAAGGGGTCGTCCATTCGCATGGCGACCTGCTCGTCACTTGTCAGACGTACGCGGACAAAGTGCTGGGCATTCGCGACGACGACATCACTTTTTCGTCCACCAAGCTCTATCACGCGTACGGCATGGGCAACGGAATGTCGTTTCCGTACTGGGCCGGCGGATCGTCCGTCCTGATGCGCGGCCGGCCGAAGCCGGAGAGTGTGCTGGACACGGCGGAGAAGTTTCGTCCGACGATTTTTTCTTCTCGGTGCCAACGCTTTACCACGCGCGATGTTGCGCTCTCCTGGTGCGGCGGCTCGCGATCTTTCGTCCGTACGGCTGTGCGCCTCGGCCGCCGAGCCGTTGCCGGCCGGCATTTGGCAGCGCTGGAAGGACAGGTTCGGGCTGACCATCCTGGACGGCATTGGTTCCACCGAGATGCTGCACATTTACTGCTCCAACACCGAAACCGACCTGCGGCCCGGTTCCAGCGGCAAGGCGGTGCCGGGCTATCAGGTGAAGCTGGTCGGCTTCGACGGCGGTTCGGTGGATGTCGACGAGCCGGGCAATCTCTACGCCAAGGGCGACAGTGCACTCGACTTCTACTGGCACCGGCGGGAAAAGACTCGGCAGTCGCTACACGGCGAGTGGTTCTTCACCGGCGACCGCTACACCCGGGATGCCGACGGCTTCTACTGGTATTGCGGCCGGGCCGACGACATGATGAAGATCGGCGGCCTGTGGGTCTCGCCGATCGAGATCGAGAACACCCTGATCGACCACCCCTTGGTCGCCGAGGTGGCCATCGTCGCGACCTCGGTGGACGGATTGGCGCGGATCAAGGCGTTCGTCGTGTTGTCCGAGACAGAGTTGCCCGAAAGAGAGCCGTCCAACGTGTTGGCCGCGCAGCTGCAGGAGTGGTGCAAGGAACGGTTGCAGCGCTACCAGTTCCCGCATTTCGTGGAGTTCCTGGCCGAGCTGCCCAAGACCGCGACCGGCAAGATCCAGCGCTACAAGCTGCGGGACGCTTCGCTTTGACAAAGGACAAACGCGCGTCGATGACGGGGGACAAGAAAAAAGTGATCGGGTGGCAGACTGGGGGGATGGCGGAGCGGGATCGGGACGAGGAAGGGCGGGCGCGCAACGCGCGGCGGCCGCGGGACGCGCTCGGGCGGCCGCTGCCGTACGGGACGGACGGGATTCAGACGATGCCGGACGATCTCGGGCTCGGGCCGGACGAAAGTCTCGCGTTGGCGCAAAAAAAACTCCTCGACCAGGACCGGCCGTTCCATGCGCACGAAGTGCTGGAGGGCGCCTGGAAGGCCGCGCCGGAGCCAGAACGTGAGCTGTGGAAGGGAATGGCGCAACTGGCGGTCGGGATTACTCACGTAAGACGGGGAAATGCCAAGGGCGCGGTCTCGTTGCTCAGCAGGGCCATCGAAAGAATCAGTGCGTACGACGGTCTGCCGTACCGGATCGACGGGACCGGCCTGATGATGTTTGGTCGGGAGTTGATCGTGCGGGTCGAGCGCGAGGGTGTCGGCCGGGTGAGTGCGGACGACTTGCGCCCGAAGCTGACGGTGTTGACCTGAACCGCGGTTGAGGTCGCATGATCAAGCGGTGACTACTGACCTCACCGCGAAGGCCCGCTTCGGGCCGTACGGTCGCGTGCTGCGTGAGCCGGTGTTGCGGCGGATCCTGACCGGCGTGCTGGTTTCCAGTTTGGGCGACGGCATGGCCGTGGTCGCGGTGGCCTGGCTGGCGATCCAGATCGCGCGCGCCGTTTCCCAGGCCGGCGGTGTGGACCGGCCTCGCGGTGGCCGCGTACGCGCTGCCGGCGGCGCTTGGGACGGTCGTTCTGGCGCCGCTCGTACGATCGATGGCCAGCTCCCGGTGATCGCGCGCTGGACGCGATCCTGCGAGCCGTCGCGCTCGGCGCGGTCGCGGCGCTCGGTATCGCCGGACTGTTGCATCCGGTTGTTTACGTTGTGCTGCTTGCTTTTTCGTCGCTACTGCATGCGTGGGGGAACGCCGGCGCGTACACGCTGGTGTCGGAGCGGCTGGACGGTCCCGACCGGGTGACCGGAAATGCGTTGCTGTCGACCGCGAGCCAGGCGTCGGTGGTGGTCGGGCCGGCGCTGGCCGGCGGGATCGTGGCGATCGCCGGACCATCTTGGGTAATAGGTCTCGATGCGTTGTCTTTCGTGGTCCTCGCAGCGGTTTCCTGGAAAGTCGGTCGCGGTGCGCAGCCCACCACGGTCCCGTCGGGACCACCCGGCAGTGCGTGGAAAGTCATCGCCGGCAGCCGCCAGTTGCTCGGCCTGCTGGTTATCACCTGTGTTTTCTATTTCCTCTACGGGCCGGTCGAGGTGGCGCTGCCCTTGCACGTGGCCGACGATCTGCGGGGCAGCGCCGGCGTGCTGGGCATCCTGCTCGCGGTCTTCGGGGTAGGGGCGTTGATTGGTGGGCTCTGCGCCGGACTTTTGCCGCGCAGATCGCCCTGGCTGGTGGTCATCGTGATCATCGTCGGCTGGGGAGCGGCGCTGCTGCCGGTCGGGCTGTCTCGTACGCTCCTGCCAGCGATGATCGGCATGACTCTCGGCGGCCTGATTTATGGACCGTATATGGCGATGAGCACTGAGCTTTTCCAGCGCGTCAGCGCGCCGGAGCTGCTCAGCCGGGTGCTCGCGGTCCGTGGTGCGATCGTCATTCCGGCGGTGTCGCTGGGCACCCTGATCGGTGGGCCGATCGTCAACGTTTTCGGCGCACCGGCCGCGTTGACGGCTTCCGCGCTGCTGACTGTCGCGTTGGGGCTGGTGCTGGGTTTGGTGGTGCTGGTTCGCCGTTACCAGTGAATGCCGCGAGTCATGCGGACCAGCGCGGCGGCCGCTTTGGACAGCTGCCGCTCGGATTTCCCGAGTTTGACCCGTCCCTGTCCGCCGGCCGCGGTGGAGTCCGGGAAGATCCGGTAGCCCTGGTACGCGATCGCGTCCACCAGGTCAGGACTGATCGCGTAAGCCAGCTGCATGATGAAGCCGACGCCGGTGCCCATGTGTTTGGGCCGCTCCTCCAACGCCTGGATGATCATGTCGGCGGCCTGCTCGGGAGATTTCGCTGGAAAGGCGTCGTAAATCTTCGTCGGCCGGATCATCGGGGTGCGGACCAGCGGCATGTGCACGGTGGTGAAGGTGACGCCGTCGCCGAAGGTTTCGGTGGCAGCCACCTTGCTGAACTGGTCGAGCGCGCTTTTTGAGGCCACATAGGCGGAGAACCGCGGCGCGATGCCCTGCACGCCAATCGACGACACGTTCACGATATGCCCGAACTTGCGCTCGGTCATGTGCGGCAACAACGCCAGAATCAACCGCAGCGCACCGAAATAGTTGATGGCCATGGCACGTTCGTAGTCGTGGAACCGGTCGTACGACAGTCGTACGGACCGCCGGATCGACCGGCCGGCGTTGTTCACCAGCATGTCGATAGCGGGCTGTTCGGCCAACATCTGGTCGACCGTCTTGCGGACCGACTCCGGATCGGTGAGATCGCAGGGATACGCGTACGCGGCGCCGCCGTTGGACCGGATTTCGGTGCGTACCTCCTCCAGTTCCTCCGCCCGCCGGGCCAGCAGCAGCGGAATGCCGCCCTCGGCGGAAACCCGCAGCGCGGTGGCCCGGCCGATCCCGGAGGACGCGCCGGTGATGACGATCCGCCGGCCGTCCAGTTTCGTCCGGCCGTGATGTACGCGGGCTCTGTACGGGTTCAGGTGTTCGCGCCAATAGCGCCACAAAGCCGGCGCGTTAGTCGTCCAGCGGCGGCACGTGGATGTCGCTGTCCGCGAGCGCGCGGCGGGTCGCCGAGCTGTCGAAAACCGACGGGAAGGTGAGCACCGAAAGTACCGCCGGCGGGATTCCCAGCCAGTCAAGGACGCCATCTCGCAACAGTCCGGCACCAGGCACGTATTCGGTGAGTTTTGCCAGCTCCAGCAACGGTTTGCTGGCCTGCCGAGGGAGCGCGCCAGTGATCTGCGGCGCGCCGGCCGCCTTCGCGAAGGCGTTGTAGACCTCGGCCGCCGGCTGCGGATCCGGATTCACCAGCTGGAAAACCTGGCCGTCCAGGTCGTCCGCGTGCGCGATGTGGACGAGCGCGGCGGCCACATAGTCGACCGGGACGATATTCGTGGCGCCGATGTCGGGGATCAGCACCGGCATCCAGGGCAGGGCGGCCATTCGGGCGAGAGTGGGAAAGAAGTAGTACGGGCCGTCGATTTTGTCCATCTCACCGGTGATCGAGTGGCCGACCACCACCGCCGGCCGGTAAATCCGCCAGGGCACGGCGTGCTGCTCGCGGACGAGTTCTTCGGAAGCGAACTTGGTTCGGTGGTACGGGGTGACCAGCCGCTGGCCGGCGTCGAACATGTCCTCGGCGAACTTTCCCCGGTAGTCACCCGCGACCGCGACCGAGGACAGGTGGTGCAGCCGGCGGACGTGCAGATCCGCCGCCAGATCCAGCATGTGCTGCGTACCGTCCACATTGGCCTCGACACTGGTCGCGTTGTCGGCGGCCAGGTCGTAGAGCGCGGCAGCGTGGATGAGGTGGTCGACCCGGCCGCGCAGCGCGTCCCGAGCGGACGTGGACAGGCCGAGATGGTCCTGCCCGAGGTCGCCGACCAGCAGTTGGATGCGGTCCTGACCCGGCAGGCCGCGGATCTGCTCGGCGAGCCGGGCCCGCGAGCGGTCCCGTACCACCAGCAGGATGATCTCGTCCGCATCCGCCCTTTCGGCCAGCAGTTGGACGATACGATATGCCGTCCGATCAGCCCGGTCGCGCCGGTCACCAGATACGTGCTCATCGCTGTTCCCCCTGCTCATAGCCGCGCGGAGCGATACCCCTACGGTGCCACATCCAGGGCCGGCGCGGCGAGGGACCGCCCCTGCGGCCGTTTTCGCGAGGGGGACGTTGTGGGATGACAAGCCGGGGCAAACGTCACCCTCGCGTGGTCGCGACCGAGACCGCGAAGGTGTAGCGGGACGCGCGGTAGAGGTGGTGGCCGAATTCCACCGCGACCCCTCGCTCGTCGTACGCGACCCGGGTCATGGTGAGCAGTGCGGCCCGCCGGCCTTCTTGCAGTGCCTGCGCTTCGGCGTTGCTCGCGTTCTTCGCGCCAATGGTCTGGGAGGCCGTGCACAACCGGATCCCGGCGGCCTTCAGCAACTCGTACAGCCCGGCGCGTTCCAGATCTTTCTTTGTCAGTCGGACAAAACCGGCTGGCAGGAAATTGGTGAGCAGGGCGAGTGGCTCGCCCTGCGCGCAACGCAACCGTTTCAGGCGTACGACCCCAGTGCCCGGCTCGATGCCAAGGTGATGCGCGACCACGTCGTCGGCGGTCGTGTTCTGCAGCTCCAGCACCGAAGTGGTCGGGGTCTGGCCCGCCGCGGTGAGGTCGTCGTAAAGGCTGGTCAGCTCCACCGACCGGCGGACTCGGTTGGCGACCACCTCGGTGCCGACCCCGCGTTTTCGTACGAGCAGGCCCTGGTCGACCAGATACTGGATGGCCTGGCGCATGGTCGGCCGGGACAGACCGAGCTGGCCGGCCAGCTGGATCTCGTTCTCCAGCCGTGACCCGGTCGGCAGCTCGCCGGTCTCGATCGCCGACTGCAGCTGCTCGGCGACCTGGAAGTACAGCGGCACCGGGCTGGACCGATCCACCTTCAGGGCAGGGACCACCACCGGTGCCACCTCCCATTCTCACCCATGTGACGACGTCAATATGTCAGGACAAACTATTGACCTCGGAGCCGGCTTGGGCAACCCTGTGAACGGGTTCACACACAAAGCCGAAACAGACAGGGTGCTCGCGGATGAGAATCGGACTGGTCGGGACCGGGCGAATCGGCAGCTTTCATGCCGACACGCTGCATACCCATCCCGAAGTCGAGTCGATCGTGGTGGCCGACGTGGATGCCGCCCGGGCACGTCAACTGGCGGACAAGCTCGGCATCCAGGCGACGGACACGGTCGAGGAGCTTTTCGGCAGCGGCATTGACGCGGTAGTGATCACCGCCGGCACCAGCGCGCATGCGCCGCTGATCCACCGCGGGCTGGACGCTGAAATCCCGGTTTTCTGCGAAAAAAAACCGGTCTCTCCGGACGTGCCGAACACCCGTGCGGTGGTGGACCGCGTCGCGGCCGGCGACGTGCCGGTGCAGATCGGGTTCCAGCGCCGATTCGATCGCGGCTACACCCGGGCGCGACAAGCGTTGCAGGCCGGTGAACTTGGCTGGATTCATACCTTACGAGCGGTGACCGCGGACGCTTCGCCGCCACCGGCGGCATATGTGCCCACTTCTGGCGGACTTTACCGCGACTGCAGCATTCACGACTTCGACATCATCCGTTGGGTGACCGGTGCGGAGGTCGAGACGGCGTACGCGCTGGGCAGCAACCAGGGCGACAAGTTCTTCGCCGATGCCGGCGATGTGGACACCGCGGTGGCGATTCTCAAGCTCGGCAACGGGATTCTGGCCACCGTGTCGGCGACCCGCTACAACGGCGCTGGCCACGACGTACGGCTGGAGGTGTGCGGCTCGGCCGGTGGCTTGGTGGTGGGGTTGGACGACCGGGCCGCGCTGATGTCGGCCGAGCCTTCGATTTCCTGGCACCAGGCCGAAACGCCGTACCAAGGCTTCCTCGAGCGTTTCCACGACGCGTATATCGCTGAATTGAACGCTTTCATCGAAGTGGTGGCCGGCCGGCAGCCGAGCCCCTGCACCGCTGAGGATGCCTTGCGGGCCTTCTATATCGCCGAGGCATGCCAGCTGTCGAAAGACACCGGGCGCCCGGTGGAGGTCGCGCAGGTGCGCGCATGAGCGAGGCGTACGAGGTGCTGACCATGGGCAGGATCGGCGTGGACATCTATCCGCAGCAGATCGGCGTCAGCCTCGACGAGGTCACCTCCTTCGGTAAATATCTGGGTGGCAGCGCGACAAACGTGGCCGTCGCGGCGGCGCGCTACGGTCGCCGGTCGGCGGTGATCACCCGGACAGGTGCGGATCCGTTCGGCAAGTTCATCCACACCGCCCTGCGTGGGTACCAGGTCGACGACGCATTCGTGACCGAGGTGCCGTCGCTGCCGACCCCGGTGACCTTCTGCGAGATCTTCCCGCCGGACGACTTTCCCATCTATTTCTACCGTTTCCCCAAAGCGCCGGATCTGGAGCTGACAAACTCCGCGGCCGAAGTGGCGGCGATCGACGCCGCCGGCATTTTCTGGGTGACGGTCACCGGGCTGTGCGCCGAGCCGAGCCGAGCGAAAGTCCACCTTGGACGCGCTGAAAAGACGGAACCGGTCCGGGATCACCGTGCTGGATCTGGATTATCGGCCGATGTTCTGGGAGTCCAGGGAACAGGCGCGGGAAGTTGTCCAGCAGGCGCTGCCGTACGCGACAGTGGTGGTGGGCAACCAGGACGAGTGCGACACCGCCGTGGGGACGCGCGAGCCAGCCCAGGCCGCGACCCTGCTGCGCGACTACGGAGTGGATCTCGCGGTAGTGAAACAGGGACCGCGGGGCGTGCTCGCGGTGGACGCCAAGGGATCCGTGGAGGTCCCGCCGGTCCCGGTCGACGTGGTCAACGGCCTCGGTGCCGGCGATGCTTTTGGCGGCGCGCTGTGCCATGGTCTGCTGTCCGGGTGGGACACCGAGCCGATCATGCGCTATGGAAATGCGGCTGGCGCGATCGTGGCTTCCCGGCTCGCCTGCTCGGACGCCATGCCCACTTCGCCCGAAGTGGACGCGTTGCTGGCAGGATCGCCCCATGCCGGTTAAGGATCTGGACGAAGTGCTGGAGCTGCGGGTTCGCGACCCGGAGGCGATCGAGCGGGCCGCGCTGGAGCGGCAGCGCCGGCCGTGGCTGCCAGCAGGCAGTAACTCGCTGATGATTATCGCCGCCGATCACCCGGCCCGCGGCGCGCTGCGGGCCGGCGACCGGCGGCTCGCGATGGCCGACCGTCGGGACCTGATCGGCCGGCTGCGGATCGCCCTGGAACGGCCCGGGGTGGACGGCATTCTCGGCACCGCGGACATCATCGAGGACCTGCTTTTGTTGGGAGCACTGGAAGACCGAGTGGTGATCGGCTCGATGAACCGCGGCGGCCTGGCCGGCACGGTTTTCGAGATCGACGACCGCTTCACTGGCTACCGGGCCGATGCGATCGTACGAATGGGCCTGGACGCGGGGAAAATGCTCCTCCGGATCGATCCGGAAGATCCGAACACCGCGCCCACGCTGGAATCCTGCGCGCACGCGGTGGACGAGCTGGCGGCCGCTGGGTTGCCGGCCGTGGTCGAACCCTTCCTGTCGCATCGGATGGAAGGGCACGTACGCAACGACCTTTCCGCCGAGGCGATGATCCGGGTGATTTCGGTGGCGTCCGGGCTGGGCGGCACTTCGGCTTACACTTGGCTGAAAGTGCCGGTTGTGCCGGACATGGAGCGGGTCATGCAGGCGTCGACGCTGCCGGCTTTGCTGCTGGGCGGCGAGGTTTCCGAGCGTCCGGACGAGACTTTCGAGCAGTGGCAGCAAGCGCTCACGCTCCCGACCGTGCGCGGGCTGGTGGTCGGGCGGTCGCTGCTGCTGTATCCGGCCGATGACGACGTGTTGACGGCCGTGGACACCGCGGTCAGCCTTCTCCCGAGAGGAAACTGACATGAGCTCGGCGACCATCCGGTTGACCACCGGGCAGGCGCTGATCCGGTTCCTCAGCCGGCAGTGGACCGAGCGGGACGGCGTCGAGCAGCGACTTTTCGGCGGATGTTTCGGAATCTTCGGCCACGGCAACGTGGCCGGCATCGGGCAGGCGCTGCTGGAACACCAACTTGCTGGCGACACCGAGAAACTTCCGTACTATCTGGCCCGCAATGAGCAGGCGATGGTGCATGCAGCGGTCGGTTACGCGCGCATGCGCGACCGGCTGTCCACCTTGGTTTGTACGACCTCGGTTGGTCCAGGTGCCACCAACATGGTCACCGGCGCCGCGCTCGCGACCATCAACCGGATACCGGTGCTGTTGTTGCCCAGCGACACTTTCGCGACCAGAGTGGCGAATCCGGTGTTGCAGGAGCTGGAGGACCCGCGCTCGTACGATGTGACCGCGAATGACGCTTTCCGGCCGGTCAGCCGTTTCTTCGACCGGATCCACCGACCCGAACAGCTCATCCCGGCGGCGCTGGGGGCCGTCCGGGTGTTGACCGATCCGGCCGAGGCCGGTGCCGCCACCCTCGCGCTGCCCGAAGATGTGCAGGTCGAGGCGTACGACTGGCCGGTGGAGTTCTTCCGCCGTCGAGTGTGGACGGTGGCCCGGCCCCGGCCGGATCGATCGGTTCTCGCGCGTACGGTGGAAAAGATCCGCACTTCGCGGCAGCCGATCATCGTCGCTGGTGGCGGGGTGATCTATTCTGGAGCGACCCAGGAGTTGGCCGCTTTCGTCGAGGCGACTGGCATCCCGGTCGGCGAAACCCAGGCAGGCAAGGGATCCCTGCGCTGGGACCATCCGAGCGCTCTGGGGGCCATTGGCGCGACCGGCACGCCAGCGGCCAACGCGCTCGCTGCCGAGGCTGACCTGGTGATTGGCATCGGCACCCGCTACAGCGATTTCACCACCGCGTCGAACTCGGTTTTCGGTCATCCTGACGTTTCTTTCGTGAACGTCAACATCTGTGCCTTCGACGCGGCCAAACAGTCTGGGCTGATGGTCACCGGCGATGCCCGGGAAACCCTCGCGGAGGTGCGAGCCGCGCTGCCGGACTGGAGTGTTGAGCCTGCGTACGCACAACGGGCCGTCGAACTCTCGCAGCGGTGGCAACGATCCGTGGACGAGCTCTATCGCGGCGATGCTACCCAGGCCGCGGTTATCGGGGCTGTCAACCAAGCCGCCGGTGAGCGGGACGTGGTGATTAACGCGGCCGGCAGCATGCCCGGCGACCTGCACAAACTCTGGCGGCAAACGGATCCGAAGCAATATCACGTCGAGTACGGCTATTCCTGCATGGGCTACGAAATCGCCGGCGGGTTGGGCGTGAAGATGGCCGCGCCGGACCGCGAGGTCTTCGTGCTGGTCGGCGACGGCTCGTACTTGATGATGAGCCAGGAGATCGTCACCGCGGTCGCCGAGGGCATCAAGCTGATCATCGTCCTGGTGCAGAACCACGGCTTCGCGTCGATTGGCGCGCTGTCGGAGTCGGTCGGCTCCCAGCGTTTTGGCACCAGCTATCGTTACCGCAACCCGAAAACCGGGCTGCTGGAGGGACCAACTGCCGGTGGACCTGGCCGCGAACGCGGCCAGCCTCGGCGCGCAGGTGATCCGGGCGTCGTCGATCGGCGACTTGGGCGCGGCGCTGGAAAAAGCCAAAGCGTCGGACGTGACGACCGTCGTCCACGTCGAAACCGATCCGCGGGCCGCCGGGCCGGAGTCCTCCGCCTGGTGGGACGTGCCGGTGGCCGAGACGTCCACATTGGACAGCACCCGCGAGGCGCGGGCGTCGTACCAGCGGGAAAGGCGCGCACAGCGCCGCTACCTCTGACCCCCCAGGAGAGGTCCACAAATGAAAAGGTCACGTCTTATCAGGATCGCGGCGGTGGCTGCGTTCGCCGTGCTCGCGGCGGCTGGCTGCAGCAGCACTGGGGGAGCGCAGGCGAACCAGCCGGCCGGCGGCGTCGGAGCGGGGGAAGGCGAACACCCCACCGCTGAAGATCGCCTTCATCACCCACGCGGCGGCCGGCGACACTTTCTGGGACGTGGTGCGCAAAGGCGCCCAAGCCGCGGCCGCCAAGGACAACGTCACGCTGCTCTATTCCTCGGACGCGAGCGCGCCGAACCAAGCCACCCTGGTGCAGAACGCGATCGACCAGAAGGTCGACGGCATCGCGGTCACGCTCGCCACTCCCAACGCGATGCAGGCGGTGGTGGGCAAAGCTGTCTCGGCGAAAATCCCAGTGGTGGGACTGAACGCCGGCATCTCGGACTGGAAGAAGTTCGGGATGATGGAGTATTTCGGGCAGGACGAGTCGATCGCCGGCGAGGCCTTCGGGACGAAGCTGGCGGGGCTGTCGGCCAAACATGTGCTGTGCGTCATACACGCCCAGGGACAAGTCCAACTGGAAGACCGTTGCGCTGGCCTGAAGAAGACTTTCACTGGCACCACAGAGAATTTGTACGTCAATGGCGCCGACCTGCCGTCGGTGCAGAGCACCATCACCGCGAAACTGCAGCAGGACAAGAGCATCGACTACGTGGTGACGCTCGGCGCGCAGTTCGCCACCACCGCGGTGACCGCGGCCAAGAACGCCGGCAGTTCGGCGAAGATCGCCACTTTCGACCTGAACAAGGACCTGATCGCCGCGATCAAGGCCGGCAGCATCCAGTTCTGCGTTGATCAGCAGCCATATCTGCAGGGATATCTGGCGGTCGACGCGCTGTGGCTCTACAAGGTCAACGGAAATGTGACTGGCGGCGGGCAGGCTGTGCTGACCGGCCCGACCTTCGTCGACAAGAGCAACGTCGACCAGGTCTCGCAGTTCGCCGCCGGTGGCACCCGCTGATGAGTCACGCGCTGGTAAAAGACGCGCCTGCGGCGGTGGGACCGGCGAAGAGCTCGTTGCTGCGCCGGTTCCTCAGCCGGCCGGAGGTCGGCTCGCTGCTCGGCGCGGTCGTGGTCTTCGTGTTCTTCTTCGCGCTGGCACCGACTTTCCGTAATATCGACTCGATGGCGACGGTGCTCTACCAGAGCGCGACGATCGGGTTGATGGCCGTACCAGTCGCATTGTTGATGATTGGCGGCGAGTACGACCTGTCCGCCGGCGTTTCGGTGACTACTGCGGCACTGGCCGCCGCGCCGCGATGTTCAACTACCAGTTCAACACCAACGTCTGGGTTGGTGTCGGGTTCTCGCTGGTGCTGGCGCTGGGCATCGGGTTGCTGAACGGCTATCTGGTGGTACGAACCAAACTGCCGAGCTTCCTGATCACGCTCGCGACTTTCCTGATGTTGCAGGGTCTCAACCTCGCCGTCACCAAGCTGTTGTCCGGTGGAGTGGCCAGCAACAACATCTCCGACATGGCCGGATTCGACGGCGCCCGCGCGGTTTTCGCCGCCGAGATCCCGATAGGCGGCGATGGCACGGTCAGCATCGCGGTGCTCTGGTGGATCATCTTCGTCGCGGTGGCAACGTGGATCCTGTTGCGTACGCGCCAGGGAAACTGGATTTTCGCGGTGGGCGGCAAGCAGGAAAGCGCCCTTGCGCGGGCGTTCCGGTTAAGCGTACGAAAATCGGCCTGTTCATGGCGGTCGGTTTCACCGGCTGGTTCACCGGAATGCATCTGCTCTTCGCATTCAACACCATTCAGGCCGGTCTTGGCGTCGGCAACGAGCTGCTCTACATCGCCGCCGCGGTCATTGGTGGTTGCCTGCTCACCGGCGGCTTCGGCTCCGCGGTGGGCTCGGCGATTGGCGCGTTGATTTTCGGGATGACGACACAGGGAATTGTCTACGCCGGGTGGAACCCGGACTGGTTCAAGTTCTTCCTCGGAGCGACGCTTTTGTTGGCGACCCTGGTGAATATCTGGGTCCGGCGGCGGGCGGTGAAACAGTGACCCTGCCCACGGTGAAACTGACGGATATCGGGAAGCGCTATGGCAACGTCACCGCGTTGGACGGGATTTCCCTGGAGGTCTCGCAGGGCGAGGTGACCTGCATCCTTGGCGACAACGGCGCCGGCAAGTCCCCCCTCAAGATCGTCTCCGGACTGATCCCGCCGGACTCGGGAAGCTATCAGGTTTCCGGCTCAGCTGTACGATTCTCGTCGCCTCGGGAGGCGCTGGCGCTCGGCATCGCCACGGTCTACCAGGATCTGGCACTGGTGCCACTGATGCCGGTCTGGCGAAACTTCTTCCTGGGCTCGGAAATCACCAAGGGCGCGGGTCCGTTCCGGCGCCTGGATATTCCGGCGATGCGTCGTACGGCCGATGTCGAGCTCAGCAAGATGGGCATCAATCTGGCTGACGTGGACCAGCCGATCGGGACGTTGTCCGGTGGCCAGAGCCAATGCGTGGCGATCGCCCGTGCGATTCATTTCGGCGCCAAGATCCTCATCCTGGATGAGCCGACGGCCGCGCTCGGTGTCAAACAGTCCGGTGTCGTGCTGAAATACATCGCGGCGGCCCGGGCCGCCGGCATCGGGGTGATCTTCATCAGCCACAACCCGCACCACGCGTATCTGGTCGGAGACCGGTTCATCATTCTCACCGTGGCGGTCTCGCGATGAACGCCACCCGCGACGAGATCACGCTGCCCGAGCTCACCCACCAGATGTCCGGCGGCAGCGAGTTGGAGGCGCTGGAACACGAGCTTTCCCGCTGACCGGTCGGCTCGCGGGACAAAACCCGCTGGAAGGACGATCACCACCGTGCTAGAGTGTGCGCCATGAAGCGCGCAGCGATGACGACGACGCCGGACATTGTCCCGGCGCGCTGATATTTGTCTAAAAGCCCGGGGCGAGTGCCCCGGGCTTTTTGCTGTCTGGTGGCTCGCCTCACATCCGCGAGGAGACCAGCATGTATGACCACCGCAAGCTCGGCCGTGAGCTGGGCATTTTCGACACCGATCCACTGATGGGCGCTGGCCTGCCGTATTGGCTGCCGGCCGGCGCGATCGTACGGCACACCCTGGAGGAATATGTCCGGGAATCCGAGCGCCGGGCCGGCTACCAGCATGTTTACTCGCCAGTGCTGGGAAAACGGGGAGCTCTACGAGATTTCCGGGCACTGGTCGCATTATCAGGAGGACATGTTCCCGCCGATGGATCTCGGTGGTGAACAGGTCGTGCTGCGGCCGAGCCTTTGCCCGCACCACGCGCTAATCTACCGTTCTCGCTCGCACAGCTATCGGGAGCTGCCACTGCGGATAGCCGAGTTGGGTGGCATGTACCGGGCGGAATTGTCCGGAGTGCTCGGTGGATTGACCCGCGTACGGGCGATTCAACTCAATGACGCCCACATTTTCTGCACCGTGGAACAGGTCGCCCAGGAGGCTGGCGCGGCGCTGGACCTGATCCTGATCCTGCGGGCGTACGACGCTCTCGGCATCGTGCCAGTCCGCTACCAGCTATCGCTTCCTGGGCCTGGAAAGAAGTATCTTGGCGATCCCCAGGCGTGGCGCCGGGCCACCGAGCTGCTCATCGAGGTGCTGGACAAATCCGGGGTGGACTACGAGTCGGCGGAGGGAGAAGCGGCCTTCTACGGGCCGAAAATCGACATCCAGATCGCGGACAGCTTGGGCCGTGAGTCGACCCTTTCCACCGTACAGGTCGACTTCCACCAGCCCGAACAGTTCGACCTGCACTACATTGACTCGGACGCGACCAAAAAAAAACGGCCGGTAATGGTTCATCGCAGCATCATCGGCAGCCTGGAAAGGGCCGTCGCGCATCTCATCGAGGTGCATGGCGGCGCCTTCCCGGCCTGGCTGGCGCCGGTCCAGGTGGCGGTTTTCCCGTTGTCCGACGCCGAAGTCGCGCCAGCCAACGCGTTCGTACGCCAGTGCCTCGACCGCGGGCTGCGTGCCGAGGTCGTGGTGGAGGGGAGCCTGGGCGCGCGCGTACGAGCCGCCCGCCACGTGCCGTACCAAGCCGTCATCGGTGCCAGGGAAGCGACCAGCGATTCGATCGCTCTGCGGCTGCGGGGATGGTCGTCGGCTGGATGCGTTGCCAGTCAACGAAGTCCTGTCGCTGATCGGCGCCCAGGTCGATGCTCGGAGTCACCTTCTAGTCCAGGAGGAAGAAGTCTGATTCCTCGACAGGGAGTTGGCGGTGCTCGCGGCGGCCGCGGACCTCGACGTGCATCTCGATGGGCGTACGGTCCAGCACGGCCTCGATCAGGGTCGCGATGAACCGGTCCGCGCTCAGGTCCGCAGGCACCGCGTCGGTACGGATGGTGACGCCGTCGAAATCGGCGTCGTCCCATTCGGCCAGCACGATCGAGGTCGCGTCGTACACGTCGGACTCGACCCGGAGTTTGCGCAGCATGTCCAGTGCCTTCTCGAAAGTCCCGGGCTCGTCGAGCACCGTGGACCGGAGGACGAAAAGGAAGCCCATCGCGGCCATCGGATAGCGGCCGCGCAGGTTTTTGGCGTCTCCGTACGACTCTTCGAACCGGTTGGGCAGGTTGTTACGGAAGGACGACACCATCGACTTGGTGGAAACCAGCAGCTCCGGTCCGCGAGCCCACTGTGAGATCAGCACGTCGACCTGTTCACGTACGCGCGGCCGAGCACCCGCGCGTCCGAGGGCGCCACTGTTTTGTTGCGCAGCAAGTGATCGCGGGCGGCCGGCTGCAGCGAGCGGGGCAGCCGGTCAATGAAGATGCCAACCTCGCGGGGGAGCACCCGCGGCTTGGTAAGCCGCGGCCATACCTCGTCCGGTGGGAAGCCGGCACGGCGCAGCTCGTACGCGGTCCAGGCGTCGATCGCCTTGGCCAGCCGGCCGGACTCCGAACCGCTGCCGTCCCTTACCGGAATGGCCAGCAGGGTAGCCAAAAGATCATAGTCGGCGACATAGCGCGGTGGGTCGGCGTCCGGCGCCCACGGGTCCAGCGGCGGCCGCACCCGGATTTCCTTCTCGAAGGAGTCGAAGACGTCTTCCTTGCTGGCCATCACATCCGCGCTCCAGCGCCGCGCGCCACCCGGCGGCCGTGTAGGTCGGCATGCGCGCTTCGCAGCGCGGTGAGGTCTTTGCGGCGCAACCCAAGATGGCGGACCAGCAGCACCTCGTCGACCAGCGCGGCCGCATCGGTGACCGAACCCGTACGCAATGCTTCGGCGACTCGCGGTTGTAGCGCGAGCAGCTCGTCTCTGGCCGCCAGCAACAGATCTTTCGCCGGCACCGGCAGTTTGTCGGCCTCTTTTGGCTCCAGCTTGAGCATCCCGCCACCATACGCCCGGCCGACGACCTCGGCGCCGAGTAATGTCATCGCGTTGAGAGCCGCGACCGGCAGCAGGTCGAGACCGGTTTTCACGTACCCAGAACGCAAATAGAGGCCATGCACGGAGTTGAGGTGGTGCACCCTGGCTCGGTTGGCGCACAGCCGCGGAGTGTCGGCATTCATATACGTCAGGAGCAGATGTGCCGGCGGCACCAGCGGGACGCGCCACCAGGGCGTACGAACGCGGCACTTATAAGCATTGTCGATGCCGACCTGTTCGCCAGCTTTTATGTAGAGCCGGGCCGGTTCGGACGGGTCGCCGGGCGGCCGGAAGAGATGGGTGGCGCGGCCCTGCGCGCCGAGGTCGCGCCACGCCGCCGACGTGAACGCGAGTCCGCGCAGGTGCCGCGAACCCGGCGGCGACAGCGGAATCAGCTCGTCCGGCGGTAGTTCCTTCTCGGCGATTTCTTCTGGGGAGAGCGCGAAATAGCGGTTGTTGCCGGTGACCATGCCGAGCGTGGTGTCGCCCCACGTCTCCAGCTCGGTGAAACCGGTGATCGCCGCAACGGCGGCCTGCGCGGTGTCCGGCAACAGCGACGCGGTCCATTTGTGCCCGGGCGTGGGCGGCACCCAGCGGCGGCCGACCGCGCTGTGCAGGTCGCTGAGATTGGTCGCCTGAAAAAGCTCGCAGTGACCGGTCGGGCCGCGGTCGAAACCGTCCGCCAGCAGCAGCACGACTTCTTCCATCACCCCTGGGAAAACTCGCTCGGTGAACAGCACCAGCCGGACACTTTTGAAGCGGGTCATCAGAAACCGCCGAACCCCGGCGGCGTAGTTGACGCTCAGCAACTCGGCCGGCAGCACCAGGCCGAGCCGGCCGCCGGGTTTGAGGAAAAGCGCCGCGTGCACGGTAAAAGCGGCCCAGGAGGAGGCCAATCCGCTCAGTGACACGCCAGCTCGCAAAGCGGCGGCCTGTGACCGTACCCGTGCCTGGCCGGTGAAGTCCTGATAGCGCACGTACGGCGGGTTGCCGACCACCGCGTCATAGCGTGGCGTCGGGTCGAGGGTGAAGAAGTCGGCGACCCGGATCTTCGCGGCCGCGCCGCGCTGGCCAGCCTGGTCCGGGCGCCGGACGCGCTGGCAGCGTGCATCTCGACGCCATGCAACTGCCGCTCATCCGCCCGACCGCCCAGCTCAGCCAGCCGACGGGCCGCCGCCACCAGGAAAGCCGCCTCGCCGCAGGACGGCTCCAGCAACACGTCGGAAGGACCGCGCAGCGCCCAATCCACGACGTACCGACACAGCTCCGGCGGGGTGAAGAAAGCCCCCCTCGCCTTGCGCGCTGCGCTCGGGTCGATCGCGGTCATGCCCACGCCCTTATCCTCGCCCACCGGCGGCCCTGGCTCGCCCAGCGCCACGCACGGCGATCACTCTCGCACGCGGGTGCGACACTCAGCGGCGCAGGTAGAGGTCACGCAGCAGCGCGATCTCGGCGAAGTGGTGGATCGCCTCCCGGTTGATGTGCAGGACCAGCGCGCCCATCGGCAGGTCTGCGTACGGCCCCTCTGCGGGTCCACACGGCAGCGCGAGAGCCGCCGCGTCCAGGCTGCGTACGCCCGCGATCCATCTCTCGTACGCACCATCAAGCTGCTTAAGCGCCTGGTCTGCGGTGCTTGCGTAGTCGTACGTGTCGTAGTCAGCGGGCGGGCCGCCGAAATGGCTGGCGTTGCGCATCGTGAACACGCCGATGATGACGTGCGCCAGCCGCCACGCGATGGTCGTGACAGGCGCCGGATTCGGTGGTGGGTAAGCGAAGTCGATGGTCGTCTTCGAGTCGCTTTTGACGCGTACGCTCCAACAGTCAGGCACCGGCTCCCAGAAATACTCGTCGTCGGTGAGTCCGTCCAGCCGGGGCCGGGCCTGGTTGGTCCAATGCCAGTCCAGTTGGTCGGCGAGCTGCGTGGTCCAGTCGATGTCCATAGCGGCCACCGTACGACCAATCGCGGACACCTACCGTCCTGAATCCCGCTTCAGCTCAGCGGATCAGGTCCAGGAACTCTCACGTGCCTCTCGTGGCGCCATACCATGGTATGGTGCGGTCATGGTTACGAAGAAGGTCACGGTCACTCTTCCTGAAGAGTTGATTGATCGGGCGACGGAACTCGCACGTCTTGCCGGCCTGCCTTTTTCGACTTGGCTGGCGCGAGTGACTGAACATGAAGTCAAAATTCAGGATGGACTCGCTGCGCTGCAAGAGTGGGAAGACGTGGAGGGGCCGCCCTCGCCAGATGCTGAAGCCTGGGCAGACGAGCAGTTCGTGTGTGCGACTCGAGTCAGAGCTGCGACCGCCCTACCGGGCCGCGAGTTGAGGCGTCCTCCACTCCCAGTCGTCTACGACGCTGGTGCGCTGCTGGCCGCCGAGCGCGGCGTCGACCGTTTTCGCGTACTGCATATGAGATTTTTGGCCGCCGGCCTGATCCCCGTGGTGCCCTCCCCGGTGCTGACTCAGGCTTGGCGAGGCGGAGCTCGGCAGGCGAATCTGGCGCGCGCAATCGCCGGCTGCCACATCGAACCAACCGATGAGGAGACCGCGAAGGCGGCTGGCGTTTTGCTCGGCCGATCAGGAACCGCCGATGCCGTCGATGCGATAGTTGTCGTCACCGCGTTGTCGCGTGGCTCGGTGGTGGTCACGAGCGACCCGGGAGATTTGCACAAGCTCGCCGAAGCTGGCGATGTCGCGAGTCAGCTGCACCTTATAGTCATTTGACGGGTTAGCTCTTGTGAAGAGTGGCGGTGCAGTAGGCGGCTGGGCCGGTCTGGTCGTCGCTGACCTTGCTGCCGTTGACCAGGATGCTGCAGGTGACCGGGGTCGTGTTGCTCGGGTCGAGGTTGGTCACCGTCACTGTCACCAGGGTCGTGGACGCGCTGATGGTCCTGGTCCAGGCGGTGCTACCTGAATAGCTCGTGACCGAGCCGTTGGCTTCGATGTACGTGCCGTGGATGGGACCTGATCCAGTGGCGGTGTAGAGCACTGTCGTCTTGTTCGCGTTGGTCGCGTTGAAATAGACGGCGACGAGCAGGCCGCCGCCGCAGCACAGCAGGACCGCGCGAGCGCTCCGCAGACAATGGCGATAATGAGGCCGGTGCTGGAGCGGCGACGATAGGGTGAGCTCACGCCGGCATTCTAGCGAAGGCATCAAACCGCCTTTTCGCGGCTGGCCGAAAATGACAATTGTCAGCCCGTCGCTCACCTTTCCGGCTTCGGTGACGAAGTCGACATTCAGCGAGTCGGCTTCGGCGATCGCCAGCCGCACGGCGGCCTCGAAGAGAGTCGCTCGTCGAGCCGTCCCTCGATGTGGACGTAATGCGCGCAGTTGTAGGTGGGGTTCGTCGGATCGGACAGCTGGCCGTACCAGAGTCCAAACTGTGCGACCGAAAGTGGTAGTCGGTCACCTTCACCCATCGGCACCGCCGACCAGCTTCCACCACTGCCGAAGGGTCGGATTTTCGCCAGCTCCATGAGACCGATGTCAGCGCCGGCGGCTTGCCAGCGTTCGGAAAGGGTCATGATGCGGATCGAGTCGGTTCGCCGATCCCGGCGACATAGCCGAAGCCGTGTTGTTTCTCGCGTCGGACCGGGATCGGCGCATCACCCTTCAGGACCTTTATGTCGACGGCGGCGCCACCCCGCGCTGCTGATCACCGCCGTTGAGGAGAGCACGATGTCACCGCAGGGCAAGGCAATTCCGGCCATCGCGCCGTACTCGATGCCGGCCGAGGACACGCTGCCGCCGAACCGGGTCGACTGGCGGCCGAGAGCCGATCGGGCCGTGCTGTTGATTCACGACATGCAGAACTATTTCCTCGCACCGTTTTCGCCGACGGGACAACCAACCGGGCCCTGAGCCGTACGACACGGTCTTGACCAAATGGCGATACAGCGCCTTTCAGCAGACCAACCTGGCCGAGTTGATGGCGGACCTGGGTCGGGATCAGCTGGTGATCACCGGAATTTACGCACACATTGGCGTGATGACAACGGCCTGCGACGCGTTTATGCGTGACATTCAGACTTTCCTGGTGTCTGACGGGGTCGCCGACTTCAGTGAGCACGAGCACCGGGATGCGTTGCGCTGGGTCGCCGGCCGCTGCGCGCATGGTGTTGTCCGCCCACCAACTGCTCGGAAAACTCGCCGAGCTGGCCGCCGTACGGGCCAACTGAGGTGGACCGTACCCGCTGAATCGGGCAAACTAGCGGCATGCCGCAAGACAACCCACTCGGTCCACCGATCGATGTCCATGACCTGTTTCCGCTGGAACAGCGCCAACTGTTGGAGTTGCTGCGCGGCTTGACAAGCGAGCAGTGGAAACTGCCGACCGCTTGCGCCGGGTGGGACGTGAAGGATCTCGCCGGGCACCTGCTGGGTGATCACCTGCACCGACTTTCCGCGAGCCGGGACGGACATCGTACGGCCGGGCCGGCCGATGGCGAAGCCTTTCCGGCTTTCATCCACCGGCTCAACGACGAATGGGTGACCGCGACACGAACGCTTTCCGCGCCAGTGTTGGTCGACATCCTCGCGGACGCCTCGGCGCAGGTATGTGATTTCTGGGCCGGTGTTGACCTGTTCGCGCCGAGCATCGCGGTTTCGTGGGCCGGACCTGATCCAGCGCCGATGTGGCTGGATATGGGCCGCGACTACACCGAATACTGGGTCCACCACCAGCAGCTCCGGGAAGCGGTGGGCCTGTCAGCGCTCGACGATCGGGTGTTGGTGGATCCGGTGGTCGACATCTTCATGCGAGCGCTGCCGTACACACGCTTCGGGAGGTGACCACTAACGGCCCGGTGACGTACGAGGTCGGCGGCCGGGTCTGGTCCTGCGTGCGTACGAACAACAAGTGGGCGTTGCGCCCAGGCGCGGTGGGCGATCCGATCACCGCCGTACGGACCGACCCGGACACATTCTGGCGACTGTGCACAAAGAACGCGTCCGTCGAGGTGGTACGGGCAAAAATTGTCACCGAAGGCGAGCGGGCCGTCGCTGAGACGATGCTGAAAATGGTCTCGATCATCGTGTGACGGTCCGGAATCGGCCACCGATGAGCACTTCGGGCGTCGGTCCGTACGATCGGACGGGCAGAATGGATCCAGAACCGGATATCGCTGAGGAGCCCGCTCGATGGTCGACGCCATGCCGACGCCCGTGATCGTCCCAGCGCCCGACCGGATGAGCCGGTCAGACGGTGCGTTTTCGGTGACCGTGACACCGGGGGATTTTCGCCGACGAGGCCGCCGGTCCGGTCGCCGATCTCGTACGCGCTGCTTGGTCCGGTCACTGGATATGGCCTCCCGCCGGCGTCGGCTCCCGGACCGAACGTGGTGGCATTGCGGGTGGATCCGAGCCGGGAAGATCTCGGTTCTGAGGGCTACCAGCTGGCCGTCGAGCCGGACCGGATCGCCGCGGTGGCCGCGACCAGCACGGGCCTGCGGTGGGCCGCGCAGACCCTTCGGCAGCTGTTGCCGGTCGAAGTTTTCGCCGCTGAGCAGCAGAACGGCGTCAAATGGGACGTGCCGTGCGTGGATATCGTGGATGTGCCGCGATTCCGGTGGCGGGGCATCATGCTCGATGTCGCCCGGTGGTTCCTGCCGCTGGATCAGCTTCACCGCTTTGTGGACCTGGCCGCTCTGCACAAGTTGAACGTCCTGCATTTGCACCTCACCGACGATCAGGGCTGGCGCTGGGAAAGCCGGCGCTATCCCCGACTCACCGAGGTCGGTGCGTGGCGGCGGGAATCGATGGTGGGGCATTACGACGAGCAGAAGTTCGACGGCGTGCGGCACGGTGGTTTCTACACGCAGGACGAGTTGCGGTCCCTCGTCGCGTACGTACGCGCGCGATCGCGGCATCACGGTGGTGCCGGAGATTGACATGCCCGGGCACATGCGGGCGGCCATCGCCGCCTACCCGGAGCTGGGCAATTTTCCGTCCCGTCCGGTCGAAGTCGCCACCACCTGGGGCATCCATGACGAGGTGTTGAATCCGGAGGAGCGGACCGTTCAGTTCTGTACGGACATTCTGGCCGAGGTGTTGGACGTTTTCGACAGCGAGTTCGTCCACATCGGCGGAGACGAGTGCCCGAAGAGCGAATGGCGCGCTTCCCAACGCGCGCAGCAGCTGATATCCGAGCGCGGACTGTCCAATGAGGACGAACTGCAGTCGTGGTTTATTCGGCAGTTGGCCGCTTTCCTGGCGGACAACGGTCGCCGGATGATCGGCTGGGACGAGATTATCGAGGGTGGCCTGGCCGACGGAGAGCGGTGGTCATGTCCTGGCGCAGCGAGGAGGGCGGAATCACCGCCGCGCACCTCGGTCACGAGGTGGTCATGACTCCGTCGCAGCGGGTCTATTTCGACTACTACCAGGCGGATTCGGCCGGCGAGCCGGTGGCGATCGGCGGCCTTACCACGTTGGAGAGCGTCCGCGCGTACGAACCGGTGCCGATCGCGCTGGCCGAGCGGGTCGACCGGGTGCTGGGGACGCAGTGCCAGCTGTGGACCGAATACATCCCGGACTCCGCACACCTGGAATACATGGCATTCCCGCGTACCTGCGCGTTCGCGGAGGTCGCGTGGGGCAGCGACCCGGCGGATTTCTCCCCGCGGCTGGCCAGTCACCTCGACCGACTGGACGTTCTCGGTGTCCACTATCGGAAGCTCGATCAGCGGTGACAGCGTTGACGGGGCCGCGCATTTCCGGCACTCTGGGCGCGAATCCGACGGCCGGACGGGAGCCCGCATGTCAACGAAACGAGCGGTCGCCGCACTTTTCGCGGCGGTGCTGGCGATGACGGGGTTCAGCGCACCGGCGAATGCGGCCGAGGCCGATCCGTGCCACGCCCTCAATGCCCGGACCGTGAAGTTTCCGGTGCAAGGTGCCCGACACGTGGTTTTCGCGGTGGCGTCGGCCTACGGCGTCAACACGGTCACGGTCACCGAATGCGTGCGAGAAGGGCTGCGCTGGCGGACGGTCCGGACCGCGGACGGTCGAGCGGGCACCAAGGGTTTCGCGCCGCCCGGCCAAAAACGCGAGGGCGACGGGCGTACGCCCACCGGCTCCTACACCTTGACCGAGGCCTTTGGCGAAGGCGATCCGGGGACCGCGCTGCCGTACCGCAAACTGCATTCCACCGGCGACTGCTGGGGATCCACGGTCACCGATCCACGCTACAACGAATACTATTCAGGAGTTTGCGGTCCGGACGACGAAAATCTGTCCGCGATCATGCTTTCCGGGCAGTATCAGCAGTCCGTCGTGATCGACTACAACCGGCCGCCGGACGCACCGGTGGTGGCCGGCCTCGGGTCGGCGATCTTCTTCCACATCCGGACGTCCGGTCCCACCGCTGGCTGCATCGCGGTGGACAAACCCGTCCTGGTGGACATCATGCGGCGGCCCTGCGGCCCGGTGACCGGATGGTGATGGGCATCGCGGCGGACCTGTTCGCTACCTGATATCCGCGGTAATGAGCAAGACGTCGTCAGCGCTTTCGGCCACCAGCGTGCCAGCAGGGTCGAAAAGGTAGCCACCGCCCGGAAAATCCTCGTCGACAGTCCGGCCGGCTTGGGTGCAGACGCCGATCCACAACCCGTTCCGGCTCGCCGAGCTGGCAAGGTGCCGCTGACATTCCGAGCGCCACCACTGAAAACCGCTGTCCCAGTCCCGGGTTTCCTGCTCGCCATAGAGACCGGGAGCCGCCGCCAACAGGACCAGTTGCGCTCCGGCGCGTGCGTACGCGTCGAAAAGGTCACCATGGCCGATGTCCGTAACAGACCGCGATGCCCAGTCGTACGCCCGAAACAGTGAATACCGGGGTGTCCGTGCCGGCCGCGAACTGGTCTCGCTCGTCTGGCGCGACATTCACCTTGCGATAGGCGCCGACGAGCTTTCCGCCGCTCGCGACGATCTGGGGGTGATGTAAGGTCTGCCGGCCGGATTCCGCTCCACCAGGCCGGCTACCGCGGTGATCGGGCGGTGCGCGGTCTGTAAACAGAAATCGCGAACTTCCGGGCTCTCCAACGTCAGCATCGCTTCGGGCTGTTCTTCGGGCTGGAGATATCCGGTCAGGCTCATCTCCGGAAAACAGATGATGTCCGCGGTGCTGTCTCGCACATAGTCCGCGGTCGCGGCGAGGTTCGCGGCCACCGCACCTTTCGGGCAGTTCTGCTGGACGAGGGCGATCTTGAGGAGCGGCACGGCTTGACGCTACCTCGTCCGATCGGATCTGATGAGGCAGAACAGGGGAGGTGCAGATGGGTTCGGTGCTCATTACCGGCGCGAACGGCATGCTGGGAAGGCGACTCACCGCGCAGGTGCTGGAAGCTGGGACGCTGGCCGGCCCGGACGGAAAGCAGACGGTCGTCGACGCGGTGGTCGCCGCGGATGTGGCCGAGCCGCCGGTGAAACTGTCCGACGCACGGTTGACCTACCGGGTCGGTGACATTTCCGACCCAGACTTCGTCAGCGATATCGTCGATTCGGAAGTCACCTCGGTGTTCCATTTGGCTGGGGTGGTCAGCGGTGCCGCGGAACGCGATTTCGATCTCGGGCAACGCGTCAACGTCGACGGCATGACGTACTTGCTGGAAATCCTGCGCAGCCTCGGGACCGCGCCGCGATTTGTTTTCACGTCCTCGCTGGCTGTTTACGGCGGAGACCTGCCGGCTCGGCTGACCGACGGTCAGCGGCTGACTCCGCAGACGTCGTACGGAATGCAGAAGGCGATGGGGGAGTTCCTGGTCGCCGAATACACCCCGCCGAGGCTGGGATCGACGGCCGTGCGCTACGGCTGCCGACCATCGCGATCCGGCCCGGCGCGGCCAACGCGGCGGCGAGCAGCTTCGTTTCCGCGATCGTACGGGAGCCGCTGGCTGGCCGTGCGTACGCCTGCCCTGTCGATGAAACTGTGCGGTCGCCCATTCTTTCGCCAGGCAGGTGCGTGGAAAACCTGCTGCGGGCACACGAGTTGCCAGCTGATGCCTGGGGTTGGGACCGGTCGGTGACCCTGCCTTCACTGGACGCGACAGTGGCCGATCTCGTCGACGCGGTCCGCCGGATCGGCGGGGAGCAGGCCGCCGAATTGGTCACGTACGAACCGGATCCTTTTGTCGCCGCGATTGTCGCCGGCTGGCCACAGGCTTTCGACACGAGCAGGGCGCTGCGGTTGGGATTCACCGCGGACGCCTCGGTGGACGAGATCGTCGCGGCGCATGTGGAGGACGTACGAGCTGGCTGGTGATTCCGATGGATAGTGATAGTATCCATCCTATGCGAGTCGCCGAGCTGAGCCGGCAGTCCGGGGTGCCGGTGCCGACCATCAAGTACTACCTGCGTGAAGGTCTGCTGCAGCCGGGCGAGCTGACCAGCCCGAATCAGGCGCAGTACGACGAAACGCACGTGCGTCGGCTGCGGTTGATTCGTGCGTTGCTGGACGTTGGTGGCCTGTCGGTCGGCTCGGTGCGTGAGGTGTTGGCGGCGATGCAGACGCCCGACAAGCCGTTGCACGAGGTGCTCGGTGTGGTGCAGCGGTCGATCACCCCAGTGCAACCGGAGGATCCGGAACTGGCCGAATGGGCCCGCGAGCGGGTCTGTGCGTTGGTCCAGAGTCGGGGATGGTCCACGGTCGAGGGAGATCCGGCCTGGCGGGCGCTTTCTGATGTGTTGGTGATATTGCGCCGAGTGGGTGATGATGTCATTGTCGGCGCGCTCGACAACTACGCGGACGCGGCCGAAAACGCCGCCGCGGTTGACTTTCAGCTCCTTCAGCGGCGTACCGGCACCGAATCGGTGATCGAAGGCATGGTGGTCGGCACGGTTCTCGGAGACGCGCTGCTGTCGGCTTTGCGGCGGATGGCCCAACAGAACGAATCGGCGCGTTTCTTTGGACGGAAGGTCGCTGCTAGGTAGTGTCTGGTTATTCCGGGGGATGATGAGAGTCGAGGTCCAGAAGTTGGCTGCTGGTGCCGTGGGGAAGCCTTCATAGCAGCGCTATGGGGGCTTTCCCACGGTGCCTGCAGGCGGCTTCTGGGCTCGGCTATCGCCCGGCGGAATAACCAGACACTACCTAGCTGAGTGCCCGCACGACCGACTCCAGGACCGCCTGCCAGTGCTCGCGCTGACGGACTCGCTCGGCCGAGTCGGCCAACCATTCCTGGTGAAAGCGCAAAAGTGTCCGGTCTCCGGTCGCTTGGACGGCCACCTGCACGGTGGTGTCGTGGTCCCAGTCGCGTGGTCGCCACGTCAGCCGGACCCGGTCCTGCTGGGGTGGTAGCTGCGGATTTCGCCGGCGGTGCCGTCTTCGGTGGCGTAAGGAGTGCCCTTTTCGGTGGCCAGCCGCGCACCTTTGCCCAGCCACAGCGCCACTCCAGCGTCGCTGACCAGAAACTCCCACACCTGTGCGATCGGAAAGGGAATCGTCTGTGACACGCCGATTTCGAAGCCGGCGTCCTTGGTCTCGCCGACCATCACAGCGCCGACTGCTGGTGCAGAACACCGCGCCACTGGTCATTCTCGCGGGCATACACGGTGCTGGCGAGCACCGAGAACTCGACCTCTTTTCCCGCGACCAGGGCGGTGACATCGGCCTTGTATGTCACCAATGCGCTGTCGCTGGTGATAAACAGAACTCGCTGATCTGACAGGACCGTCTTGACGTACGGATTGCGGTTCGCTCCGATGGTGGCCACGATGATTTCCTTGCTGGCCACACCGTATTTGCTGACCACCAGGGCGTCATCGCGAAGATTCTTGGCGTAGAAGCCGCCGTCGCCCTCCCGGTTGGCTCGCCATAGCTCGTCTTCCGCTGCCAGCAACGCGCTTTCGTCCGTCATGTCCATCCTTCGACCGGTAACTGTCTTAGTTGGTGTCGGACACCGACTATAGTGGTTACGTGAGCAAGGGCACAAGAGTGCTGACCGGTGGCGACGGTGTCAGCTATCGGTTCGATCCCAGCAGCCTCCCGCTGGAGCTGCTGCTCAGTGGCGGTCCCGGTCCGTACGGAAGGTTCGAGACGCTGGACCGGCCGGCCGATCTCGCCAGTTGGCTGCAGGAGTCCCGGCTGGCCTTGACAGTGCCGGTAACGGCCGCGGATTTCCGGATCCGACCGGCCGAGTTCGCCGAGATCCAGGCCCTCCGCGACACTCTTTGGCTAGTCGTCGGCGAGATTGTGCATGGCCGGCCACCGAGCGCCGAGGATCTCACTCTGATCAACGAGTCCGCCGCGACCACCATTCAACCCAAGGTCGACCTAGTGACCGGTGGGCTGGGCTGGGTCACGCCGATCACCGGAGCGCAGGTTCTTGGTGTGGTGGCGAGGGAAGTGATCGACTTCCTGGTGTGGGATGGCGGCCGGCGGGTACGGGAATGTGCCGCCTCGGACTGCCGGCTGGTTTTTCTCGACACGTCCAGATCGCGCAACCGCCGCTGGTGTTCGATGGAACGCTGTGGCAATCGCCACAAAGTCCGTACCTATCGAGCCCGTCAGGACGAGTAGAAGTCGAGTTGGCCGACCGAGAGCTTGCCGACATACGAGTCGGAACGGGGTTCACTGGCATTGAAGAACACCGTGAAGAGGCCAGATTCGTAGCGTACGGAAGGCTTCCACACGCCGCCGCGGTGCCAGGGCGTGCCGTCCAACGCCGACAGGATTTGTCGAGCGGGACTCCAGCTCGCCAGGTCTTCGCTGTACGAGAGGTAAAGGCCGCCGTCCGATGGCGGGCCGGTCAGATTGTGGCGCGCGGTGACCATCGCATAGCCGCCGTCGATCGATCGCGGTGACCGCCGCGTCGAAGTTGCCGGTGCTCACGACCTTACGGCCGCGCCAATCAGTTATCCCATCAGCACTTTCGGCGTACCCGATGGTGGGCGGCTCCGATGTGGACAGTCCGGTGCAGTACCACATGCGCCACAGCCCGCCCTCGTAAACGAGATTGGGTTCCAGCACCGTGCCACGCTCCCATGGTAGTGATGCCTGGAAAACCGGCTCCGAATGCCGGCGCCAGCCGGTGCCGTCGAACTCCAGAAAGCCGATTTGGTACGGCCCGGTGATGTCGGTCCACGACGAGCTGCTGGCGTAGTAGATCCTTCCCCGCCATTCACCGTCGACGCGCCCCCGAACGTATGAGGCGCAGTGATAGCCGGTGGCATCCCAGGCGTGGGCCGGCGGGAACTTGGCGAGCGGAGTGCTGTCAATCGACCATTCTCCGCTGTTTCGCTGGATGTGGGCGGACTGCAAACCGATGGCCTTGTCGCCTGGAGTCATCGAGCCCAGCGCCATCCATTCCCGGCCCCGCCGGTGGGTCACGGTGACATCGGCGACGCCTTCGAACAGGACTTTCTTCCCGGTGACGCGCAACTCGGGTGTGGTGTGGGTCATGTCGGTCCTTCTATACTCGGTGACAGTAGTTCGTCCGTGGGATTGTTCGATGATCGAAGTATCAGATGGGTGAATGTTTATGTCAAGGCAGTCCGAGGTCACCCAGTTGTTGCTGGAACAACAGCGGGCCGGCACCAACAGCCTGGTTTTCCATGAGGCGGTGGCCAACCGGCTGGGCATCACGCCGACGGACGTGCGCTGCCTGAACATCCTTGGCGCCGGGCCGCGGACCGCCCGCGAGTTGGCGCAGGAGTTGAACCTCACACCCAGCGCGGTCACCACGGTGGTCGATCGGCTGGAACAGGCTGGTTACGCGCACCGCGAGCGCAGCGAAACCGATCGCCGGCAGGTGACCGTACGAGTGGACCCGGACCGGTTCGGCGAGGTGGTTGCCTTGTTTGGCGGGATTTTTCGACGAATGAAGGCGCTGATGGCCAGCTATGCCCCAGCTGAGCGAGCCCTGATCGTCGACTATTCCGCCAAGGTCAACGAAGTCCTTTTGGCGGAAACCGCCGCGGTGCGAAAGCTCGGTGAACGAAGGCCTGGGCTGTACGGTCCGGTGGCGCGTTCGATACGCTCGGCGACGGATTAGGTCATCCTAACTTTGCTGGGAGTCGCTGAGTGATCGCGGACGTGAATGGCGGGCCGGTGGCCCCGCTCGCCGGCACGGCCGGCGCGCTGGCGCCGCTGTTGGCGCAGGTGGCGCGGGCGTTGGCCGACGGCGCGCAGGCCCGGGGTGGGCCGGTGCCGGCCGGTGGGCCACCGGCGGTGGAGGCGGCCGTACGGGCCGTTCTCGGCGCCACCGCGGCGCCGCGGGACGGGGTGGGGGCTGATGCCGCGCTGCTGGATCTGACCCGCGTGCTGGCCGCCGGGGCAGCCGATCCGGCCGATCCAGCCAGCCGCATCGCGCATTTGCACTGCCCGCCGCTCGCGGTGGCGGTGGCCGCCGATGTCGCGGTGGCCGCACTGAACCAGTCGATGGACTCGTGGGACCAGGCCCCGGCGGCGACCGTGATCGAGCAGGAGGTGATCGCCGCGCTGGCTGAGCTTGTCGGCTATGACAAGGAAAAAGCCGCTGGCGTGATGACCGGTGGCGGCACCGAATCCAACCTGATGGGACTGCTGTTGGCCCGGGACGCTAGGCCCGGGCCGGTCCGCGTTTTCTGTTCCCCGTACGCACATTTCACCATCGCCCGTAATGCGATGGTGTTGGGTCTTGGCCCGAACGCGGTGACGCCGGTACGGACCGAGGCGGATTCGCGGATGGACCTCGCCGCCCTGCGGGACGCGCTGGCGGCATCGCCGGAGCGAGCTGTCGTGGTGGCGACCGCCGGTACGACAGACCTGGGCACCATCGACCCGATCGACGAGATCGTTTCGGTCGCACGGGAATTCGGCGCGTGGGTGCATGTTGACGCGGCGTACGGCGGTGGTGCGCTCTTCTCGCGCCGACTTTCGGCTCTGCTGAAGGGCATTGATCAGGCTGATTCGGTGGGCCTGGACCTGCACAAGATTGGCTGGCAGCCGGCGCCGGCCGGCGTTTTTTTGACCAGGCAACGGAAGTCGTTCGCGCCGCTGGCGATGTCCGCCGCCTATCTGAATCCGGTCGACGACGAAGAGGCTGGATTTCCCAGTCTGCTGGGCCTGTCGTTGCGGACCACCCGGCGAGCGGACGCGTTCCGGATCGCCGTCACCTTCCGCGCCTTCGGCCTGTCCACCTTGGGAGATTTCGTCGATACCTGCCACCAACTGACGCTGTCGGCGGCGGCGGCGATCGCCGCCGCGCCACGGTTGGAGCTGCTGGCTCCGCCGATTCTGACGACCGTGGTCTTCCGATATCGGGCGAAGTCCGATGTGGACAAGGTCAATGCGGCCCTGCGGCGACAGTTGATCGTGTGGACGGCCGTGGTTGGCCGGACCGAGCGTGCCGCGAGAGACCTGGCTGAAGCTGACACTGCTGAATCCGTACGCCACCCGCACCGACCTCGACCGGGTGCTGGACGCCGTCGTCGCGGCCGGCGAAGCGCAGGAGAACAAATGACAGACCGGCTGGATGACGCCGATCCGGCGGCGGTTGCCGAGTTCGCCGCGATGGAGAACCTTCTTCGTTGTTGGATAAGGGAAACAAACGTGCCGCGGCCAGATGGCGACCGATTGTCGTTGTCGCTGAAGTCTTCTGGGATCACGCTCGAGGCAGTGGTCACGCACTGGTCGGCGGCCGGGTGGCACCGGTTCGGCGAGGTTTTGGTGGCCGGGCACGGTCCGGCTGATCTCGCGACGGTCGCGGCGCTGATCGCTCGCGAGGCTGGCTTTGGCTCGGGAGAGTCGGTGTCCGGCGCCGATCTGGTCGCCCGGATCCTGGATTCGGCCCGTCGTACGGCCGAATTCGTCGCCGGCCGGCGGGCCGAACCGCGAGATCCGGAGGGCACCACACCCGTTGCACCCGACGCCCAAGAGTCGGGACGGCATGCGCGACGCGGAGGCGCGGGCGTACGCGCCGGAGCTGCGTGGATCTTTTGCGCTGCACTGGTTCGCGGCGGCGCAGGAGATTGTCAGTTCTGACTCGTCCGCCCCGATGATGTCCACATTGGATGGTCCAGCGGTGCCCACCGGCATGGTCGCGGTGCCGGCGCATCCCTGGCAGGCGGCCGATCTGGTCGGCCGGCCGGCAGTGGTCGAGGCTCTGCGCAGGGAAACCCGCTCGCGATTCTCGTCCACGTCGAGGCGCCTGGGTTTTCCACGCGCCTGGCCCTTCGCTCACTCGGCTGTGCGCGGTCACAACCACCGGACTGATTGCCTGCGCCAATCGGGCGTAGAGACAGTGTCGTGTGAAGGGACCTACTGTCCCTGTTCAGGCTCACGGTCCTGGGGACTGTAGGGGATTGCAACAGAGAAGTAAAAAACTCGCCCGCCGTGGAAAACCTGCGCAAGGAGC
>NZ_WOTO01000052.1 GCF_010993775.1 Fodinicola feengrottensis | reverse complement strand
CGAGTTCACCCAGCCGTACGCGACCACAACCTTCAAACCGTCCGGTCGATCGAGCCGAGGTCGCCGATCGCCACCGCTCGTACGCCATCGAGCGAACCTGACTCGACCAGCGGGCGGAGGCTGGCGTCCAGCAGCACCGGATCGGCCGGGGTGACGGGGCTTTCCACACACAGGATCGCGCCTTCGAGGCTGGGCACTCCAGCGCCGACAAAACCTTGGATCGCGGTGAAATTGCCACCGACCAGCGGGCCACTCGCGGTGCCGGGCACGTCCAGGGCAGCGGTCGGTGACGACAGATCGCGTACCACCGTGAGCGGCTTCGTGGTGGTCAGCAGCTGGTGCAGCGAAGCGATCGCGCGGTCGCCGGCCGGCCAGGCGTGGATGGTGGCGAGACGGCAGTGCCGCCACAGCGCGATATGCAGGTTGGTGATGTCGCTCATGCCGACCAGCGGCTTCGGATCGGCGCGGATCGCGGCGAAATCGAGGCCGTCCACGATCCGGTACGCGCCAGCGCCGCCCCGCGTCGCGACCACGGCGCGTACGCCCGGATCACCGAAAGCCGCGTCCAGGTCGGCGATCCGGTCCTCGTCGCGGCCGGCCATGAACCCCCAGCGGTCCAGCGCGTGCTCGCCGATCTCGACCACCAGCCCCCACCCGGTCAGGAGCCGGACCAGCTCGTCCACCCACTCGCGGCTCGGGTAGCTGGCCGGCGACACCAGCCGCACCCGATCGCCGGCCCGTAATGCCCGACCGCGCAGAGTGAGTGCCACCTCCCCATCCTGACATCCGGGTCGTACCGGAAATTCGGTTGGCCAAACCGATGCTGCCACGTTGATGGTGTTCCGATGATCAAGGTGCGCCCCGCGTCGATCGCGGACGAGACAGAGCTGGCGAGGATCGACCTGGCGACCTGGACGCCCGCGGTCTCCCCGGCTCCAGCGCCACCCGCCGGTACGCCGTTCTTCGACGAACAAACGCGGCCCGAGAACGTGCTCGTCGCGGAAACAGCGACGGCGGCAGTCGCCGGGTACGCCAAGCTGGGCCAGTCGATCCCGCTGCCGTCCCACCAGCACGTTCTGGAACTCACCGGCATCGCCGTCGACCCGACCCTGCAGCGCGCGGGCGCGCCGGCCGTTCGCTGGTGATGGCCGCCATTGAGGAAGCCGGTCGACGGCAAGCCCGCAAGCTGTCCCTGCGTGTCCTAGGCCCCAACACCGGCGCCCGCCGGCTGTACGAAAGCTGCGGATTCACCGTCGAAGGGGTGCTGCGGGGCGAATTCCTGCTCGACGGCGACCTCGTCGACGACATCCTGATGGCGTACTTTTACCACCCGAAACAGAATGTCTAAGCAGGACCTAGCAGGTCCCAGCTATTCCCAGCGATGTCAACGAAAACTGCCACTCGGCCGTAGGGTTCGGTACGTGCGGGCCCGACGAATTCCACCCCAGCGGACACCAGTCGTTCGTACGTGGACTCAAAATCGTCCACCTGCAGAAAGAAACCAACCCGGCCGGCGGTCTGTTTTCCGACCACGGTGGCCTGCTCCGGGCCGTCCGCACGAGCAAGGAGCAAACCCGTCTCAGCACCGGGCGGGCGTACCACGACCCACCGTTTGGGCCGCCCGTTGGTGGCCGTGGAAGGCGAGTCCTCGACGAGATCAAACCCCAGCACGTCAACGAAAAACGCGATGGCGGCGTCGTACTCATCAACTACGAGAGTGACCAGACCGACCTGCATATGCATGACGATAGTCCGCGGACTCCCGGGAGATCGACCAATACGTGAAAGCCCACAGCGCGAGGGCGGTGATGGCATCGGTCCCGATGGTGCCGAGCCACCACCAGTCGACGGCCGGGACGCCCTGCAGGAAATGGCCGAGGCTGACCAGACCGATGAACGAGTAGATGATCAGGCAGGCCCGGGCCGGCCAGGCGCGTTCCCTTACATAGAGCCAATATCCGAAGACGCCGATGGCGGTGAGCAGCGGCCACGACACCAGAATCGCCACCTGGGTCTGCCCGTTGGTGATCGGTGGCAGCGACGGATAGCGATCGATCTGCAGGTAGTTGTTGGTGTAATGCAGGGCAGTCGACACGATGCTCGCGACCAGGATCGTCACCAGCACTCGCTGTCCGGGCACGTTCGCCTTCATGGCAGCCTCCCGATCTTCTACATTCCGTAGAATTCTACGCCGCGTAGAACTAGCCCACAAGCCCGCAACTTATGGGACGATATGCCGCAAATCCCCCGGAAGAGGTGGCTGCGATGACCCGACTCGTCACGACACTCGCCCTGCTCGCGATGGCCCTGACCGTCGCCACCCCGCGCGCATGCCGCGTCGGTGGACGTCAGCTGTACGGGCACCGAAACCGCCACCTACCAGCCCGGGCTCACCCTCCGGGCGAAGAATGTCCACACCGCGGTCAGCGGCCTCCTCAGCCCGTGCACCTCACCGACAACCGACATCACCTCCGGCTCCTACGGCCAGACCTTCCAGGCGACGCTGTCGTGCGACACCCTGGCCGCCGGCCTGGACGCGACCAGGGTCATTCACTGGAGCGACGGCTCGACCAGCGCCTTCGCCTATCACCGGGCGATCACCAACGCGGCGGGCCAGACCACGGTGACCTTCGCCGGCACCATCACGGCCGGCCGCTTCCGCGGCGCGACCGCGGTCGAACAGGCCATCTTCGTGACACCGAACGTCACTCAGTGCCTGACCAGCGGCGGCCTGACCGCGCTCGGTCCCGGCCCGGTCGTCCTCACCGTCAACCATCTCTGACCGGCCCAAACACCACCCGGGTAGCACCGCTGTGGCCGTGGATGGTCTCTCGATGTCCCGGATCGAGTCCCACACCATGATCTGCCGCACGCCGGTGGTCTCGCCGGTCCACTGGGTGACGGCCCGGCCGTCCCCGAAGAGCACTCCCCACGCGACCACCCCGACCCCGGAGACACCGGACGGGTCCGCTGACCTGACGAGCGCGAAAACAACTGGGCTGTCCATGCTTTGACGGTCGCAGCGCGGACCGACAGTTTCGGCGACCACCACTGTCGTACGTCCGGTGGCCGCTCAAGATCGAAGCGATCTAGTCGCCGACCGTGCCGTCGGCGATTTCGCGGATGATGTCGAGGTGGCCGTTGTGCCTGGCGATCTCCTCGACCAGGTGGAACAGGATCCACCGTAGGTTGATCCGGCGGCCGCTGCGGATCGTGCCCTTGGACTCGGTTTCGAGGTCCATCCCGGCGAACAGCTCGTTATAGCGCCGGCTCTGCTCGTCGTACTCGTCGAGCAGCTGTCCGATCGGGAAGTCGACGGCGATCCGGAACTCCCGGTCCGGGTCCTCGTCCGTCCACGGCGCCGCGTCCGACCCGCCGAGCAGGATCACCTCGATCCAGTGGTACTCGACCCAGCGGACATGGTTGACGAGTCCGGACAACGTCATCAGCGGCGAGCCGGGGAGCTGGATGCTCCGGGCATGCTCCTCGGAGACGCCCCTCACATTTCGCTCGTACGGTCGCACGCGTGTAGTCAAGCAGCGTGGTCAGCACGTTTCGCTCGTCGAGCGGGCCCTCAGGCAGATCTGTTCTGGTCATCGCGCGCATCCTGCCGGGACGCCGACCGACTGTCGAATTGATTTGCGCCGCTGTCTGCACCGATTCCGATGCCTGCCAGGGACAAATCTCATACCGTTCTGGAGCGCGGAGAACCGGCTCGGCTCCCTACGATCCGGTTATGACGGCGTCCGAAGAGCGGCTCGCGCTGGCGGCCGAGTTCCCGGCGGCCAGCGGGGAGCAGTGGCGCGAGCTGGTCGCGAAGGTGGTCGGCAAAAGTCCGGGCTGCGGGTGGCCGAGGGTGCGCCGGTCGAGTCGGCGCTGGAAAGCAGCACGTACGACGGCATCACGCTGCGGCCGCTCTACACGCGCGCCGACGCCACCAACGAAATCGGCTTGCCGGGCCTGCCACCGTACGTACGAGACAGCCGCCCGACTGGCGCCATCCCGACGGGTTGGGACGTGCGGCAACGGCACGCCGACCCGGATCCGGCGGTCACCGCGAAAGCGGTGCTGGCTGACCTCGAACACGGCGTCACGTCGGTCTGGCTGGCCGTCGGCGAAGGCGGCATTCAGCCCGCCGACCTGCCGCAGGCGCTCGCCGACGTGCTGCTCGACCTGGCGCCGATCGTGCTGGACGCCGGCGAGCAGACCACGGCCGCCGCGCAGGCGATGTTCGACCTGTACGAGCGGCGGCAGGTGCCGGCGAGCGAGGTTCGCGGTTCCCTCGGCGCCGACCCGCTGGGCCTGCGCGCTCGGACCGGCCGCCCGCCGTCAGTCACTAGACCCCGCGATCGCGCTCGCGAACCGCAGTTCGGCAGAGTTTCCACAGCTCAGAGCCATCGTCGCTGACGGCACGCCGTACCACGAAGCGGGCGGCTCGGAGGCCGAGGAACTCGGCTGCACGCTGGCCACCGGAGTGGCCTATTTGCGGGCGCTGACCGATGCGGGCCTGACCGTCGACCAGGCGTGCCAGCAGCTGGAATTCCGGTACGCGGCGACCGCTGACCAGTTCCTGACCATCGCCAAACTGCGGGCCGCCCGGCGGCTATGGTCGCGGGTGACCGAGGTCAGTGGCGCCAGTGCGGGCGTACGAGCGCAGCGGCAGCACGCGGTGACGTCGGCGGCGATGATGACCCGCCGCGACCCGTGGGTCAACATGCTGCGTACGACGTTGGCTTGTTTTGGTGCGGGTGTTGGCGGTGCCGAGGCGATCACCGTGCTGCCCTTCGATTCCGCGCTGGGCCTGCCGGATTCCTTTGCCCGCAGGATCGCCAGAAACACCCAGGCATTGCTGATGGACGAGTCGCATGTGGCCCGGGTGATCGACCCGGCCGGCGGCGGCCTGGTACGTGGAGAACCTGACCGACGAGCTGGCGCACGCGGCCTGGAAATGGTTCCAGGACATCGAAAAAAAGCTGGCGGGCTGGACAGCGGGATCGTCCAGGAGCGGATCGCGGCCACTCGGCAACGTCGGCGGGACGCCATCGCGCACCGCCGCGACCCGATCACCGGGGTCAGCGAATTTCCCTTCCTGGCCGAGAAACCAGTGGCGCGTACGGCCGCGCCGGCGATCGATTCGGGCGGATTGCCGCGATATCGATATGCCGAGGATTACGAGCGGCTGCGCGATCGCAGCGACGCCTATTTGGACAGCACCGGCGACCGGCCGAAGATTTTCCTCGCCACGCTGGACAGAGTCGCCGTACATACCGCGCGAGCCACCTTCGCCAGCAACCTGTTCCAGGCCGGCGGCATTGAGCCAGTCACTCCTGGTCAGTTGACTCAGCTTCCGCGGCTGCCCAGGCCTTCACAACCAGCGGCGCGAAGATCGCGTGCATCTGCTCGTCCGACGAGGTCTATGCCGAGCACGCTGCTGACACCGCAAAAGCTCTTAAAGAGGCCGGATCGGTCACGGTTTTGCTTGCTGGAAAACCGAAAGACGACTACGGCGTGGACGGTTTCGTACGTGCCGGAAGCAACGCGGTCGAGATCCTCACCGCCCTGTTGGAGTTGCTGGAGGTGCCGGCGTGAGCGCGATCCCGGATTTCAGTACGGTCGAACTGGGCGACGCGACCACGGACGCCACCACCGAAAGTTGGCAGTCTGCCGTACAGAAGGAGACCGGCAAGGGCGCCGACGCGCTCGTCTGGGAGACCCCGGAAGGCATCGGCGTACGCCCCGTCTACACCGCCGCCGATCTGTCCGATGTGGACTTCCTTGACACGTATCCGGGCATCGTGCCGTATTTGCGCGGCCCCCCCCCGACGATGTATGTGTCAACCAGCCGTGGACCATCCGGCAGTACGCCGGATTTTCTACCGCCCAGGAGTCGAACGCCTTCTATCGCCGCAATCTCTCTGCCGGTCAGAAGGGTTTGTCGATCGCGTTCGACCTACCAACCCACCGCGGCTACGACTCCGATCACCCGCGGGTGGCGGCGATGTCGGCATGGCCGGCGTCGCGATCGACTCGATTTACGACATGCGACAGCTTTTCGACGGCATCCCGCTGGACAGGATGAGCGTGTCGATGACGATGAACGGTGCCGTGCTTCCGGTGCTGGCGCTCTACATCGTGGCCGCGGAAGAGCAGGGCGTGCCGCCGGAGAAGCTGTCCGGGACCATTCAGAACGACATCCTCAAAGAGTTCATGGTCCGCAACACGTACATCTATCCCCCGCAGCACTCGATGCGGATCATCTCCGACATTTTTTCCTTCAGTTCCCAGCGAATGCCGAAGTTCAACTCGATCTCGATTTCCGGCTACCACATGCAGGAAGCCGGCGCGACGGCCGATCTGGAACTCGCCTACACGCTGGCGGACGGGGTCGAATACATCAGGGCCGGCCTCGCCGGTGGCCTGACCATCGACGCGTTCGCGCCGCGGTTGTCGTTCTTCTGGGCGATCGGGATGAACTTCTTCATGGAGGTCGCCAAAATGCGCGCGGCCCGGCTGCTGTGGGCGAAGCTGGTGAAGAAATTCGAGCCAGCCAACGAAAAATCGCTGAGCCTGCGTACGCACTGCCAGACTTCGGGCTGGTCCCTGACCGCGCAGGACGTTTACAACAACGTCGTACGCACCTGCGTGGAAGCGATGGCCGCGACGCAGGGCCACACCCAGTCGCTGCACACCAACGCGCTGGACGAAGCTCTCGCGCTGCCGACTGATTTTTCCGCGCGGATCGCCCGAAACACGCAGCTCCTGCTGCAGCAGGAGTCCGGTACGACCAGGGTTATCGACCCGTGGGGCGGCAGCGCGTACGTTGAACGGCTCACCTACGACCTGGCCCGGCGGGCCTGGGACCACATCACCGAGGTCGAGCTGGCCGGCGGGATGGCGTCCGCGATCGACCAGGGCATCCCGAAACTACGCATCGAAGAGGCCGCGGCCCGCACCCAGGCGCGGATCGACTCCGGCCGGCAGCCGGTGATCGGGGTGAACCGCTACCAGCTCGAAGAAGCCGAGGACATCGACGTACTCAAGATCGACAACTCGTCCGTACGCCAGCAACAGCTGGAAAAACTCCGCCGGCTGCGGGAAGAGCGGGACGATGACGACGTACGGGCCGCGCTCGCCGCGCTGACCAAGGCCGCCGGCGATGGCGCCCATGGGTCCGGGCTGGACCAAAACCTGCTGACGCTGGCGATCAACGCGGCCCGCGCGAAGGCCACCGTCGGGGAGATCTCGGACGCGATGGAGAAGGTGTACGGGCGGCATTCGGGCCAGATCCGTACCATTTCCGGGGTGTACAGCCAGGAGGTCGGCAAGGTGGCCAATGTGGAGGCCGTCCGGCGTAAGGTCGAGGCCTTCGAGGCCGAGGAGGGCCGCCGGCCGCGCATCCTGGTCGCGAAGATGGGCCAGGACGGCCATGACCGGGGCCAGAAAGTCATCGCCACCGCGTTCGCCGACCTCGGCTTCGACGTCGACGTGGGCCCGCTTTTCCAGACTCCGGGCGAAGTCGCGATGCAGGCGGTCGAGGCGGACGTGCACATCGTCGGCGTCAGCTCGCTGGCCGCCGGCCACCTCACCCTGGTGCCGGCGCTGCGCGAGGAACTCGACGCACTGGACCGGTCTGACGTGCTCATCGTGGTCGGCGGAGTCATTCCGCCGCAGGATTTCGCCGCCCTCACCGAAGCCGGCGCGGCGGCGATTTTCCCGCCCGGCACGGTGATCGCGGACGCCGCCGGCAGGCTGCTGGACGACCTGTCGGAACGGCTGGGACATCCGGGCTGATCCATGGTCCGATCCGTCGATGTGGCCGAGTACGCCGAAAAGGTGCGGGCCGGCTCGCGTACCCACCTGGCCCGCGCGATAAACGCTGGTCGAGTCGCGGCATCCGGATCACCGCCAGCAGGCCCAGGAGCTGCTCGTCGAGCTGCTGCCGGCGGCCGGCGGCGCGCACCGGGTCGGCATCAGTGGCGTGCCAGGAGTGGGAAAATCCACCTTCATCGACACCCTCGGCACCCGGCTGACCGCGGCCGGCCGCAAGGTGGCGGTGCTGGCGGTGGACCCGTCCTCCAGCCGGTCCGGCGGCAGCATTCTGGGTGACAAAACAAGAATGACCCGGCTGGCCGTCGATCCGCACGCGTTCGTACGCCCGTCGCCGACCTCCGGCACGCTTGGCGGCGTCGCCACCGCGACCCGGGAATCCATCGTGCTGGTCGAAGCGGCCGGCTATGACGTGGTGTTGGTGGAGACGGTCGGCGTCGGGCAGTCCGAGATCACGGTGGCCGGGATGGTCGACTGTTTCCTCTATCTAACGCTCGCCCGTACCGGTGACCAGCTGCAGGGCATCAAGCGCGGAGTGCTGGAAATCGCCGACCTGATCGCGGTGAACAAGGCCGACGGTCCACATGAGAAGGACGCCGGCAAGGCGGCCCGCGAGCTGGCCAGCGTGCTGCGCCTGCTGCAACCACCGGACGCCAACTGGAGGCCGCCGGTGCTCACCTGCAGCGGCCTCACCGGCGGCGGGCTGGACGAAGTGTGGGCCGAGGTGAAAAATCACCACAAAATCCTCGCCGAATCCGGCGAACTGCAGGAAAAACGCCGGCGCCAGCAGGTTGACTGGACCTGGGCCATCGTTCGCGACCAGATCGAGAATCGGCTGCGGCACCATCCAGACGTACGACTTATCGCTCCAGACCTGGAGAAACAGGTACGGGCCGGCGATCTCACGCCGACGCTGGCCGCCGAGCGCATTCTGAAAGCATTCGGCTCGGACTGAGGCTATTTCCACGCCCGAAGGTGTGATAAGAAGAATATTGCATACCCTATACGAACGGCATTTCCCCATCGGCATCGGCCGTACGGAGGCCCGTAGTGAGCAATTTCCTGGCCCGTGAGCGCACTATCGCCGGACCGTCTTTCAGCCGCTGGCTGATCCCGCCCGCCGCGCTGGCCGTCCACTTATGCATTGGCCAGGCGTACGCCACCAGCGTTTACAAGACCGCGTTGGTGAAGCATCTCGGGGTCAGCAAAACCGATGTCGGCATCATTTTCTCCATCGCGATCGTGATGCTCGGCCTGTCCGCCGCGGTGGCCGGCACGTGGGTGGACCGCAACGGCCCACGCAAGGCGATGTTCACCGCCGCCTGTTTCTGGGCAGCCGGTTTCCTGGTCGGCGCGCTCGGCATCAGCACCAAACAGCTGTGGCTGATTTACCTGGGCTATGGCGTGATTGGCGGCATCGGGCTCGGTATTGGCTATATTTCTCCGGTTTCCACGCTGATCAAGTGGTTCCCGGATCGGCCGGGCCTGGCCACTGGCCTTGCCATCAGGTGGGTTTCGGCGGTGGCGCGCTGATCGCCAGCCCGCTCTCAACACAACTGCTTGGTTTGTACGACTCGAAATACCACCCGACCGATCCGACCTCGGTGGCCAGCGGCGGCGCGGTGGCTGCTTTGTTCGTCACGCTGGGAATCGCCTATTTCATCGTGATGATGTATGGCGTCTTCACCGTACGAGTGCCGGCTGAGGGCTGGCGCCCGGCCGGCTTCGACCCGGCCACGGTAGCCGCCAGGCCGTTGGTGACCACCAACGACGTTTCGGCCGCCAATGCCATCAAGACTCCGCAGTTCTACCTGCTCTGGATCGTGCTTTTCTGCAATGTCACCGCCGGCATCGGCATTCTCGAGCAGGCCGCGCCGATGATCCAGGACTTCTTCCGTGCCAACATCAACGGCGTCACCACGGTCGCGGCCGCCGCGGCCGGTGGTTTCGTTTGCCTGCTGTCGATCGCGAACATGGGCGGCCGCATTCTCTGGTCGAGCACTTCGGACCTGATCGGCCGCAAGCCGATGTACATGATCTACCTGGGCGTCGGTGTCCTCTTGTACGTCACGCTGACCTTCGCCGGGCACACGTCGACAGCACTTTTCGTGCTGATCACGTTCCTGATCCTGTCGTTCTACGGCGGCGGTTTCGCGACCGTGCCAGCCTATATACGGGATCTCTTCGGCACGTACCAGGTCGGCGCGATCCACGGCCGACTGCTCACCGCGTGGTCGGCCGCCGGTGTCGCCGGCCCGCTGATCATCAACGGTTTCCTTGACGCGCAAGGCAAGCCCGGCACCCTGACAGCGGCCGCGTACCAACCGGCGCTGTTCACCATGATCGGCATCCTGCTGGTCGGCTTCGTCGCGAACCTGCTGATCCGACCGGTCGCCGAGCGTTTCCACCAGGGCAAGCCAAAAGCGGCGGAAGGAGCGACAGCATGAAGGCACGGGTAGCCATCGGGTGGATCCTGGTCAGCGTCCTGCTGGCGTACGGCGTCTACGAAACGCTGCTGAAGGCTGCCAACCTTTTCACTGGTTAGGTCGGGCGGTTGACGATCATCCGGCCGGTGGCCGTACGAATGGCGACGGCGCGATAGCGGACCGGCTCGACGACGATTTCCGGCTCGCGGCGCGGGTGGTTGGCCCGGTGCCGGTCATGGCGGCTCTGCACCGTCGGGATGGCGATGCGGCGCACCATTGTCGTCACGTCAGACCGCTTCCAACAGCTTCGGGCGCATCGGGAACTGGTACGCCGACACGTCCGAGCGCTCGCACGGCCATGCCGAGCCGCAGTCCGCACACAGGCCGTCGAGATGGACGTGCGTCCCGGTCTCGGCGGACACCGACGGTGCCGTCACGATCATCATCCAGCCCTCGGGCTGGTGCGGGCCCTGTGGGCACCGATGAAGATACCTCCGTGAATGCATAGAACGTCCCCCCTCCGGCAGCGACACGCTCACCTGAACGGCCACTAAGCGCTCAGTCTTATGGACGATCCGTGATTGCCAACGCCCAAGCCGCGCATATCGGTCATGCCGCCGCCGCATAACCGGTGGGTCGAGGACTGGCCGCAGCCGGCCGGCTGCCACGATGAGGGCACTTCAACGATGTAAAACGCCTCGATATGGAGCCGGTATGCCGATGACCCCGCGCCCAGTCGTACGCCTGCTCGCCCTGGCGCTCGCTGTGCTGACCGTCACAGCGTGCACGAAGACCAGTCCCGGCGAGACGCTGCCCAACGGAGTCAAGCTCGTCAGCAAGGGCGTACTCACCGCTTGTACGCACCTGCCCGCGCCACCATTCGAGTCGAAGGACTCCACCGGCAAGTTCATCGGTTTCGATATGGACCTGGTCGACCTCATCGCGAAGAAGCTGAACCTCAGGTCGACCTTCATCGACACCCCGTTCGAGGGCATCCGCTCCGGCTCGGATCTGCGTACGGGCAAGTGTGATCTCGCCGCCACCGGCATCACCATCACGCCACGCCCGAGCGGGCCGCTCTGGACTTCTCGGTCCCGTACTTCGACGACGCCCAAGGACTGCTGGTGAAGGCTGGTACGCCGTACCAGAAGATCGGTGACCTGCACGGTAAGAAGGTCGGTGCGCAAAGTGGTACGACCGGTCTCGACTACGCGAAGGCGCACACGAAGGCCGGCGGCTACACGGTCGTGGAATACCAGGACATCGCGACGCTGCAGCAGGCGCTCGCGACCGGCCAGATCGACGGCGCGGTCGCCGATCTCTCAGTGTGGACCGACTTTGTGAAACACACCCCCGGCTATCGGGTGGCTTCGACGTTCACCACCGGCGAGCAATACGGCATCGCACTGGCCAAGGGCGTGAACCCGCGACTGCTTAGCGTTGTCAACGAAGTCATCACCGGTGCCAAACACGATGGGGCCTATGCGGCTATCTACCAGAAATGGATTGGTACCCAGGCTCCGGCGTCGGCGCAAAATTAGCGTACGACCGTCAGGAATGTGAAAGGTTAACAGCACGGAAACCCATTCTCTGCGACCATGGTCGCCGAGACGGCGGCCGACGGCCGCCTTTGTACCGACAGGAGGTGGCGTCAGTGCGGACGCCAAAGGCGCTCAAAGGCGCCGGCGCACTGCTTGCGATGGTGGCACTGGCCGCGGGCGCGAGTGCCTGCGTGAAGTCCAATGCCGGCTCGACCGCGGACGGCCTGAAGCTGGCCGCCGCGGGCAAACTCACCGTGTGCACCCACCTGCCGTTCAAACCCTTCCAGGTGCGGGACACCAAGGGCGCGATCGTCGGCTTCGACGTGGACTACATGGATCTGGTGGCCAAGAAACTCGGGCTCACCCAGACCATCGTCGACACGCCGTTTGAGGGCATCAAGTCCGGCCAGGACCTCAAGATCGGCAAATGTGACGTGGCCGCGGCCGGCATGACCATCACCAAGACGCGCCAGCAGGTGATGGACTTCTCGGTGCCGTATTTCGACAACACCCAGTCACTGTTGGTCAAGGCCGGTCAGCCGTACAAGACGCTGGCCGACTTCAAGGGCAAGAAGATCGGCGGCGAGGTCGGCAACACCGGGCTGAAGTTCGCCCAGAACAACGCGGCGAAATACGGCTTCACGGTGGTGGAGTACCAGGACACCACCACCCTGCAGCAGGCGCTGGCGACGAACCAGATCCAGGGCGCGATGGACGACCTGCCGATCTGGACGGTGCTGGTGGCCGAGGACAAGCGGTTCACCATCGCCACCAAGTTCGCCACCAACGAGCAGTACGGCTACTCGGTCGCCAAGGGTGCGAACCCGAAACTGCTGGCCACCGTCAACGAGGTCATCACCAGCTCGCTGAAGGACGGCTCGTACGCCAAGCTCTACACCAAATGGATGCAGCTGCCAGCGCCGAGCCCGTTGGTCACCCAGGGCATGACACCGCCGCAGGATTAGTCCGGTAGAACACCCTGTCGTCCCGGCCGGCTCAAGGGAGCGGCCGGGACGGTGTTCGTACGGTCCCGTTTCTCGAACCAGGAGGCCGGATGGCTTCGCTCACGCTGACGCGCACCCAGCGCCGGCGCACTTCGCTCGGCATCCAGTACGGCATTTTCGCCGTCATCGTGCTGCTTTTCGCCCTCTCCGCGGACTGGAAGCAGTTGGGAGCGAGCTTCTTCCGGCTCGATATCGCGGCCAGTCTGTTCCCCGACATCATCACCGTCGCGCTGCGCAACACCGCGGTCTTTACGTTGCTGTCGTTCATTTTCGGCCTTGCGGTCGGACTGCTGATCGCGCTCATGCGGCTGTCGAGGGTGCCTCCGTACCGCTGGCTCGGCACCATCTATGTCGAGATTTTCCGTGGTCTGCCGGCACTTCTGTGGCTTTTCATGGTCGCGTACGCGGTGCCGACCGCGTTTCCGGAATACCAGATCGCCGGCGGTGTGTACGGGCAGGTGACGATCGGCCTCGGCATGCCGGCGGCCGCGTACATGTCCGAAACCATCCGCGCCGGCATCCCAGCGGTCCCCAAGGGGCAGGTCGAAGCGGCCCGCTCGCTGGGCATGTCCGGAACCCGGGCGATGTTGTCGATCGTCCTGCCGCAGGCCTTCCGGATCGTCATCCCACCGCTGACCAACGAGATCATCCTGTTGGTCAAGGACTCCTCGCTGGCGTACGTGCTGGGTGTCACCGCGACCAGCATCGAGCTGACCAAGTTCGGCTCGGACCAGGTCAACGCGCGGGTCAACCCGACCCCGCTGGTCATCGCCGGGCTCTGCTACCTGATCATCTGCCTGCCGCTTTCCCAACTGGTGCAACGACTTGAACGCCGCTACCAGAAGTCCCGATGAGAGGCCGGACGCGATGACCATGAGCAAAGAGTCCGGGCCCGCCGCCGAGATCGCTATCGAGATTCGCGAGCTGCACAAGTACTTCGGCAAACTCGAGGTGCTTAAAGGCATCGACTTCACCGTCAACCGCGGCGAAGTAGTGTGCGTGATTGGACCTTCGGGCTCCGAAAATCGACGTTGCTGCGCTGCGTGAACCTGCTGGAAGAACCAACCAGCGGCAAGATTTTCGTTAGTGGCAACGAGGTCACCGACCCGAACGCCAACATCGACAAGATCCGCCGGTCCATTGGGATGGTTTTCCAGCAGTTCAACCTGTTCCCGCATCTGTCAGTGCTGAACAACCTGACGATCGCGCAACGGCGGGTGCTCCACCGCTCCAAGGCCGCAGCCGAGAAAGTGGCGCTGCAGAACCTGGAGATCGTCGGGTTGGCGGACAAGGTGCACGCGTACCCAGCGCAGCTTTCCGGCGGTCAGCAGCAGCGGGCGGCCATTGCCCGCTCGCTGTCGATGGGGCCGGATCTGATGCTTTTCGATGAGCCGACCTCCGCGCTCGACCCGGAACTGGTCGGCGATGTGCTCGCGGTGATGCGAAAACTCGCCACCGACGGGATGACCATGATGGTCGTGACACATGAGATGTCTTTTGCCCGCGATGTCGCCGATCGGTGATTTTCATGGACGGCGGAGTGGTCGTCGAGCAGGGTCAACCGGCCGATGTGCTGGGAAATCCGCAACACGAGCGTACGAAGACATTCCTGTCCAGGGTGCTCAACCCCACCGCGGTCACCGCGCCGGAAAGTGCGGATTGACAGCTGCTCTGGTTTTGGCCTTTCGCGAGTGCAGTCCCGGTGTTAGCGTGCGGCCCGGCCGCATCCTTCTCCCATCAAGGGGACACCTCATGAGGTTGGTACGTTTTGCTGCCCTGACAACGATAGTCGCGGCCCTGGTGGCCGGCGCGGCGCCAGCGGTCGCACATACCGTGCCGGCCGCGCATATCGTGCCGGCTGCTGTCCCGCTGAAGGTGATGCCGTTGGGCGACTCGATCACCGACGGTCAGGCGGACGCCGGCTACCGTACCGATCTCTGGCATTTTTTTCGAGACAGACGGCCGATCCGTGGACTTCGTCGGCTCGCAGACCAGTGGGCCGACGAATCTGCCCGACCAGAACCACGAGGGCCACCCCGGCTGGACCATCGCCCAGCTCAGTCAGCAGGTCGTTGGTTGGCTGACAACGTACAAACCCGACATGGTTCTGCTGCATATCGGCACGAACGACATGTACACCGATGCCACCAGTGCGGCCGCGCCGGCTGAATTGTCCACTCTGCTCGACCAAATCACCCAGACCGTACCGGCGGCCAAGGTCTATGTCGCCTCGATCATCCCGCTGGCCGATGCCGCCGGGGCGAACCGGGTGCTCGCGTACGACGCGACCATTCCGGGAATCGTCGGCGCCAAAGCGGCGGCCGGCAAGAACGTGAGCTTCGTCGACATGCATTCCGCCGTACCGACCGCTGAGCTGGTGGACGGCATCCATCCCACCGTCGGCGGCTATTCGCGGATGGCCGCCCGCTGGTATTCCGCGATCGTCGGCACCCCGTTCTATCGGTACGAGTCGGAGCAGGCGGCGAACGCGACCTCCACCGACACCCAACAGGTGGCCGGCAATCGCAGCTCTGGAGGCGTCCGGGTGGGGCACATCGACTTTCCAGACAGCGCCTTAACTTTCACCGTGTACGCCCCGAAAACCGGCACAAGCCGGATCTACGTCCGGGCCGATGACGGGATGAACATGCCGTGCAGCCACCAACTGTCCGTCAACGGCGCGACCCCGTTCCCGGTCACCTACCCGTCTTTTGGGTGGGATTACTGGAGCATCACCGGGGTGAACGTGAATGTCACCGCCGGCGCCAACACGTTCAAGTTCACCAAGGGTGACTGCTACGCGGAAATGGACGAGATCGACTTCACCACGCCGGCCGCCTAGATTTCCACGATTTCCTTGCCCAGCGGCACCAGCGAGACCGGGATCATCTTGAAGTTGGCGATCCCGAACGGAATGCCGATGATCGTTATGCACAAAGCGATCCCGGTCAGCACGTGCCCGATGGCGAGCCACCACCCAGCAACGATGATCCACAGCACGTTGCCGATCGCGGACGCGATGCCCGCACCGGGCCGGTCGACAATGGTGTGGCCAAACGGCCACAGCGCATACCCGGCGATCCGGAAAGAAGCGATGCCGAAGGGAATGGTGACGATCAGCACACAGCAGATGACCCCGGCGATGCAGTAGCCGATGGCCATCCAGATGCCGCACAGCACCAACCAAATGACGTTCAGAATCGTACGCACAATGCCCATCATCACCGGCCGATCGGCGTTTCGCGCATCGGGGATGTCACCCATTTCCCCCTTATCGGCAATGCCACCTCACTGCCGTCAGTATTGCCGGGCTACCTCCCGCCCCGCCGTGACGTCCGCAACGCCCCGCTGCTTGCGTCTGGCGCAAGCAACGGGGCGTTGCGGACAAACTGCGGTTGCGGAAAAGGTTAGCCCTTGATGCAGATGACCTGTTTGATGCGGGCGACCACCTCGACCAGGTCGCGCTGGGCCGAGATGACCTCCTCGATGTCCTTGTACGCGGCCGGGATCTCGTCCACCACACCGGCATCCTTCCGACACTCCACGCCCTCGGTCTGGGCGCGCAGGTCCGCCGCGGTGAACGCCTTCTTCGCGGCCGTACGACTCATCCGCCGGCCGGCCCCGTGCGACGCGGACTCGTACGAGTCGAGGTTGCCCAGGCCCCGCACGATGTAGCTGCCGGTGCCCATCGACCCGGGGATGATGCCCAGATCGCCGGCACCGGCCCGGATCGCCCCCTTCCGGGTCACCAGCAGCTCCACCCCGTCGATCCGCTCCTGCGCCACGTAGTTGTGGTGGCAGGAAATCGGCTCGTAGAAACGGGTCTGCGGCAGCGCGGTGGTCACCGCGTTCTGGAAGAGTGCCATCATCACGTCCCGGTTGCGCCGGGCATAGTCCTGCGCCCAGAACAAATCCCGCCGGTACGCCGCCATTTCTGGCGTACCAGCAAGGAAAACCGCGAGATCACGGTCCGGCACGTCAGCATTGTGCGGCAGGCCGCGGGCCGTCGACATGTGCCGCTCGGCCAGTTCCTTGCCAATGTTGCGGGAACCCGAATGCAGCATCAGCCAGACTCGGCCCTCGTGCACACCGTCCTGCTCGAGGCAGAGTTCCAGAAAGTGGTTGCCACCGCCCAAAGATCCCAGCTGGGACATCGCCCTCGACCGCAGTTTCTGGACGTCCGGGTGCAAATCATCAAATCCGGACCAGAAGTCGGCCCAACCGCGCGACTCCACTCGGAGCTGGCCCCGGTCGTCCCGCAGCCGGTTCGGATTCACCGGTGTCTTGTGCGAGGTGAATCCGACCGGGATCTGCTTTTCGATCGCGGACCGAAGTTTTCCCAGATCATCAGGCAAATCCTCGGCCCGCAAAGTGGTGCGTACGGCTGTCATGCCACAGCCAATGTCCACTCCGACCGCGGCCGGCGAAACGGCACCTGCCATCGCGATGACGCTGCCGACGGTGGCGCCTTTTCCGAGGTGTACGTCCGGCATCACCCGGACGCCGTGGGTCCAGGGCAGCTGGCGATGTGTTTCGCAGCTGGTTCAACGCCTGCGATTCGACGGTCGCCGGATCGGCCCACATCCATACGGGCGCGCGAGTGCCGCCCAGCACGTGGTACGACATTATTGGTACTCCTTGATTTTGGGTGTCCCCCTGGCAGGACTCGAACCTGCGCACACGGCGTCGGAGGCCGATGCTCTTTCCGCTGAGCTACAGAGGGAAGGGACTTCGTTAGCGGCTGGGCCGCCGGCGCCACTGGCCGGCGGGCAGCGAGGTGCGCCGATACGAACGCCGGATCAGGCGCCCAGGGCAACAGCCCGGCAGGACGCGTTGCTCTCGCTTGAGTGTGCGCACCGGCACCGCGTCCACCTCCCGGGATCAGTCTCGTCGCTGGTAAGTCCACAACCACCATACTGCGGGAGCGCTCGTACGCAACATTGGTTTTTCGCTCAGCTCCGCGGATCGCCCCACCATGTCGACAACGCCTGCTGGACCGCGACCAAGTCGGCAGGCCCGACCGTACGGTCCGCGGCCCAGGCCACCACCCCATCCGGCCGTACCAACAGCCCGGCCAGTTTTCCGGAATTCTCCGATTTCGCCGTCAGCGTGTCGATCCGGTCGGAATAACCGCGAAAAGTCTCTCGCAGTGCGGGGTGGCCGATCAGGTCGACCAGCAGTCCGCGTCCGCGGTGGCAGTGATCGGCCAGCCGGCTGCCGTCGGCGAAAGCCAGCTCCGGGACCGTACGGCCCGTCAGCGGATGCCCGCCGGACGCCATCGGCAGTTGCCAGAGACCGGAGACTTTTTCGACCAGATAGGTGGATCCGTCCGCGGTGTTCGCCAATTCGCGCATCACCTCACGTAAAGCGCGGCTGCGCGGATCAGGGCGCAGCAACGCCACCTGCGCCCTGGTCCAGTCCTGCACCCATTTCCCGATCGGATGCCGTTCGGGAGTGTACGTGTTGAGGAGCCCATCCGGTGAGTCCCCGCGTACGGCCGCGGCCAGCTTCCAGCCGAGGTTCGTCGCGTCGCCGATACCCAAGTTCATCCCCTGGCCGCCCAGCGGCGGATGGACGTGAGCGGCGTCGCCGGCGAGGAAAATCCGGCCCTTTCGGTACGTCGACGACTGCCGGCTCACGTCGGTGTATTTGCCGAACTGATGGATTCGGGTGACCGTCACGTCCGTTCCACTGGCCGCCCGCAGACTTTCCTGCATTTCGGCCACTGTCATCGACACGTCGTCCGTCTTGGCACCGAATTCGCCGGTGAACACCATGTGCACTCCGGACGGCAGCGGCACGTGCCCGAAAACTCCCGGCTCAGTGAACCAGCCAACCGGCAGCAGGTCCGGGTCGGCCAGGTCGACAGCGGCCTGCCGGAACAGAATTTCCGGTTCCACGCCTGGAAAATCGAAGCCCGCGATCGTACGCACCAAGCTGTGCGCGCCATCGCAGCCGACCAGCCAGCCGGCCCGGATCACCGTTGCACCGGCCTCAACCGTGACGCCGTCGGCGTCAGCGGCGAGCCCGGTCACCTCAACGCCGTAACGAATCTGGGCGCCGAACTCGCGGGCCCGCCCGGCCAGCAACCGTCGAATGTCCGCCCGTTGCACGAAACATCCCTCAAGGACGGGCCACCCCAGCGCGGCTTGATCGAGAAGTTCGGGGCGAGGAAAGAGAAACGCGAAATGCTGGTAAAGTTTTGGACCGTCGTCCGGCTGTCCGGCAGCCATCACGTTGAAGCCGCGCTGCGATGCTTCGCGCAGTTCCGTGAGCAGTCCACGCCGGTCAAATGCCCGCACCGACGGCACGGTGACCGACCGGTTTCCCATCGTACGGTCGGATTCGGCCTGTTCCGCCTCGGTCAACCGCTCGATGACCAGCGCCCGCACGCCAGCCAGTGCCAGCTCGCTGGCCAGCGTCAACCCGGCCGGTCCAGCCCCCACGATCACCACGTCACAACGGTCCACCGCGGCCACCTTCGGTCTAGCTCGGACTGTAGACGCCGCTGTTCGCGGCGGGGGGGCTGGCAAGACTCAACAACAGCACGTTCGGGCACACCGACGCTGGTCAGCCGGCAAAGATGGCCACCGGCGCCACCAAGATGGCTACCGCTACGCGGTGAGTTCGGCGGCGATCATTTCGGCGATGTGGGCGGTGTTCAGGGCGGCACCCTTGCGCAGGTTGTCGCCACACACGAAAAGATCCAGTGTGTTCGGGAAATCCAGCGCCTGGCGGACCCGGCCGACAAAAGTCGGGTCGGCGCCGACCGAGTCGGCCGGGGTGGGGGGGAACTGCAGGGTCGCCGGGTCGTCGATCACCACCACGTTGGGCGCGGCCGACAGCACCTCGTGAGCCTGGGCGACCGTCACCGGTGACGCGAAAGTGGCATGCACGGCCAACGAATGCGTCGTGATCACCGGCACTCGTACACAGGTGGCCGACACCTTCAGGTCCGGGATTCCCAGAATCTTGCGGGATTCGTTGCGGACCTTGAGTTCTTCCGAGGCCCAGCCGTCATCTTTGAGCGATCCCGCCCACGGCACCACATTCAGCGCGAGCGGCGCCGGGAATGGGGAGGGAGCGTCTCCGAGCTTGTCGACCAGCGCAGCCCTCACATCCCCGGCTCGTACCCCCAAATCACGCCGGCCACCGACCACTGCGAGCTCGTCGTAAAGCCGGTCCACGCCGGCCTGACCAGCGCCGGAAGCGGCCTGGTACGAGGCGACGACCAACTCGGTCAGGGTGAATTTCGCGTGCAGCGCGCCCATTCCATCCATCATGGTCAGGGTCGTGCAGTTGGGGTTCGCAATAATGCCCCGCGGCCGGTTCCGGGCCGCGTCCGGGTTGACCTCCGGCACGATCAGCGGAACGTCAGGATCCATCCGGAAAGCGCCGGAGTTGTCGACCGCGACCGCACCCGCGGCGGCCGCGATGGGCGCCCACTGCGCGGAAATCTCGTCCGGCACGTCGAACATCGCCACGTCGACGCCGTGGAACGCCTCGGCGGTCAGCTCCTGCTGCACGACGACGACGTCCTCGCCGCGCACCTTCAGCTTCTTGCCGGCCGATCTTTTCGATGCCAGCAACCGAATCTCGCCCCAGATGTCGGCCCGCTCGGACAGGATCGACAACATCACCGTACCGACGGCGCCGGTCGCGCCAACAACAGCCAGGGTGGGTTTGCGTACGCTCATCGGCCGGTCCCTGCGTAGACGGTGGCTTCCTCGTCGCCGGACAGCTCGAATGCCTCGTGCACGGCGTGTACGGCCGCGTCGAGGTCTTCGGACCGTACGACCACCGAAATCCGGATCTCCGAAGTGGAGATGATCTCGATGTTGATGCCGGCTTTGGCCAGCGCGCTGAAGAACTTCGCCGAGACCCCCGGCTGCGACCGCATGCCGGCGCCGACCAGCGACAGCTTGCCGACGTTGTCGTCGTAAATCAGGTGCGTGAAGCCCAGCTCGTCCTGCACCTGCTCCAGCGCGGCCATGGCGGCCGGTGCGTCGGCTTTGGGGAGAGTAAAGGAAACATCGGTACGGAACGTGTCCGCCGAGGAGACGTTCTGGACGATCATGTCGAGGTTGATCTCGGCGTCCGCGACCGCCTGGAAGATCCGGGCCGCGACCCCGGGCCGGTCCGGCACCCCAACCACGGTGATCTTGCCTTCACTGCGGTCGTGTGCGACGCCGACGATGACTGCTTTTTTTCCATCGGGAGGTCCTCAATCGAGCCGGTGACCATGGTGCCCGGGCGGTCCGAATACGACGACCGCACGTGCACTGGGATCTGGTTTCGTCGCGCGTACTCCACTGATGGCAGGTGCAGCACCTTCGCGCCACACGCGGCCAGTTCGAGCATTTCCTCGTACGTGACTTCGGCAAGGTGCCGGGCGGTCGGCACGATCCGCGGGTCGGCGGAGTAGACGCCGTCCACGTCCGTGTAGATCTCGCAGACATCGGCCTTCAACGCGGCGGCCAGCGCGACCGCGGTGGTGTCCGAACCGCCTCGACCGAGCGTGGTGATGTCCTTGGTGTCCTGGGCGATGCCCTGGAAACCAGCCACGATCGCGATCGACCCGGCCGACAGCGCGGCCGAGATCCGGCCCGGCGTGATGTCGATGATCCGGGCCTTGCCGTGTTTGGAGGTGGTGAGCACGCCGGCCTGCGAGCCGGTGAACGACCGCGCCTGCGATCCGAGCGAGTGAATGGCCATCGCCAGCAGCGCCATCGAGATGCGCTCGCCGGCGGTGAGCAGCATGTCCAGTTCGCGACCGGGCGGGGTCGGCGTCACCTGGTTGGCCAGATCGCGCAGCTCATCGGTGGTGTCGCCCATGGCCGACACGACGACGACCACGTCGTCGCCGGCTTTCTTGGTGGCGACGATGCGCTCAGCGACCCTTTTGATCCGCTCCGCGCTCGAGACCGAGGAGCCGCCGTATTTCTGCACGACGAGTCCCACTTTGGTCCCCTCGGTCGGCGGTTATCGACGGGCAAAGGTTACCCGCGAGCGGGGGTCGGACCACAACGCAGTTAGCCGCCGGTGTGATCAGACTCGCGAAACTTTGCGGCGAAAGGCCGCTGTGACGCGAGACCTTATCCCGCTGTGATGAGCGCCACGGCCACCCCGGCCAGTACGAGGCCGGCGCCCTGCCAGCGGCTGATCCGCTCGGCCAGCACGAACCGGGCCAACGCGATGGTCGCGGCCGGGTAGAGCGAGGTCAGCACGGCGACCACGGTCAGCATCCCGAAGTGGGTGGCCAGGAAGTAGAAGACCACCGCCACCGCACCCAACGCCCCGGCCATCGCTGGGCCGGCCGCGGTGCGTACGGTCCAACGCTCGCGATCGGTCGTACGCGCACGTACGACCAGGTAGAGGGCGGCGACCGGTACGATCGAGACGACCTGCTCGACCGCCGTCGGCCACAGGCCCACGCCGTCGCCGGCCCGCTGCAAGGCGACGAACAGCAGCGCGAAGCCGAGGCCGGCGAGGACGCCGCCGTCCAGGACTCCGGACGTACGAGCCTGTCCTGCTCGGGAGCGGCGCGCTGGTGGACACCAGCCAGACGGCCGGCAACGCCAGCAGCAGCCCGACGCCGGCCACCACCGTCGGCCGCTCCCCGAGGACCAGGCCGACCAGCGCCGGCACGCCGGCCGCGACCACTCCGGACAGCGGCGCGACCACGCTGATCCGGCCGCGGGCGAGACCGCGGTAGAGCGCGAGCGTCCCGAGCGCACCGCCGATGCCACCGACCGCGCCCCACCCGATTGCGGCGGTGCTCGGATGGCCACCGACGACGAGCGAGGCGGTCACAGTCACCACCGACGCGGTGAGTTGGCCGAGCACGGCGACCCGCGCGTAGTGCATGCGCCGGGAGGCCACTCCGGCCACGAAGTCGGAGCTGCCGTACGCCAGCGCGGCGATCACCGCGAGAATTACCGCGAACATACGGCCATCTTCACCCAACACGGGCATCGCGGTAGCCAGGTTTTCGTGGTGGCGACTGACACACTGGGCCAGATGGGGACCAGGGGCGACCGGGCAACGCGGCCCGGCAGGTGGGTGGCGGCCGTCTGTGCGGTGCCACTGCTGGCACTGGCCGCCTGCGCTGGACCCGCACCGGTGCCGCAGCCCACCACGAGCGCGACGCCACAGCTTCCGCCGCGTCAGCAGCTGGCCGCCCGGGCCGCGCAGGCCACCGCGCTGAAGTTCACCGCCACCTACGCCCTGACCGGCGGCAACGCCCAGCAGGCGGCCTCGTCCTCGGCGCCGGCCAGCCAGAGCGTGACGATCAGTCGTACGGCCGACGGATGGCGGCTCGACATCGGGGATTCGGCGCAGGTCATCTCGCTCGTACACACCACCGCCGGCACCTGGAAATGCACTCTGAGTGGAGCCGCGCCGAGTTGTGCGCAGGTCGCCGCGGCCGGCCAGCCACCACCTGCGGACGACGATTTCGCGCTGCTGAAGGTGTTCACCGCCTGGCCGCAGGAACTGGCCAACCCGGCCACCGCGATCGCCGTCAACGTGACCAGCAGTCCGCCGGCGCCCACCGGCGTCTGTTTCGAGGTCGACATCGTCAGCGCGTCCATCGCGGCACCGGTCGACCCCGGCACGTACTGCTATGACGCGAACGGTGTTCTCACCGGGCTGCGTACGTCCACCGGCACCCTGAAACTGGTGTCGTCCGGAGCGCCGCCGGCGGCGCTCGCGCTGCCCGCGCCACTGGTCGCGGCCGGCGCGCCGGTGTCCCCGACCCCGACGCCCAGCAGCAGCCCGAGCGGGAGATAGTCGCGTACCGAATGCACCAAATGCGGCCGGTGACCGCCCTCACATAAACTCACTGCCAGACAAGTGAATGACCAACGGAAGGGAACGGTCGCGATGGCTGAGTCCGCGAACGCCAGCAAGTCCGCGTCCAAGCCGGGCCACACCACCCTCGTACCCGGCGCCGAGATCGAGAGCCTGACCGGCCCGGAGGGGCGGACGATCATCGCGGACGGGGTCGTCCAGAAGAAGATCGCCGGCATCGCGACCCGGGAGATCTCGGGCGTGTACGCGCTGGGTGGTTCGGTCGGCCGCGCGCTCGGCGCGCTGCGCGAAACGGATCCCGGTCGGCGCCGGTGGCCCGAACATCACCCAGGGCGTGTCAGTCGAGGTGGGCGAGCGGCAGGCCGCCGTCGACCTGAACATCGTGGCTGAATACGGCGTGTCCATCGCCGATCTCGCGGCCGCCCATCCGGCGCAACGTCATCGACTCGGTGGAGCGGATGACCGGCCTGGAGGTGACCGAGGTGAACATCGCGGTCAACGACATCCACATCCCCGGCGACGAGCCGGAGGCCGAGGAGTCGGCCCGGGTGGTATGAGCCAACCCCTGCCTTCCACCACCGTCCACGGCGTACTGGCCGACACCGTCGCCGCGGCGGTGCTGCTTGCGCCTGGCGTGGCCGGGCTACGGTCCGGGCGGTTCGGTGAGGTCGCCACCTACCTTCCCGGCCGCCGGGTGTTGGGTGTCCGGCCGGCTGCGTCCGGACGGGGTGGCCGTGGACGTGGCCGTCCTGTTTGGACACTCGGTTTTCGCGGTCGCTGAAGGCGTCCGAGCTGCCGTACGGGACATTGTCGGAGATCTGCCGATCGATGTCACGGTCGACGACGTGGTCCTCGCGCCATGACCGGCTGGCCAGCGGACCCCACCGAACGCCGGCGCGCTTTCCGTGCCTTCGTACGGGAAAACCACCCCGACCGGGGCGGTGACCCAGAGGTTTTCGCGGCCGGGGTGGCATCCTTGCGGGATCGCCCGGTCGCCGGCACCACGGTCGCGTACCGGCAGCGGTGGTGGAATCCGGGCGTCACCGCCTGGATCAACCGCAGAATCCAGCGCCGGTTCCATCCACGCGTTCACTGACCAGAGGACTTTCCCATGTCACGCACCACGATTGGTCTGTTCGCCGGACTGCTGATCGCCATCGCGACCGCGGTCGGCGGGTTCTTCGGATTCCTGGCCGCGATCGTCTTTGGCGCGGTGGGGCCTGGGCGTCGGCAAGATCCTGGACGGCGACCTGGACATCTCCAGCTACCTGGGCGGCAACGGCCGCCGGCCACGATGACCGAACCGGTCAGCCTGGCCAAGACGGTTGAGCTGGACGACCCCGGCCAACGCGGCGGCCTGGAGATCGAGAACCGGGTGGTGGAGCGGATCGCGGCCACCGCCGCCGCCGAGATCGACGCCGTCTCCGGCCCGCCGCGGCGAGTGCTGGGCGGGCGTCCATCGGCCGAATCGACTCGCCACCCCGGGCCAGCGCCCGGATCGTCGCCGGCCGGGCCAGCGTCCACCTACAGGTCTGCGTGCGATGGCCACACGGCATTCGTACGGTCTGCCAGCAGGTCCGCGACCACGTCACCGAACGGGTCACCACCTTCACCGGGCTGCCGGTCACCGCGGTCGACATCACTGTCGCGGCGCTGTCCGATGTGAGCACGCCGACCGGGCCGCGGGTGGTCTGATGCGGCTCGTGAACCGGATGTTGGCGCTGGTCATCGGCATCGCGATGGTGGCCATCGCGGTGCTGGTCACCGTCGAGGTGGTGCTGGCGAACCTCGGCCAGGCGCGCTGGCTGATCCCGTACCAGAACGTCGCCGCGCTGCTCGCCGGGCGCACCTGGCAATCCAGTTCGGTACGGGCCGTGCTGGTCGCTGTCGCGGTCGTCGGACTCGTACTGCTGATTTCCCAGCTGTGGCCACGGCAGCGCCGTTTCGTGGAGCTGTCCGGCGCCGCCGACGGCATCGACCCCGTCCTGCCGCGCAGCTCGCTGCGCAAGGCGATCGACGCCGCCGCGGCCGCTGAGGACGGCGTACGCGCGACGGCCGTCAACCTCGGACCGCGGCGGGCGATCATCCGACTCGTGACCACCAGGCACGACGAAGAACAGGACAAGGAAGTGGCGACCCGGGTGGCCCAGCGGGTGACGCAGCGGATCGCCGACATCGGACTGGCCCGACCACCGCGGGTGACCGTACGAGTGATCACCGGAGGCGACCGGTGAACCCGCGCGCCGACCGGGCCAACCGGATCGTCCTCGCGCTGCTGGGTTTCGTCCTGCTGGTCGCCGGCGCGGCCGGCATCGCGGCTGGGCTGTTCCTGTTCGGCAACGACGCCTTACTCCCAGCCGAGGCGACCACCTTCATCGCCGCGAACCACTCCTGGTTCTGGCCTGCCGTGGTCGCCGCCGCGGTGCTGCTGGCCCTGCTCGGGCTGCTGTGGGTGACCGCGCAGCTGGCCAGTGACCGGGTCAGCCGGCTGGAGCTGGCCAGCGACCCGGCCGCCGCCGCAGCACGATGCTGCTGACCCGGGCGATCCTGGACGCGGTCGGCAACGAGATCGCCGACTACGCCGGCGTGTGGCGAGCCACCGCCCGACTGACCGGCCGGCCGGCCCATCCCCGCCTGGTGCTCAAGGTCACCGTCGAACCAGGCGCCGACCTCGGCGCGGTCCGCCGCCAGGTCGAGTCCGAGGCGATCGCACACGTACGGATCATTGGAAACCGACATCCAGGTCCGCCTCGAATTCACCGTCGCCGGCGGCACACCGGTACGTGCTGTGTCATGACCGCACTGCTGAGCTGTTGGCCGCAGTTCCTGCGGCGGCGCATCCGGCTCGCAGAGCTGTTGGCCGCAGTTCCTGCGGCGGCGCATCCGGCTCGCGTCGCGGGGCGGGGCCCAAAGAACGGGCACCCCACCGCCACGAACCTGGGCGACCTCCGGCCGCCGCGCGGACGGGGCTGAGTTGAATGCCGGTGTGGCTGAGTTGACGGCCGCAGTTCCTGCGGCGGCGCATCCGGCTCGCGTCGCCGGGGCGCCCAAAGAACGGGCACCCCACCGCCACGAACCTGGGCGGCCTCCGGCCGCCGCGCGAGCGTGGCTGGGGTGAATGCCGACGGGGCTGAGTTGAATGCCGGTGTGGCTGGGTTGGGGGGGGCGGTGTGGGTGGGATGGGTGTGAGGTATCTGTTACGGCGTGAAATTGTCGTACCGATGCCTGTTTTCTGGCCCCCACCCAGTGATCGGGTGGGGGGGGGGGGTTTGAGGACGCGCGCGCGTGAAAATTTTCGGCGGGAGCGGGTATGGGGAGAGTCGCGGAGTCCACATAGTGGGATGGGGTTTCCATCCTGGGGCGGGACTCGCCTACTGTGATCTTTGTGCGGATGGCGCTGCTTCTTCTTCTTCGCTGCCGCGGCGGGGCCTGACGAATCACCAGGCCGGCTCCCCGTCGCGGAGTTTGCTGTTGCCCTCCGCCGGCCCTCACCGCCCTGCCAGTCACGGCAGCCTCCTGAGGAGCCACCCTCCCAATGCCCGCACCGCAGCAGTCATCCCCGATGCCGTTCCAGCGCTACCGGCCCTTTCCTGAACTCGTCCAGACCATCGACCTGCCGGACCGGACGTGGCCGACCAAACGCATCACCGAGGCGCCGCTGTGGTGCGCGGTTGACCTGCGCGACGGCAACCAGGCCCTGATCGACCCGATGACACCCGAGCGTAAGCGCCGGATGTTCCAGCTGCTCTGCCAACTGGGCTACAAGGAAATCGAGGTCGGTTTCCCGGCCGCCAGCCAGACCGATTTCGACTTCGTACGGGAAATCATCGAGAACGACCTGATTCCCGAAGACGTCACGATCCAGGTGTTGACGCAGGCGCGGGATCACTTGATCGAGCGTACTTTCGACTCGATTCGGGGTGCCCGCGAAGTCATCGTGCACCTCTACAATTCGACTTCCATCCTGCAGCGGCGGGTGGTTTTCGGGCTGGAGAAAGACGGAATCACCGATATTGCCGTGCAGGGCGCACGACTGATCCAGAAACTGACCGAAACCGTCGGCGACACGAAGGTTCGCTACCAGTATTCGCCGGAGTCGTACACCGGCACCGAGCTGGAATACGCCGTTGAGATTTGCAACGCTGTCAACGATGTCTGGCAGCCGACCAAGGACCGGCCGGTCATCATCAACCTGCCGGCGACCGTCGAAATGGCCACGCCGATGTCTACGCGGATTCCATCGAGTGGATGAGCCGGCATCTGAAATACCGTGAGTCGGTGGTGCTCTCGCTGCACCCACACAACGACCGTGGCACCGGTGTCGCGGCCGCCGAGCTGGGATATATGGCTGGCGCGGACCGCATTGAGGGCTGCCTGTTCGGCAATGGTGAGCGGACCGGCAACGTCTGCCTGGTGACGCTGGGCATGAACTTGTTCAGCCAGGGCATCGACCCGCAAATCGACTTCTCCCACATCGACGAAATCCGGCGGACCGTCGAATACTGCAACCAGCTGCCGGTGAACGAGCGGCACCCGTACGGCGGCGACCTGGTTTTCACCGCGTTCTCCGGTTCTCACCAGGACGCGATCAACAAGGGTTTCGACGCGCTGCGCCGGGAGGCCGACGCGGCCGGCAAGTCCATCGAGGATATGCCGTGGGAAGTGCCGTATCTGCCGATCGACCCGAAGGACGTGGGTCGTACGTACGAGGCCGTCATCCGGGTGAACTCGCAGTCCGGCAAGGGCGGCGTCGCGTACATCATGAAGACGGAGCACCAGCTCGATCTGCCGCGCCGACTGCAGATCGAGTTCAGTCAGGTCGTCCAGCAGCTCACCGACTCCGAGGGCGGCGAGGTTTCGCCGCGGCGGATGTGGGAGATCTTCACGGACGAATATCTGCCGGGCTCGGCGGTGCCGTGGGGGCGGGTGCACCTTCGCGGCCACCGTACGACCGCGGACGCCACCGCGAGCGGTGAGGACCAGCTCGTGGCTGACGTCACGTTTGATGGTGCCGATCGCGCGCTGGAAGGCATCGGCACCGGCCCGATCGAGGCCTTCACCTCGGCGTTGACCGAGGCCGGCATCCAAACCAGGGTTCTCGACTACGCCGAGCACGCCCTCACCGCTGGTGAGGACGCGAAGGCGGCCGCGTACGTGGAATGCCAGATCGGCGACCGGACGCTGTGGGGGGTCGGGGTGGACGCGAACATCGTCACCGCCTCTCTGCGGGCAGTAGTCAGCGCGGTAAACCGCGCTTTCCGCTGACTCACTCGTAGGACCGCCGCCGGCGCCGTCGACCACGCTCCGCCGACCGCTGTCCCGTTGTGCCCGCAGGGACTCCTCTCTCTCGTATGAGTGAGAGGAGTCCCTGCGTACGTCTGCACAATCGGAATCCGATTGTGCAGAAATGGTCCGCTGGCCACCGAAACTGTCGGTGGTGGGTGCTCCCATGGAGCCGCGCGAAATTGTGAGCACACCCACCACCGCGGGCCGGAAAATGCGTGGACTGCTCGTCAACCGGACCGGAGAATGATCGGTATGAAACAGAATCCCTATCGCCGCGTCCTCGCGGTGCCGGGGATGACCCGGCTGCTGGCCGTCACCACGCTGGCCCGCATCCCCGGCCTCGCGGCGAGCATCGTGCTCACCTTGTACGTGGTGGTTGGCCTGCATCGCGGTTACGCCGAGGCGGGCCTGCTGGCCACCGCGATGACCCTCGGTACGGCTCTGAGCGGTCCGTGGCGGGGCCGGGCGATCGACCGCTTCGGCGTACGCAAGGCACTCTTGCCCTCCATCGTCGCGGTCGCGATTTTCTGGTCCGTGGCGCCGTTGCTGAGTTTTGTCTGGCTGGTTCCGGCCGCCGTGCTCGCCGGCCTGTTCAACCCGCCGGTCTTCAGCATCTCCCGGCAGGCGATCGGCTCGATGCTGCCGGAGGAACTGCGCCGGACCGGTTTCGCGCTGGATTCCGTGCTCGTCGAAATGTCATACATGGTGGGTCCGCTCGCCGGCGTACTCGCCTCCACCGCGCTGTCGCCGGCAGTCACGATGGTGGGCCTGGGCGCGTTCCAGGTGATCGCCTGCCTGACGCTGGTCGTGCTCAACCCGCGGGTGGTCAGCGCGGCCACCGAAGCCGTCGCTGACAAGCCGCAACGCGCCGGGATGGCCAGTCCTGGTTTCGTGTCGGTGCTGGTCCTTATGGCGTCTTCCACTCTGGCGCTGTCGGCAGCGAGGTGGCCGCCATCGCGGTGCTCCGCGGCCAACACCAGGACGTGTGGATCGGTGTCGTACTAGCCGTCTGGGCGGTCGGCTCGATGATCGGCGGGCTGCTCTATGGCGGGCTGTCGAAGGCGATTTCGAGTGCCGCGATCGTCGTGTCGCTCGGCGTCGCCACCATGCTGCTGACCGCCGCCCCGAACTGGTGGGTTCTCGCCATCGCGCTGCTCCCGGTCGGCATGCTGTGCGCTCCGTCGATCTCCGCGACCGTCTCCGACGTCAACCGACTGGTCCCGCCGGTACGCCGCGGCGAGGCGATGGGCTGGCACGGCACCGCCGGCACCGCCGGCGTCTCGATCGGTGCTCCGCTGGCCGGCCTCGCGATCGACTACCTCGGCGCCACCTGGGGTTTCGCCATCACCGGCGGCGTCGGCGTGGCACTCGCGCTGGCCGCGATCGCGATCGCGATCGGCCGCTTCGGCTCCGGCAACGGCTGGCGTACGCGCCCGTCACCCTCTCGACCGCGGCGGCCACCGCCCCCGCCCAGCTAAACCCAGCGCTGTCCCGCCGGGACGGCCAAGGGCGGTTCGCCGGATTCGTGCCACGACCTGTGGGGCTCCGTTTTGTCAGTGCCGCCCGATAACGTGAATTCAGGGGACCTCGATCCCCCTTGGGGGCGCCAGGGCCCCCCGAATCAACGCTATCGGCGGTGGCCGACAGGAATGGCGCGCAGCGTTCGTTGCGGTGCCCTGCCTTTGACGGCGGCGACGAGACGGCCATAGCGCACCATCTGACGCAGCCCGACCGCGAAGAGCAGGAACTGCAGGGCGAAGGCGATCGTGTACGCGGTCGCGCCCAGCCCGCCGAAAACCTGCAGTGCAAGCCCAATCAGCAACATGGCCACCACCGACGCGCTGAAACCGCCGATGTTCACCAGCCCCGACGCCGTACCAGCGCGCTGCGGCGGATTCGCCTCCCGTGCGTGTTCAAAGCCCAGCATCGAGGCAGGCCCACCGGCACTCAGCACGATGATGTGAACGACCAACACCGGCAGCGGCACGTGCGGCGACCACAGCAACACGATCGTCCACGAAAACATGGTCGTCACCACGACCCCGAGCGCGAGCCGGTGCCGGACGGTCGGCCAACGTGACGACACAACCCCGAAAACCTGAGCGAGTGCGGCACCGGCGAGTACCAGCACCGTCAACAGCACACCGGCGGTCGCGGTATGCAGCCCCTCACCCTTGATCAGAAACGGAAATCCCCACAGCAGCCCAAAAACACAAGACGAAAACTGGGTGCACATATGTGTCCAGGTGCCGAGTCGAGTGCCTGGCTGCGCCCAAGACTCGGCGAGCTGGCGTCGTACGGACGCGGTGTGAATCGGCCCAGCGGTACGCCGGCCGCCCGGCCGATCGCGGAGCAGAAGAACCACCGGCAGCAGCATGACCGCCGCAACGCCAGCGTTCGCCAGGAAGGTCGGCGTCCAGCCGTACGCGTGCAAAGCGCGCTCATCGGCAGCACCGAGGCAAGGTTTCCCACCATTCCAGCCAAAGATGTGAGCTGCGTCATCAGCGCGCATCGATGCGCCGGAAACCAGGCCGAAATCAGCCGCAGGAGAGAAACGAAACTCATCGCGTCGCCGGCGCCGACCAGCACCCGAGCGGCGATGCCACCAGCCAGTTGGTCGCTGAGCGCGACCCCGAGCTGGCCGACCGCCATCAGCATCAGCCCGGTGGCCAACATCCGGCGCGGACCAACCCGATCGGCGAGCAACCCGACCGGCACCTGCATGAGGGCGTAGACCGACAGTTGGAGAATAGTGAAAAGAGAAAGCGCGGCCGGCCCGGCATGAAAATGCGCGGCGGCAGCGAGCCCGGCGAGCCCGGCGACGCCGAGGCTGCTGCGTTGGAAAACAGCGATCGCATAAACGCTCATGCCCAGCAGCCACATCGGCCAGGCGAGTCTGGAGTAGTCCGGCCGCGATCTGACGATCGGGACCGGACCGACCGAGTAAAGAAGGGTCAGACGGGGACGCGGAGGGAACCGTGGAAGTCACACTAAGAACTCGCCGCAAAGGTAGGACGTCGTTAGCGAATATCCTCGTATTGTGATGGCCGTGACAGGTTTGTCCATTGTGGACAGTGTCTTTCGTTCCGTACGACGGAATTCCTAAACGTCCAGGACACGGCGACCTTCGAATGCCCGACCAAGTGTGACCTCGTCGGCGTATTCCAGGTCACCACCGACCGGCAGCCCGCTCGCCAACCGGGTGACCGAAAGCCCCATGGGTTTGAGCATCAGCGCCAGATAGGTGGCAGTGGCCTCGCCCTCGGTGTTCGGGTCGGTGGCGAGAATGATCTCCCGGGTCAGGCCGGACGACAGTCGCGCCATCAGCTCACGGATCCGCAGATCGTCTGGGCCGATGCCGTCCAGCGGATTGATCGCGCCGCCCAAAACGTGGTATTTCCCGCGAAACTCGCGAGTACGCTCGACGGCCACCACGTCTTTGGTTCCTCGACCACGCAGATCAATTCGTCCGTACGACGGGTGTCCCGGCAGATCTTGCAATGTTCCTGCTCGGACACGTTGAAACAGATCGTGCAGAACCGGACCTGGTCCTTGACCCGGGTCAGCGCGGCCGACAACCGGGTCACGTCGGCAGGGTCCGAGGACAGGATGAAGAACGCGATCCGCTGCGCGCTTTTGGGCCCGATCCCGGGCAATCGGCCGAGTTCGTCGATCAGGTCGGCGAGCGCTCCCTCATACACAGCCGGCCTACCGGTCCTTGGTCACAGGCCGAGGCCGCCGGGCAGGCCACCCAAGGCGCCACCGAGTCCGCCGGTGACCGGGGCCATCTTCTCCTCGGCGAGCTTCTTCGCCTGGTCGCTGGCTGCTCGTACGGCCGCGAGCACCAGATCAGCGAGCGTCTCGACGTCGTCGGGGTCGACGACCTTCGGGTCGATGGCAAGCGCGGTGAGCTCTCCGGAGCCGGTGACGGTCGCGGTCACCAAACCACCGCCGGCCGAGCCGGTCACCTCAGCGGCCGCGAGCTCGGCCTGGGCCTGCTCCATCTGGCGCTGCATTTTCTGCGCCTGCTTGAGCATCTGCTGCATGTTGGGCTGGCCACCGGGCCTCACGGCTGACTCCCTCTGTTGGCTTTCCGCCAGCCTAGCCGGCCGGCGGCGAACTACTGGTCAGGCTCAGGTCTCTTTGATTTCGGTGGCGCCCAGGACCTGAATCGCCTGGATGGCGCTGCTCATCACGTCGACCCGTTCGCCCGGCGCGGTCAGGCCCGTCGAGCCTTCGTCGTCCGGATACGGCTCGTCGTACGGGTCCGGTGGCGGCTCAATGTCGACGATCTTCGCGCCGGGCGGCGGCCCGCCGCCATTCGTCTTCTCCGGTGCCGGGTCGGGCGCCGCGTTGCCGCCGGGCACCGCTCGTACGTCCGGCCAGTCGTTCTCCGGCGGTGCGCTCGCGGCCGGGCGGGGTCGGTGCCGGAGCGGCGGGCGCCGGTGGCTCCGGCCGGCTCGGCGCGGCCGTGGGCGCGGCGGCGCGGGGGCGGTTGGTGCCTTGCCAGTCACGTACCGCAAAGACCAGCGGACGCCCAGCAGCTCGTTGAGGATCTGGGCGACCGCCTGGATCGCCTCGTCCTTGCCCAGCCAGGCCGCGTTGCCCTGGTTCTTCACCGTGATAACGAGGGTGGTGCCCTCGATGTCGCTGGGCGTCGAGTCCATCAAGGCCGACCAGTGCGCCCGCCGGATGCCCTTCACCTTGTCCAGAACCTGCGGCCAGATCTGCCGTACGGCCGTGGTGTCCATCGCGCCGGGGGCCACTTCGGTACGCGACTGAGCTGCCGGTGGCGAAGCCGCGGGCACCGGGTCGGCCGGCTTTGGCGCCGGGGCGACCGGCTGCGCCGGTGCCTGCTGAACCGGCGCCGGCGCAGGCGGGGTTGGGGTTGGGGCGGCAGGAGCCGGAGCTTGCGGAGCTGGAGCCGCAGGTTGAACTTGGCGCCGGCCGCACCGGAGCCGGCTGCTGGGCGGGCGCCTGCTGAACCGGAGCTGGCTGCGGGGGCGCCGGCGAGGTCATCCCGCCGATCTCCAGACGGCGCTCCATCCGCTCCAGCCGCTGCATCAGCGCGCTGTGACTCTCCTCGGCCGCCGGCAGCAGCATGCGTGCGCACAGGAGCTCAAGCACCAGCCGCGGCGAGGTCGTACCCCGCATCTGGATGAGCCCTTCGTGCACGATGTCGGCCATCCGGGACAGCGACCCCGGCCCGAGCCGCAGCGCTTGCCCGGTCATCCGCTCCAACTGGTCCGCCGGCACGTCGATCAGCCCGCTCGCGCCGGCATCCGGTACGCGCTCCAGCACCACCAGGTCGCGGAGCCGTTCCAGCAGGTCAGTGGCGAATCGGCGGGGATCGTGGCCGCCCTCGACCACCTTGTTGACCGCGTGGAAAACGGCGGCACCGTCCGCCGCGGCGAGCGCGTCGCAGACGTCGTCGAGCAAGGTCGCGTCGGTGACTCCGAGCAGCGCGATGGCCCGCTCGTACGTCACACCGTCCTCGCCCGCGCCGGCCAACAACTGGTCCAGCACCGACAGCGAGTCCCGGGCCGAGCCGCCACCGGCCCGTACCACCAGCGGCAGCACGGTCGGCTCGATCTTCACGTTCTCGTTCGTACAGATCTCGTCCAGCAGGTCGCGCAGCTGCGCGCTGGCGGGATCAGCCGGAACGGGTAGTGGTGCGTACGCGAACGGATCGTCGGCAGCACCTTTTTCCGGCTCGGTGGTCGCGAAAACGAACTTCACGAACTCCGGCGGCTCCTCCACCAGCTTCAGCAGCGCGTTGAACGCCGCCGTGGTGACCATGTGCGCCTCGTCGATCACGTACACCTTGAAGCGACTGGACACCGGCGCGAAGAAAGCCCGTTCCCGCAGGTCACGCGCGTCTTCGACGCCGTTGTGGCTGGCCGCGTCAATCTCGATCACGTCGAGGCTGCCGGAACCGTTCGGCGCCAGCGCCACGCAGGAGTCGCACTCACCGCACGGCGTCGGGGTCGGGCCCTTCTCGCAGTTCATCGAGCGAGCCAGGATGCGAGCAGAGGAGGTCTTGCCGCAGCCGCGCGGACCGCTGAACAGGTACGCGTGGTTCAGCTTGCCGTTCTTCAGCGCCTGGATGAGCGGGCCGGTGACGTGCTCCTGCCCGACGACCTCGGCGAAGGTCCGCGGACGATACTTTCGGTAGAGCGCGAGGTTCGCCACTGAACACCGCCTCCCTCTTCGCCTGTCAGCGCTGGTTTCGGCTAAAAAGAAAGGACCCCCCGCGCACCCGCCAGAGCCCGCTTACCCTTGCTGCCTTCCGGCCCTGGGGGAGTTCACAGGATGCACGCCGCACGAGGGGCTACTCAGTACTTTACCCCGCCCCCCGACAGTCAGTTCAGCCGCCGGCCCGCCGGTCAGGTCCCCTCCACCGGGTAGGTACGATGCTCGACGGAGGATTCGCCTAGTGGCCTAGGGCGCACGCTTGGAAAGCGTGTTGGGGGCAACCCCTCACGAGTTCGAATCTCGTATCCTCCGCCATGCCCACCAGGCAAAACGCCGGTCAGCTCCACTGCGAGCTGACCGGCGGAGTTGCTGCAGGCCGGACCGCCAAGACAGCCGCCGCCACGCGGGCCGCATCGAGGAGTCCAACCCGTTGACGCCGAGCAGGTAAGCCGAGCACGGCCATTCCTGCTGGCAGATCAGGCAGTACCCGATTCCCTTGCGGTGGTCATCGCAGACCCGCGCGGCCCAGCTCCCACAGCAGCGAGTCCTGGACATTTTCCGTGCGTACGTCCAATGCTTCGAAGATGGTTCGTTCGTCCAGCTCTGGCTGTGTGTGGGCGTCGCGGAATTTCATGGGCAGGTCTCCTTTCGGCGCTGGCGTGGGAAAGAGTGGAGGGCACCAGGACAGGCGGATTTGCCGATCACCACGAACCGAATCCCGACCTTGCATCGAAACGGAAACGGATTTCGTGTACACCTGCCCTGGTGCCGGATCAAGACGGCCAGGATCTACCCGGCCCGGTCCTCCGGTTCGAGACGAGGCATAGACCAGCAACCGCGAACCGGCCACAGCCCTCGCAGGACCGGCACGTCTGTGCTTGCTCTGATCTGCCCACGTCACAGAGCTTGTCGAGCCACCGGTCACGCGGACACCCCACGATGAGATATCCGGGGATGAGATAGTCCGGCACCCCACAGTGACCCTCTGCGGGCTTAGGATCACTGGCCAGGAAGTTTCCGCAGCTCAGGCACACTAGACGGGAGGTATCCGGGCGGGTGCCAGCACACGACCTGATCAACCTTCCCTCCACGTTCTGGACTCGCCCCCAGGTCTGCGACGCCTTGCACGCCCGTGACCTCGGCCGTCTGTTCCGGTTGCTGCGCCAGTACCACCAGATCACGCAGACGCAGATCGGCATCGCTACAGACATGAAGCAAGGCCGGATCAGCGAGTTCATGAAGGGCATACACCAGGCCGAAAGCATCGTGCTCCTGGAACGGGTCGCTGACGGTCTGGGCATGCCAGACCTGTCCCGGATGCATCTCGGCCTTACCCCCTCATGTGCCTTCTGAAGCGTCCGTGTTGGACATCGGACCTATCTCAGCGATGGATAGCTCGGACTCTGACAGCGGGCTACTTTCGTGGGATCGGGTACTGGACGGGGCGGACGAGAGAGCAGACAACGCCATGCGCAGGCGGGACCTCTTGGCACTGGCCGGAGCTTCCACCCTCGCTGGCTCACTCGCCTCAGCAGCCAACACCGCCTCGAGCTTCCTTACCGAGCTGCTGATCCCCTTCCCGCTAGCACCGTCATCGCCGACCGAGCGAGCCGTGCCGCCGGATCAGCTGCTGCGCCTCAGCGTGCGAGTACGCAACCAGTACCAGGCATGCCGCTACGACGCCGCCGCCGCCGCACACTCGCCGAGCTCGTCCCCGCACTACAAGCCGCAGTCACAGTCTCCAGCGGAGACTTCAAATCCCGTTTGCAGTCTGCAATCTCCGATGCGTACCACGTTATTGCTGGCATTCTCTTAAAAGTCGGCAACGAGGGCCCCGCCGCAGTCGCCGCAGACCGCAGCATGAACGCCGCCCGCGACAGCGAAATCCCGGTCACCATTGGAGCCAGCGCCCGCATCGTTTCCCACGCACTCATGGGAAGCGGCGGCGCCCGCCAAGCCAGCACATACGTCAAACGATTCGCCGAAGGCTTCCAAGCCCACCTCGACCCCGACGACGAATCATCGCTTTCCGTCTACGGTTCACTGCTCTTGCGAGGCGCTGTCGCCGCAGCGCGGGGAAGCGACCGAGACACGACACGACCCTTGAACTGGTCGGCGAGGCAGAACGAACCGCCACCATGCTCGGCCACGACGGCAACCACGCCTGGACCGCATTCGGCCCGACAAACGTTCAACTGCACCGAATCAACCTCGCCGTCACGCTCGGAGACGCCGGCAGCGCCATTGCGATTGCTCGCGAGGTGGACGACGCTTCCATCGAACTGGTTGAGCGTCGCGCAACGTTCTATCTCGACGTGGCCGCCGGATTTACCCAGTGGGGCAAGCACGAACCGGCGTACCTCGCGATCCGCCACGCCGAAGCCATCGCGCCGGAGGAGCTGACTAACCGGTCATCGGTTCACGGTCTGGTCCACCAGCTCGCCACCGCTTCACCGCCCAGTCTGCAACCGCGCGTACGCGAACTCGCCGCCCGAATCGGAGCCGCGGAATGACCGACGAACCGACCAAGAAATCGCGCGTCCTCTGGGTCTTCGTCTGTGGCGCTGGCCCCGCCGCCCGAGTCGGGATCCTCGTGTCCCTCGCTCAGGATGACGGCTGGGACGTACACCTCATCGCCACACCAGCTGGCGCAGGCTTCATCGACATTGAGGCCCTGGAGAAGCAGACCGGCAACCCCGTACGCACCAGCCACCGCACCTCATCCCGAACGCCGCGCCACCGGCCGCCCCGCGCCGGACGCGATCATCGTTGCGCCCGCTTCTTACAACACCATCAACAAACTCGCCCACGGCACCGCCGACACATACGCCCTCGACCTACTCTCGGAGAACCTCGGTCGCGGCACCCTAATTGTCATACTCCCGTTCGTAAATTCGGCTCTCGCCGCCCGTAGGCCGTTCCGTCGGGCTCTGCAAGAACTTCGCGCCGAAGGAGTCCGTATCCTCTTTGGCCCTGGCGACTGGGAGCCGCATTCACCAGGGTCCGGCTCCGCCCGATTCGATTCTTTCCCTTGGTCGCTTGCCTTGCGCGAAGTCCAGCGGCACACGTCGCCGACCATTAAACCGACACTTTAGAAATACAAGTCTCGCCGCATAGCCTTTGCCACTGTCTCATACCTTGCGAGGGTTTTTCTCTCCAATGAATTCCTTGAGACGCCTAAGCACAGCGTCGGAGGCAAATAGCATCGCATTGTTATATTCGACTTCAAGCTCTCTATCCAAGTCTTCGCGATTGCCTATATCTGGTCGCCGTTGCGTGAGCTTAGCAATCGCGTAGTTCGACGGGTTCGACGCGGCTAACATTAAGATGGATATGGCTTGATAGCGCCGCTCTTTGAACTCGAATATTTTTGTGAACTTTAAGTGTCGCCTATCGAAGATCGATTTCGCAAATACACCTAACAGTCCTCCGACTCCGAGACTCGTTATAATTAACGAGATGTTGCTTAGCATCACGGCTTCCCGTTCCGAATCTGGGCGAACCGGCGCGCGTCACGCGCGACCCTCCCTGGGTCCGCATCAAGAATCGCGCGCGCGACGTGCATGCACAGTGGAGTAATCGCAGGGCCGTGTCGGTGATCCCTGTCGTGCTGGTTAAGCCTCCTGCATATCACCGCCGCAAGATCATCGGCAGTACTTATCCATGCCAAGCCTGGATCGACAGACTCCGTGGTGACTTCTTCAAGACCATCCGCAAAATCGTGCAGATGATCGGCAATTTCCCGTAGATATTGTGGCGCACTCATGCTCGCTCCTCCGAAAGTGATTCTTGCCTCATACCTTCCACCCAGTGGCCATGTGATGTCGCCACTCCGTCGGCATTCCACCAAAAAGCCTGCAGTGTGGTAGACGACTGGGGCAACCCATCAGTACGCATGGAGAACTTCCGAGGGTCCGTAGACCCTTGCCAGCAGGACCAGCGCGTCACGTCCAGAGCAGTCGCACGGCCGAGTGCGTCTCGTTGCTGAATTGCTCTGTATTGGATCAAGGGCGCGCCTCCGGCGCGCCCGACCCGCCACGCCGCCACTGCGGGCGGCGCTGGGCCAGACGACCGGAGGCACGCCCCCGCTCCACGCCAGAAGCATTGCCTGATGAGCACCAGGCCGAGCTGCTGTCCGTCCATCCGCGCCGTACGCACTCGGGGGTCCTCACCGGCCCCCGAACCCCCTGGCGCCTCCGAGAAGCCCTCAACGCATCCGGCGGTACACGGCACTGAGTAGCAACCAGATGCGTAGTCCCACGAATTCACATCCACCGGTTAGACCAATTGAAGCACGCGCCGGCAGGCAAATAGCCGATTCGTTGTTCGCCCGGTTATCTCGTGAAGTATTCCCTGTTCCACGAGCCTCGATATAGCATTGTTTGCAGCCTCAAAAGACTTCTCGATCATCGATTGGGCGGTTCTGACATCGATCACAGGATACCCAATCAAGTTTTCAGCAACCTCAAGCGCCGACCCTCGAATCCCAGCTGCCCGCAATTCCGTAATCATCTGACTCTTTAGCCCTAGGAGTCCATCGATCTGGGCAATCCCCGCTTTAGCTTGACTTCCGACTGCCTCAGAAAAGAACGCGACCCACTTGTCATATGATCCGCTCATAGTCACTTCGAGCATGGAGTCCAGGTACTCCTGCCGATTGTGTTCAAGCCACGAGGAAATGTTCAGGATAGGGACTCTCAATATTCCTTCCTGGATTAATTGAAGAAGCGCAACGAGGCGACCTATGCGGCCGTTGCCATCAGAAAAACGGATGCAGTGACTCAAACTGATAGTGCGCTAATGCAATCTTCGCAACGAGAGGTACGTCACTAGCAGTATTTACCCATTTTTCCCAGTCGCTCATACCTTCAACAAGGATCATCCCTTCCGGAGGCGGGACGTAGCGCGCCTCACTAATTGGACGATTCCGTGGGCCAATATAGACCTGCCGCTGCCGAAGGCCGCCCGAATCATAAGCTTCACTCGACGTGCCTCGAACCAGAATTTCTTGTAAGTGCGAAACTAGGCCGACGCTAATCGGGTACGTGTCGAGAAGCTCCACTCCCTTTTCTGTTGCATTGACGTAGTTACGAATCTCGCGCTGTTCACTCGAAAGCTGTCGATCTTCCAGGAAGTCGGCTTCAAGTACGTCACCAAATGTCGCATATGTACCTTCCAGGGCGGCTGTACTTGCAGCCTCCCGACGTACTACGGGACGGACGAGGACGAGGATCCGAGGATTCGGTAGCTGTGAGACAGCTTGATCAAGCCTCGCCACCTCCATCGCGGCCTTCGATGCGCTGTTCAAGGCAGCCATGTCGAGAGCGGGAGTGACGGGGAGCGGCTGGGGGGGCACAAAGGCGTGGTACCGCCATGTGTCGCCAGTGCCGGGGGTGACACCGGAGATGGGGACAAGTCGCCCTATGGGAGAGTTCGCCAGCCTGTCGAGGTCCATCATTCAAGTAAAACATACTAAACCTGAATGGTTTGTGTTGCCGTTCACGTTTCAACCTCGTAACTTGAATCGACTTGGATCGGTTCAATGTAGGTTGCATCGACGCTCCCACGATTCAACTTAAGGGAGCTTAGGTTGAACCTACCTCGATGTAATTCAACCTTCCCGCGTTCGCCACCGCGGTCGCTAGTCTCAGTTTTGGTCTCATTCGCGACCGTTCGGGGCCGTCCACAGAGGTACGGTTGCTGGAGTTTGCGCAGGTCACAGACGGTGGCGGCCCTGCCGAACTCGTGGATGCGGACTTGGAAAGCGTGTTGGGGGCAACCCCTCACGAGTTTGAATCTCGTATCCTCCGCCAGCACCAACGCCGGGTCAGCGCTCGCTGCCCGGCGTTCGTCATGCTGATCTCAGTCACCTCTGCTTCGTCCAGCTCTACCATCTATGTGTCTCGTCGGATATACTTTGCGCACGGATTGATATCAGCGGAGGTGTGCCGATGAGTAGGACCGTAATCGACTTAGATGACGAGCTGGTCGCCGACGTAGCTCAGGCCCTAGGCACCAGCACTAAAAAAGAAACAGTCAACACCGCTCTGCGGGAGGTTCTGGAGAATCGCCGCCGCGCTCTGGCGCTGGCCCGGCTGCGTTCCGCAGCCAACAACGGCGCCTTCGATCTGGACCTTCTTGAAGACAAGAGAAACTACCGTCGGTGAGTCGCGCACAATTCCTGATCGACACAAGCGCCCTCGCGCGATTCATGCGCGGCGACGCCGAAAAAAATACGGATGGGACGAGGCTGCTGCCGCCGGTCTGATTGCGACCTGTCCCATCACCGAACTCGAATTCTTCTTCAGCGCACGTTCAGCTGCTGACCGCACCAAAGGCATCGAAGACATACGGGCACTGTTCATCTGGGTGCCGACCGCCGATCGTGCCTACGATCGTGCCTGGCAGGTCCAAGAAGCCCTGACTATGAAGGAGCAGCACCGCAGTGCAGGCCCCGTAGATCTCGTGGTTGCCGCCACCGCTGAGCTGCAGGGATTGACATTGCTCCACCGCGACCACGACTTCGATTGCATCGCTGCCGTGACCGGCCAGCCAGTTCAGTGGTACGGGTCTGCCCAGGTAGCAACCGGATCGGTCTGAAACACCCGACTTTCGGTGTTCCAACATTGCGTCTGCTGCCGCGCGGACAGAAGTGGCCCAGGAGGATGTAGGGATACAGGTTATAGAACTGTACTTCTATAACACCGTGTCACGAGGTGGACATCGTACGGGCAGAAATAGACGATCAGGTTCGGGCCGGTTCCGGTTCGGCGGGAGCGGTCTGCTGGACTGCGGTCGTGTGGCGGCCGGGTGGGAGCAGGAGAGCGGGGACAAAGGCGAGTGCGGTGAAGGCCAGCGTCCACAGGAAAGTGTGATCGTACGCGATGGCGGCTGGGTGGTCGGCGAGTTGGCGTTGCAGGATGACGGCGAGTACGGCGGTACCAAAAGCTCCGCCGACCTGTTGCATGATTCTGGTCGTACTGCTGGCATGCGGGATCTGTACGCGATCGAGCCCGTCGAAGGCGCCGACCATGACGGCCATGTTGGCCGCACTCAGGCCGAAGCCTCGCACGACCAGTGCGGCCGCCAAATCAGGGGATTCGTCTGCTGGTCGGCAAAAGCGAAGGGCAGGGTGCCCAGCGCCGTCAGGACGATACTGCCCAAAATGACCGGACGGGGGCCGATACGGTCGGCGAGGCCGCCGGTGCCGCGGGCGAGCAGGCTGCCCAACCCTTTCGGTGCGGTGCCAGCATCAGGCCGGCCGCGATGACGCCCAGGCCGCGGAGTTGTTGGTAGTAAAGGGGAAGAAGTAGCATCGGGCCGAACATTGCGAGCCCAGAAAGGAAGAGCAAACCTGAGGAGGCGGCGAACCGGCGGTTACCGAGCAGTCGCAGGTCGATCAGCGGTTCGGTCGTACGCAATGCTCGGTACCCGAAACCGGCGAGTAGCGCGACGCCGGCCACCAGCGGGACTATCACTTCCCAGTGGCCAAAGCCGCCTTGGTCGCCGACCTGCGACAAGCTGTAGATCAGCGCGGCCAACGCCGGTGAAAGCAGTGCGAGGCCGGCAAAGTCCAGGCGGTGAGCCTTTTTCGGCGAATCCACCGGCAAACCTCGCCAGGCCAACAGGATGGCTAGTACGCAGACCGGCAAGTTAACGTAGAAAATCCAGCGCCAGTCGAGATGTCCGACGATGAGGCCGCCGACGACTGGTCCCAGGATCGGTCCCACCAGCGCTGGCAGCGTCACCACGGACATCAGTCGCCCAATCCCCCGGCCACCAGCTGCTCGCATTAACACCGTCTGCAGGATCGGCAGCATCAAACCGGCACCGATGCCTTGCACCACCCGGAAAACGATCAGCGAGCCGACATTCCAGGCGGCTCCGCTCAGCATCGAACCGGCCAGAAAGAGCATCAGCGAGATCAGCCACATTCGCTTGGCGCCGAAGCGCTCCACCGTCCAGCCAGTGATCGGGATCGCCACGGCCATCGCGAGCAGGTAGCCAGTACTCACCCATTGGATGGTCGACACGGACGCATGCAGCTGAAAACCCAGCGTCCGGATGGCGGCATTCACGATGGTGCTGTCCAACAGGGGCGCTATCGCGCCGAGGATCAGGATGCCGGCCAACTTGAGCGTCGCCGGGCTCAGCCGCTCCGGGCCGTTTTCGGTCGTCACGTACACACCTCTCACTAGTCATAAGAGACGATGCGTCTCTAGTGAGTACGATAGGCTCTCAACGAACAAGAGACGCAAGGTCTCTAAAGGAGCAGTCTGTGACCGTACGACGGCGTGGTGCGGCGCTGGAGGACTCGATCCTGGAGGCCGCGTGGACGGAACTCATGTCCGTTGGCTACGCACGCCTCACCATGGAGGGCGTCGCCGCCCGGGCCCAGACCGGGAAGCAGGTCCTCTATCGCCGCTGGCGCAACCGGGCCGAGCTCGTCATCACCGCCGTTCGGCACCACATCGGGTCGGTCGCCGACCAGATTCCGGACACCGGCGAACTCCGCAGCGATGTCCTGGCCGTTCTCCAGCGGATGACACAACGCCAGCGCGACCTTGGCCCGGAAATTCTGCACGGACTGATGGCCGAGGCACCAGACCTGGCCCCGGAATTCCTCACGGTCATCGACGGCGTTATGACCACTTTGCTTGAGCAGGCCGAAAAGCGCGGCGAACTCAAGGTGACAGATCTACCCGTACGCGTCGTCACCCTGCCGGCGGATCTCCTCCGCCACGAAATGCTGTTGACCCGTCACCCCATCGCCGAAAAACCCCTCGTCGACATCGTCGACCAGGTCTTCCTTCCTCTCGTACGCGCCTCGATATCCAGCAAAGTATCTGACTAAAGTCAGAGAATGGATGCGGAGCTGGTGGCACGGGTGCGTACGTTCAATCGGACGGTCACTCAGCGGGTGGGGGCCCTTCAGGATCGGTTCCTCGGGCGGGATCGCGCGCTCGGCGAGGCGCGGCTGCTGTGGGGAATCGGGCCGGCGGGCCAGGACGTCCGTACGTTGCGAGCCGGCCTTGGCCTGGATTCCGGCTACTTGAGTCGTCTTCTGCGGTCGCTGGAGGCCGCGAGGCTTGTCACGGTCGACTCGGCGGAGTCGGACCGGCGGGTACGGATCGCCCGGCTGACCAGCGACGGCATCGCCGAACGGCGGACGTTGGACCGGCGCAGCGACGAGCTTGCCGAGCTGCTGCTTGAGCCGTTGAGCGCGAAGCAGCGGGAGCGACTGGCGGCCGCGATGGCCGAGGTCGAGCTGCTGCTGCGCGCCGGCATGATCGAGATCTCGGACACCGACCCGGAAGACCCGCACGCGCAGCACTGCCTGGAGTCCTATTTCGCGGAACTCAACACCAGATTCGATGCCGGCTTTGACGTGAAGCAAAGCATTTCCGCGTCAGCGTCCGAATTACGGCCGCCGACCGGCCTGCTGGTGGTGGCCCGACTCGGCACCGAGCCGGTCGGCTGCGGAGCGCTTCGCTTCCGCGATGGCGGGGTCTGTGATCTCAAACGGATGTGGGTGGCGAAAACGGTCCGTGGCATGGGCCTCGGCCGCCGGCTTCTCGGCACCCTCGAGATGCGCGCGTACAACCACGGATCCACGGTCGTGCGCCTGGAGACCAACAAAAAAACTGACCGAGGCCATCAGCCTTTACCGATCGGCGGGCTTCACCGAGGTCGCTGCTTTCAACGACGAGAAGTACGCCCACCACTGGTTCCAGATGAATCTGGCGAGGTGACCGTACGGGCATCTGCCGGTGCCCTCGCCGCTTCACGGTTCGGCGTCGCCAGTGCCGCCGAGTCCGCTGATCATGGACGCGATCAGCGGAACCCGGTTCGCCGGACGAGTCAAAGAGGACTTGAGCATGGAACCAAAGCGCGGCTGGGTCGGCACAGACCTTGGCAAATTCCGGGCCTGTGACGGCACATACCAGCTCTATTCGTACGACGAACTGCCGCCGCTGGACGAGAGTCTCTTCTCCGGCGCGTACGAATGGCTGGGCACGCCGGCCGACGAGCCGATGGCGATCACCACCGGCGTGCAGCTGGCTCCCGTCGAGGTTGTCGTCAGCCTCAACGGCGAGACAAACGACGACCTGATGGACGAATGGGACCGCAGATACAAGCGCGAGCAGGAACTACTGGCGCAGGCGCCGGCCCAGCACCCAGTGGTTCTCGCCGAACTTGTCAGTAGTCTCACCGAACTCGGCTTCACCCTTCCAGCCGCCTTCACCACCTTTCTCGGCAACGAAAAACTATTATCCGGTGTTTCCAGCTGCACCTGCTGTACGTGGGACATTCCGGCCAAGCCGTCACCCAGCCCGCTCGCCGACGGCGCCTATCTCGTACGTTTCATGCGCGACTCCCAGGACCTGCTTTTCTGGTATTTGCACCTCGACCAAGAAAACCCACCTTTCGTGGTCGTGTCGTCCTTCAACTTCGAGACCGCCGCCGACCTGGACCCCGAGGAAGCGCTGGACCAGCTCTGGTTCTGCGGTCCCGAATTCGAGGAGTTCCTCTACCGGTTCTGGATCGAGAACGAGATCTGGTTCGCGACCAACGAAGAGAAGAAGCTGACCCCGACGCAGCTCGCGTACGTGGAGCACTATCCGAAAAAGAAGAAGAAAAAGAAAAAGAAGAAGCACAAGTAGAACCCAGGGTCGTCCGCGAGTGCCACCAATACAACGGGCCACCCCCTCGGTGCCCCATCCCCCAGATCGCGAGTGGTGTTACGTGAAACGGCTGCTGCGGACGGGGCCCGGGGAGCCGGCACTTTCGCGAGGGCCGGCTGGCCAGTGACGGGCGAGGCGGGCGGCGAAGGTGGCCAGCGTTTCGTCCGGATCGGGCGGAGTTTCGCCGTCTCCGTCTTCCAGATCCGGGTCCGCGGCGACAATCTCAGCGGCCACTTTCTCGACCGGGCGATCGTCGGCTGGAATGCGTTCCATCGGACCGTCTTGGGTTTGCCGCAATCTGACACCCCACGGCGACACGCAGCTCTGCACCAGCATCGCGCAGACATCTGCGGACACCGACGGCTGCGAAGTCCAGCAGCTGGCGTGTTCGTAGAGGACTTCTCCGTTGGTACGACTGGAAAGTTTGGCCAGTAGCTGCTCGTCGACTTCATTCAGGTCGTACCCGACGATGAGCGTGTCGGGTCGGCCCGGTGCGTAGGGCGCGGCGGGCAGATCGAGCACCTGAGCGGCGGCCAGGCCAAGGATCTCTGGCTGGGAGCGGTCCGCCAGCAACGAGATCGTGGTCGGTCGCAAGTTGGCCGCTTCCAGGATTGTTTTCAACCGTCTCAACGAAAACAGGCAGTGACCGAGGCTTTCCTGGAAGAATGCGTAGCGACCGGTCATGCCAGAGTCGAAGCCGTACGGGGACAGAGTCGTCAGCAGCGTACCGTTCAGAACGTAGTGCCAGCCGCGAAGATCCCGGTTGTCCGCTGGCCGAACCTGCGCGGCCCGAGCGAAGATTCGCTGTAGGCGGGCGAAAATCGGCAGCCATGCCTGGTCATCCCGCACCGGCTCGGGCACCGCGGCGGCCAGCGGAGCGGCCACCTCCAAGTCGCCGGTCATCAGGGCGTTGAACGCCAGCAAATACCGCTCGGGCCAGTCCTGGAGAGTGGGCTCATGCGCCCGCAGAATGTCGAAGGCGTCGCCGTACCTTTCCTCGCGTTCGAGCGCGCTCGCCAGCTCGACCAGCACCGAGCGTGCGTCCGGAACAAGGGCAACGCTGCGGAAAGGGCTGGTACGGCAAGGAAGCTCGCGCCGTACTCGACACATTCGTATCCATATTCGTACAACTGCTGGGCCTGATCAGGCGCGGCGATCAGGGCCGCACTGGCCTCCGCCAGGTCCGGCATGTCCGCCAGCCGCGCGACCCGCTCCACGAGCGGTGCGATCTCGGCGGGCGGAATATCCGCGGCACGCAACCGAAGCTCACGCATAGCGCCTTGCACATCGCCGGATTCCATCAGTTCCCAGCCCTTGGCCAGCGCGTTGTCCATCGCTACATCCTCCATGGCGGCAAAAACGCCGTATGCACGAACCTCAGTCAGTTGTGGCGCCAAAGGGCACCAGGTCCGCGCCGGCGTCCCGAATCTGGCGTAGTTCCTGGAAAGCCTCCAACGAAACCCGATAGTCCCGCGCCACCTCGATAACGACGTGAGCCATTAACGCACAGACCGCACGCTCGCCCTGTTCGTACGTCCACCCCTGCACCGCGGCCGAACTTACGTGCACCGCGCCCGAAAACGGACGCAACAGAAGCGTCAAATCCCAGTGTTGCGCCAACACCAGCACGACCCACAGACGCTGCATTCCCAACGCGGCCAGCCCGCCGTGCTGGCGCATCACCTGACTGATCCGGGTCGCGGCGACCCCGAACGCGCGCTCGGTCACCCAGTCCGGCCACTGGCCGACCTCCATACCGGGCGGCAGTGCGGTCCGCGGCGATGGCTCGGCGAGGATGCCCTCCATCGGCTCGACGTCATAGGTGGCCACCACGTCCACCAGCCGGTACGCCTCGGCGCTGACATCCAGCCGGATCGACCCGGTGTCCTCGTCCGCCGCGCTCACCGGCGGAGCACTCACCGGCACGTCGGTGGCGGCGGCTTTATCGGTGCCAGGCAGGGGATACGGCCACTGCTGGCCGGTGGACGTTTCGTACGCCTCGACTGGCACATAGAGCAACATCTCACCGGCGAAATCCCAGACCCCGGCGAATGCGGAGGGATCGGCAAGCACGGCCAGATAGCGGTCGCGGCCGGCGCACACCACTGCAGCGCGCGCGTCCAAGAATCCGGCCGCGTCCAACGGCGGCGGGTCGACCGAGCGGTCGTCCTCGCTGTCCCAGACCCGCTGACTCCACAGCTCGACCTGATCGAGCCGGCGCAGCACCCGGTCGAGCTGGGTGCCGAAAGCGACGATCTCGTGCACCGGCCCGGCCGCCAACCGGGCGGCCAGCCGGTCGAAAGCGGGCTCCGCGACCTCGCCCCCCAACTCGGCGACGACCTGCCAGAACTCCTCTTCGGTCACGTGCCCGACCCGAGAACGCCAGCGATCATCGCCGCTGTGACAAACCGGCCGTAGCGATCCGTTGTCCAACCGCGCGCCACGACGAGCAGCTCGTAGATCTCCGCGCTGTGGTACGTCCAGAGGACATCGCGTACCTCCTCGGCCGACAACCCCTCCCGCACCTGGCCAGTGGCCAGCAGGTCCGCCGCCGCGAAGTACGTCATCGCAGTCAGCGTCTCCTGCCGCATCTGCGCCCACACGTCGGCGGCGGCCCGATCGGCGCTCGCGGCGTCCCGCGCGAGCAGCTGCAACGGCGCGTACCGAGGCGCGCCCTCGGCGAGGTGGGAGACGTACATGGTGATCTTGCGCACGGCGTCCGGCTCGGCCTGGATCGCGCCGATCACGTCCCGCTCGGCCATCGAGGTCTGCTCGGTGTCGCCGGCCACCGAGACGTCGAACACCGCCTTGAGCAGCGTCGCTTTGTTGGAAAAAGCCTTGTAAACCATCTGTACGGACACGCCGGCGGCCCGTGCGATCTCCGGCATCGCGGTGTCCGCGTACCCCTTGGCACGGAAGATCCGCCCGGCGGTCGAAAGGACCCTCGCGCGGTTCTCCTCAGCCTGCTCCTGCCGCCGGGACGCGTCGTAGCGGCGCGGGGGCTTGACGGGATCGGTCATTTCAGTAGAGACTCTCCTATCAGATAGAGGTCACTCTATCGTATAACCTTTCGCGAACGGATCAAGTCATGTTTGCAGAGCAGTCATCAACGCTGGACATCACTGCGGCCCCGATCTTGGCGCAGCTGAGCGAGCGGGCCCGGGAGACCGAACGGCTCGGCACTCTGCCGCCGGACCTGGTCGAGCAGGCCCGTCGAGCCGGTCTTTTCCACCTGGCGGCCCCGCGCGCGCTCGGCGGCGCTGAGCTCCCGCCGGCACGGATCGTGGAAATCCTGGAGGAATGTTGCCGGGCGGACGGCTCGGCCGGCTGGACGATCATGATCGGCAACGGCTCCGCGTACGCCGCGTGGCTCGACCCGGCGGTCGCCACCGACCTGTTTGGCGGTCGTACGGACGCGCTCAGCGCCTGCGCCTTCGCGCCCACCGGACGGCTGACGCCCAGCGGCCCGAAACAGTTCCAGCTGAACGGCCGATGGGGTTTCACCAGCGGCTGCCTGCATGCCGACTGGTTCATGACAGGAGCTTTCGTCACCGACGCAACGGCCCGCGGATGCTGGCGGACCGCGGCCCGGACTGGCGGCTCGCGGTGTTCCCGGCCGCCCAGGGATCGGTGATCGACAACTGGGATGTCATGGGCCTGCGCGGCACGGGCAGCCACGACATCGCCGCGGCCGCCGTGTCCGTACCGGAAGAGCTCACGATGGCCTCCTTCTTCGAGCCCGCGCGGCACGACGGCCCCCTGTGGCGGCTGCCGTTCTTCACCCTCACCGGCCTCTTCCTGGTCAGCTTCCCGCTCGGGGTGGCCCGCCGCGCGTTGGACGAGTTCGCTCGGCTCGCTGTCTCGAAAGTACGGCCACCGGGACCCTCGGCGATCGCCGAGGAAGCCGACCTGCAGGTCGCCCTGACCCGAGCCGAGGGTGACCTGCAGGCCGCGCGGGCCTTCGTTTTCGACACCATTGGTGCATTGTGGGATTCGGCGTGCGCCGGCGACGTACCACATGTTGAGCTACGGGCCCGTTTCTTGCTGGCGACCCCAACAGGCGATGCGCGCCGCCCTGAGCGCGGTCGACACCGCCTACAGTTTCGCCGGATCCAGCGGAATTCACCTCGACCACCCGCTGCAGCGCTGCTTCCGCGACCTGCACACTGCCTCTCAGCACATCTTCTTCTCAGCGGCGGCTTCCAAGCGCTATGCCAAAAGCCAGCTGAACATCGACCAGCCAACTTTCTGGTTCTGATGGCTGACTGCGTCGCGGAGCTCACCTACCGGGAAAGGGAAATCCTTGGGCTGGTCGCAGAAGGCCTGTCCAACCAGGCAATAGCGGCCCGGCTGGTGATCGCCCAACGGACCGTGGAATGCCACATCAGCCGTACGTTCGCGAAACTCCAATTGCCGGAGGATTCCCACTCTCATCGACGGGTGTTGGCCACCCTTGCCTACCTCAGGTTCTTCGCCATGGCCGCATAATGCCGATGACCGCTTTCAGGTGGGGGAAACGGTGCGGGTGACAACCCAGCGGTGTGGGGAAATCGGCGCGTACGAGTAAAACCGTGGTTTTCGAAGGCGGCCATCGGTCCGGTGTGCAAGAAGGACCCGGACACCGCACGGTCGTCGGTTTCCTCGGGGTAGCCCTCGACCAGACCGCCGCCCTCGCGGGCGATCTCGGTCAGCGCGCCACCGAGCGCGGCGTCGGCGACGCCTCGGCGGCGAAGCCCCTTGCCCGTGAAGAAGCAGGTAATGCGCCACTCGGGCAGCTTGGTCAGGCCCTTCTCGTAGAGGCGCCGGCTCTTGACTTCCGGCAGCTCCGCTGGCGAACCGAACTGGCACCAGCCGAGGCACTGGTCGCCGTCCAGTACCAGGGAGGCATGCGTACGGCCCTCGCGGACCCGTTCTTGTTTCTCGGCCCGGTTCTGCGCAGCCGTACGCCCCTTGAGCCGGACGTGGAAGCCCATGCACCAGCAGCCGCCCCACACACCGTTGTTCGCCTCGACCAACTGGGCGAACGCGGGCCAGGTGTCCTCATCCAGTGGCCGCACCGAGAACGTCGGATCGCTCACGGCTGTCAGTCAAGCACGCCGATGGCTACAAATGAGACTGCGCGACGAAAACGCCGGCCTCATCCGAGGCCTTTTGCTTTGGCATTGAACCCTGCGGTGTGATCGGAGACTCTGATGGGCTCGTTCGATGTGCTGCTGGACGACGAACGTACGCAGCTCGACACGTTCGTCGAGGACTATCGGAGCGCCATCGAGCGGACCCTCGACGGCCTCACCGACGAGCAGGCTCGGCGCCAGCTCGTCTCGTCCGCGACCACGTTGCTCGGGCTGCTCAAGCACGTCACGTGGATGCAGCGAGTGTGGTTCCAGGAGTGCGTCGGCGGCACGTCCCGTCAGCAACTCGGCCTGGTACGGAGCCCGGACGAGTCCTTCCGGCTCGCCGACGACGACAGCATCGCCTCCGTCACCGCGGCCCACCGAGAGGCGTGCGCGACGGCCCGAGCGGTGGTCGCCGACCTGCCGCTGGACGCCATCGTGACCGGTCACCGGGCCGGACCCCGCACGCTGCGCTGGGTGTATTTGCAGGTCCTGCGCGAACTGGCCCACCACTGCGGGCACGCCGACATCCTGCGCGAACAGCTCCTCGCCGTCTGAGCTTTCTGAGACCAAAAACTGAGACCAGACGCGAAAACGCCCGACGGCTCCGATCGGAGCGCCGGGCGTTTTGCCTGCGTACTGGCGGTGGTGGTGGGATTTGAACCCACGGAGGGCGCAAACCCTCACACGCTTTCGAGGCGTGCTCCTTCGGCCGCTCGGACACACCACCGGGAAGAATGATACCGGCGGCGGCGGGGCGGTCTGCAGACAGGTGTCCATGCTGCGACCATGGCGGGCATGATCGATCGCGCGCCCATCGAATGCTGGCTGACGGACATGGACGGGGTGCTCGTCCACGAGGGTACGGCGGTGCCCGGGGCCGCCGAGTTCCTGCGCGGCCTGCGGGACTCCGGGAAGCGGTTTTTGGTGCTCACGAACAACTCGATCTACACCCCCCGCGTGACCTGCACGCGCGGCTGCAGCGGTCGGGATTGGACGTACCAGAGGCGAACATCTTCACGTCCGCGCTGGCCACCGCGCAGTTCCTGGACTCGCAGCGACCGAACGGTTCGGCGTTCGTAATCGGCGAGGCGGGGCTGACGACAGCGTTGCATGAGATCGGGTACGTGTTAACCGACACCGATCCGGACTATGTGCTGCTCGGCGAGACTCGTACGTACAGCTTCTCGGCCATCACCCAGGCGATCCGGCTGATCGACAACGGGGCCCGGTTCATCGCCACCAACCCGGACCCGATCGGGCCGTCGAACGAGGGCTCGCTGCCGGCCACCGGCTCGGTGGCGGCGCTGATCACCAAGGCGACCAAGGTCGAGCCGTATTTCGTCGGCAAGCCGAACCCGCTGATGATGCGTAGCGCCCTCAACACCGTGCAGGGCCACAGCGAGACGACGGCGATGATCGGCGACGGATGGACACCGACGTGGTCGCTGGCATCGAGGCCGGTCTGGAGACGATCCTGGTGCTCACCGGCGTGACCGGGAAGTCGGAGATCGACCGCTTCCCGTTCCGCCCGTCCCGAGTGGTCAACTCCATCGCCGACCTCGTCCCCGAAGTCACCCCGCAATAACCGCCGGAGAGTTAGTCGGGGATGGCGGTGAGGAACGTGGTCAGCAGCGCGGGAAAGGTGGGCGACTGGGTGACGAGGTGGCCGACCTGCGGGATGGTCTGCATGGACGCGGTGCCGATGCCGGTGAAGAGGACCCGGGCGGCGCGTACGCCCAGGTAGTCGCGGGCGCCGCAGAGGACCAGGGTGGGCACCGAGATCTGCCGAAGAACTGGCCGGAAGTCGGACCTGCCCAGCTCTCGCCAGCCGGCCATAAGAGCCGCCCGTGGATAGCCAGGGCGGGTCAGCCGGCGAGTCGGCACAGCGTGCATGACGGCCGTCTGGAGTTTGTACGCCGTCGGGGGTTCGGTCGGGCGATGCCGCTGGCCAACACCAGGCCGCGCACCCGGCCTGGGTGGTCGACGGTGAGCTGGAGGGCGACCAACGCGCCGAGCGACAGCCCGCAGACGAAGGCCGCGCCGCGGTCATCGCCGATCAGGTCCGCGACGAAACTCGCCGCGTCGTCGAAACGAAACGGCCCGCGACCACTGAAACTCCCAAAACCAGGCAATTCCGGCGCTACTACGCGGAAATTCTTGGTAAGCGCGTCGAGATGCGGCTCCCAGAGGTCGGGTCCGAGCCCCAGGCCGGGTAACAACACCAGCGTGGGGTTCGTCGGCTTGCCGCGATTGATGACCTCGACCACGGGACGACCGTACGCGATAACCGCGCCGCTCCTCACCTCACCGGTGCGAGCGGAAAAACTCCCTCAACGACTCAGCGCATTCGTCCTCGAGTACGCCACCAACCACCTCGGGCCGATGGTTCAGCCGGCGATCCCGTACGACGTCGTAAAAGCGACCCGGCCGCACCCGCTTTCGGATCCCAGGCACCGAAGACCAGGCGCTCGACGCGGGCCAGTACGAGTGCGCCGGCGCACATCGTGCACGGCTCCAGGGTCACCACCAGCGTGCAGCCGGCCAACCGCCAGGTCCCGAGCACCTGAGCGGCCGCTCGCAGCGCCAGGACCTCGGCGTGCGCGGTCGGGTCGCCGGTGGCCTCCCGAGCGTTGCCGGCGGCGGCCAGCTCGACGCCGCCCGGGTCGTACACGACGGCCCCGACCGGCACATCACCGCTGGCCAGCGCGGCCGCGCCGACGACGAGAGCGCGCGACGCATCCGGGCCTGGTCAGCGGCGATCACAGCGTGGCAGAGTCCCTGAGCTCCTCGTACTCCTGCCCGCAGCCGGCCTTCCCACACACCTCGGCGATCACGTCGCTGGGCAGCATGCCCTCGTGCGCGCACAGCTCCAGCAGCTGGACCGGACCCGTACCAAGGTCCGACAGCAGCCCGGCGTCGCCGACCGGATCACCGGCGGCGGCCACCTCGCGGCCGCCGTCGGGCTGGTCCTCGTCGTCGTCATCGTCGGACGCGCGGCCCTTGGCTGGCTTGTCCGTACGATCGGACGGCTCGTCGCCGCTGCCGGCCTCGCCCTCGTGCAGGCCGTCGTCGAGGTCCTCGTCGACGTCGTCGTCATCGGAGTCGTCGTCGAGCTCGTTCTCCAGGCCGGCGAGCACCTCGATGTCGCCCTCGTCCTCGGTGTCGGCGATCTCCTCGATCTCGGCGACCGCCTTGGTCGGCCGGCGGACCGGCTCCAGGTCGCCGATCAGCATCTCGCCGATCTTGGACTCGGACGCGAAGGCGGCATCGCTGCCAAAGACCCGAAAGTCGTCGTCCTCGTCCAGCCGGAGGACCACCAGATATTCGTCATCGGCCTCGACGAACAGCAGCGCGAGATCGGCGTCCGGGGCTTCCTCGCGGAGCCGCTCGGCGGTCTCGTCGACATCGGCCACATCGTCGTCGAGATCCAGCTCGGCGGCACTCCAGCCCGTATCCGTACGGGCGAGGGCAACGGCGTAGTACGACACGGCTCTCCTCGGTTTCGACGTATGCCCCTACAAAATAACCGGCGGCTGAACGAGTCCTTAAGGGACCGGTCCCAGGTCCACCGCAGAGGAGTATTCCGCAGCGAAGCCGAGCCGGTGCGCAATGGCCGAAACCATGTCGTCGGCGTAAAGGTCCATGTCAGCCAGGATGGCGCCCAGTTCCATCTCGGCAAGTCCGTAATCGGCCAGAATGCCGAGATCGCCGGCCGGCCACACCTCGCTGAGGTCTTCTGGCAGTTGCTCGCCGAGCAGGTCGAGCAGCTCCGCGGCGATGTCGTAGTCAGCCGCCGCGGTGACATCGGACAGCAGCACCCGCGGCTCCGGACCAGGGCCCGGACGCAGGATGGCGAAGAACTCGTCGTCCACGTCCACCAAGACGAACGGGCTGACCGCCGGGTTGCGATCGGCCAGCACTTCCAGCAGGCCGTCCAGGTCGTCGATGAGCGGATCGGGCAGCCGGGTGACCGACCAGATGCCCTCGTTGCGCCCCACCGTGAGAGCGAATCCGACCAGCCCGTCGGGCCGGTCCTGCGTCGTGGTCATGATCAGGCGATGCGCTTGCGCTCGGCGATGATCTCGCGCAACCGGTCCATCCGGGCCCGCCGCAGCGCCACCCGGGTCCGTAAGGACTGTGCCTCGGCCATCTCGGCCAGCAGTTGGACACGGCGACGGTAGCGTTCGGGGTCGAGTCGTCGCAGTGACGGGCCGGACATCGAAAAATCAGACATCGCGAAACCGGGCATGGAAAAACCCTGCCGAGAAGACTGCCCGCGGTCAAGCGGTCGGTCCGATTTTTTCGCCTCGAGAACCCATCAACCCACCAGCGAGGCGATCATCAGGACCAGCACCAGGATGGCCGCGGCGAAGCCGGTCATCAGCGCGGATCCGACCGCCACCCCCCGGTCACCGCGGCGCAGCAGCAAGCCCGCCACCACGCTCAGGGCGACGATCGCGCAGGTGAGGGCGGCCACCAGGACCGTCGGGGTCCAACTGGCGACGGCCACCAGGGCGTAGAAGATCAGGGTGCCGGCGAAACCGGCGACCACCAACCAGCCGCGAACCGGCCGGGTCTCCCGGAAGGCGGTTCGCGGCGTACCACCTGACCAGCCGCCAGACCAACTAGGAACCGCTGATCCGGACACCGAAGACCTCCTCCGCGCGTGGACCGTCGCAATGCACCGACACTAGCCCCGGCAGCGAACCGCCCGGTACCGGTGCCGGCTGCAGAGCCAGTACGCGCAGGTGGTCCGCGAAGGCCGCGGTGAGGCTGTCGAGCATGTCCCGACCCTTTTCCGGGGTCGCCTCGGAGGACCGTCCGATGATGCCGCTCGGCGTGTAGCCGCGCATCCCCACGACCAGCAGATGCGGCCGCTCGGTCGCGTGGTGGTAGTCGCTGGTCATGTACGTCGGCCGGACCAACTCCGGAGGCGTGCATCAGCATCGAGGTTTCCGCCTCGCCGCCGTGCATGTCCTCCGCGTCGGTGGAAATCATGCCGGCGTGCTTACGGGCGGTTTCCCAGTCGGACCGGCCGGGGGGAACAGGCTGACACACGGCCCGTCCACGTTGGCTTCCTGGACGACGTTGGAGAGAACGTAGTTCCCGCCATGCCCGTTGACGATCACCAGCCGGCGGATACCCGCTCGGGCCAGGCTGGCCCGTACGTCGTCCACGATGCACATCAAGGTCTTGGCGGAGACCGCGACGGTGCCCGGAAAGCCCTCATGTTCGTGCGAGCACGACATCGTCACCGGAGGCAGTAGGAAAAGGCTGTTCGCCTCGGCAATTCGCTTGGCGATCAGGCAGGCGACAATGGTGTCGGTCGCCAGCGGTAAATGGTCACCATGCTGTTCAAAGCTTCCGACGGGCAGTACCGCGATGCGCGAGTCCCGCCCGTACTCATCTGTCGACGTCGCTGTCGTGAACAGGTGCACGGGGAATCTCCTGTCAGGTTTTCCCCAGCCGACTACAGTGCCGCTAGCGCGTGCTGCAATCGCTGGGCTTCGCCGCGGGCACCGCCCGCGAGCAGAATGTCGTTGATCCGCCGCAACTGCTTCTCGGTGCGATGGGACCTGGTCTGGGCGGCGATGGCGATGGAATGCTCCGCCACCGTGACCGCGTGCTCGGGCTCGTTGTCGCGCGCGTGCGCCACGCCGAGCCGGGCCAGACAAAGGCCGAGGTCGCGCCGGAAAGTCGGCTGCCAGGCGGCCAAACCCTCCTGCAGAGTGGAAATGGCTTTCTTGGGTTTGTTCAGCTCGACCCAGCAGTGGGCCGCTTCCATTTCCAGGTATTCGGTGGTGCAGTAGTTGGCCAGATCGGCCGACTCGTTGCTGGTCCCGGCCTCTTTGCCGCTGACCGCGTAACGAAATGCCTGTTCCAGAGCCCTGGCGCAGGCGTCATGGTTGTTTTTCAAAGCGTGCGCGTACGCCTCCTGGCGCAACGCGACCGCACGCACCTGCGGTGCCAGCACCTGCGGGGTCTGCAGGGCGGCCCGGGCGAGGGCAAGCGCCAGGTCGGGCTTGCGCGCATCGCTGGCGATGTTGCTCTTGCGCATCCGGATGTACGACGCGAGGTGCCGGTCGTTGGCCTCGTCGGCCATGTCCAGCGCGCCGGAAGTCCACTGCATCGCGGACCTCAGGTCACCCACGTCCTGGTAGAGCCAGCCAGCGAACTCGGCGAACCGGGCACCGGCCTTGAGCAGGTCCACCCGGCCACGGCCACTGGTGCCGTCCAGCAGTCGTTCGATGAAGGCGACCTGCTGTGGCACGACCGCGAGCAGCGAACGCGGACCAGCGATGTTGTCGGTCGTCGCGTACTGCCGCAGGGTGCCCAACAGCGATTCGGCCAGCGCCGGCTCGGTCCGGCTGGCGGCCGCCGAGACCATCGGGCCACCGGGCAGCGGGATCATCGCCCCGACACTGAGTTCCGGCCGCTCGCGAGTCGGTTGGTCGTCCACGTCGAACCACAGCAGCTCGCTGGGAATGCGCAGACAGCGGGCATAGTCGATGAGCTTCTCCAGCTCGCGGACCCGGTTGTGGCCGGTTTCGATCCGACTGAGCTGACCTTGTGTGATGCCTAGCCAACGGCAGAGTCTCGCTTGCGACAACGGGCGCGGGCCGTGGGACGGATGACGCCGATAGGCGCGTACGACCACGCCCATGTCCCGGCTGCCCAGTGCGTCTCGCATCTGGTCAGTAGCCCAGAACTCCGGACTCATCTCCGGCGCCTGCTGTCCCTGCGAGCTTTCCACCCGCGAGCACGGCGAGCACCGGCTTTCCCTGTTGTCGTGCGCGAGGCGAGCGCCGCAACCGGCGCAATACCTAGCCGACACTGATCTCACCCCCCAAGGCCGATCACCGATTGGTGATGATCGGCGTGTCCACGCTAACTCCACTTTTGTCGTTTATGCGCGGGCCGAATATATATCTTATGCTGCACGTGCAGATGCACGATTACCGACAACTCATATGCTTTTCGTCACGACGGGTACGTAGGTCGTCACCGAGGGGGATGTTGGTGGCATTTTTGGCCGGACCCGACGCACATCGAGGTGCATCCGCGACGCGGAGGGGGAATCGGACGTGAACCCATCGGGGTCAGTTCGACCGGTTACGCGAGGAAGTAAACCAACGCGACCGGGCTCCCCACCCACCTCTGCCCACAGATCTGCCAGCGGCGGCAATGGCGGCGCCGCTGGCAACTAAACTCGCAGCTCAGGGACGGTTCGCGTGAGTGGACCGACGATCGCGCCGAGCTTCGAGCTCGGCGCCATACCGATCGCACCCGACGAGCTTCCCCGCCAGTTCGTGCTCTATCGGCACACCGATGTGAGCGGAGTTTCCGGCGTCGGAGTGGTCGCCTGGGGCACCGCGTACGCGGACGGCAAGGCCGTCACGCGCTGGCGCGGCACCACCACCGGCATCGGCCAGGTCACCGTTTGGGACCACGTCGAGGACATTCTCGGTGTTCACGGCCATGACGGACTGACCGAACTCATCTGGCTGGACACGCGCGACTGACGCCAATTCGGGCCGTAAGGGACCCTTGACTGTGCGTTTGCACGTGCAACCCGGTGCACGTGCGTTCGATGGACCACCGGTCACTGGCCACATCCGGCACACGCATAACAGCAGCATGTGACCGTGCGCATCGACCGTCCATTGTGGTCAGTTGTATTTTCACACACCGGTCGTACGTTGTGTCAACTTGTGGTCTCTCTCCGCTGTCACCGAGCGCTCCCGGCAGGCCCTACTCTTTTGAGGCACTGGCTGCGCATAGGGGTGGGCTTATGAGCACGACCGATACCTCCGTCATCCACGACATCCGGGACGTGGCACGGGTCGCTGGCGTCTCCATCGGCACGGTGTCGAACGTGCTCAACCGGCCGCACATGGTCGCCGACACCACCCGCGAGCGGGTGGAGGAAGTGATCGCCCGGACCGGCTTCGTTCGCAACGCCTCCGCCCGACACCTACGCCAGGGGCGTACGCGCACGATCGGGCTGGTCGTGCAGGACGTGATGAACCCGTTCTTCACCGAAGTCGCACGTGCCGCCGAGGACGCGGCGACAGACAGCGGTTATCTGCTCTACCTGTGCAACAGCGCCGGTTCCCCGGAGAAAGAGGCCGCGTATCTCCGCGCCCTGGTCGAGCAGCAGGTCAGTGGCGTGCTGCTGACGCCGTTGCAGGAGATTCCGGCGGTGATGAACACGCTGCGAGCCCGTGGCACCCCGGTGGTGCTGGTCGACCGGGCCAGTGAGCAGCCCGACCAGTGCAGCACCGCGGTCGACGATGTGCACGGCGGTGACCTGGCCGCGAGCCACCTGCTCTCGATCGGACGGCGCCGGATCGCCTTCATCTCCTCGACGTGGAGCATCCGGCAGTGCGCCGACCGGCGGGCCGGCGTCCGGCGAGCGCTCCGGCGCGGCCCGGCTGTCCGTACGCGATCACCTGCGGGAACTGGTCGTGCCGGAGATGATGACGCCGGCCGCGGGTGAGCAAGCCGTCGAGGACCTGCTCGCGGAGGGACTGCCGGACGGCATCTTCTGCGCGAATGACGTACTCGCGCTCGGTGTCCTTCGCGGCCTGTTGCGGCACGGAGTGAAGGTCCCGCAGGACGTGGCCCTGATCGGGTACGACGACATCGAGATCGCCGCCGCCTCGCCGGTCGCGCTCAGCTCCGTACGGCAGCCGACCGCGGCGGTCTCCCGGCGAGCCGGCGAACTGCTGCTGGAAGAGTGCGACCGGCCCGCCGAACACCGGCACCAACAGCTGGTTTTCATGCCGGAACTGGTGATTCGGGAGTCGACCGGCGGCCATGGCTGACCGGATCGCGATTCTCGGGCTGGGGCTGATCGGTGGCTCGCTGCTGCTGCTGCGGCTGACCGAGCTTGGTCATGACGTGGTCGGCTATGACACCGACCCGGCAAACCCTCGAAGCCGCTGGTCAGCCTATGGATGACGGGGCGAGGGCGGTCGCCGGCGCGGACATCGCCGTGCTCGCGGTGCCGCTGCCCGCGGTGGAGAAGGTGGTGACGCTCGTACGAGACGCCGGTTTCGAAGGCGTACTAACCGACGTCACGTCGGTTAAGCAGCGGCCGGCCGAGAGATCGTGGCGCGGTCTTTCCCGGCGGCTCGCTATGTCGGCGGGCACCCGATGTCAGGCACCGAGAAGTCCGGCTTCGCGGCCGCCGATCCGGCGCTGTTCACTGGGCGGGTGTGGGTGTTGTGCCTGGACGAGCGGACCTCGGTAGCTGACTGGTTGCGGCTGGCCGATCTGTATACCAGCGCGGGCGCCCGGGTCGTACCGGCCACCGCCGCCGAGCACGACAGTGCCGTCGCTGCCATCAGCCACCTGCCGCACGTCGTCGCGAGTGCCGTCGCGGCCGGCGCCGCCGACGAGCCGCTCGCGCTCGCGCTGGCCGCCGGGGGTCCTTCGCGGACGGTACGCGAGTGGCCGCCACTCGGGCGGCGTTGACGGCGGCTATGTGTGGCGGGAATAGCGCCGCGGTGGCCCGGCGATTGGACCGGCTGATCGCCGAGCTGACCGAGGCACGCCACCTGTTGACCGCGCCGGACCCGATCGCGGCCCTGACGTCGTGGTTGGCGGCGGGTCAGCGCGTACGCGCCGGATGGCCCGGCGAATCAGGTCCTGAGCAGGTCGAACGCGCGGATCGGAGAACGTTGCTGGAACTCGGCCGGAGCGGCGGCTGGGTCACCGGCGTGGCCGATAGTGGCCAGTCCGTACGGACCGTCCGGCCAGCTCGGTGACTGACCGGCTGGTCAAGCCCGGTAACGCTGGAGTCCCCCGGAAACGATGACCTTCCGTGATGGGAGATGCTGTATTTGTGCGTACTTTCGATACGTCAAACGGGACCGGGATCGACGCCATTCCGCCGCTGGATGGCTGGTCGTTCATCAGTGGCGTCGAGCCACGGAACGGCGGGATCCACACTGACGACGCGGGCACGGTCAGCGGGCCAGTGACCCTGCGCACGGAGGTGTTGCCGGACGGTGAGGCGATGCTCTACGTGCAACCGGTCGGGCACGAGCACTGGCATCCGGTCGCCGGCGGGCACTACCACTGGGCCGAGATCCCGGCCGCCGGCAGCGTCCGGCAGGCCGAGCGGCGGGCCGAGCAGCAGGTGCATGTCGCCGCCACCCAGCTGCTGGCCACCGGCGGCGCCGATGCGGCGTCGCTGCGGCTGCACTAGAAAAGCCTGATGGCCGCAGACCCCCCCCGGGACCCGCTCGCTGACCTCAAGCGGATCGCCTTCCTGTTGGAGAAGGCCGGCGAGTCGACGTACCGGGTGAAGGCCTTCCGGTCCGCGGCCACCGCGATCGCCGGCCGCGATGACCTGGCCGAGCGTGCCACCGCCGGCACGCTTGGCGAGCTACGCGGAGTCGGCGAGGTGACCGCGCGCTGCATCGGTGAGTCCCCTCGCCGGCGAGGAACCGGTCTACCTCCGCCGGCTAGAGGCCACTGGCGGCGAACCGGTAGCGGTCGGCGGCGAGCGGATCCGGGCCGCGCTGCGCGGCGACTGCCACAGTCACACGGACGCCTCGGACGGCGGATCGCCGCTGGTGGAGATGGTCTCCGCGGCCATCGACCTGGGCCACGACTACCTCGTGATCACCGACCATTCGCCGCGGCTCACGGTCGCCAACGGGCTGTCCGCCGAACGACTGTCGAAGCAGCTGAAGCAGATCGCGAAGGTCAACGAGGCTGTCGCGCCGTTCCGCGTACTCACCGGCATCGAGGTCGACATCCTCGACGACGGCTCGCTCGACCAGCAAGACGAGTTGCTGGCCCAGCTCGACGTGGTGGTCGCGTCCGTCCACAGTGGACTGCGGATGGGTCGGGAACAGATGACCGAGCGGATGCTGGCCGCCGTCCAGAACCCGCACACCGACATTCTCGGGCACTGCACCGGCCGCCGCAAGGTCAAGGGCAAGAACCGGCCGGAGTCCGAGTTCGACCCGGCGCGGATCTTCCCGGCCTGCGCGAGCGCTGGTACGGCGGTGGAAATCAACTCCCGGCCGGACCGTCTCGACCCGCCCAAGCGGCTGCTCCGGCTGGCCATCGAGGCCGGTTGCCTGCTCTCCATCGACTCCGACGCGCACGCCCCCGGCCAGCTCGACTGGCAACCGTACGGCTGCGAACGCGCGGCTCTGAGCGGCGCGCCCGTCGACCACATCGTCAACACGTGGCCGGTCGACGAGCTGCTGGCCTGGACCGCTGGCCAGCGCTAACGGAATTCTGGGGCGTTGACTGCCCCAAAGGGTCCCTTTGGGACAAAGGAAAATCGGCAATTCGGGTGGATCGCCCAGCCGCGCCGGGACTACTTCGCGACGACGTGGGGTTCGCCACGTTGGCAGTCGGGCTCCCAGCACGCGGCCGGGATGGGCGCCTGGTAGGAACGAGTGCGGCAGAAAGACCTACAGGGGAGCGGGCATGGCGGAGAAGGCACAGATCGGCGTCACCGGGTTGGCGGTGATGGGTCGCAACCTGGCCCGCAACCTCGCGCGGCACGGGCACACGGTGGCCCTGCACAACCGCAGCCAGGCTCGTACGGACGCGCTTGTCGCCGATCATGGCGACGAGGGCGATTTCATCCCAGCGTCCTCGATGCAGGAGTTCGTCGCCTCCCTGGAGAAGCCGCGCCGGGTGATCATCATGGTGAAGGCCGGCGGCCCCACCGACGCGGTGATCGACGAGCTCGTCCCGCTGATGGAACCCGGCGACGTGATCGTGGACGGCGGCAACGCGCTGTTCACCGACACCCGTCGGCGCGAGGCCGAGCTGCGTAAACACGAGCTGAACTTCGTCGGCGCCGGCATCTCCGGCGGCGAGGAGGGCGCGCTCAACGGACCGAGCATCATGCCTGGCGGGTCGGTTGAGGCGTACGAGTCGCTCGGCCCGTTGTTGGAGTCGATCGCGGCTAACGTGGACGGCACCCCGTGCTGCACGCACGTCGGCCCGGACGGCGCCGGCCACTTCGTGAAGATGGTGCACAACGGCATCGAGTACGCCGACATGCAGCTCATCGGCGAGGCGTACGACCTGCTTCGCAGCGGCCTGGGCATGACGCCCGCGGAAATCGCCGGCGTCTTCCGGCAGTGGAACACCGGCGACCTGGAGTCGTACCTGGTGGAGATCACCGCCGAGGTGCTCGGCCACGTGGACGCCGACTCCGGCAAGCCGCTGGTGGACGTGATCACCGACGCCGCCGAGCAGAAGGGCACCGGCCGCTGGACCGTCCAGTCCGCCCTGGACCTGGGCGTACCAGTCACCGGCATCGCCGAAGCGGTGTTCGCCCGGGCGCTGTCCGGCCACGCCGAGCAGCGGGTCGCGGCCCGCGAGCTGCCCGGCCCGTCCGGCGGCTGGGGTGTGACCGACCGGGACGCCTTCATCTCGGACGTACGGGAAGCGCTCTACGCCTCCAAGGTTGTCGCGTACGCGCAGGGATTCGACCAGATTCGGGCGGGTTCGCAGGCGTACGAATGGGACGTGCACCTCGGTGAGATGGCCACCATCTGGCGGGGCGGCTGCATCATCCGGGCCCGCTTCCTGAACCGCATCCGCGAGGCGTACGACAAGCAGGCCGACCTGCCAACCCTGCTGGTCGACGACTATTTCTCGTCGGTCGTCGGGCAGGCGCAGTCGGCGTGGCGGCGAGTGGTCGCCGGCGCCGCGCAGTACGGCCTGCCGGTCCCCGGCTTCGCCTCCGCGCTCAGCTACTACGACGGCCTGCGGGCGTCTCGACTGCCGGCCGCGCTGACCCAGGGCCTGCGCGACTTCTTCGGCGCCCACACGTACCGGCGCATCGACAAGGACGGCACCTCCCGAGCCGCGCGAGTAAGCTCCCTACGTACGAAACCCAGAGGCAAGTGCCGTCAGGGCTCCCGAGCCGACGGGCTCCCCTAAAGGACACTCGCGAAGGCTGCCAAACACACCGCATACCCCATCATTCAGGTGGCGAAAGAAGAACATGCTTTGGTGCGTTAGGGTGGCCGTCCTGGACCGTTAACGCCATGTTTCGTAAGGTCCCTGCGTGACTTCGACTACCCGACAGGGATGCGCCCGATGAGCCTCGACACCTGGTGGATCGGTCCGACCCGCCCCGCGTAGCCTCGCCGACATCACCGTCCGGCATGCGGAGAAGATCCCGGACAAGGTGGTGATGCAGCGCCGCGTCGACCGTGAATGGCAGCAGGTCACCGCCGCGCAGTTCCACGCCGAGGTGGTCGAGGTCGCCAAGGGACTCATCGCGCGCGGGGTCGGGGCGGGCGAGCGGGTGGCGCTGATGTCCAAGACGCGGTACGAGTGGACGCTCTGCGACGCGGCGATCTGGGCCGCCGGCGCGGTGACCGTGCCGGTGTACGAGACCTCGTCAGCCGACCAGTTGGAGTGGATCCTGGGCGACTCCGGCGCGGTCGCCGCGATCGTCGAGACGCCCGGGCACGACCGCCGCCTCGCCGGGCTCACCGAACGGCTCCGGGAGCTGCGCGACCACTGGGTGATCGACGGCAAGGACGCCGGCCACACGCTGGCCAGCCTGATCGAGGCCGGCCGCGAGGTCGACGACGCCGAGCTGGACCGCCGCCGCGCGAACCTCAACGCAGACAAGCTCGCCACCATCATCTACACGTCGGGCACGACCGGCCGACCGAAGGGCTGCGAGCTCACCCACGGCAACTTCCTGGCCGAGATCACCAGCGCGATCGAGGCGCTGCCAGAACTCTTCGAGAGCGAGGACGCCAGTACGCTGCTGTTCCTGCCGCTCGCGCATGTCTTCGGCCGGATGATCCAAATGGCCGTGCTGATGTCCGCGGCCAAACTGGCGCACAGCGATGTCGGCCGGTTGACCGTCGACCTAATCCCGGTGAAGCCGACCTTCTTCCTTGGCCGTGCCGCGGGTCTTCGGGTCGTTCGAGCGGGTGTACGACGGGCCCGCAGCGGGCACGTCTCCGGCGGCAAGGAG
>NZ_WOTO01000051.1 GCF_010993775.1 Fodinicola feengrottensis | reverse complement strand
AGGCCGAGCGGCGGGCCGAGTCAGGGTTCATGTCGCCGCACACAGCTGGTGGCCACCGCCGGGGCCACGGCGCCTCCGACGCCGGCGTAGCTGTCGGCTGCACATGTGTAAGAACAGCTGCTGCGACGTGGTGGTCGCGTTCCGTCCACAGTGGACTGCGGATGGGTCGGGAACAGATGACCGAGCGGATGCTGGCCGCCGTCCAGAACCCGCACACCGACATTCTCGGGCACCATCGACTCCGACGCGCACGCCCCCGGCCAGCTCGACTGGCAACCGTACGGCTGCGAACGCGCGGCTCTGAGCGGCGCGCCCGTCGACCACATCGTCAACACGTGGCCGGTCGACGAGCTGCTGGCCTGGACCGCTGGCCAGCGCTAACGGAATTCTGGGGCGTTGACTGCCCCAAAGGGTCCCTTTGGGACAAAGGAAAATCGGCAATCGGTTGGCAGTCGGGCTCCCAGCACGCGGCCGGGATGGGCGCCTGGTAGGAACGAGTGCGGCAGAAAGACCTACAGGGGAGCGGGCATGGCGGAGAAGGCACAGATCGGCGTCACCGGGTTGGCGGTGATGGGTCGCAACCTGGCCCGCAACCTCGCGCGGCACGGGCACACGGTGGCCCTGCACAACCGCAGCCAGGCTCGTACGGACGCGCTTGTCGCCGATCATGGCGACGAGGGCGATTTCATCCCAGCGTCCTCGATGCAGGAGTTCGTCGCCTCCCTGGAGAAGCCGCGCCGGGTGATCATCATGGTGAAGGCCGGCGGCCCCACCGACGCGGTGATCGACGAGCTCGTCCCGCTGATGGAACCCGGCGACGTGATCGTGGACGGCGGCAACGCGCTGTTCACCGACACCCGTCGGCGCGAGGCCGAGCTGCGTAAACACGAGCTGAACTTCGTCGGCGCCGGCATCCTCCGGCGGCGAGGAGGGCGCGCTCAACGGACCGAGCATCATGCCTGGCGGGTCGGTTGAGGCGTACGAGTCGCTCGGCCCGTTGTTGGAGTCGATCGCGGCTAACGTGGACGGCACCCCGTGCTGCACGCACGTCGGCCCGGACGGCGCCGGCCACTTCGTGAAGATGGTGCACAACGGCATCGAGTACGCCGACATGCAGCTCATCGGCGAGGCGTACGACCTGCTTCGCAGCGGCCTGGGCATGACGCCCGCGGAAATCGCCGGCGTCTTCCGGCAGTGGAACACCGGCGACCTGGAGTCGTACCTGGTGGAGATCACCGCCGAGGTGCTCGGCCACGTGGACGCCGACTCCGGCAAGCCGCTGGTGGACGTGATCACCGACGCCGCCGAGCAGAAGGGCACCGGCCGCTGGACCGTCCAGTCCGCCCTGGACCTGGGCGTACCAGTCACCGGCATCGCCGAAGCGGTGTTCGCCCGGGCGCTGTCCGGCCACGCCGCAGCAGCGGGTCGCGGCCCGCGAGCTGCCCGGCCCGTCCGGCGGCTGGGGTGTGACCGACCGGGACGCCTTCATCTCGGACGTACGGGAAGCGCTCTACGCCTCCAAGGTTGTCGCGTACGCGCAGGGATTCGACCAGATTCGGGCGGGTTCGCAGGCGTACGAATGGGACGTGCACCTCGGTGAGATGGCCACCATCTGGCGGGGCGGCTGCATCATCCGGGCCCGCTTCCTGAACCGCATCCGCGAGGCGTACGACAAGCAGGCCGACCTGCCAACCCTGCTGGTCGACGACTATTTCTCGTCGGTCGTCGGGCAGGCGCAGTCGGCGTGGCGGCGAGTGGTCGCCGGCGCCGCGCAGTACGGCCTGCCGGTCCCCGGCTTCGCCTCCGCGCTCAGCTACTACGACGGCCTGCGGGCGTCTCGACTGCCGGCCGCGCTGACCCAGGGCCTGCGCGACTTCTTCGGCGCCCACACGTACCGGCGCATCGACAAGGACGACGGCACCTTCCACACCCTCTGGGCCGAAGAGGGCCGCCCGGAAATCTCCGCCGACTGACCTGACCCGACCCGCACGTCATCGGTTCCGAGCCCGGAAACGGACACCCCATTCCGCGTTTCCCAGACCGGGTGCGGCGCGAAACTGTCGTACCGACGTGAAATTTTTGGCCCCCGCCCTTCAAGGGCGGGGGGGGGGGTACGTGGGTTTTAGACGTCACCTAAGTAACACGCGCGAGTAAGCGCACACCCAACGTACGAGAACCCAGAGGCAAGTGCCGTCAGGGCTCCCGAGCCGACGGGCTCCCTAAAGGACACTCGGCGAAGGCTGCCAAACACCGCATACCCCATCATTCAGGTGGCGAAAGAAGAACATGCTTTGGTGCGTTAGGGTGGCCGTCCTGGACCGTTAACGCCATGTTTCGTAAGGTCCCTGCGTGACTTCGACTACCCGACAGGGATGCGCCCGATGAGCCTCCTCGACACCTGGTGGATCGGTCGGTCCGACCGCCCCGCGTAGCCTCGCCGACATCACCGTCCGGCATGCGGAGAAGATCCCGGACAAGGTGGTGATGCAGCGCCGCGTCGACCGTGAATGGCAGCAGGTCACCGCCGCGCAGTTCCACGCCGAGGTGGTCGAGGTCGCCAAGGGACTCATCGCGCGCGGGGGTCGGGGCGGGCGAGCGGGTGGCGCTGATGTCCAAGACGCGGTACGAGTGGACGCTCTGCGACGCGGCGATCTGGGCCGCCGGCGCGGTGACCGTGCCGGTGTACGAGACCTCGTCAGCCGACCAGTTGGAGTGGATCCTGGGCGACTCCGGCGCGGTCGCCGCGATCGTCGAGACGCCCGGGCACGACCGCCGCCTCGCCGGGCTCACCGAACGGCTCCGGGAGCTGCGCGACCACTGGGTGATCGACGGCAAGGACGCCGGCCACACGCTGGCCAGCCTGATCGAGGCCGGCCGCGAGGTCGACGACGCCGAGCTGGACCGCCGCCGCGCGAACCTCAACGCAGACAAGCTCGCCACCATCATCATCACTACACGTCGGGCACGACCGGCCGACCGAAGGGCTGCGAGCTCACCCACGGCAACTTCCTGGCCGAGATCACCAGCGCGATCGAGGCGCTGCCAGAACTCTTCGAGAGCGAGGACGCCAGTACGCTGCTGTTCCTGCCGCTCGCGCATGTCTTCGGCCGGATGATCCAAATGGCCGTGCTGATGTCCGCGGCCAAACTGGCGCACAGCGATGTCGGCCGGTTGACCGTCGACCTAATCCCGGTGAAGCCGACCTTCGTCCTGGCCGTGCCGCGGGTCTTCGAGCGGGTGTACGACCGGGCCCGCAGCCGGGCCGTCTCCGGCGGCAAGGAGAAGATCTTCGATCGCGCGGTGAACACCGCGATCAACTACAGCAAGGCGTTGGAAAAGGGCCGTCCCGGACCAATCGTCGCGGCCCAGCGCGCGCTCTTCGACAAGCTGGTCTACAGCAAGCTGCGGGACGCGATGGGCGGCGAGGTCCGCTGGGCGGTTTCCGGCGGCTCCGCGCTCGGCTCCCGGCTGGCGCATTTCTTCCGCGGCGCCGGCGTGACCGTGCTGGAAGGGTACGGCCTGACCGAGACGACCGCGGCCGCCGCGGTGAACACCCGCGGCCACATCAAGGTTGGGACAGTCGGTCGCGCGCTGCCCGGGTTCGAGATCAGCATTGGGCAGGACAACGAGATCCTGCTCCGCGGCGGCCACGTTTTCCACCGGTACTGGAACAACGAGACCGGCACCAAGGAAGCGCTGACCGACGACGGCTGGTTCCGTACCGGCGACCTCGGCAAGCTCGACGCCGACGGCTACCTCACGATTACCGGGCGAAAGAAGGAAATCCTGGTCACCACGGCCGGCAAGAACGTCTCGCCAGGACCACTGGAGGATGTCGTACGAGCGCACCCGCTGATCAGCCAGGCGCTGGTCGTTGGCGACGGTCGCAACTCGATCGCCGCGCTGATCACCATCGACACCGAGTCGCTCCCGCAGTGGCTGGAAACCCACGGCCGGGACAAGAACACCGCGGTCGCCGACCTGGTCGAGGACCCGGCCCTGCTGGCGGAGCTGAAGAAGCCGATCGACGCGCGAACGCGACGGTGTCAGCCGCCGAGAAGATCAGTCGTTTCCGCGTACTTTCCGTTGACTTCACCGAGGAAGGCGGCCACATCACGCCGTCTCTGAAGCTGAAGCGCGCTATCATCACCCGCGACTTCGCGGATGACATCGAAGCTCTCTACGCCCCTCGCAAGGGCAGCAAGGCTTCGGACTCCTAAGACCGGTAGTTTTCGCTCGGGGGTTTGTTTCCGTAGACGACCTCGGCGAAATACCGCTCTGTGTCCGGGCGAGTGCCATCGATGTCGGTGAAGCCGTAAACGCTGGAAAGTTCCTGCGTTCCTACGGCTTTTCCGCTCCAGCGTCGCAGATCCGGATCGCTGGCGAGCGCAACCGCCGCACGGCCCAGATAGGTTGGGCGTTTCGGAAATGATGAAATGCGGATCTTTCTGGGTGCCGTCCCGCCAGTTTTCCTCGGACACTCCGAAATGGTCCAGCATCGCCTCGGACCGCAGGAATCCCGGCGACAGGGCGACCGCGGTGATCCCGTACGAACGCAGGTCCGCGGCCTGCGCGAGCGCGAGCCGATTGACCGAGCTTTTCACCAGATCGTAGTAAAGGCTGCCACGATAACTGTCGGCTGTGCCGTCCGTCAGCTCGATGATCAAGCCGGATTTTCGCGCCACCATCAACGGCACCGCGAATCGGCTGGTGATCAAATGGGTTTCGACGCCCTGCCGGAGCAGCTGGATCGCGTCGCCGATCGGCTGTTCCCAGAATGGTACGTCCCAATGCGCCAGCGGATCGCCGCCCCAAATGCCGTTGACCAGGATGTCCAGCCGGCCATTCTGCTCGCGGTCGATACGCTCGACAAGTTCCTGGACTTGCTTCTCATCCTGATGGTCGACCGCGACGGCGAATCCCCCGGCCGCCAGCCGCGTCCACCATTTCCGCGGTTTCCTCAACGGTTTCCGGCCGATTCATCGGCGAACGCCCGGCCCGGCTCGATCGGCCGGTGACGTAGACGGTCGCTCCAGCGGCGCCGAACTGCACCGCGATCGCCCGCGAGCCGCCGCGCGTACCACCCGCGACCAGCACCACCGCATTGCTGAGGGTCATTTTTTCTTCCGATAAGGCGCAAGTACGGTTTCGACATTTGCGCGCAAGGCATCCAGCAGCACGCCATCCCGACTGATCGCCCAAGCGATCTGCGTCCCGTGTCGCAGCGCGGTCAGGACCTCCGCCAGCCCAGCCCTCTCCACCCCGGCGATGACCAGGTACGACCGGAGATCCGCGAGCTGACTTTCCTGATAGCCCGCCAAAACCTCGCGGAACTCCGGGTCCGAGAGGTCCAGATGCAGGAAGGCGAGACTGTTCGCGAACTCGTCCGGCGACTGGTCGGCGGCGGCCATCCCGTACGCCAGCGCAGCCTGAATGCCGTCGACGGGATCGGCCGCCGCCTCGAAAGCGGCCCGCATACCAGGTCCGACACTGCCCGCTTTCAGGAACGCGAGCAGCATCCCGCGCTTGGACCCGTACCGCTGCACGAGCGCACCAGTCGAGACGCCAGCCGTACGCGCCACGTCGGCCATGGTGAGTTTGATCGGCCCGATCGCTCGTACGGCCGACCCAACGGCCGCCAGCAACTGCTCATCGGTGATCGTCCGTGGCCGACCGGCCATGCCTCAACTCCATTCAATAATGACTGTTCATTATTGAACCTCAAGAGCTCGCTTCCGTCAACAGCGATCAGCGAGGCGTCAGGTCGATGCTCCTGCTCAGCCGTACGCACGTTGGCCGGAATCCGACCGCCGGCCAGAACCGGGCAGCCCGCAGGTTCGTCGTCCGCCAGTCGCTGCTCATCGAGGTCGCCCGCCGCTCCACCGCGTCCGCCAGCGCCGCACGCGTCAGCGCGAGCCCGACGCCGGTGCCGCGATACTCCGGGAAGACCACACCGATGTTCAGGTATCGACAGCCCAGTGGCTCCAACGGCTCAAGGTCGTCCCCGTGCACGACCACCAGGCCGGCGGCTTGACCGGCCACCCGCGCGAGGAAATACTGCCCCTTCGCGGCTCGGAAATTGCCCGCATGGACGCCTCGGAGCGACCCGTAATACTTGTCCGGCCGGCGCATGAAAACCGGTGACTCGGCAAGGTGCTCGGGCAGCGCGTGAACCAGCCGGACCACGTCTTCGAAATCGTCCATGTCCGCAAGGGAAACGGTCAGATCAGGAACCTCAGGCGCCAACGGCAGCGTCTTCAAAGCGTGCACGCCGACTTCGGACTGGTAACCAAAACTGAGCCGCAGGAAGGGTTCGATGAGTTCGCGAGCAACCAGTGGAATGTGTACGGCATGCGTCAACTCGCCCTTGGCCACCCATTCCACCGCGGCCTGCGCGTACAGCTCGGGCAGCGCGTCCGGATCACCGGCCACCCCCAGTTGCGGCGAATACGCGCCGTACGTCCCGAGAGTCGCGGCCAGCACCGCCACCACCTCAGCGCCGCGGGTGGCCACCCAGATTTCCCCCTGATCGCGCAGGTATTCCCGTACCAGCATGGGATCTTCGTGCGAGACCGGCAGAAGCGGCTCGTCCAGCCGCGCCCTCGCCCACAGGTCAGCGGCCAGTTTCGCGGCCTCCGGCAGCTGTTCTTCCGTGCATCGCTGAACTTGTACGCGCATCCGTACCACCCCCCCCGTAAGAGACTCGGCTGAGCGTAGGACGGGCTCTCACAGGTGTCGACAGGTTTTCTGCTGCCCTCAGCTGTTGTGGTGGGCGGTGACGATCTGGTCGATGGCGAGCCCGAGCTGACCAAATTTCTGGGTGTACGCCACCGGATAGACACCGGACGGATCGGCCGGCCGATGCGGGTCGACATACCGGTTTCCGAGATGGGACTGCACCACGATGATGTAGTTCCGGCCAGGTTTCCCGGGCAGTGAATGGACGATCCCGGCATCGCCACCGGCGCGTACGACCAGGCCGGTCTTGTGCGCGAAAGTGACCTCCGCGGTGGCGTTGCAGGGACGTACGTCCCGGCCGTAATAACGACCGTCGGCGGTCACCGTGCCATTGCTGGGATTGATCCACCGGGACGGGGTGACCTGCGGAATTCCGGCCGACGGATAGCCGCGGCCACACCAGTTACTGGTCGACAGCACCTGGTTCAGGCCTTGGTTTCCCAGTTCAGAGAGAAAAAAAAACTGGCGAGAGGCTGCGGTCAGCTCCGCGGCCGTGACGGCTCTTCCGCCTGGCGCGGTCCATAATGTGCCGGGCCCGCCGGAAATGAGCAGCAACAGCTTCGCGGTGTCCAGCGCGCCCATGTTCGAGCCGGTGAACCCCCGCCCACCAGCTTCAGCGTCGGCATGCCGAGCTGGGTGAACTGGTTGTTGAGCGCGTCGATCCCGCCATGGTCCCGCAGCACCTGGATCAGCGCACAAGTCGAGGCATCGCTGGAAACCGTGATCATGTCATCGAAAAACTGCCTTACCTTGCGGCTCACCGAACCGCCGCAGAAGCCGTCGGGAAGCGTCGGCTCGTACGAATACGTCTGGTCGAGCGACAGTTGGCCGCGATCGACCAGTCGCAGAATTCCATAGCCGACCATCAGCTTGAGAATGGAGGCAGGATAGGGCGACATGTAGTCGATTGGCGCCTTTTCCAGCCCTGGCAACACATCCCTGCTGCCCTGCCCGTTTTGGCGGTCCCATTCCGAGTCGTCCCAATAGCGCCAGCGGACCTGGTCGGTGGCCAGATTCGTGTCCACCGGCACCACCTTGCCGTCCGGATAACGCGGGCTGAGCAGCACATCCGCGGTCGACAGCGGCCGCCCGTCGGTGGCCAGCTCAACGACGGTCACGTCCACATTGGGAACTTGGCGGGCCGGCCCCGACCCGCCGCCAGGCAAGGCCGTATCGGTCCCCGCGAAAATTCTGTTGCCGCACCGCTTGTAACAGTTCGGTCGCCAACCGACCATTTCGATCCACCGTCGGTGTCGGCGAGGCCGCGGGCGACGGGCTACCGCTGCCCCTGCTGGGTGCCGGAAGCGCGGACGTACAGCCGGCCAGGAACACCAGCGCGGCCGCGGCCGCCAGCCATCGTGGATAGGCCCCCGCTGCCATCGGTCCCCCTGTGGACTTCGACGTCGTTCAGCGAAGCGTACGCAGGTCAGAGGGCTGTTCCAGAGCCAGGCTCAAGAACAGTTGGCCGCACCGGCGAAACGCGAATCAATCTCCCGTATCGCCCGAAAGGGCCATCACTGGAGGCCGCAGGGGATCCCGTGATCCGTACCCAAAGCCCGAGGGTCGCGGCCGGCTCATACTCGTAAATATCAACCCCAAGTCGGAAAGGGCATGCGGGTGCCGCCTCGGCAGCAGACATCGTCATTTGAGCAGCGACAGCGGCTCCCCATCGGCTGGCTCGTCATTCTCGTCGGGGTCATTTGCGTCCTGTCGCTGCTGGGCTGCGCACAAGGGGCGAAGTCCGTGACTTCGGTAGCTCGCGCTCTCGGGGTCGGCGGCCAGCAGGGTGTCCTGACCGTGGCCTCCCATCGGACCATTTCCAGTGGGCATGGGAGCAGGTCGGCCGCGGTGGGAACGGTGCACCTGGCCGATGGCACGGCCCTTCCGGGAGTTCTTCTCGACGACGGCGCTCAGCACGCGCTTGGCGACACCGTTTCGGTCGCGATGATCGGAAACAGCGAGGCCGTTCCTCGCAGCTTTTCGTACGCTCTGACCGCACTGGCCGGAGTCTTCGTCTGGATCGCGGCCATCTGGGCAGCACTTTGGCTCGCTGTTTATCTCTGCACGTACGGAAAGACGAGTCTTCTGGCGACCTACCGAAAACGCGTCATGATCGCCGGTTTTGTGGTCCTGGGCCTCTTGGCGGTCGGCTCTTTAGCAGCTGGGTTCGTCGTCAACTTTCGCCCGATATAAGGCACGGTTTGCAGACGGCACCGCGGCCCGATCAGAGGCGAATTCGGCTCCACGCCAGCGCTTGGCGCCAATTCGGCCCGTCGGCGATCCAGTCGTTGACCACCCGCGCGACCGGCTCACACCCGATCACCGTCGGCTGCGCCGGGACCTCGGCCCGGAAGTGCCGGTCCTCGCCACCATCGCGGTATTCCACCGTGTAACTCAGGTCGTCGTTGAGATAGGCCTGCATGTAATGCTGGCCCTCAGGTTCGCGGTCCAGCCGGTCAACGATGACGAACCTCGACCGCAAGTTCAGGTCAGCGAGCAGGTCGTGCAGTTTCTCCTCGGACGGGTCGTCCCAGCTCGTGTCGTCCCATTCCTTGGCACGTACGACCGGTGGCACCATTTGCCCGACTCTACCGGCCCCACGCCACCGTCCCCGAGACGTACGCGCGCAGCTTGCCCCGCAGGAGCACGCCGAGAATGAGGTTGGTCCGGCCTGTCGCGTCAGGCAGGATCACGGCATGCTCCGTGGTGACAAGATCGGACTGCGTGCCCGGTTCCAAACCGACGTCCCCGTTCTACAGTCTGAGCTCTATGACGATGTGGCGACCCGGTCACGGGCAGATTCACGTCCATGGCGACCCATCGCGCCCGGCTCCTCCGCGTCGCCCTACGCCGTCGCCGATCCTTCCGATGAGGTGGCGTTCTTCTCCGCGGTCCACCTCGCTGACGGCGAGCTGGCGGGTGAGGCGCTGTTGTGGGGCATCGATGTCCACAACAGAACAGCCCACCTCGGGCTCTCGCTGCGCCCGGCGTTCCGCGGCCGTGGGCTGGGCACCGACACGGTACGGGTGCTGTGCCATTACGGTTTCCAGGTCCGTGGCCTGCACCGGTTGCAGATCGAGACACTGGCCGACAATGCCGCGATGATTCGGGCGGCCGGCCACGCAGGATTCGTACTCGAAGGAACCTTGCGCCGCGCGGCATGGGTAAACGGGGAATTCATCGACGAGGTCATTCTCGGGCTCCTCGACGTCGAGCGGGAACTCTCTTCATGAGCTGGAGCGAGCGAAGTAGTCGATGCGCGGGCATCCACCTTCTCCATTGATTCCGTGGTTAGCTGCCCACTTCGCGCCAAGCCTCAGCGACTGTCTCCGCGGCCTCCGCAGCGGTGACTGTCAGCCGGATCTGAGCGCCAAGGTCCCGGTTCCAGCGATCCTGGCCCGGTGGTGTCGCATAGTCCTTGGGGTTGGGCGTGCGGTTGGTCGGACCCAAACGAGCGTAGAGGTCGGCCGCCTTACGGTTGATGTGGCCGCGCACGGCGAGAGCCCACAGGTCCCAGAGGTCGCGGGAGGCGCGGCGGTCGTACCAGGCCGTCGCTTTCGCTGCGGCGAATCCGGGAGCGGTCGGCACGACGAGCCGAGCAGGCCCGGCGTCGGAATAGCGCTGCACTAGATTGACCTCTTCGGTGGGCCACCGTGGATATCCTGTGGCGCTAAGCAGCTGGATGCGGACCATCAGGCCGTCGGCGCTGCGGAGAATGGCTGGTGCGGGCTCTCGTACCTCGGTCAGTGCGGGATCCCAGCCGAGGTCGGGGAACTCCCGTCGCAGCGCTCGTGGGAGCGTTGCCGTGAGCTGTGCCGCGACCTCGGAACGTCTGCCGATCGCGAGTAGATCGATGTCCTCCGAAAGTCAGCCGTCGGGGACGACGCTGCGGGCCAACGCTGTGCCGCCGAAAAACACGATTTCATGAACGGCCTCTGCGCTGATCGCGGCAAGTAAATGCGAGATCAGGTGATCCCGCAGAACCTGGCCCTCGTCGACGCCGAAGGCGGCGGAGACGTCCCGTAGTTCGGTCGGTTCGAGCACGTCAGGCTGCCTCGTGAGCGTCAAGCGCGTCATCGAGCGCGCGGCGTCGGCGTTGCTGGGTTGCGAGGTCGCGTAGCAGCGCCATGTCGGCGCGCGGAATCAAGGACGCCACGGCTTCTCTCGCAGCGTCTGGACGTCACCCAGTTCAGGACGGGCGATGAGGTCGAGCAGAGTCTGCTCAACGGTGGTGACCCAGCCTTGGCCGAGTTCGGTCTGGTGACGCTGAACGTCGAGGCGCGCGACGGCGCGGCGGACGAAAAGGACTGCGGCCTTGCGGTCGGTGAGTTGCAAAGTGTTTCTATGGCGTTCCACGGCGACGACCGCGACATTGAGAGCGCGCGGCAAAGCGCCATGAACGCGCGCTGCACTGATGCCCATCAACGCGCTGCTGGTCGTGTGGCCGCCGGTGCCCGCGGTGCCGAGCGCGACGGCCTCGAGCGGTGGTCGCCACTTCCTGCCTACGTGATCGTCCGGGACAGCGGCGAAAAGCCCAGGGGCGAGCCGGTGGAGCGCTCCTGCTCGCTCCAGCCGAGCGAACTCGGCCCGAGGATTGCTGTAAATGTGCTCGGCGTCAACGGGCCGGAGCACCCGGCCACGAAGCAACAGATCAGCGGGTACTCGTGCAGCGACTTGACTTGGTGGCCATGAGTGTCACCTCCGTAGTGTCTAACACTACAGATATGCCAGTGATGAGCCCAACAGGGTCGGCCATGGCTGACACGCTCCGAGCTTCATCCAAGCAGACCCGCGAGGCTCCGAAGCGCCTCAACAATGGCCCGGAGGTCGCGTAGGCAGTTTTTTTACTTCGCTGCTGCTGCACTTTGCTGCTGCACCTGGCTCCCTGGACAGAACAGAGGCCCTGCACCGTGATCCGGTGTAGGGCCTCTGACCTGTCTCAACCTGACGCGCGCCCGGTAGGATTCGAACCTACAACCTCTTGATCCGTAGTCAAGTGCTCTATCCGTTGAGCTACGGGCGCACAGCTTTCGCTGCGATACAACAATAGTGCGATGGTGCGCGGAGGCTCCGGGATTCGAACCCGGGAGGGGGTTTAAGCCCCCAACCGCATTAGCAGTGCGGCGCCATAGGCCAACTAGGCGAAGCCTCCCGGTGCCTCGTAATCAACGGGCCACCGGCAAATGACGATACACAGCCAGCTAACTGCCGGGTAAAGCAGGGTCGGCCAGTGACGGCGGTCACTGGCTGTTCTGTACGGCCTGGCGCTCGCCGTAGCCGAGCGGGACCCGGCCGGCGAGTCGGCGGATGGCGGCGGGGCGGGTCCAGAATGCCTCGGCTTCCATGGCGGCCATGGCGATGCGGATCAGTGAGCCGGCCGAGGGGTAGCAGACGAACCGCGGCATCCAGGTGGGGGCGAACTTCTCGTTGAAGCGGTAGAGAGACTCGATCTGCCACCAGCGGGAGGCGAAGGTGAGCAGCCGGCTCCACATCCGGCTGACCGGGCCAGCGCCGAGTTTCTCGCCGCGGGCGAGGGCTGAGCGGAACATCGCGAAGTTCAGGGACACTCGCTTCACCCCGAGGCCGCCGCACTGTTCCATCAGCGAGCAGATCAGGAACTCGTTGAGGCCGCCGTCGGCGTCCCGGTCTCGCCGCATGAGGTCCAGAGACAGGCCATCGGGCCCCACGGTACGAAGTTGAGCAGCGCACGCAGTCGCTCGGCTCCGGGCTCCTCAGGGTCCACTGTGTGGGCGGTGACGACGACGCAGTCGCCGTCCTCAGGGTCACCGAAGCGGCCCAGCGCCATGGAGAAACCGCGCTCGGTCTCAGCGCCGCGCCAGGCGGCCGCCACCCGGGCGATCTCGGCGACCTCGGCCTGGGTGAGTTCGCTCAACCGTCGTACGCGGGCCACATAGCCGGCGCGCTTGACCCTGTTGACGGTCTGCCGGACGTTGCGCATGGTGCGACCGGACAGGCTGAAGTCAGCGACTTGAACGACCGCCTCGTCGCCGATCTCCAGCACGTGCAGGCCGGCTTCACGGGCGTACACAGTGCCGCCCTGTTCCGAGCAGCCAATGACAGCCGGCAGCCAGGCGTATTCGCGGCAGAGCTCGATGAACGGCTTGATCGCGCCCGGCCAGGCCTCCGGATCACCGATCGGATCACCGCTGGCCCAGCGCCACTCCGGCGACCACCCGGTACGGGACGGCGGCCTTTCCGGTGGGCGACCAGACCACGCTTTTGTCCGTACGCAGGGCGAAGTATCCGAGTGAGTCGCGGGAGCCGAACCTGTCCAACAGCTCGTGCAGGCGCTTGGAGTCGTCGTTTGTCAGGTACGCCTTGGGTTCCAACGGGCGGAGCAGCAAGTACGCGCCGATGATGATCGCCAGCACGGTGACGCTGACGAGAAAAGTCGTCGCGAGACTCTCGTAGCGGACGTTCCGGTATTGCACCGGGCCGGTCTGCCCGATGAATCCCCGCACGGTGGTCCAGGCCGCCGCCAACAGGGTCGGATGACCGGTGAGCTTGCGGTGGTAGACGCCGATGGCGAGCATGCCGGCGATGAACCCGACCGCGTAGATGACGACCACCGCGGCAACCGCGATCAACCGGGTCGAGCGGTCGCCCTTGGCGGTGAACTCGGCCCGGCCGTACACCAGCAGCGCCAACAGGACCAGCGCGAGGAACGCCTCTTCAAGGTCGAGCCCTTTGCCGACATGCGTGACGATCAGCACAGCGCAGATACCGACCGCGAGCCGCCAAGCCCGCCGCTTGCGCCGACGCAGGCCGTGCGCGAGCAGGATCAGGACCATTCCAGAGGCCACCACCAACAGCCCGGCCGTTAACGTGACTGGCCCCGGCACGAACTCCGCGAGCATCTTGAACCGGTAGCGGTCGTGCGGGCTGACCGCGCTCCAAATGCTGATTACCCCGTAGAGCGCGGAAAGGACGGCGAGCGCGGCGGGCAGCCAGCGTCGCTGACTGAGCCACCACGGAGTCGTGCCTTCCCCGTGCTTTGTCTCCACAATGCTCCAGTTTGCCCGGTGCCCCGCGATCCGCGCGCAGGCGCCTTCAGCTACGGCGCGGCGGCGCGGTCGGGTGAGCCAACGTGGACTTCGCAGTCCCTATCCTGAACAGGGTGAACGCCGCAGCCCAGCAGAACGTTCCAGCCCCTGACCCGGACGCCGGCCGGCCAATTCTGCCCGATGGCTTGTTCGCTGAGCTGCGCGCCGACCCGTTGCACGCGCCGGAACATCTGGCGCTGGAGGCGGTACGCCGGACCGGGCCCGAGGCGCGCGACTGGTTCGCACGCGCGCGGTCGGGGCGTACGACTCCGCGCTGGCTGGCGAAGCGGGTCCGTGACCGCTTCACCCGGCTCTCCCGCTATTCCGGCGCCGCCGGTGGCGTCCTCGGCCTGCCCGGCGCGGTCGCCGACGTGGGCGTGCTGGCCTGGAACCAGGCGCGGATGATCATCTTCCTGTCGGCGGTCTACGAGCTCGACCCGTGCGACCGCGAGCGGGCCGCCGAGATCCTGGTGCTGACCGGCGTCCACGAGGCGATGAGCCTGGCCGAGACGGCGGTCAGGGTGGCCGCCCGCCGCACGCCCGCGACGGATTTGCTGGCGCACGGAGGAGGCGGCTCGACCTGGGACGTGGCCCGCCGGCTGGCCGATGGTCGGCCTCAAGCTGGGCAAACGCGCCCTCCTGCGGGCCGTACCCGTCCTTTCGGTACCGCTCGCCGCGATGGGCAACGCGCACTCGACCAAGCAGCTTGCCCGCAAAACGATCGCGATGTACGAGCAGCGCCGGGGCAGCGGACGTACGGCGATCGCACCCGAACCCAGCTAAAGCTCGGCCTGTGGACAACAGACCAAATGCCCGTTTTGCCGATTTCTTATGTGCCATGGTGGGCCCCCACCCAACGGGCGGGGGGGGGTACGTGGGTCTAAGACGTCACCACAAAAAGCCACGCGTTTCGCGCGCGTAAGCAACGACGACCCGCGTAAAACGTCCCGTCAGCACGGACGAGCGGCACGCAGCAGCTCCTGCACTTCGCTGTCCGGGACCGGCGCGAAATCCCGGTAATACTGCCCGACCGCCCCAAACCCGGCCGGCTGCCACGGGCAGATCACCCGATCGCACACCACCCCCCCCAACCCCGGCCGGCCCGGCGGCGCGGCGACCGGCACCGCGAGCCACACCGCCGTCGCTCCCAGCGCGCCAGCCGCCGCCACGGCCGCCCGGGCCGTCACCCCGCGCGCCAAGCCGTCATCGACCAGGACGACCGTACGGCCGGCGAGCGAAAGGGCGAGCCCATCCCGGTACGCGGCGACCCGCCGGTCCAGCTCGGCCCGTTCCCGCGCGAGGACGGGCTCCAGCGCCGCCCGGTCCAGCCGCAGCTGCCGCAACACGTCCTCATCCAGCACGGACGCACCACCCTCGGCGATCGCGCCAACACCCATCTCGGGCTGCCAGGGCAGGCCGATCTTGCGTACGACCAGGACATCCAGCGAGCAGCCCAGCGCGGCTGCCACCGGAGCCGCCACCGGCACTCCACCGCGGGGCAGCGCGAGGACGAGCGGGTGGGCCGGTACGAAGTCGGCGACCAGCCCGGCCAGTCGTACGCCGGCATTATGGCGGTTTGCGTAGATCATTCCCGAGCCAGCATGGCCTCTTCGAGATCCAACTCGTGGAAGACCCGCCGAAGCACCTCGTCATCGATGCTGCCGCTGTCCCGCATCGACACGAAGACATCCCGTTCCGCGGTGAGCATCTCCCGACGAAGCCTTCGAAAGGCCGCCGACGGGGTCTCCTTGGCATCGCGTCCCGGCCCGGAGCCGAGCCGCTCCCAGGCGCCCAACTGCCGGCTGTCGGCCCATGCTCGCAGCCGGTCGGCGACACCGTCCGGCGGCTCGATGTCCTCGGATTCCAAGACGGTGTCCAACCGGTCGACAGCGGCCCGGATCGCGGCATGCTGGGCGTTCGCCTCGGCCAGGTTGTCGGAGAAGGTGTCGTTGGTGGAAATGCCGATCCGGCGGATCAGCGATGGCAGGGTCAGGCCCTGGACGACCAGGGTGCCGAGCACCACGCAGAAAACCAGGAACAGGATCGTGCCGCGGCCGGGCACGTTCGTCGGGATCGCGAACGCGGCGGCCAGCGAGACCACTCCGCGCATCCCGGACCACGACACGATGGTCGGGTTCCGCCAGCTGTAGTTCGGGTTGTCCTCCCGGATCCGCCTCACCAGGATCCGCGGCAGGTACGAGGCCGGGAACACCCACACGAAACGGATCACGATCACCAGCAGCACGATCCCCACCCCGCTGATGATCAGGACGGTCGCGGACTTGCCGGTCTGCCCGGCCAGCACGCTCGGCAGCTGCAGGCCGATCAGCGCGAACACGATCGACTCCAGGAAGAACTTGACCATCTTCCAGACCCCGCCGGCGATCAGCCGGGCCGCGTACGTCGTCTGCGAGTTGCGGTGCCCGAGATAGAGCCCCACGACCACCACCGCGAGCACCCCGGATGCCGCGTACGAACCGAGGTGCAGCGATTCGGCCAACGCGTACACCACGAACGGGATGAGCAGTGCCAGCACGTTCTCCAGCACCGGATCGGCCAGCCGCATCCGGACCCAGTGCAGGATCGGGCCCGCGATCAGGCCCACGATGACACCGCCGGCGGCCGCGATCAGGAAGCCGGTCGCGCCCTCCAACAGCGAGACGCCACCGCCGAGGACCGCGGCCAGCGCCACCCTGTACGCGGTCAGCGCGGTGGCGTCGTTGAGCAGGCTCTCGCCGCCCAGCACGGTCAGCATCTGCCGCGGCAGCCCGAGCGTACGACCGATGGACATGGCCGCGACCGCGTCCGGCGGCGCCACCAGCGCGCCCAGCATGAAAGCCGCCGCGATGGACAGGCCCACGGCCATGTGCATGACCACCCCGACGACGATGGTCGTCATGAGTACGAGGCCGACCGACAGCAGCCCGATCGCCCGCATGTTTCGCCGGAAGCCCATGTACGAGCTGTCCACCGCCTCCGAATAAAGCAGCGGCGGCAGCACCAGGAAGAGGAAGACCTCTGGATCCAGGCGAGTGAGGGAGTAGTCCGGCAAACCGGGCACGAAAGCGGCCGCGAGGCCGACCAGGACGAGCAGGATGGGCGCCGACAGCTTCAGCTTCCGGGCCGCTCCTGCCACCAGCACAGCGCCGACGACCAGCCCAAACAGGGTGAAAGTACCGTGCATTGTTCTCCTTGCGCTGCTGCCTGACCGGTGCTCGCCCCCATGATGAAGCAGGCCGCACTCCCACCCAAGCGGGCCCGGTCGAAGGCTATTCCGGCAGTTGGCGCGTCACCGGCCTACGCTGGTCCGCCGGGGCACTACTTTGACCACCATCTGACTTCAGTAGGGGAGATCGCCAATGCCCAGTTGCGTTCATGTGGGCACTGTCAACCCGGACATCGAGCCGCGGACACCGGGCGCTTGCGAGGACTGTCTCGCCGCCGGCACCCGCTGGGTCCATCTTCGACTGTGCCTGAGCTGCGGAAAGGTCGGCTGCTGCGACTCGTCGCCGTCCCGGCACGCGAGCGCGCACTTCGCCGCCGACGACCACCCGGTGATGGCCTCGGCCGAACCGGGCGAGAACTGGAGATGGTGTTTCGTTGATCAGACCCTGGTGTGAGGGAGTCCGGCACCGCACACCAGGGTCTGGCTCTTCGTGCCGCGGGAACCACTCACCACAGCAGGTTGTGAGAAGTTAACAGTATCGGGCGTGCGCTTGTAAAGCGTATCCGTGATACTTAACGCGTACGTACGACCCGGTTGTGCGGTTTGCGGCGATGAGGGGAGGCCCACTCGATGGGTGCCAGTTTGCGAGATGTGGCACTGCGGGCCGGCGTTTCGGTGAAAACCGTCTCAAACGTGGTCAATGGGTACGAGCACGTCACCCCAACTACCCGGTCCAAGGTCGAGGCGGCGCTGAAGGAGCTGAACTACCGGCCCAACCTGTCGGCCCGGAACCTGCGCCGCGGCAAGTCCGGCATCATCGCGCTGGCGCTGCCGGAGCTGGACTCGCCGTATTTCGCCGAGCTCGCCCGCAGCGTCATCCGCGCCGCCGAAGAGCGCGGTTACACGGTTTTGATCGACCAGACCGACGGGCGGCTGGAGCGCGAGCGGCACGTCCTGGCCGGCATCCGGCCGCAGCTGGTGGACGGCCTGATCGTGAGCCCACTGTCGGTTGGTCGAGAGGAACTCGCGGCGCGTACGGACAACACGCCGATGGTCTTGTTGGGTGAGACGGTTTTCGAAGGGCCGGCTGACCACGTCGCCATCGACAACGTGGCCGCCGCCGGCATCGCCACCGAGCACCTGGTCGCCCTCGGCCGGCGCCGGATCGCGGCCATCGGCGTCCAGCCGCCGGACGGCCAGGGCACCGCGCGGCTGCGGCTGCAGGGTTACCTGGACGCCCTGTCGACGGCTGGGCTGCCAGTGGACGAGGACCTGATCCAACAGGGAGCGACCTTCCACCGCGCGGATGGCATCCAGGCGGTCAAGGACCTGCTGTCGCTTCCTGAGCCGCCGGACGCAGTCTTCTGTTTCAACGACCTGCTGGCACTCGGTGCCATTCGGGGTGCGTACGAGATAGGCGCCCGAGTGCCGGACGACATCGCGATCGTCGGCATCGACGATATCGAGGACGGCCGTTTCTCCACTCCGACACTGACCACGATCTCGCCCGACAAGGAACAGATCGCCCGGCTGTCGCTGGAATTCCTGCAGTCCAGGATCGACGGCGACCGGGACGCGCCACCTCGCGAGGTGCAGGCGGATTTCCGTTTGATGGAAAGGGAAAGCACCGGCGGCCGGACGGCCGAATAATTTCTGCGCAGGGGCGGGTACGGTAATATCCGACCGGTTGGCGGCAACTACTGGGCAACCGGATCTTGCTCCCAAGCGTCTGAGGATTTATGACTACTCGGCAAAATGGCCGGCGATGGCCGCTGTTCGCTTTGGTGTTCGCGCTCAGTGGGCTCCTGCTGGTGAGTGCGTGCGGCAAGAAAAAACGTCGCCGAGAGCACCCCGCGGCCGTCGATCAGCAGCTCCCCGTCCGCACCGGCATCTCCTTCGCCCACCCCATCGGTGTCACCCTCACCTTCAGGTTCATCATCCGACGATGACGGCGGCGCGGTCGACGGCTCGCAGCCGCCCACCGCGCAGTTCCGTGGACAGCCGGCATCGCTGCCAGGCGGCGGAAAATCCCCGTTGCGTACGGTCGGCGGCAAGAACATCGCGTTGACGATCGATGACGGCCCGAGCCCCACGTACACCCCGGAATACCTGCGCCTGTTGGCCAAACTTCACATAAAGGCGGTTTTTTGCCTTATTGGGGAGAATGTCCAGCGGTATCCGAATCTGGTGAAGCAGATCGTGGCCGGCGGGCACCTGCTCTGCAACCACACCATGCATCACGACGAGCACCTGGGCACCAAGAGCACCAGCACCATCCACCAGGACATCACCGCCACCACCGCGGTGATCATGAAGGCCAGCGGCGGCGTCCGTCCGGTGTTCTTCCGGGCGCCCGGCGGAAACTGGACCTCACGGCTGCTCGCCGAATCCCGCAAGGTCGGACTCACCCCGCTGGACTGGAGCGTGGATCCGCGCGACTGGTCCCGGCCGGGGGTCGCCCACATCACCACGGTGATCAAGAACGCCAAACCCGGGTCGATCATTCTCTGCCACGACGGCGGCGGGAATCGTACCCAGACCTATGCGGCGCTGCAGAAAGCGTTGCCAGCACTGAAATCCCGTGGCCTGACCTTCGTCACACCACGACCGGAATAGATGTCAGTCAGCCGGCTGCAGGACGACGACGATCACCGTGCCGTCGCTCACGCTTTTGAGAGTGACCTGCGTCTGCGCGATGGTCGTCGTCTGACCGACGCGCAGCGGCACGGGTTTGGCGTTGATCGACACGGTCGCGCCGTCGTCGCCGACCGAATCCAGCCGTACGACCGTCTTGATCCGGTCGATCGTGATCAGCGCGCCAGCCCCGGAGAGGGTGGCCGTGCAGGTGGTGCCCTGACAGGTGGCCTGGCCGCTGGTCTGACCGCAGCCGGTGACCAGCCCGGCGGCCATCACGGCGAGCACAGCCGCCGTCGCCAGCCGCTGTCCGCGTGGCATCTCGCTCGCCCCATCTCGATCGCTGTAAGTGCTCCGTCAAGGTAATCCGTCACCGTTGCTTTGCCGCCGGCAGGTGCGGGCCGGCGGCCAGCGATGATGAGGGACATGCTGACGAGCCAGGAACTTCGCGACCAGTTGGCGGCCCACCGGCTGGTGGCGATCGTGCGGGGCGCCGACCCGGACGCGGCCCTGCGTACGGTCGTCACGCTGGTGACGGCCGGCGTGCCGCTGGTCGAGGTGTCGCTGAACACCCCGGACGCGCCGAAGGTCATCGCCGCCGCGACCGCCGAGCTGGGTGCCGCCGGCCTGGGCGTCGGCGCCGGGACCGTACGCACCGCTGACGACGCCCCCGCGCGCCGCGACGCCGGCGCGACCTTCGTGGTCACCCCCGGCCTCTCGGCCGGCGTCACGGCCGCCGTCGACGCCGGTCTGCCCGTACTAGCCGGCGCCTTCACCGCCACCGAGGCACTCGCCGCGGACGCCGCCGGCGCTACCGCCGTCAAGCTCTTCCCCGCCTCCGCCGGCGGACCCAGCTACTTACGGGCCCTCCGCGACCCGCTGCCGGACCTGCACTTCGTCCCGGTCGGCGGGGGAGGGAGCTGACGTCGTACGCGCCTACCTCAACGCGGGCGCGCTCGCGGTCGGCGTCGGCTCACCTCTGGTCGGCGACGCCGCCTCCTCGGGCGGCAACCAGGCCGAACTGCGCGAGCGAGCCCGCACCTTCCTCGCGATGCTGGCCGAATAACAAGGACCCGCCGATTGACCCAGGTGCGGCGCGAAACTGTCGTACCCACACTGTTTTTTAGGGCGTGTCTCCTCATTCCAGGTGGATGAGGGTCGAGATCCAAGCGTCGTCCTGCGAGTGCCGGGCGGTCGCGCTCATACCTTTGTTGTATGAGTGTGATCGTCCGGTGCTCGCAGGCGGCGTTTGGGCTCGGCCCTCGCCGCCTGGGATGAGGAGACGCGCCCTAGCCCCACCCAGTGATCGGGTGGGGGGTGGGTTTGAGGACGCGCGCGCGTCAAAAATTTCACCATCCGCGAGCTTGTCGTCACCACAGGCGAGTCGGCAACCGGAACGCCGAGTTCGCGAGGGACGCAACGAACCACCGGTTCGTACGGCTGCTACGCAATGTTCTTGCGCAGGATGATGAGGTGAGCCGCTGTTGCGGTCGCCCGGTCGGCCCTGATACTGACAGCGTGACCTCGTTGACCAGTAGCCCTGTGCCCATGACCGGATCGAACGCGGTGGCGTACGCGGAAGAGCATGCCGCGCACAACTACCACCCGCTGCCGGTGGTCATCGCCGAAGCCGAAGGCAGCTGGGTGACCGACGTGGACGGTCGGCGCTATCTCGACCTGCTCGCCGGCTACTCGGCGCTCAACTTCGGCCACCGGCACCCCGCGCGCTGTCGCCGCCGCCACCGACCAGCTCGGCCGGCTAACGCTGACCAGCCGAGCCTTCCACCACGACCGGTTCGGCGAGTTCTGCCAAAAGCTGGCGCGGCTCGCCGGCAAGGACGCCGTGCTGCCGATGAACACCGGCGCGGAGGCGGTGGAGACCGCGATCAAGGTGGCCCGCAAGTGGGGCTACCGGGTCAAGGGCGTGCCGGACGGCGAGGCCCGGATCGTCACCTGCGGAGGCAACTTCCACGGCCGTACGGTCAGCATCATCTCGTTTTCCACCGACGAGGAAGCCCGCGCCGACTTCGGCCCCTACACGCCTGGCTTCGTCGTGGTGCCCTTCGGCGATCTGGAAGCCGCCGTCAAGGAGATCGCCGATCCGCGTACGGTCGCCATCCTGGTCGAGCCGATCCAGGGCGAGGCCGGCGTGATCGTGCCGCCGGCTGGCTACCTCGCAGGCATCCGGGAGGCCTGCACCAGGCACAACGTGCTGATGCTTGCCGACGAGGTGCAGTCCGGCCTTGGGCGTACGGGCGCGACCTTCGCCTGCGACCACGAAGACGTGGTGCCCGACATGTACGTGCTGGGCAAAGCGCTCGGCGGCGGCATCCTGCCGGTCTCCGCTGTGGTGGCTGACTGGCCGGTGCTCGGGGTGATCAAGCCGGGTGAGCACGGCAGCACGTTCGGTGGCAACGCGCTCGCGTGCGCGCGTCGGCACCGCCGTGGTGGACTTGTTGGCCACCGGCGACTTCCAGCGCCGCGCCACCGAGCTGGGCGCCCACCTGCATGAATCTCTGGCGAAGCTGCCGTCCGAGGCGGTTGTCGCGGTGCGCGGCCGCGGGTTGTGGGCCGGTGTCGAGTTCGCCGAGTCGGTCGGCACCGGCCGGCAGGTCTGCGAGCGGCTGGCCGAGCGTGGAGTGCTGGCGAAAGACACCCACGGCTCCACCATCCGGCTCGCCCCGCCGATCGTCATCACCGCCGACGAGATCGACTGGGCCGTCGAGCAGATCCGCGCCGTCGTTTCCTAGCGGAGGGCGTCAGCTGCGACCGGGTCGGAGTCCTTCAGGAACTGGGCACAGCGGGCCGCTTCGTCTGCCTCGTTGATCGTGGCGGCGGCGCGGCCCAGCGCGTGCAGCGCACGCAGGAACCCGCGGTTGGGCTCGTGCGACCACGGCACCGGGCCGAAGCCCTTCCAGCCGGACCGCCGCAGCTGGTCCAGGCCGCGGTGATAGCCGGTCCTCGCGTACGCGTACGAAGCCACCGGATCGCCGGCCGCGAAGGCCCGATCAGCGAGCGCTCCCCAGGCCGCGCTGGAAGACGGGAACCGCGCCGCCACCGACGACAGGTCGCCGTCGCCGAGGGACTCCAGCGCGGCGGTCGCGGGGTCCACGGGCAGCAGGGTGGGAGCGGGTTCGCCCAGCAGGTTGTGAGTCATGACCCCATCATGCTCAGGTCACCAGACCGGCGACGACGCGACCTGGCCGAAGCAGCCGTCATCGCTAGTTGGGGATGGGGGCGGCGCCGAGGGGTTGGCCGGTGGCGGAGCGGGCCTGGAGGTGCCGGCCGGCGGTGCCGGGCGCGGGGTCGGCGACCGTCACCGACGACTGGTCGGCGACCTTGCTGCCGGCCAGCCATAAAGAGGCCGCGGGCGTTGCGGCGGAGCCCATAAGAGCGTGTACGGACCCACTCTGGCAGCTGCCCGCGACGACGTTGGGAACGGCGGCGATGGCCTCGACTCGTACGCACGGCATCGTGTCGTCGCCGACCGCGAAACCGGTGACCAGCCACGACCGGCCGCCGTCACGTACGAGCAGCGCCTCACCGGTGACCTGCTTGCCGGCAACCGTGGCCGGCGTGAACTGGCCGAGCTCGGCCACGTCCAGGGACCGTACGCCCAACTGGGCGCGGGCGGCCTTGGCCAGGGAGATCATCCGGCCGGACGGCAGCGCGTCGGACGACCAGCCGGCGGGCGGCGGGCTGATGCTGATGGCATTCGAGGTGGTGAACAGCGAGCCGTAGGCGGCGGTGCCGGACGCGATCGGTACGAGCCGGCCGCCGCGGATCCCCCGAAACGTCGAAGTCGAACGGATCGTTCGACGGCATCTCGGTCGCCAGCGGCACCGGCTGGGACAGCCCATCGGCGGCTACGCCCGCGCTGGGGCCGGCGTCAGGAGCCGGCCAGCCGTCTTCGCGCAAGGTGACCTTGCTGGCGGCCAGACCCGGCGCGAACAGCAGTCGGGTGGCCAACAGGCCGTCCGGCAGGTAAATCGCGAGCGGCGCCGGCTTGGGCACTTTGGCAGCCCACTCAACAAAAGCACCGCCAGCCGCGTACCGGATCTGCGCGGCCGTCGGCTGGCCGTTCTTGTCGATGCCTTGCAGGACAACCCAAACGCCTTCCGAAGACGTGTTGGCGTAGAGCAGATGGACATCGCGTACGGCCGGATCGGCCTCCGCCCGGCGCACCCAGGACCGCTCGGCGACGGCGATCGCGGTCTTGTCCGTCACCCGGTCGCCACGCGGCGCCCAAGGCAGCAGGCCACTGCCAGCGGCCGGCGCCTCCAGCGCCACCGCCGCCGGGTCGGCGGACAGCGCGGTGGTCACCGCTGGAATGCCCACCGCGGCAAGGATAATCACCACCACCGCAACGAAAAAAACTGCGAGGAAGCGGCGGCGCTGCCGACGATCCAGCGCGAGGATCGCCGGCCGCGGATCGACCGGCACCAGGGGCGTACGGGCCGGCGCCGCGAACGACTCCCGCAGCAAGGTCTCGGTGGCCGATTCCTGGGTGTCCGGCAGGCTCATTCGACGACCTCCCGCACGGCCAAAGAATGCAGCGCCTCCTCGATCAGCCGGGTGACCCGGCGAGGCGGTTGGGAAATCAGCTCGGAGATCGCGTCGAGCTCCAGATTTTCGTCGTAGCGCAACACCATCAGCGCCCGCTGCAACCGCGGCAGCCCAGCCAGCCGATGCCAGAGATCCTCGGCTTCCTCGCTCGCTGGGGCGCCCGGCAATTCCGCCCGTACCGGCAGTGGGCGACGCCCCTGCCAACCAGTCAGCTGGGTCAGGGATTCCCGCCACCACCCCGATGAAAGCGCGCCGGACAACATCGTCTTGCGGACGACCTGCTCGGCGCCGGCGAGCCGGGTGCTGCGCCAGTGCCGGTACGCACCAGCCAGCGCCGAGTCGAGCATGTCCTCAGCAGCACCGATGTCACCGGTCAGCAAATAGCCGAACCGGAGCAGGACGGCATAGCGGTAAGTAAGGAAGGCCTCGAACTCCTCCTCGTACTGCCGCTGTTTTTTTCTTCGCCCGCCCCGATTTTTCGGCCACCACTAGTTTTTCAGCGAAGTCCCGGCCGAACTGAGGTTCTGGCAGGCTTCGACCACTCGGGCAGCCAGGCCCGCCTCGGCCGCCTTGCCCCAGGCCCGCGGGTCGTACGCCTTCTTGTTGCCGACCTCTCCGTCGATTTTCAGGACGCCGTCGTAATTCTTGAACATGTGGTCCACGACCGGGCGGGTGAACGCATATTGCGTGTCGGTGTCTACATTCATCTTGACCACGCCGTAGCTCACCGCGGCCGCGATCTCTTCCGGCAGCGAACCGGATCCGCCGTGGAAAACCAGGTCGAACGGCTTTTCCTTGCCCACCTTGGCGCCCACCGCTTCCTGGATCTCCTTCAGGATGTCCGGCCGCAGTTTTACGTTGCCTGGCTTGTAAACTCCGTGCACGTTGCCGAAAGTCAAGGCGGTGATATAGCGGCCGTTCTCACCGGTCCCGAGCGCCTCGACGGTTTTCAGGCCATCCTCGACGGTGGTGTAGAGCTTTTCGTTGATCTCGTTGGCGACGCCGTCCTCCTCGCCGCCGACCACACCGACCTCGATCTCCAGGATGATCTTCGCCGCGGCCGCCTGGGCCAGCAGCTCTTTGGCGATCGTCAGGTTCTCGTCCAGCGGCACCGCCGAGCCATCCCACATGTGCGACTGGAAGAGCGGTTCCTGGCCGTTCTTGACCCGCTCCGCGGAGATCGCGAGCAGCGGTCGTACGTACGCGTCGAGCTTGTCCTTGGGGCAGTGGGCAGTGGTCGTGTGTGCAGCGCGATGTTCACCGAATACTGCGCGGCCACGTGGTGCGCGAACTCGGCCAGCGCCTGCGCTCCGACGACCATGTTCTTGACCGTCGACCCGGACAGGTATTCGGCGCCGCCGGTCGACACCTGCACGATGCCGTCGCTCTCGGCCTCGGCGAAGCCGCGGATCGCCGCGGTCAGCGTCTGCGACGAGGTGACGTTGATGGCCGGATAGGCGAAGGATCCGTCCTTGGCCCGGTCAAACATCTCGGCGTAGACCTCGGGCGTGGCGATAGGCATTCCAACCGCTCCTCTGTATCGAGCCAGATACGTTCCGCGGGTCACCCAGCCGCAGCCAGGTCGACCTGCGTTTACCCTACCGGCCGGGGTCTCGACGCAGCGCAGGGTGCGTCGGTGTTCACGCCCGGGTCCGCCGCGCGTACGCGCGGTCGCTTACGCACGTTACGGGTGGGGCGACTGCGGCCTGGGTGACGGTCGAGGCGGCGGTGGGTTGCCTTGGTCCGGCGGTTCCGGGCCGCTCCGGACATTCCGCCGCCGCGCTTCCTGCGCGGCCTGGCGTGCGCGCTCGTTGATTCGGTACGTACGCGCCGTGATGCCCGGGTCCAGCTGGACCAGATACGGATCCGGCGGAGCCGCGGACCGCTGCGGACTAACCGCCGCGGGACTCGTCGGCTGCCCGACAGCTCGGGCGACCAACCCGTCAATGACCAGCTGTTGCCGGCTGGAGCTGGCGATCAGCTCCGCGACCGCCCCGGTTAGCTGGTCGATCTGTTGACCTTGAGTCGCGATGAGGTGATAGGCGGCGTCCCTGGCCTCGGTCAGCTCGGTGAGCAACTTTTCGGCATTGCGGGTCCTTTCCTGCTCAACCTTGCCTTTGCCGATAGCCCGAAGATTCTCCGGACCTTTGGTCAGCAAAGTGCCCACCACGGTGGCTGCGGCCGGCACCGCGAAAGTGGCCAGGTCCACGTGGACCGTCTGCGTCGCCAACCAACCGGCATACACTTCGTTGTACGCCGCCAACGTGGCGGCTCGGGCGATCACGTCAACGCTGCTTTTCTTTAGACTCTCCCCGCCGGCACCCAACAGCGCCCAGGTTTTCGGGCGGCTCCCTTGAAATCTCTTCTGGGCAGCGGAAGCCTTCCGCATTCCGGCGGCGAATCCGGACCGGGTCGGCTCACTAGACCCGACCCCCGGAACGGTCATAGCGGTTGCAGATAGGCGCAGCGACCGGCCACCAGCAGCGGAATCGCGGCGGCGAAAATTGATCCGAGGCCTGCCCTGTCGTACGGGATGACGGGATCTTGGTCAAGCCCACGGAAAAATTCTCCGACGCTGTCCCACATCGACTTGTTGTTATGAGAAAGGCCCCAGAGCGTGTAGACCTCGCTCAACACGTGAAAAAGCACGTTGCCGTCCCGGCCAATCCGGAAGTATTCCGGGGACTCTCTGGTGTTCCCCAATCCCTCACCGGTCGGGAAAAGTCGGTGTGACCGAAGAAACTCGATCATCGAGTCCGCAGCCGGATCGAATTCGACCAGCAGCCCGGTGTCGACCAGCCGCTGCACCGCCGCCGCAGCGCCGTCCAGCGTCCAGCACGCCGGCCATCGACCCGGCGGTCTGAATGAGCCGATCCCGGGTCAGCTCCAGCTTGGAATGCACGTCGATGTCGGCGAAGGCCGAGACCCACGTCAGGAAGGATTCTCGCTGCAGGCTGACCGTCCCGTAGCCCAGAATGATCTCATAGCAGTCCGGCTCGGCGCCCAGCTGCACGTCCGGATCCGGATTCCAGCTCGGACCGTTCGAGAACCCGACCGGGACAATGATGGTGGCCACTTGCCCTCCCCGTAACTTTCCCCCAGACTCCCGCTCCAACTGCCAGCGACGCGTTGGGAGCGGTTATCGTACCAGCTTAAGCGACAAGGGTTGGCAAAATTTTGTTGGAAACTCTAGGAAACTCGCCCGTGCATTTGCACGTGCATTTCCGTCCGATTCGTTTCCTACCCTTACCTTTTCGGAGTTTGTCCACGAAGACCGACACCACGAGATCACTCGCTCCCACCCGCTTCTTCGAGGATTTCGCGAGCATCGCTGGTCACCCCCGCATGACCTGAGTCTGGCAACTGTTAGCCGAGTTGGGTGAGGAGTTTGCGGGCGGCTATTTGGATGGGGTCCCAGGTGGGGGACAGCGGTGGGCAGTAGCCGAGGTCGGCGTCGACGAGGTCGGCGGCGGTGAGGTGGTGCCAGACTGCGACGGAGACGACGTCGATGCGCTTGGCGACGCCGTGGCCGCCGATCAGCTGGCCGCCAAGGATCGCACCGGTGGTCGGGTCGGCGACCAGCCGGCAGGTGACGGACGGGGCGGCTGGCATGTAGCCAGACGCGGCGGTGCCGTGGATCGTGGCTTGTACGTACGGGCGGCCCTCGGCGGTCAGTTCGCGACAGCTCAGACCCGTACGACCGACCTCGACCTCGACGCCGTCCGCCCCGCCCAGAAACCGGTGATGGCCGTGCCGATGGCACCGGCGAAGGTGGCCTGGCCGCCGCCGATGGTGATGCCCGCGACGCGGGACTGCTTGTTGGCGTGGGTGCCCAGCGGAAGGTGGACGGGCCGCTCCAGCACCCGGTGCCACACCTCCGTGCAGTCGCCGGCCGCATAGACGTTCGGCAGCACCTGCCCGGCCCGCCGGACCCGCAACTGCTCGTCCGTACGAATGCCACCGGACGGGCCGAGCTCCAGCCCGGACGCGGCGGCGAGTGAGCTGCGCGGACGTACGCCGAGGCCCAGCACCACGAGGTCGGCGGGCAGTTCGGACCCGTCGGCCAGCATCACCCCCCCGTGACGTGCCCATCCGCGCTGGTCAGGCCGGCGGCGGAAGTGCCGGTCAGGACGGTGATGCCGACCTTCTCCATGGCCGTACGCAGCTCCACCGCGATGTCCGCGTCCAGCGAGGACATCAGCTCGGGCGAGCGGGACACCACCGTCACCTGAAGCCCGCGCCGGTGCAGCGCGTCGGCGATCTCGACGCCGATGTAACCGCCGCCGCAGACCACCGCACGACCACCCGGCAGCCCGGCCACCTCGTCCCGCAGGCCCGCACCTTGGGGCAGCGTTTGGGCGAAGTGGACGCCGGAAACCTCGTCCTCAATGGCCTCGGTGAACCACGGCGGCCGGACCGGTGCGGCGCCGGTACCGATCACCAGGTGGTCGAACCGCAGCGCCAGTTCGGCACCGGTCGCGTCGTCGCTCATCGCCAGCAGACCCGCGGACAGGTCGAAGCTGGTGACCCGGTGGTGCAGCCGTACGTCCACCGCGTACTTCTCCCGGAACGTGCGCGGATCGCGCGCGACCAGCGAGTCCGGGCCGTTGGTGACCTGGTCACCGACCCAGTAGGGGATCCCGCAGGCTGAGTACGACGTGAACTCACCGCGTTCGAGCGCGATGATCTCCAGGTCCTGCGGTCCGCGCAGCTTGCGGGCCTGTGAGGCGGCCGCCATCCCACCACCGCGTCGCCGCCAACCACCACCAGTCGTTCGGTCATAGCAGCGATCCTCACCGGCGCCGCGTCGAAAAGCCAAAAGACAGCCACCGTGCGGCTGGCCGGTGCGACCGCCATAGACTCCGGGTGGTAACAGAGGGAGGAGTCATCCGAGTCAGCGGCGTTCCGGTGAGCACCATCATCGTGACCGGCATCGGGGTGGCCGCGATGTTCGGGCTCGGTTGGCTGCTCAACCCGGTCAGCGCCACCGTGATCGCGGCCGACATCCCGCTGCCGGTCAACCTCTGTCGGGTGGTGACCCGCGAGCTCATCGACGATCTGGTGCCGTCCCCCGGGCTGATGGCCGCCGGCGACAAGCCGGTGACCGCGCAGTATTCGAGTTCCACCTGCCACGTGAGCACCGCGGCCGACGCCGGCCGGCAGATCCCGCACGCGGAGCTGGGCATCGTGGTGAACCGCTACCGCGGCAAGGACGCCGAGGCGCACGCGGCGGCCACGCTGGCGTACGAGCGGCGCCTGGACGACGTGTCGCCGGCCTATCACTCGCTCGACGGACTGGGCGACGAGGGCTATCTGACGCACGGCAAGAAAGCTGGCACCGATCCGGTCACGTCGATCGTGGTGGCCCGGGCCGGCAAGGACATCGTGACGGTTCGGTACGAGGCGATCGCCGCCTCGCAGGACCTCGCCGACCGGGCCGCGGTCGCACTCGCCCAGCTGGTGCTCTATCGCGCCGTGGTCAGCCGGTGAGGCACGCGAGCCGGTGGACGGTCCTGGCCGTCGTCGGGATCCTGGTGCTGACCGTCGCGTTCTTCGCCGGCACGCTCGTACGCTCCGCCCTCCAACGGCCCTCCAACGTCGTACGTGCGGTGCCCAAACCCACCGCGAGCCCGTCGCCGCCGTTCGTCGGCTGGGCCGCCCGCCCGCCCGGCTTCAGCACCACCAAGCAGCCGATGCCGCTGGTCGGCCCGATGTTTGACCCGACGCAGGACCTCGCCGTCCGCGCGATCTCGGGCTGCCCTTCGCATTCCGGCTGCCCAAGGGCTGGGCCTGCGTGCCACTGACGACCGACGCGACTTATGGCATCCGGTCCGACTGCGTGGATGGCGGCGCCGCCTCCTTCAAGATCCAGCTGCGGGTGATGGCCCGCGACTGCAGGGGCGGCTGCCCCACCGCCGTACGACAGCAGCTGACCGCCAACTGGCCGGGTCTGTGGGCGCCGCCGACCGGCACCGACTGGACCGCTGTCGGCGCGTCTGCCAGCTATGCGCAGGTCACCGCCACCGGCCGCTACCACCTGTGGGCCAGCCTGTTCACCATCTCCAACGGCACCCAGGGCCGCATGCAGGTCGCGGTCGCGGTGGACGGACCCGTCACCGACACCCGGTTGACGCAGCAGATCGTGAACGACATCCGTACCCAGGCAGGGCCATGATGAGCCGCCGAAGCATCCTCATCGTCGCCGCAGCGTTGGTGGTCGCCGCGCTGGTCATCGGCATCAGCTGGTACGCCATCGCGCACCCCGCCAGCAGCACTTCGGCCCTTCCCGACGGGCCGTCGGTGCAGCCCAGCAGCGCGGGTCCGGCGGCGTCGGCGAGCCCATCCGCGACAGCGACGCCGAGTGCGCAGAACCCGTCGCCGACCGGCTCGCCCACGCTGCCCGGCGAGCCGAGCGTCAACCCGGACGCGCTGCCCAGGCTGCCTTTCGACGTGATCCTGCCGGCCAGCTGGTCCTGCGCGACCGACACCGCGGGCCTGGGTGGCCTCGGGTACGAGTGCGCCAACAGCAGCGACCCCGGCAAGGTCACCGCCCGACTGCGGTTGATCTGGCGGGCCTGCCCAGACGACTGCCCGGTGGAGCGGCAGAACCTCTACAGCGTGGACTGGCAGGTGGCCTGGTACGGCGAGGTTCGCCGGTTTACGCCGGTGGACCGGCAAACAGCCACTCTGGAGACCAATTCGCCCTCGGCGTATTTCTCCGCGCTGTCCCGATTCACGAAATACGACGACTCGCCGTACAACTACGTGGTGGTCGTCGAGGGGCCTCCGGCCGCGAAGCCGCTGCTGTCCGCGATGGTGGCCAGCATTCGTACGAACGCGGGCTGACCAGCCGAATAAACCGGCAAATACCTGCTGATCATTACATATCCCCCTTCGGGGATCTTCGACCGCAATTCGGGATATTATAGGTAAATCTGCGCGGCCAGCGCATTGACCAGCGGCAACGCTGTAGGTACCTTTCGATCGTCTCGAAAGATGAGGAATTTATTTCCTCCCGCTCATCACCTCCTTCGCCCCCGGAGGCATCTCCTTGCGCACCGCGAGTTCTGTGCTGCCCGGCCACCGGTCTGGGCGTTGTCCGCTGGTGGTCACGGCCGGCCTTTCCCTACCACTGGGAGAATTCTGATGCCCACAACTCCGTCCGGATTCGGCCGCCGGGCCGTGCTGGCCGGCGGCCTCGGCGGTATTGCCGCGGTAGCCGGCGGCAGTGCGCTCCCGATGGCGGCCAGCGCCGGTCCGATCAGCCCGGCGAACTGGCCAGGCCGGGTGCGTACCGGCGCCGAGGTGGCCGCGGCCGCGAACTGGTCGATGTTCACCGGCCAGAAACTCGGGGTCATCTCGAACCCGACCGGCGTGCTGCCCGACTACAGCCACATCGTCGACTCGATGGTCACCAACAAGAACCTCACCATCACCGGAGTTTTCGGTCCGGAGCACGGATTCCGCGGCAGCGCGCAGGCCGGCGGTTCGGAGGGCACTGGTACGGACGCGCGTACCGGCCTGACCGTCTACGACGCCTACGGCGCGAACATCGCGAAATTCCAGGCACTGTTCGACAAGTCCGGGGTCGAGACGGTGATTTTCGACATCCAGGACGCCGGCGCGCGTTTTTTTACACATATATCTGGACTCTCTACAACGCGATGGCAGCGGCGGCCGCGAGTGGCCGCAAGTTCGTCGTACTGGACCGGCCGAATCCGATCGGCGGCCAGGCGGACGGCCCCTGATGCGCCCGGGTTTCACGTCCGGTGTCGGCCTGAAGGCGATCGTGCAGCGGCACGGCATGACGGTCGGCGAGCTGGCCAGGTTCTACGACGGCGAGTTCTTGCAGGCCGAAGTCGGAAAAAAGCTGGGAAAGAACCTGACGGTGATCCGCTGCACCGGCTGGCAGCCGAACATGCTGCCGGACCAGACCGGGGTGCCGTGGGTGCCGCCGTCGCCGAACATGCCGACTCCGCAGACCGCCCAGGTTTACGTCGGCACCTGCTATTTCGAGGCCGTACCCATCTCCGAGGGCCGCGGCACCACCCGGCCGTTCGAGTTTATTGGGTCACCTGACCTGGACTACAAGTACGGCGATCGGCTCAATGCCCGCAACCTGCCCGGCGTACGCTTTCGCGAAGCGTATTTCGTCCCGACTTTTTCGGACCATGTCAACCAAACCTGCGCTGGGGTCGAGCTGACCGTGACCGACCCGCACCGCTACCGGGCGATTGAAACCGCGGTGGCGATGCTGGTGGAGGCTCGCCGCTATCCGAACTTCAGCTGGGTGCACACCGGCAGCCAATACTGGCTGGACCTGCTGTCCGGTTCGGACCGGCTGCGTACCCAGCTCGACAGCGGCATGGAGGTGGCCGACATCGTCGCCTCCTGGCAGAGCGAGCTCGCCGCTTTCAACCGCCAGCGCGCGCCCTACTTGCTGTACGGGCACCGGTAATGAACCACATCGACACAGAAGGGAGTCGGCGATGAAGCGCTTCGCGGCTTTGGCTATTGGCGTGACCACTCTGGTCTCGGCCACCCTCAGCGGTGCCCTGCCGGCCTCGGCGAGCCCGGACTGGCCCGGGTCGGCGCGCGGTTTCGACCAGCCGTATTCCGGCTTCGCGTCGCCGTGGACCACCCTGCACACCGGCAGCCCACGGCAGGCCGGGATGACCGCCTCCGAGTTGGACAAACTGCGCCCGTCGCTTAGTGCTTTCCTGCAGAAACAGGCAAACGGCTTCCCGATGTATCCGGGCGCCACCTGGATCGTCGGCCATGACGGCACGATCGTGGACAGGGAGGCCGTCGGCGACGCGGTGAAATATGCCGACGCCACCAACGAACTTCCCGCCGACCAGCAGATTCCGGCCCGTACGAACACCATCTACGACCTCGCCAGCATGACCAAGCTGTTCACGTCGATCCTGATCGTGCAGCTGATCCAGAGCGGCAAGGTCGGACTGGAGAACCCGGTCGCGCAGTACGTGCCGGAGTTCGCGGACGGCGGCAAGCAGGCGGTGACCGTACGGATGCTGCTGACGCACACGTCCGGCCTGCCGTCCGGGCTGCCGCTGTGGAGCGCGTATCCGGACCCGGCGTCGCGGCTGGACGCGGCCGTACGCGCGAAACTGACCGCGCCGCCGGGCACCCGCTACCTCTACTCCGACCTCAGCATGATCAACCTCGGTGTGCTGGCCGAGCGGGTCACCGGTAAGAAACTGGACCAGCTGGTTCGCGAGCGGATCACCGGGCCGCTGGGCATGCACGACACGATGTACAACCCGCCCGCGTCTCTGCAGCCGCGCATCGCCGCCACCGAGTTCCAGGCCAACCCGCCGCGCGGAATGGTGTGGGGCAGTGTGCACGACGAGAACGCGTGGTCGCTGGGCGGCGTGGCCGGCCACGCCGGCCTGTTCTCCACCGTCGACGACCTGGCGATCCTGTCGCAGACGCTGCTGAACGGTGGCACGTACCGCGGCTACCACATGCTCTCACCGCAGTCGGTGCACACGATGTTCACCAACTACAACCCGACGCTGACCGACCCGGAGGCGCAGCACGGGCTGGGCTTCGAGCTCAACCACCGCTGGTACATGGATGCGCTGTCGAGCCCGGAAACGGCTGGTCACACCGGCTACACCGGCACGTCGATCGTGATCGACCCGCTGTCGCACACCTTCGAGATTCTGCTGACCAACCGGGTGCACCCGAGCCGCAACTGGGGCAGCACCAACCCGTCCCGGCTGGCCGCCGCCCGCTACACCGCGGAGGCGTTGCCCGTACACCCGGCGGACGGGCCGGACGAGTGGTTCGCCGGCTACGGCGACAAGCGGACCTCCGGGCTCACGCTGCCGGTCTCCCAGCCCGGCAAGCTCGGCTTCGACCTGTTCGTGGACACCGAGGCCGACTCGGACATCCTCAGCCTGACGGTGTCGACCGACAACGGCACCACCTGGACGGCGCTGCCCTTCTCGGCCACCTCGCCGGCGATCGGCGCGGCCACGTACCAAAACGGTCAGATCTCCGGCTTCACCGGCCGTCGCTGGATGAAGGCGACCGCTGACCTCAGCACCCTCTCCGGACCGGCGTTGGTGCGCTGGCAGTACGTGACGGACCCGTCTGAGGAAGGCCGTGGCGTTTACGTCGACGGCGTCAGGGAAAGCGACGGGCACCGGACGCTGGTGGACACCGAGCGGCAGCCGTGGCTGCTGCAGGCGGACGGCTTCACTCGTACGGACCACTGACCCTCGATTTTGGCCGCGGCTTCGTCTGCGGTTTTGGCCGCGATGCCTCATCGCGGCCAAAACCGTCGCGAACTCTTGTGGCGAGGTCGAGAGATGGTCGAAGATTGCTCCTAACCTGAATCTGCGCTGAGACCGGCCGGCCAGATAGGACGGGTCACCCGGTAGCCTGGGAACGGTGAGCCTCCGCGAGTACATCCACGACACTCTCGCCCAGAAGCAGAGCCTGTCGTTCAATCCGCTTGACCCGAAGTCATATATCGAGCCATTCGGACTTTTCGGCGTATACGCGGTGCTGTTTGCCGAAACCGGCCTGCTGATCGGCTTCTTCCTGCCCGGTGACACGCTGCTCTTCGTGGCCGGTGTGGGCACCACCAGCGTCGCCGTCAAGGTCGCTGGGGCCCAGCTGAGCCTGCCACTGCTGCTGATCGGCTGCCCGCTCTTCGCCACCGCCGGCGCCCAGGTCGGGCATTTCCTCGGCGCCAAGTTCGGCCGGGCGATGTTCGAGAAACCGAATTCGGTGATCTTCCAGAAGAAGTACGTCGACAAGGCCGAGGGCGTTTTCAACAAGTATGGCCCGGGCAAGTCCGTGGTGCTGGCGCGTTTCATCCCGCTCGTACGGACGTTCCTCAATCCGGTCGCCGGCGTGCTGGAAATGTCCGCCAGGCGCTTCTTCGTCTACAACCTGATCGGCGCGGTGCTCTGGACCGACTCGATCATCCTGCTCGGCCACTTCCTCGGCGAGCGCTTCGGCAACTTCCCGATCGACAAGTTCGTGCTGCCGGTCATCGGCGGTGTCGTGCTGCTGTCGCTCATCCCGGTCACCATCGAACTGGTCAAGAACAAGCGCGAACAGCGCCGCGCCGCGGCCACCGCCAGCACCCACGAGCCCCGGCACGCCGACCGCTCCGCCTGATTCCGGGCGGCACTCTCAACAATCCAAGCCGTTCTGGCCCCTCCCGTACCGCATGTCCATGGCTACCGAATGTGGACGCACCTATCACCAAACGTCATTTGGTGACTACTGTTGGTGTTTTGACCAACTTCGGGGGTGCGTCGATGCTCGATGGCGATCAGCGCCGGGTGACCTTCCTCGACCGGGTCCCGTCGCACCGACGGTCCGACCTCGTGTCTCGAGGCCGACCCGCCCGCTTCGCCTCCCGCCAGGTCCTGTTTCAGCAAGGCGAACCCGGTAATCATGTCTACCTACTGAGGACCGGCCGGGTGAAAGTCGTCCGGATCGAGCCGGACGGACGCACCACGCTGCTCGCCGTCCGTGTCGGTGGAGATCTCATTGGCGAGACATCCGTGCTCGATGGGCGGGACCGGTCCGCGACGGTCACCGCTCTCGCACCCGTCACCGCCCATCGGTTCGGCGCTGACGAATTCCATCGGGCGATGGAGGAATGCCGGCTTGCCCCCGACCTGATGCGCTACGTCACGGGAAGGCTGCGTGAATCGGACGAACTGCGCGCGGAGATGGCTGTCCTTCCCGTTCGTGCCCGGCTCGCCCGCACCTTGATCCGGCTGACCAACAGCTGCGGATCCGTCCGAGGTGACGAGGTATGGATAGAGGTTTCTCAGGACGACCTCGCCCAGGCGGTCGGCGCCTCCCGCAACATGATCGTGAAGGAGCTGACACACCTGCGCGGCGAGGCACTCGTACGCACCGGCCGGCGACTGGTGGTGCTCCGAGATCTCCCCCGACTGCACCGCATCGCCACCGACCGGGCATGACCATGGTGAGTCCGCCGTCACGGTCTTGTCTGCCCAATAGTGGGCAGAAGCCGTAGGCAGGCGGGGCGAGGCTTATATCCGCCTTCTCCCCCTCTCATCGGAGCCGACCATGCCCGTCGATCCTGTCAGCCCGTACAGCCGACCTGCGGATCTTCCGCCGTACCAAGGCATTCTCGTGGTGGACGCGGAAAAGTTCACCGCCGCGCGGAGTCGCGACCACCAGCCGCTCAGCACGGAGATCGCTCGGGTGGTGGCCGCCGAGGCTGCCCGTCGCAGCGGGTTGGCCGCTGCCTGGGCCACCCCCAGGTTCTTCAACAGCACCGGCGACGGCGTCGCCATCGGTGTGCCCACCGAGTTGCTCCCCCGCCTGGTGCATCCGTATCTGCGGTATCTCCAGGAAATCCTGGCCGAACGCAATGACAATGCCCGCCGACAAGATCCACTGCTTCGGCTTCGAGTCAGTCTCAATGTCGGTCCACTGCCGGGCAACGGCGACAACCCTTTCTTCGACGGCAACGGAAAACCGCGCAACGACGCACACCGCCTGCTGGATTCGAAAGTCGCCAAGATGATGCTCGCGGCCAGCAGCGACACCGTCACCCACGTGGTGGCGATCCTGTCCGATCGGGTCTATGAGGATGTCGTCGAAGGCGGCTACGCAGGCCTACATCCAGACCATTTCGTCGATGTTTCGGCCGTGGTTCCTGGAAAATCCTTCACCCAACACGCCTGGCTGCACATACCGGCACCATCGGCGAACCGCTGCGTGGTGGCGTTCTTCCGGCCCCGCCCGAAGAATCTTCCACGCCCGCACCAAGGCAGGAGGGAAAGAACGACCACGTCACGATCACGGCCCACGATGGCGCACAAGCGGCGGGAACGGTCCACGGCGGCATGACCATGTATCGCCGTCCGCCCACGGAGAGGGGAGACCGGTGACCGAGCCGACGGACATTCCCATGGAAGAACCCGGAATCGCCGATACCGAATGGGGAGCGCTAGACGCGGACGAGACAGCTCGGATCGACGTAAGTGCCAACGCCGGCCAAGCAGCGGGCAAAGTTTTCGGCGGTCAGAACACGTACACGATGTACATCGGCACACACACCAATTGCCGATCGGGAGATGCCGCACACCAAGCTAAGCGACGAATTTCTCAAGGAATGCAAGCGTACGTACGTCGACCCCGGCTTCATCGACGCCAACGGTCAGCACCACACCTTGGAGGGGGCCAAAGGGCACTTACACAAAACGGGCGCTGTGATCCTGGTCACGGATCCAGGTAACGGCGCGGAAACCTCAGCGATGCGTTTACTCGCGGAGCTCCCCGGAATCGAACGAAAAGTGGTTTACGACGTACCGAACCGAATTCTGCAGGACACCCTTCCGACCGAGCCAAGAGCCGGCTACCTTCTCAGCCTGGACACCGCGGATCCGAAGGTCATAGAGAAGTTGTCCCTGTCTTTCATGTCATATGTACGTACGATCAAAGACTGCGGGTCCTTCCTCGTTCTATGTCTGACAGCCGAGCACTGGCGAGAACTGCAGGCAGGTGCGACCGAACTGGTGTTCACGCTGCCACGACCGGACTCGAGGCAGGTCCTTGCATCCCGACTGTCAGCCGCGGGAATCTCGGCCGGGCCGTGGCTGGGGAACACCTCTGCACACAGGCTGTGGGCCGACAAGCCGCCACGAGCGGTCGCTCGATTGGCCGCGTTGATCGTCGATGCGCGTAAAAGCCCATCGCAGTCGGAGAAATCTGACGAACAGATCACGAACGACGTACTCGCCGCCTACCACAACTGGCGGGACAACCTGGAAAAGTGGTTCGCCGATGAGTCCAACACCACCGAAGCGCGCCTCTTCCTTCTCGCCACTGCGATGTTGGAAGCAGAGCCAGCGCCCCAGGTGGTGCGTGCCGCCGAAGCGCTCGCCCAGGCGTTGGGAGACCAGAGCGCCATCAGCAGTGGGTTTTTTCGGTCCGGGAGCACACATACTGGCAACTGCCATCGAGGCGACCATCTCGTCAGACGGGTGTGTCGCCTTCGACAAGCCGGCGTACGCCCCCGCGGTACTCAGCTTCGCGTTGCGGGACCGCTCATCCTCCTTTCGGCGGGACGTTTGTCATTGGATCGCACGGCTTCCCCGCCTTAATGGCTATCCACGGCAACGGATCGCGGTTTCGACGGCACACCTGCTCTTGGACGTGGCCGAGCAGCACACTGATCTCGGTCTGGTTACCGCAGTCGCGATCGACTGGGCCAAAGCGACGGGAATGCGGCAGGCCGGCGTCGACCTGATAGCCAGTGCGGCGCTGCGCCCAGGGATCGGCCCGCGGCTCCGGGAACGCATGGGGCAGTGGACGCGGGAAGGCGCCAGCGCCGCGTTGTTGTCCGTAGTCGCGAGCGTGTGCGGTGGGCAGCTGATGGACTATTACCCGACCTATGCCCTCCGCCGGTTGCGAGCGCTAAGTCTAGATAGTCGTGAACAGGTTGCCGACGCGGTCATCGACGCCGTCGTCTCGACTTGGACTCGTCCCGCTCAACGCCAGGAACTCCTGACTGAAATTGTCGCCTGGCTCGCTTCTGGGACGCAAGAACAGGGTGCGGTCGCGCTGCCCGCTCTCACCGCGATCAGAGCAGCGTCTGGCGCGCATTTCCTGGACTTCATCACCGATTTCAGTCATCAACAAAGCGTTTCCGCAGCGGTCGCACGGGCCTGTGACGAACCGAGTCTGCGGCCTCGGTTGCCCGCGCTGATCGATGGTTGGCTGGAGGACTGCTCCGAGAGTCCGGCGCGAACTGAGCGAGTAGTCGCGGTGCTGAGCGGAGCTGTTCGCATCGAGCCAGCTGACGTTCGACGACTGATTTTCCTGGAGAAGCTGCTCTTTCGCTGGCAGCCGGTCAGTGCCGACGAGGTTCGGCCAGACCGCCGAAGGCTCCGGGACCTAGCGCAGGAATCACTTCACCACGCCGATCCGCTGATCACCCGATGATTCGTACGGAGGTTGGAATGTCCGCCAAGGAACGGCTCGCCAGCGTGCTCGACTGGTTGGTCGGACGACCCCCGCTCTCGTGCGAGGAATGGTCGATGACTTTGCGCAGCTCGGTGGAAGGCGGCTCGTTCGCGGCGCGGGCGATCGCCGAATGGCAAAGCCTGGATGCGCAGATGCCAACGGTGGTCAATCTCGCTGGTGTACGCGACTACGTGCGCCAAATCGCGTGTCAGATCGCCGCCAGATTCACCCCTCTGGAAAGCGAGGCGGCGCAGGACTGCATGAACACCGCCCTGGTGGGGGTGCGACGGCGGGTCGACCTACCGGTGCTGATCTCGCACGTACAGATTGACCTATGGACGAACGACCAATCTGTGCACATCGCGCAGGAACTGGCTCTGCAACGCGAAAAGGCAGCAGAAGTACGCCGAAAATGGGAGTTCGACCTGCTGCACGTCAGATTTCTTCGAGACAAGATCCTCCGCGATCCGGCGATGGCCCGCGCATATTGGTTCTACCGGAACCAGGAACGGGGAAAGAATGTATGGCCGGAGCTGGTTGAGGACGGCTTCGATCGAGTGGCCGGGCTGATCGCCGGACCCCCGCGGCTGGCGCGGTCGACCAGTTGTCGGCCATGACTGGTGTGATCGATAAATTCCTCGACGGGCTAGGAGTCGATGAACGCCAGCACCTACTCAATCAGCTGGGATTGATCTTCACCACTTTCGGTCGGCCGGATCTGACCAAGGAACTAAACGATCTCGCGGGCTGATCCGATCGCTTGGCAACTGCAGTTCGGCGAAGGCGCGGAGGCCGCGGCGGACTGACCGTACGGTGAAGCCGGCGGCCGCTGCGATGGTGGGGATGGACCTTAGGTCCACTTGAGCCCACGGGAACCACGGACTAACCGAGTCGGGTGACTCCAGCCGGGCGCCGCCGCGCCAGAGGCCACCGTTGCTGGACAGTTCCGCGAGCGCGGTGCCGCCGGGTTCCAACAGGTCGGCGACCCGGCTGAGGAGCCGAACCGGGTCGCCGCCAATGCCGATGTTTCCGTCCGCCAACAACACATGCCGCCACCGGCCTTCCCCCGGCAGCCGGGTCAGCGCGTCCCGGTGCAGGGCCATCCCGCCGCGGCTGAGGGTGCGGTGCACGGCTTCCGGGCTGATGTCGACGCCGAGCGTCGGCAGGCCGCGTTCGGCGAGAGGGCGGTGACGAGCCGGCCCGGGCCGCAGCCCAGGTCCAGGGTCGGGCGGGCGCAGCGGGCAGCATCCAGCGGTCGGCGCCGCGAGCAGGGGCGTGCCAGCGGCGAACCGGGAGGCGTACGACGACGCCGTCGGTGCGCCGGAGCGTACAGCGAAAGCCCTTGAGGCCGGCGGTGAATTCGGTGCCGACGACGGTCATGAGTCAGTCACCAGGACGGACGCCAGCTCCGCCGCGAATCGGCCGTCTGGCGCGAGAGCGGCTGATGCGTACGCGTCCGCCATGGTGTCCACATCGGACAGTACGGGTCCGATGGCAACTTTTAGGTGCCGCCGCAGAGTCTTCAGCGTCTGCTCGCCAGTGTCCGAGCGGGATGTTGGCACCGAGGCGATCGCTTGCGCGTTCGCGGGCCGCCGCAGGCCCAGAATCCACCAGCCGCCATCGGTCGCCATGCCCAGCATCGCATCCGCGTTTTCCAACAGGCCGGCGGATTTTTCGAGATCGGTGACTGTCAGATGCGGGGTGTCCATGCCGATCTGGAGAGATGGCAGGCCAGCGAACAGGGTCGAGGCGTCGGCGTGTGCGGCCGCGATGCGTTCGCCGAGCGTACGGCCACGTTGGCCAATCACCGGAATTCCGGCCAGTACGCTGCGAATTTCGTCGGCGTACTCGGCTTGGTCGAGAGATCCAGCCATCGCGACCACCGGTCTTAAGAAGGCGCAGGATCGTACGACCGCCAACGTGTCCACCAGTGCGGCGGCCGCGAGCCGGGCCGCTTCCACCGCTGTGGCCGGCGGGCACAGCCGAGTTTTGACCCGGCCGGGAATCGGCGCTTTCGCGAGGACAACGCAGATCATCGCAGCACCCGGCCGAAATCCCGGGTGGCCCGCAAAGTTCCCCGGAAAGAGCCGGAAACCTTGGAAACCGTGCCGGCGGTTCGCGGCCGGTAGTCGACCGGCTGCTCCACGATCGTCCAGCCAGCCGCACCGGCCCGCAGCAGCAATTCCAGCGGATAACCGAAAGCGCGATCCCGTACGTCCAATTCAAGGAGTGCTTTTCGCCGGACAGCACGCATCGGGGCGATGTCCGTCACTCGTACGCCCCGGCGGCGCAGCAGATAGGCCACCAGGGAATTCCCGATCCTGGCATGCCACGGCCAGGCCCGCCGGCTGGTCGGCACTCGGCGGCCGACCGCGAGATCGAGATCGGTGCCACTGTTCAGTTCGGCCACCAAATCCGGGAGTTTGCCCGGATCCAGTGAGCCGTCCGCGTCGATCACGCACACCACGTCCGCGGTGGCCGCGAGGAGTCCACTGTGGACAGCCGCGCCATAGCCGCGGCGGGGCTCATGCACCACGGTGGCACCAAAATTCGCCGCCACCTGTGGGCTGCCGTCGGTCGAACCGTTGTCGACGACGATCGCCCGATATCCGGCGGGCAGCGCGTGCAGCACACCCGGCAACGCGAGCGCCTCGTCCAGGCACGGCAGGATGACATCCACGGGTGGGCTCATGTCACCTGAGGCTAGGGCCGAATCCGGCGCCCGATTCTTCTTACGGTCTTGTGACGCACTGCCCGACAACGCCGAGAGTGGCCGGCTCACTGACTAGCGTCAGCCGGGTGACGACGACTGCCACCCGCGCTGGCGCGCGCCCGGATCGCGGCACCCGCCGCGACCTGCTCGCCGTCGGCGCGGTCGGCGCTCTCGTGGCGGTGGCCGCTGGCGTCGGCTGGTTGTTGATCGACTTTTCGGTCGGCCCGAACGGCCGCGGCCCGTACACCGGCTGGCCACCGCTGTGGGCGCAGTGGGCGCCGCATGTCGGCCCGGGCACTGTGCCCGCGCTCGCGCTGGCCGCACTGGTGGTGGTCAAAGGCCCTGAATGGGCGGCCCGCCTCAGCTGGAAACGGCTGCTCTGGGTCGCGTACGCGACCGCAGCCGGTTGGATCTTTTTCCTTGCGCTGGTGGACGGTTGGGGCGACGGCATTCAGGGCCGCCTGGAGCGGCAGCCGGAATATCTCAGTGCCGTACCGAAAATCCGTGACATCGGGGCTTTCCTGGCGCATTTCACCGACGGCATCGTCGCTGGCCCACACCAGTGGACCGAGCACGTGGCCGGCCACCCCCGCCCGGTGTGACGCTGATTTTCGTGCTATTGCAACGGGTCGGCCTCGGTGGCGGAGGAATCGCGGCGGCCTGCTGTGCATTTTCGCGGGGGCGTCAGCCTGCATTGCCGTCGCGGTGACTTTGCGCGCTCTCGGCGCCGAAAAGGTCGCTCGTACGGCACTGCCATTCGGAGTGCTGTTTCCTGGCGCGATCTGGATGGGCGTGTCGGCGGACGCGATTTTCGCGGCCGTGGTGGCCTGGGGCGTGGCCGCTTTCGCGGTCGGCGCGGTCGGTCGCGGCCGGTGGCGGGAGGTGTACTCGCTCGGCGGCGGGCTGCTGCTCGGCTACGGGCTTTACCTGTCGTACGGCCTCGTTCTCGCCGGTGTGGTGCCCCTCGCGGTGGCCCTGATCACCCGGCGGATCCGTCCGCTGCTGATCGCCGGGCTGGGCGTGGTCGCGGTGGTGGTGGCTTTCAGCGCGACCGGCTTTCTCTGGTGGCAGGGCATCGCGCTGGTGCATGTCCGCTATTACCAGGGCATCGCGACGATGCGGCCGTACTGGTACTGGGTGTGGGCCAACTTCGCCGCGCTGGCGCTGGTCATCGGCCCGGCCACAGTGGCCGGCCTGCGTCGTGTCCGATTGTCACGCGGCAGTACGTTTGCGCAGCTAAAACCCCCCGCCGTTGTTACAATCGGAATCCGATTGTAACGACCGGATGGGGGCGGCGGTGGTGCTCGCCGGCGCTGCTGTCCTGGCCGTCGTGCTGGCGGACCTGTCCGGGCTGAGCAAAGCTGAGGTGGAGCGGATCTGGCTGCCCTTCGCGGTCTGGATAGTCCCGGTCTGCGCGGCACTCCCGGTGCGCAAGACCCGCTGGTGGCTCGCCGCCCAGGCCGGCCTGGCCTTGGCGGTCAATCATCTGCTCGCGACAGGATGGTGACTTGATGGGCGCGCGCGTACTGGTCGTTGACGACGACCTGACCGTACGGGACGTGATGGAGCGCTACCTGACGCATGCCGGCTACCGGGTGGAGGTCCGCGGCGACGGCGAGGCCGCCTTGGCCGCTATCCAGGCCGACCCACCTGACCTGGTCGTCCTCGACTTGATGCTGCCGGGGCTGGATGGCCTGGAGGTCTGCCGGCAGCTGCGCGCCAAGAGCAGCATCCCGGTCATCATGCTGACCGCGCTGGGCGAAGAAGAAGACCGCGTGCTGGGGCTGGAAACTGGCGCCGACGACTACGTGACCAAGCCGTTCAGCCCGCGCGAGCTGGTGCTACGGATCGGATCGGATCGGATCGGTGCTGCGTCGCACCGCCGTGCCAGCCGACGCGGACAAGGCCTCTGGCACGGTCGCCGACGGCGACCTCACCCTCGATCTGGACGCCCGCCGAGCGGTCCTCGCCGGCCGCGAGCTGGTGCTGACGACCCGCGAGTTCGACTTGCTGGCCTTCTTCCTCAAACATCCCGGACAGGTCCATCGCCGACCTGAGCTGCTGGAACAGGTGTGGGGCTGGAGTTTTGGCGACCAGTCGACCGTGACGGTGCACGTACGCCGGCTGCGGGAGAAAATCGAGACCGATCCGGTGCATCCGCGGCGGCTGTCCACGGTTTGGGGCGTCGGCTACCGGTACGACCCGCAGGGGACCACCTCATGACCCTCTTCCTGCACGTCGCGCCGCTGGCGCTGGTCGGCACGCTGCCGATGGTGCTGATCGGCAGCCTGGTGTTGCAGCGGATGCGCCGCCAGTCGATCGCCACCGCGCTCGCGGTGCTGGTGCTGGTCCCGGTGCTCGCCACCCTGACCGGCGTGCTGCTGGTCAACGGCCTGATGTTCGACACCGCACTGAAAAACACCATCGTGGTGTGCTTGCTGGTGGCCGCCATCTCGGTGCCGGCGGGGCTGCTGCTTGGCCGGCAGATCGCCGCGGACAGCGTCTGGGAGCGCGAGGCGAGAGCCCGCGAACGTACGCTCGAGTCATCCCGCCGCGAGCTGGTCGCCTGGATCAGCCATGACCTGCGAACACCGCTCGCCGGTATCCGGGCGATGACGGAGGCGTTGGAGGACGGGGTCGTTTCCTCGCCGGACGAGATCGCCGAATACAACCGCAACATCCGGCGCGAGACCGAGCGGCTGTCCGCGATGGTCGACGATCTGTTCCAGTTGTCCCGGATCACCGCGGGCGCCCTACAGCTCACCCTGTCCGCGGTGTCGCTCGGCGAAGTGGTGTCCGAGGCGTTGGCCGCCGAGGGCGCCGGCGCGGCCCGCAAGGGCGTGCGATTGGCCGCCGCCGAAGACGCCGACTGGCCAGTGGTCCAGGGCAGCGACGCCGAACTCGGCCGAGTCCTTCGCAACCTGCTCGCCAATGCGATCCGGCACACTCCGCCGGACGGGTCGGTCGTGGTCGCCGCCGGCGTCGAAGGCGCGGAGGCCTGGCTGCGGGTGGACGACGCCTGCGGCGGGATCCCGGAAAACGAGATCGACCGGGTCTTCGATGTGGCCTACCGAGGCACCCCCGCCCGTACGCCCGGCGGCGCGGACGCAGGCGGCGGCCTCGGCCTCGCGGTGGCCCGTGGCCTGGTCGAGGCGCATGCCGGCCGGATCACAGCCAGCAACCACGGCCCCGGCTGCCGCTTCGAAGTCCGCCTCCCGCTGGAAAGCTCCACCCAGGCCGCATGATTTTCCCCGGCCGGAAACGGCAGGTGCGGCGCGAAATTGTCGTAGGTGTCTGTTTTTCTTTCCCCCTCCCTTTGAACGGGTGGGGGGTGGGTCGAGAGGTAGTCCTTAATTTTTAGTTGAACATTGGTCCTCAAACCCACCCCCCACCCGTCACTGGGTGGGGGCAAATCTGCCCGAGGGGTACGACAGTTTCGCGCCGCACCCTATGTAGAGAGCGCCATCGTACGAGGTGGCTCACGGAGTTCGTCGGTGGCGAAGGCGGCGACGCCTGCCGCGAAGGACGTACGGGCGTGGAATCCGAGGACTTCGCGGGCCTTGGCCGGGTCGGCGGTGACGTGTCGTACGTCCCCGGGCCGCGCTCCGCCGGCGATCACCGGCGCCGGGCCGTTCATCGCGGCTGCGAGCGCGGTGGCGAAGTCGCCGACGGTGTGGGGTGTGCCGGAGCAGATGTTCAGCGCCTCCAGCCGGCCCTCGGGAGCGGGCGTCGACAGCGCCGCGACGTTGGCGGCGGCGACATCGGTGACGTGTACGAAGTCGCGGCGCTGGTGGCCGTCCTCGAGCACGGTCGGCGCGTCGCCGCGTTCCAGCATTGAACGGAAAATTGAGGCGACGCCAGCATAAGGCGTGTCGCGTGGCATCCGCGGACCGTAAATATTGTGATAGCGCAAGGCCCACACGGCGCCGCCAGTTTGTCGCGCCCACGCGGAAGCGAGGTGCTCCTGGGCGAGTTTCGTTGCCGCGTACGTGCTTCGCGGATCGACCGGCGCGTCCTCGCCGATCAACTCCGGGCTCTCAGCCAGCCGCCGCAATGCGGGCAGGGCGGGTCATAGCGACCTTCCGCGAGGTCGGCGAGCCGGCGCGGCGCGGCTGCCACGATGCCATGCTCGGCGCACCGATAACGGCCCTCGCCGTAGACGACCATCGAGCTGGCCAGCACTAGCCGGCGCACGCCCGTACGCGCCATCGCGGCCAGCAGGACGGCCGTCGCGTAGTCGTTGTTGTGGACGTAGTCCGGCGCGTCCGAGGGGTCCACGCCGTGACCGACCATGGCGGCCAGGTGGCACACCGCGTCCACCCCGTCGAGCATTCCGGCGACTGTGTCCACGTCGGTCAGATCGTCCCTGATCAGCCCGTACGGCTCGGTCCACGCCGGCGGGTCGCCGCCGTGCGCGGCCGGCAGCAGGGCGTCCACCAGCCGGATCGGTACGCCGTCGGCGGCCAGCCGGTCAGCGGTGTGCGAACCCACGAAACCGGCGCCGCCGGTGATCAACACAGTCACCGTCTGGACGCTAGCCGCCTACGGACTCGCTTAGGCCCGTACGCGGGCTTACATCATCAGACCGTAAGAAACCCGCCCATTCACTCTCCGCAACTGCGGCATTGTCCGCATCGACAGAATGACGAGGGCGTGGGTGACTGTGGGTAGGGAGGAAAAATGCCGCCCCGGATCTGAGGGTCCTCCGGGATGCCGACAGAAACGGCGAGCGTACGTTGGCAGAACGGCGTTAGGAGAGTACGGACGTGCATGTGCAACCGCTGACGATGGTAACCGCGGTGACGACCTGGACGCCGGATGCGGTCAGCCTGGTGCTGGCCATCGCGCTCGGCGCCGGTTACCTGTGGGCCCTGCGCCGCGTGCCGGGCTGGCCGTTGGCCAGGTCAGCAGCGTTTTTCGGGGGTGGCCTGGGCAGCATGCTGCTGGTGTCGGTGACTTTCGTTGGCGCGTACGACGACGTGCTTTTCTGGGTACGGGCCGTGCAGGTCATCGTGTTGCTGATGATCACGCCTTTCGCCTGGCGATGGGCGCGCCGCTCACGCTCTTGCGGGAAGCCTGCGAAAACAAGGCAAAACTTGACCGTGTCCTGAATGGCAAGGTCGCCCACCTGCTGACGTACCCACCAATTGGCTCGGTGATTTTGCTGGCCACGCCATGGTTGTTGTATTTCACCGGCTGGTACGAGGCGATTCTGCGCAACGGCGGCCTCGACGCACTCAGCCGGCTGGCTCTTGTGGTGATCGGGTTCGTCTATTTCTACGGCCGCTTGCAGATCGACCCGATGCCGCGCAAATACCCGCACCTGATCGCGGTCGCCATCACCTTCGTCGAGGTAGTTTTCGACGCGGGCCTGGGTTTGGTGCTGTGGCTGGGACCCCTGGTGGTGGCCGCCGCGTATTACACGGCACTTGGCCGTACGTGGGGCCCCAGCCTGCGAATGGACCAGATCATTGGCGCCGGCGTGCTGTGGATCGGCGGCGACCTTGCCGGGCTTCCGTTCCTCGCCGCGCTTTTTTCGCCGGATGATCTCCGATGACGCGAAAGACGCGGCGAAAGTCGATCAGCAGTTGGATGAAGCCGAGGAAGTCCAGGCCGAAGAAGAACCGACCAGGTTGTGGTGGGAAACCAACCCGGAGCTGTCAGAGCGCTTTCGCCGGAGCTGACTCGGGAACGAAGTTCTTCTGATTTTCCTTGGCGAACTCGACGGCCTCGTTGCCGTATTCCAGCATTTCCGTTTGGTACGCCCGCAAACTCGCGACCACATCATCGTCGTTCGTGAGTCGCTGGGTCAGTTGCTCAGCATCGCGGAGCGCGGTGTTGGCGCCATTGCCACCACTGGCGATGGTCAGGTGAGCCGCATCGCCCAGCATCGTGATGCGTTCGGCGTCCCACGCGGTCACCGGCTGGTCCAGCAGGACCGGGCTGCCGATGGCGCTGTTGAACGCGTCGCTCTGTTTGATGAGGTCGGTCAGGTCCTCATGCCAACCGTCGATCAGCTCCAGGACGACCTTGCGGACGTCCGGCATCACGGCGGTCGGCTGGGCGGCCGGGTGGTCCGGCGGCATCAGCAGCACCCAGCGGACATAGCTGGAGGTCGGCGGCAGCCCGAGCGGACCGGGCGCGTTGGCGAACTCCATCCGGCCGAGCATCAGGTTCAGGTGCGGCCCCTTGACCATCGTGCCGCGGCCGTAGACCAGCCGGCGGAACCGCTCGGTCAGCGGCGTACGCCCCATCGCGCCGCACAGGTCCGCGGACACGAACCCGAAGTGCGGCAGCAGCAGCTGGCGTACGACCGAGTGGCCGCCGTCAGCGCCGATGAGCACGTCCCCTTCGGCCATCGTGCCGTCGGCGAAGGTCACCCGTACGCCGGTGGCGGTCTCGTCGACGCTGGCCAGTTTCTTCCCGAAGTGCACCCGGTCCTGCATGCCCCGGAAGAGCACGTGCCGAAAGACGTGCCGGTCGAGCACCCGGGCGTCCTCTGGCGGACCGATCTGATCGCCGCTGGCCAACAGGTCAGCTGTTCGTCCCACAACAGGCCGGGCCCGACCAGGCTGCCGGAGGTGGCCCAGGCCAGGTCGTACAGCTCCGCCGGCAGGCAGGTTCGCAACGCCGACCAGCCGTACTCCCGGAGCCCGATCCGGTAGCCCTGCCACCGCGCCTCGATATCGGTGTCCTTTTCGTACACCTGCACGTCAATGCCCGCTTTACGCAACCCCTGCGCCACCGCGAGCCCGCCAAGACCAGCGCCAATCACCAGTACGCGTCTCATGTCATATCCTTCCAGTCACGTGAACATTGTTCACGTGAACAATGTTCACAGTCGGGTCGCGGGTTGTCAACTGGCAAGATGAGCCGAGGCGGAGGGGGTACGCGGATGGCGCGGCGGGACGAGGTGCTGGAGGCGGCCGTCGAGCTGCTCGACGAGGTTGGGCTGGACGCGTTCACCACCCGCAAGCTGGCCGCCAAACTCGGCGTCCAGGCCGGCGCGCTCTACCGGCATTACCCCAGCAAGCAGGCCCTCCTGGACGCGGTCGTCGGGCACATCGTCGGCTCCGGTGGGATTCCGGTGGACGCCCTCGAGGGCGACTGGGCGGACGTTTACCGCGCGGTCGCCATCGGCACCCGCGCGGGGATGCTCGCGCACCGCGACGGCGCCCGGCTGATGTCCACCTTCCAAGTGCCGTCTGAGGCCGGCGAAGCAGCCTTTCACCAGCTGGCCAACGTGTTGGTCAAGGCCGGCGGGACCCACCAAGCCGCGCTGACCGCGGTAGACACGATTTTCAGCTACGTCAACGGGTTCACCATCGAGGAACAGACCCGCGGCGGCGACCGCGACCGGGGTTTTCGCGCGGGGCTGGAAATCATCCTCGCCGGGATCCGCGCCGGCCTGGCCGAATAGCGCATCCGGCGGCGACTCTGAGACAGTGGGCTGGCAACGGGGACATGCCGTCGGTTGACCCTGGAGGAACCCGTCCATGCCGTCCTATCGGGAGACGTACCAGCGCAGCGCCTGCCTGACCGATCCAGCGAGGTTCTGGCTGGAAGCGGCCGAGGCGATCAGCTGGTACGTGCCGCCGACCCAGGCGCTGGACGACTCCAGGCCGCCGTTCTACCGCTGGTTCCCGGACGGCCGTGTCAACACCTGCCACAACGCGCTCGACCGGCATGTCGACGCCGGTCGCGGCCAGCAGCCGGCGCTGATTTACGACTCGCCGGTCACCGGCACCCAGCGGACGTACACGTACCAAGAACTCCGCGACCAGGTCGCGCTTTTCGCCGGAGTGCTGGCAGAACAGGGCGTGGTAGCCGGCGACCGGGTGGTCATCTACCTGCCGATGATCCCGGAAGCGGTCATCGCGATGCTCGCCTGCGCCCGGTTGGGCGCGGTCCATTCGGTCGTGTTCGGCGGGTTCGCGCCCACCGAGCTCGCCATCCGTATCGACGACGCACAGCCAAAAGTCCTGGTCACCGCGAGTTGCGGCATCGAAGGCAAGCGGGTGATCGAATACAAGCCGCTGGTCGACCGGGCGCTCGCGCTGGCCCGGAATCCACCGGACGTCACCATTGTCCTGCAGCGCGAGCAGGCGGTCGCGTTGATGCGCAAGGGAGATCTGGACTGGGCCGAAGTGATGGCCACCGCCAGCCCGCGACCCTGCGTACCGGTCGCGGCGACCGATCCGCTCTATATTCTCTACACGTCCGGCACCACCGGGAAACCCAAGGGAGTGGTAAGGGACAACGGTGGCCACGCGGTCGCGCTTGCCTGGAGCATGACCAATATCTACGACGTCCACACTGGTGACGTGTGGTGGACCGCATCCGATGTCGGCTGGGTCGTCGGGCATTCGTACATCGTCTACGCGCCTTTGCTGATTGGCGCGACTACCGTTCTGTACGAGGGAAAACCGGTCGGCACCCCGGATGCGGGCGCATTCTGGCGGGTCATTTCCGAGCATGGCGTGAAAGCGCTTTTCACCGCACCGACCGCATTCCGGGCGATCAAGAAGGAAGACCCGCTCGGCCGGGCGCTGGCCCGACTGGACCTCAGCCGATTCCGTACGTTGTTCCTGGCCGGCGAGCGGCTCGACCCGGCCACCTACGACTGGGCCAGCAGAGTTCTCGGCGTGCCGGTGGTGGATCACTGGTGGCAGACCGAAACCGGCTGGCCGATCTGCGCGAACCCGCGTGGCCTCGATCGGGTGCCAATCAAGCCGGGCTCGCCGAGTGTGCCCGTGCCGGGTTATGACGTACAGATCCTGGACGAGTCCGGCCGCCGCGTACCAGCCGGTGTGGAAGGCGCGGTGGCGATCCGACTGCCGCTGCCGCCGGGCACGCTGACAACGCTCTGGAACGCCGACGACCGCTATGTTTCCGAATACCTGTCCCGATATCCGGGCTACTACCTGACCGGCGACGGCGGTTTCGTCGACCAGGACGGCTATGTCTACGTCATGGGCCGGATGGACGATGTCATCAACGTGGCTGGGCACCGGCTGTCCACCGGCGCGATGGAGGCTGCTCGCCGGCCACCCGGCGGTCGCCGAATGTGCCGTGATCGGTGTCGCGGACGACCTGAAAGGCCAGGTCCCGCGTGGTCTCGTGGTGCTCAAAAGCGGGGTGAACACCGATCCGGACACCGTCTGCGCGGAGTTGGTGCAGCGGGTACGCGACGAGATCGGCGCGGTCGCCGCGCTGCGGCAGGTGAATGTGGTGGCCGCACTGCCCAAAACCCGCTCCGGCAAGATCCTGCGCCGAACCATGCGCGGGATCGCCGATGGCAAGGACGAGCCGATGCCCTCCACGATCGAGGACCCGGCTGTGGTCGAGGCGCTCCGCCCGGTCCTGCGCTCTCGCCGCTGACTTAGTGGTCCAGGCTGCTAGTTCGTCGGGGGTGGAGGCCAAGGTCTGCCCTCCGGGCGGGGCCTCAAGGAAGAACGGGGTCGGTCTGGCTGATGCGTTGGGTGGGTGGCGCCGTTTTGTCGGTGCTGTCGTGAACGCTCGATTTCGGGGGGCCTGTTTTGGGGCTGGAGTGACTGGTGTGATGTGCGTGGTTTTCCGCAAGAGTGGGCGTTTTTCTGACTGCGATCGTCGCGACTGTACGTGTGGAGATTGCCGCCCGACGGTCACCGTCCACTGTTTCCGTTGTTGATCTTGGTTAGCTGGTCTACCTGAAGCGGACATATCGAGTGAGTGTCCGTTTTGGGCGGACCAACTAACCAAGATCAACACAGGGCTGGAGTGGCTGAGGTGACTGATTCTCGCGCCCGGTCACCAAATTTTGGATATATAGCCGGACGGCTATGTCCGATTGTGACGTTGTTGCCCATTCGACCGCCCCAACGGCCAACAATGTCACAATCGGACATACCTCTGGCAGGTATAGGGCAAGTAAATGGTAACAGAGCGTGACGTACAGGGCGTGCCGCACTCAAGTGGCGGAGCCGACTAACGGCCCAGACCACTTAGTTGTCGGCGAGAGCGTTGGTGGGGGTGAGCAACGCGCCGCGGATCGCTGGGCCGGCGGCGGCCAGCACGGCCAGGACGGTGACGGCCGCGAGGGAGGCCAGCAGCGGCAGCGGCGGGCCCACCGCGGTCGGCAGGTTCAGCATCGACACGATGGCCACGCCGTACAGGTAGCCGATCAGGCTGCCGGTGACGGCGGTGACCACTGACAGCAGCATCGCCTCGGCGACCACCTGCAGGCCGACGCCCGTACGGGTAACGCCCAGCGCGCGGGACAGCGCGAGTTCGCGGCGCCGCTCGGTGATCGAGACCGCGGTGGTCGCGACCACCCCGCTGACGGCGGCCAGCACGGACAGGCCGAGCAGCCCCCAGCCGAGCAGGGTGGCGGTGTCGAAGGCCGCGGTGTTGGCCGCGTCGCTGTGCCGAACGACCGCGTCCCGCAGCGAGGCGCTGCCGACCACCCCGAAGGCGAGCAGCGAGAAAGCGCGCGGCCAGCGGCATCGCGACGGCGGCCGCCCGGCGCGGCGTACGGCGGCGTACGGGACGGCTCCCGGGCCGCGACTCGGATGACCGCACCAGCCGGCCCGAGGAACCGGGCGACCAGGCCGGCGATCCAGCCGGGCACCCGTACGAGCAGCGGCACCACCAGCGGGCCGAGCACACCGAATAGCCCGATCATGGTGAAGACAGCCGACGCCAGCAGCGGGAAGAAGCTCCGGGCGGCGATGCCGAGCATCGCCAGCAGGCCGGCGAGCAGCACGATGCCGGCCCCCAGGACCAGCCGGGCGACGCCGGCGCCACGCTCGACCGGGGCGTCCGGCACCGCGGAGAGCGCCGCCACCGGCGGCACCCCGGAGGCCTGAATGGCCGGCCGCAGCGCGGCGGTCACGGCCGCCGCGACCCCCAACGCCACAGCCACCGTGGCCAGCACCAACCCGGGCACGGCTGGCGTCACGCCGGTGCTCCCGAGCAGCGCGGACACGCCGACGCTGTTCAGCACCGAAAGCATGCCGACCGAGATGAACCATCCCGACCCGACCGCCAGCCGCCAGCCCGGCCGCCACCACCCCGATCACGACGGCTTCGAGCACGGTCACCACGACCAGCGGCGGCCGGGACGCGCCCAGCGCGCGGAGCAACGCCGTACGCCGAACCCGGGACGCCGTCACCGCCCGGAAAGCCGCGCCGGCCACCAACACCGCGGTCGCCATCGCCAGCAGGCTGAACATCACGAACAGCGTGCTGCTGATGCCGATCGGGCTGGGCTGCTCGCTCGCCCGGGCCTGCGCGGCCGTCTCTACCTGATAGTTGCCGCCGACGGTCGCCTCGATCCGAGGCAGCATCGCGTCGACCGGGGTGCCAGCGGTGAGCACCACGTCCATGCCGTAGATCGTGGTCGAGTCCAGATGCGCGGTGGCGAACGCCGGTGCGGCCACCATCGCGATCCCACCCGGGCGACCGAGATCCTGCGCCGAGACGCCGACGATCAGTGCCTTGACCGGCTTGCCGGTCCGGTAGTCGGCGATCAGCACCGAACTGCCGAGCGGATGTTTACGCTGAGCGTCCACCTCGTCGATCGCGACTTCCTGGTCACCGCGCGGCAGCCGGCCCTGCAGGATGGTCGTGGTCGACAGCCGCGGGTCGCTCGGCTCCACCCGAATGCTCGCCGGCGTGTTCAGCGGCCGTCCGTCCGCGCCGAGCACCTGACCGGAAGTGACCTGCCGGGGCTGCGCGGTGGCTACCCCAGTCAGCTGCTGAACCTCGGTGACCAGGCTGGCCGGCAGGTCCGTACCAGGCGCCCGGATGACCACCGCCGAACCGGCCGGCGTGTGCGGCTTGTTCCGCTGGATGGCGGTGTCATATGCACCACCGACCAGCACAGACGAGACGACACACGCCAGCCCGACCGCCAGCGCCACGCCGGGCAGCAACGTCCCGACGGGGTGCCGGCGCAGGTCCGACAGGAAGACCCGCAGCAGCGGAAACATCCGGGTGACTCCTCAGGAAGTGGCGAGCGCGTCGACCGGGGAGATCCGGGCGGCCCGCCGGGACGGCAGCCAGCCGGCCAGCAGGGTCAGCGCGACCAGCACCACCGCCACCAGCACCAGCTCGCCGACCGGCAGCACCAGGCTCACCCCAAGCGACAGCGAGTCCAGCAGCCGCCAGGGCGTAGAACGATCCCAGCACCAGCCCTATCGCGGCCCCGACCAGCCCGAACACCCCCGACTCCAGCATCAGCGAACCGCGCAACCCCTGGCGGGACAGGCCGAGCGCCCGGAGCAGGCCGGACTCGGTCGTACGCTCCACGATGGCCAGGGTCATGGTGGTCGCCACTCCAGTGACCGCGATCAGCACGGTCAGCGCCAGCAGGCCGAGCGCGATCAGCGTCACGGTGGCCAGCGGGCCCTGGAAGCTCTCCCGCGCCGACGCCGCGTCCTGCACCTGGGAGTTCGGCAAAGCGGCGCTGACGATCTTGCGAATCTCCGGCACGGTGTGGCCGGCCGCCGGGTCAACCAGCACGGTGCTCACCGTGGCGTTCGGCGCGATCTTGCGGAGATCGGACGGCATCAGCAACGCCGGCCCGAAGGCGGTCTGCCAGGTCGCGGTGACCTTCAGGGTGACCGACCGGTTGCCGGCCGAGACCGCGACCGAGTCACCAATATGCACGCCCAGCTTGGCCGCCACATCGCTGTGCAGGCCGATGTCACCGACCCCCACGTCGCTCGGCCGGCCGCCGGCGACCGCGACCTTGGCCAGGCTCGGGACCGCACTCGCGTCCAAGCCGGTCGCCGGCAGGGTCTCTCGCGCGCCTTGCGCGCTGATGGTGACATCCGCCGCGGTCTTGGGCACCGCTCGGGCGATGGCCGGGTTCTTCGCCAACGCCTGCAGCTGCGCGGGTGTCGCGCCGCTGGTCGGGTACGCGACCACCGCGGTCGGGAATTCGGCGCTCAGCCGCGCATCCGCATAAGCCTGCATGGACGCCGTGCCCACCAGCAGGCCGGTCACCAGCGTCACGCCGAGCGCGACCACCGACGACGTGGTGGCGGCGATTCGACGGGGCGAGCGGGCCGCGTTGCGGATGGCCAGCCGGCCGGTCGTGCGAGCCAGCGCGCCGGCCGGCCAGCCGAGCAGCCGGGCCAGCGAGGGCACCACATACGGCCCGAGGGTGAGCAGCGCGCCGAACGCGAAGGCGCCGGAGACGACCACGATGAGCGCGCCAGTCGAGGAGTGGATGACCGTCGCGGCAACGCCCGCCAGTGCGGCGGCCAGCACGAGCAGGATGCCGAAGGACATCCGGAGCCAGCCCACCTTCTTGGCGCCGTCGGCAACCGCGGCCGTCCGCAGCGCGGCCAGCGGCGGCACTCGGGAGGCGGAGATCGCCGGGGCGAGCACCGAACCGACCGTCACCAGCACGGCGCCGGCCACGCAGCCGAGCAGAGCCAGCACATTCAGGCCGGGGAACGGCACGACCGAGCCGGTCGAGTTGATGATCGCTATCGCGCCGTACGCGATGCCGGCCGAGAGCACCACACCCAGGACTCCGGCGACCAGGCCGGTGATCGCGCCCTCGATGACGAGAGCGCCGATGATCTTGTCGCGCTTCGCGCCGATCGCCCGAAGCAGGGCCAGCTGGCGCATCCGCTGGGCGAACACGATCCGGAAGGTGGCGGCCGCGACCAGGCCGGCGGCCAGCACCGCGACCAGCACGAACAGGCCGAGCACCAGGAACAGCTCGCCGACCGCCTTGCTCACGTCGGTCGCGTCGCTCTGCCGAATGGTGGCGGCGTCGTCGACCGTGATGCCGGTGCCACCGACCGCGCTCTTCACGCTGCTGACCAGGGCGGCCGTGTCCGTACCGGCGGTGGCGCTGATGTTGAGCCGATTGAAATGCGCCCCCAACGCGGTCAGGCCGCTGGCAGGCACGAACACGTCAGCACCCCGGCCATGCGGGCTGACGATCGCGGTGACGGTCACCTGGATCGACTTCTTGCCCTGCTCACTCGGTTGCACCGGGAGGGTGTCACCGATCTTCAGGTGGGCCTTCTTGGCGGTGTCCTCGGACACCGCGATCTGCCCGGCAGCCGTCGGGTAGTGCCCAGACACCACGCTCACCAGCGACAATGGGCCGCTGCCAGGGTCGGACTGGACGAAGAAGTCGAGGCCGCCGCCCTGGATGAAGGTGACGCCCTGCTCGGCGACCTGGCTGACGCCCTGGAGCGCCCGGACCTTGCCAGCGGCGGAGTCCGGCAGGTTGGTCGAGGACTTGACCACCACGCTGGTGGCCGAGGTGGTGGTGCTGAACGAATCCTGGAGGGACTGTTCGACAACGCTTTGGACAAGGAAGGTCGCATACGCGAAAGCGGTCGCGACGATCACGGCGAGCGAGGTCAGCAGCAGCCGGGTGGGCCGGCTGGCCAGGCCACGCAGCTGGGTGCGCAGAACGGACATGTTTGTCAGGCCCCCAGGCCACGAAGCGCGTCGACGACCGAGTCCTGGGTGGGCTGGTGGATCTCGCCGGCCAGCCGGCCGTCCGCGAGCAGCACCACGCGGTCCGCGTACGACGCGGCGACCGGGTCGTGGGTGACCATCACGACGGTCTGCTGGAGCTCGCGCACCGACCGGCGCAGGAAGGACAGCACCTCGGCGCCGGACCGTGAGTCCAGGTTGCCGGTCGGCTCGTCCGCGAAGACCACCGCTGGCTGGCTGACCAGCGCGCGGGCCACCGCGACCCGCTGCTGCTGACCGCCGGAGAGCTGGCTCGGCCGGTGCTTCAGCCGGCTGCGCAGGCCCAGCACCTCGATGAGGTGGTTGAAGAGGGTGGCGTCCGGGCGGCGCCCGGCCAGCTGCAGCGGCAGCAGGATGTTCTCCTCGGCGGTCAGCTGCGGGAGCAGGTTGTACGCCTGGAAGACGAACCCGATCTGGTCCCGCCGCACCCGCGTCAGCTGCGCGTCCCGCAGCCGGGTCAGCTCGGTCGTACCCACCCAGACCTGCCCTGAGGTGGCGCTGTCCAGCCCTGCCATGCAGTGCATCAGCGTCGACTTGCCAGAACAGAGGCGCCCATGATGGCGGTGAACTGCGCGCGCCCGAACTGCACGCTGACGCCGTCCAGCGCTCTGACGGCGGCTTCACCGCTGCCGTAGACCTTGACGAGCTCGCGGGTGGCGGCCGCCGGCTGTTGCGCGGCCTGCTGCTGGGGTAGGGCGACCGCCTGCGGTGCTCCCATGGGTGATGCCTCCTGCTTGAGATGTGTCGTGAACCGTCCACAACTCTGCCCGCTGGCCCCGACACTTCGCGTCCGCACGCGGTCGCGCCCACCCGCCCCCCCTCACGGCGCATGTCCACCGTGCGCCCATTCATCCCCAAGTCGTACGCGCCGCGCCATCTGCTGCGACCAGCACGTTCCTGCCGCGTGAAAGGTCACAAGCCCTTTAACAACGACGGCCGCGATGCCTCATCGCGTGCGACTGGCGCTGCCAGCGTGGATCTTCAGTAGGGCTCGGTGTATGAGCGGCCGCGAGTCCACAGTGGACGGACACTTATCGTCATATTTCGGCAGAGATTTCTCAAAAGCCACTTCAGTCACAAAAACGGCGGAACCGCAAAATTCTTGCTCGCGCGCGGCCTCAAACCCACCCCCCACCCGATCTGGGTGGGGGCCAGATTAACCAAGGGGGTACGACAGTTTCGCGCCGCAGTGGGCATTTCGTGGATCCAGATTTGCCGCAAGCGTGACCGCGAAAGCCAGCGACGCTCGTACCAAGCGGGGAAAGCTCAGCCGGAGGGGCGGACCAGGCCTCGTTCGTACGCGAGCACCACGGCCTGCACCCGATCGCGCAGTTTCAGCTTGGCCAGAATGCGGCCCACGTGGGTCTTGACAGTCGCCTCGGACAGGAACAGCTTCGCCGCGATCTCCGCGTTGGAGGCGCCACGAGCGACCTCCAGCAGGACCTCACGCTCGCGCTCGGTGAGGGCGGCCAGCGGGTCCGGGCCGGGCTGCGGATCGGGCAATGTGGTCGCCACGTGGTCGAGCAGCCGTCGGGTGGTCGAGGGCGCGATCACCGCGTCGCCGCGAAAGACCGTACGGATAGCCGAAAGGACGTGCTCCGGCGGCGCGTCCTTGAGCAGGAAGCCGCTGGCTCCGGCCCGCAACGCGGAAAAGGCGTATTCGTCGAGGTCGAAGGTGGTCAGCACGATCACCCGCGGGCCTTCCTCAGCGGACCGCTGGGCGAGCAGCCGGCGGGTCGCCTCGACGCCGTCCATCCGCGGCATGCGTACGTCCATCATCACGACATCGGCGGCCGTGACGGCGAGCTTGGTCAGCGCCTCGGACCCGTCGCCGGCCTCGCCGACGACCCGCATGTCCTCCTGAGCGTCCAGCACCATCGCGAAACCGGCGCGGACCAGCGCCTGGTCGTCGACGAGGAACACGCGAATTGTCATGCTGAGGATCCGATCAGTCGTTTGCTAGGCCGGACGGTACGGCAGCCGCGCCCGGACCTGGAACCCGCCACCCGGCCGGGGCCCGGTGTGTACGGACCCGCCCGACCACGGCAAGCCGCTCGCGCATGCCGACCAGGCCGTGCCCGCCGCTGGTCGGGTCGTCCGGGTCGCGCACGGTCGGGCCGCGGCCGTCGTCGGCGGCGACGGTGACTTCCAGCGCCTCCGACGACCAGTGCAGCACGACCGTGGCGTGCGCGTCCGGCCCAGCGTGCTGCTGATCGTGTTGGTCAACGACTCCTGGACCAGCCGGTAGACCGCCAGCTCCGCGGTCGGTCCGAGCTGCTTGCGATGTCCTTCTTCGTCCTGGCGTACGTGCAGCCCACTGGCTCGTACGCGGGTCAGCAGGTCGCCCAGCTCGGCCAGCCGCGGTTGCGGGCCGCGGTTCACCTCAACGGCGGAGTCGGCGTTGAGCGGCTCGTTGCTGCGCAGGACGCCCAACAGGCCACGCATGTCGGCGAGCGCCTGGCGGCCGGTCTCGGCGATGGTGCCGAGCACCTCCTGCGCCCGCTCCGGCTTGGTCTTCGCGGCATACTGCCCGCCCTGCGCCTGCGAGACGATGACCGCGAGGGAGTGCGCCACCACGTCGTGCATCTCCCGGGCGATCCGGTTCCGCTCCTCGACGACGGCCCGGGCCGCGCGCTCCTCGCGCTCCGCCTCAGCGCGCTCGGCACGGTCTTCGAGAGTCGTGAAATACGCGTACCGGACACGGCGGAACTGCCCGAGCCCCCAGGATGCGAACACCGCCGCCACGATGAACATGAAGATGAAGACCAGCAGCAGGATCAGCGTCGGGTCCTGGTCCATCCGGTAGCCGATGAGGACGCTGAACCGCGCCGTCTCGGCCAGCCCGCCGGCAATGCCCAGCACGAAGGCGATGGCGCCGGCCGGACGTCTCCCGTACGCGCAGACCGAGTACGTGACCAGCAGGAAGATCAGGTCGGACGGGAACGGGACCGGGGTGATCAGGACTTTTATCGCCAGCGCGACCGTCACCACGATCAGCGCGGTGATCGGCATGACCCGGCGTACGACGACAACGCCGTGGGTCACCAGCACGATCAGGATCAGGATCGGGATCAGCACCGCCGGCGTCGACTCGACGCCCATGCCATCGTTTGAGACCGCGATGACCAGTGAGACCGGCGCGACGAAAAGCAGCATGCCGATCGCGAGGATGCTGTCCGACAGCCACGGGTTGCCGCGCAGCCACGAATCCAGCCGCTCCAGCAGCCGGCGCCGCGGCCGCCGGCCGTCGGCCGTCGGCGTCCCGTACATGGTGCCGCGGGTCGCACCGGGTCCGATTGGCACCGGCGGCGGCGCGTACGGCGGCGGTGGCCGCAGGATCGACGGCGGCCGCGGCGGTGCCACGATCTGCGGGACCGTCTCCTGCCGCGCGAACGACGGGACCGACGCCGACCCACGCGCCCGACCGGCCGGTCGGGCAACCAGCGGGGCAGTCTCTGTGGGCTGGTCGGCCCCGGTGGGCTGGCCAGGCTCGACCGACGGCAGCACCCTGGTGGGTGTTGTCGGCTGGTCCGGGTCTGGCGTGCTCATATCAACGACTCTAGGTGCGGGGTAACCGGCCGGCGTCGACCTGCCGGGTGATTACCGGACCACCGACAGTCGTAGACAGATCAACTATTCTGAAGTAGTTGAGTGGAATAGACTCAACTTAGTTACGTTGTGTTTACTGTATTGGCTGGTTGAGATGCTGCTGAGGAGCCCATGAACGCCGAGATCCTGACCACCACCAGCCGCGAGGTGCTCTCGCAGGCGATCTCCGTCGCCGGCACCCGCGGTCACGCCACCGTCGAGCCCGCGCACCTGCTGCTGGCGCTGCTGGACGTGAAATCGTCCACCGCGCCCGCGTTGCTGCGTGCGGTCGGCGCTGACCCGGCGGGCGTACGAGCCGCCGCGGCCACCGCGATCGACCGGCTGCCGTCCGCACAGGGTGCGAGCGTCGCCGAGCCGCAGTTGTCCCGGGAGCTGGCCAACGTGATCACCGCCGGTGAGCAGATCATGCGGTCGGCCGGCGACGAATACCTGGCCCACCGACCACCTGTTGGCCGGCCTCGCCCGGACCGGCGGTTCCACCGCGCAGCTGCTGCGCAGCGCCGGCGCCGCCGAAGACACGCTGGTGGCAGCCTTCCCGACGGTCCGCGGCGGCGACCACAAGGTCACCACCCCGGACGGCGAGGAGTCGTATCAGGCGCTGGAGAAGTACGGCGTGGACCTGACCTCGGCCGCTCGGGACGGCAAGCTCGACCCGGTGATCGGCCGGGACACCGAGATCCGCCGGGTCATCCAGGTGCTGTCCAGGCGTACGAAGAACAATCCCGTCCTGATCGGCGAGCCGGGCGTCGGCAAGACCGCCGTCGTCGAGGGCCTCGCGCAGCGGATCGTGGCCGGCGACGTGCCGGAGTCGTTGCGCGGCAAGCGGCTGGTCAGCCTTGACCTCGCCGCGATGCTGGCCGGCGCGAAATACCGCGGTGAGTTCGAGGAGCGGTTGAAGGCTGTCCTGGAGGAGATCAAGGGCTCCGAAGGCCAGGTCGTCGTCACCTTCATCGACGAGCTGCACACCGTGGTGGGCGCTGGCGCGACCGGCGATTCGGCGATGGACGCCGGCAACATGCTCAAGCCCATGCTGGCCCGCGGCGAGCTGCGGATGGTGGGCGCGACCACGCTCGACGAGTATCGCGAGCGGATCGAGAAGGACCCCGCGCTGGAGCGCCGGTTCCAGCAGGTCCTGGTGGGTGAGCCGTCAATCGACGACACCGTTGGCATTTTGCGTGGCCTCAAGGAGCGATACGAAGCGCATCACGGCGTACGCATCGCCGATGCCGCTCTGGTCGCCGCCGCCGCGCTGTCCGACCGCTACATCACCTCACGTTTCCTGCCGGACAAGGCGATCGACCTCATCGACGAGGCCGCTTCCCGGCTGCGGATGGAAATCGACTCCTCCCCGGTGGAGATCGACCAGCTGCGCCGGGTGGTGGACCGGTTGAAAATGGAGGAATTCGCACTGTCCAAAGAGGACGATGCGGCCTCTCGCGACCGGCTGCAGCGGATTCGCCGCGACATAGCCGAAAAAAAAAACAGGAAGAGCTGGCCGCACTGACGGCGCGTTGGGAGCAGGAGAAGTCCGGCCTGAACCGCGTCGGTCAGCTGAAGAAGGAGCTTGACGACGTACGCGGCCAGGCCGAGCGCGCCCAGCGCAACGGCGAGCTCGCGGTCGCGTCCGAGCTGCTCTACGGTCGGATCCCGCAGCTGGAGAAGGACATCGCCGCGGCCTCGGAATCCGAGCAGGAGCTGGAAACCGAGCCGATGGTCAAGGACGAGGTCGGCCCGGACGACGTGGCCGAAGTGGTGTCCGCGTGGACCGGGATCCCGGCCGGCCGGATGCTGGAAGGCGAGACCGCCAAGCTGCTGCGGATGGAGGAGTCGCTGACCCGCCGGGTCGTCGGCCAACCCGAAGCCGTGCTGGCGGTGTCCGATGCCGTACGCAGGGCCCGTTCCGGGGTCTCCGACCCGGACCGCCCCACCGGTTCCTTCCTTTTCCTCGGCCCCACCGGCGTCGGCAAGACCGAGCTCGCGAAGGCGCTCGCCGCATTCCTGTTCGACGACGAGCGGGCGATGGTGCGGATCGACATGAGCGAGTATTCCGAGAAACACTCGGTTGCCCGGCTGGTCGGCGCGCCGCCCGGGTATGTCGGCTACGAAGAGGGCGGCCAGCTCACCGAGGCGGTCCGCCGCCGGCCGTACACAGTCGTGCTGCTGGACGAGGTCGAAAAGGCCCATCCGGATGTGTTCGACGTGCTGCTGCAGGTGCTGGACGACGGTCGGCTGACCGACGGTCAGGGGCGTACGGTCGACTTCCGGAACGCGATCCTGGTGCTCACCTCGAACCTGGGTTCGCAGGCGATCACCGACCCGACGCTGGACGACAAGGGCCGCGAGACCGCGGTGATGTCGGTCGTACGACAGCACTTCAAGCCGGAGTTCCTGAACCGGCTGGATGATGTGGTCGTCTTCCACGCACTGGACACCGAAGAGCTGGCGTCCATTGTGGACATCCAGGTGACCCGGCTGGGCGCCCGGCTGGCGGATCGCCGGCTGGCGCTGGACGTGTCGCCGGCGGCTCGGGAGTGGCTGGCGATCAACGGCTTCGACCCGGTTTACGGCGCCCGGCCGTTGCGCCGCCTGATCCAGTCGGCGATCGGCGACCAGCTGGCCCGCGCGCTGCTGTCCGGCGCGATCGCCGACGGCGACACGATCCTGGTCGAGGTCACCCCGGATCGATCCGGCCTGTCCGTCTCACGCGCCGACAGCACGTCCCTGCGCAAGCAACTCCCCTAGCTAGCACCGACCCGTTACCGGAATTTCCCGCCGGTAACGGGTCTAACTGGTCCACTTGAGTTCGGAAGCCGGCGTGCGCAAACGATGCTCGGTCTCGGATACTGGTTGGGTGCCACGTAGCCGCCATCAGATCGACGTCGACGCGCTCCGTACCAAGGAGCTCGCCGCCGGCCGACCCAAGGGTCACCACCAGCTCCCGGGAGATCCTGGAGGACCTCGCCGGCGGGCTGGGGCCGGGCGGCCTGATGCCGTCCGAGCGGGTGTTGGCGGAGTATTTCGCCGTATCCCGTACGACCGTGCGCCAGGAGATCGAGCGGATGGTCGCCGACGGCCTGCTCTTTCGCCGACACGGCCACGGCACTCTGGTCGCGGAGCCCAAACCCGCCCATCTGGACCTGTTGACATCGTTCAGTCAGGACATGCGGGCCCGTGGCATGGTGCCCGGCTCGGTGCCGCTGGCGGTGTCGGTCGAACCGGCCAGCTCGCGGCTGGCGACCCGCCTGCAAGTGGCACCGGCCTCGCCGGTGCTGCACCTGGTACGCCTGCGGACCGCCGACCGAGTGCCGATGGCGGTGGAGCACACCGACGTGTCGGTGCACCGCTTCCCCGGCATCCAGGCGCTGGACTGGGCCGACCGTTCGCTGTTCGCCACCCTCGAGGAGCGCTGGTCCGTACGCCCCGCCACCAGCGACGCCCACATCGCTTCGGTGCTCCCGGACGCTGAGCAGGCTCGTGCGCTGGCCGTCGAGCCCAGCCAACCCTGCCTGCTGATCGACGGCGTCACCCGCGACACCACCGGCGCCGTGCTGGGAATCCAGCCGGTCCCTTTTCCGCGGCGACCGCTACGAGGTGCTGGCGCGGGTGGGGCGCAACTAATCTCGGAGCCATGCAGGTTTTGCTGGTCGTCCTGGGTTCGATCGCCATCGTGGTGGGAATCGTCGGCATCATCGTCCCCGTCCTGCCCGGCCTGGTGCTGTGCTGGCTGAGCGTCCTCGGGTGGGCGATCTTCGCCGACGCCGGCTGGGGAAAGTGGCTGGTCCTGGGCATCGCCACGGTGTGGGCGGTGCTGGGGACGGTGGTCAAGTTCACCTGGCCGGGCAAGCAGCTGAAAGAGTCCGGCGTGCCAACCACCACCATCCTCGTCGGGGTAGTGCTGGGAATCGTCGGCATGTTCGTGATCCCCGTGGTCGTCGGCTTGTTCGTCGGCTTCATCCTCGGCGTCTTCCTGGCCGAGGCCCAGCGCGCGAAGAGCTTCTCCGGAGCCTGGCCATCAACTGTCGCCGCCCTGAAGGCAACCGGCCTGTCGATGCTGATCGAGCTGATGGCCGCCTTCGCGATCGCCCTCACCTTCACCGCCGGCGCCCTCTTCGCCTAGATCCTGCAGCGCTCTACATAGGGTGCGGCGCGAAACTGTCGTACCGAGCCCGAAAAAAATCGCCCCCACCCAGTGACGGGTGGGGGGGGGGGTTCGAGGACCAATGTTCAACTAAAAATTAAGGACTACCTCTCAACCCACCCCCCGCCCGTTCAAAGGGAGGGGGAAAGAAAAACAGACACCTACGACAATTTCGCGCCGCTACGGGTGGTTTTCAGGCGGAGTTTTCGACTCGGCTGAGTGCGGCTCGTAGGTCCGGGCCGGCGAAGGCGGCGCGGACGGCGCGGATGTCCAGCTCGATCCAGTCGGCGATCTCGGGATTCCCGGGTGCGCCGCGTCCTGGAGGATCATCCACGGGATCCACGTGGTGATGCTCAGCGTGTGGAAGAGCATCGCGCGGTCGGTCAGCAGCTGGTCGGGCTCGCCGCGGTACGCGGTGACCAGCTGTTCTACGGCGGTGAACGGCAGGCCGGACATGCCGATCGCGTTGCCCAACTCGGCGGCCGGTTCGGCGTCGGCAGCGTATTCGAAGTCGATCAGCCAGAGCCGCTCGCCGTCGTCGAGGACGTTGCCCGCCGACAGGTCGTTATGGCATGGCACCGCGGGCATCGGCTGGCGCCGCAAAACCGCGGCGAGGTGGTCCACTCGGCCGGGAAGATCCTCGTAGCCGGCGGGCAAGGCGAGCCCACGGTCGCGTACGCCAGCCAATAAATGCGTCTGGACAGCAGAATGATCAAGGACCCGACCCAGCGCCGGTCCGGAATGCAGGAGGCGCAGTGTTTCGCAGAGACGAAGCCGAAAATCGTCATTGAGCAGCGCGCGTCCGCCGACATCGCGACGGCGTTGTTCACCCAGCCGATCCGCATGGCACCAGAATTTGAGGCCGCAAGGACGGGAGGTGCGACCCCGAGATCATGAGCCTGCTGGGCGGCGCGGCGCTCGGTCGTACGATCGATGCCGAGCAGGGCGTCGTCGTCGCGCTGGCCGGTTCGCGCAGCAGCACGGACACCGGCCGACCGTCGACAAGGACCTGCCAACTGCGATTGGTCGTGCCACCGGTCAGCGGCTCCAAGGTGCTGCCCACTGGCTGAAGATCCACCAGCACAGTGTCCGCGACCTGTCGAAAGTCAGAGCCAACGGGTGCCTTTCGGGGGCTCCGTACGCGGTCCGCCGACACTTAGCGTCGGCTGGTGACCGAAAAAGATGGCTCGTTCTGGGCGCCGCCGGGTCCGTGCTGGCCCTGCATACCGGTGCCGACCTTCCCGTTGCGGGATGGCTGTTCTCGATTTTCCTGCTCCGCTTCACCCGCTCGTCCAAGCCGCTGACCGGCCTACTCTGGGTGCTGGGCGTGAACGTTGTCGGGACGCTTGTGTGGTGTTGTACGACCGGCCTGCTTTTCTCGTTGCCAGTGCTGTTCGCATTTCTTTTCCTGGCAGTGTTGGCAAGCCTGCCGTATGTGCTCGACCGCCTGCTGGCGCACAGGTTCGGCTGGCTGTTGGGCAGCCTGCTGTTCCCGCTGGGGCGGGTCGCCGCCGAGTACGGCTTCCAGGCCATCACCGATTTCGGCAACTACGGCTCGCTCGCCGCGACCCAGTACGGCAGTCTCCCGCTTCTACAGCTGGCGACGGTGACCGGCTCGTACGGCGTGAGTTTCCTCATCGCTTGGCTGGCCTCGATCGCGAACGTTGGCTGGGAACGGAAACTCCTCAGACCGGTACTCGTCTACTCGTCGGTCCTGGTCACCGTGCTTGGCCTTGGCGCGGCCAGAATGTCCTGGACAGCACCGAATTCCCCGACCGTTCGGGTGGCCGGAATCAGCCCAGAAAGCAAGACCCTGCAAGCAGTCTGGTCCACGCATTCGCAAGCGGCTTTCGAGACGGTGAACGCGGAGATGATCGCGCGTACGAAGACAGAAGCACGAGCCGGCGCGAAAATAGTCGTTTGGTCAGAAGAATCCGGCTACGCGACCAAAGCGACCGAGACGGCGTTGATCGATCGGGTACGACAGGTGGCGCGGACTTCGGGCATCTACGTGGACATGCATCTCAATGTCGTGTCGGACAGGGCTCCTTTGCTGCGCAACAAGGCGATCCTGCTGACTCCAACTGGGCAGGTCGGCTGGGACTACGAGAAGGCGCATCCGACCCCACAGGAGGCCAGCGAAGGTATGGTGGACGGCGGCGAGCCAGCGCCAACACTCATGACACCGTACGGTCGAATCGGGACTCTTATCTGCTATGACCTGGATTTCCCTGCCCTCGCGGGAAAAGCGAATGCCGACATTCTGCTCGTGCCGGCGAATGACTGGAGTGGATTCGCAGATTTGCACGCACAGCTGGCCACCATCCGCGCGATTGAGGATGGCACGTCGATCGTACGAGAGGCGAGCAACGGCGTCGCCACGGTGACCGACTTCCAGGGGCGGACCATCGCCTACAGCGACTATTCCACCAACGCTTCGCAAACTCTGGTGGCCGATGTTCCGACCAGGAGTGCGGCAACGATCTACCGGTTGTTCGGCGACCTTTTCGCCTGGCTGTGTCTCGTCGCTCTGCTCGTCCTGGTTCTGATCAGTCGTCGGTCAGCCCGGCCTGGTAGGCGACAATCGCCGCCTGAACTCGATTCTTTACCGCCAGACGCGACAAAATCGCACTCACATACGTCTTGACCGTGCCTTCGACCACATGTATCCGGCCGGCGATCTCGGCGTTGGACAGACCGGAGCCCACCAGCGAAAGAACCTCGCGCTCGCGGTTGGTGAGCTGCTCCACCCGCTGCTGGGCCCGTCCGATCCGGTTCCTTTCTCGCCGCAGCGCCGGAGGAA
>NZ_WOTO01000048.1 GCF_010993775.1 Fodinicola feengrottensis | reverse complement strand
AAACCGGTGTTCGAACAGGTGTCCGATGGGTGTTATGAGTTACCAGCTGCATTGGTCCGTCCAGGATGTGCCCGTGGTGGCGGATCTGGACGAGGACGCGCTGGTGGGTGTCGCGGTGGAGTGGGAGCGGATCCGTGCTTTTGTGGATGCGCAGCAGCAGGCGTCGTTTGCGGAGTTGGTGCGGCGGCGGGTGGCCGCGGCGACGCCGTTGCCGATTGACCAGGCTCCGACTTATTCAGGCGCTGTCATGGAGGCGCAGGCCCGGGCCGCGAAATGGTGCGCGTCCGAATTCGCGCCGGCACTGCGGTTGGCTGAGATCACCGCTCAGCATCGGGTCCAGGACGCGGTTCTGCTCCTGGACCGGTATCCGGCGGTCTGGCAGGCGCTCTCGGACGGGATCATTACGAACCCGAAAGCCCGCATTTTTGTTGAGTCTCTCGCCAACCTTGACCCCGAACTGGCGGCGAAGGTGGTCGAGAAGACGTTGCCGGACGCCGGTGACTACACACCTGGCCAGCTCCGCAAGAAGATCCAGCGTGCGTGTATCACGGTGGACCCGCAGGCCGCGGAAGAACGTCACGAGCAGGCCAAGCAAGAACGGCGCGTGCAAGGGGCGCCGGGGATGACTCGATGGCCTGGATGCGGGCGTACCTGACGGCCGACGAAAGGGCGTGTCATGCCAAGTGTGTAAGCCGGAGGTGTACCAAGATCGACTGGCCTGTTGGTTGGTCGGAAGGGACACCGTATGACTCGGAACATTTCGTCTCGTCGTGATGATGAGACGGCGGCTGCGCGGCTGACGGGGGGGCGCTCTCGACCGCGACGATCGATGCTCTACTAGCGGACGCGAAGGCCACTGGGACGCCGGTAGACGGGGCGAACGGTCTGCTGAACCAGATGACCAAGGCGGTGCTGGATCGGACGTTGCAGGTCGAGATGAGCGACCACCTGGGCTATGAGCACGGCGCGCCGGAGGGACGCGGGTCCGGCAACTCCCGGAACGGGCTAACCCGCAAGACCGTGTCCACGCTCAGCGGCCCGGTCCAGATCGAGGTGCCGCGGGACCGGAACGGGACGTTCGAGCCCACGATCGTACCCAAACGTGCCCGTCGTTTGGGGAATATCGATGACATGATCCTGTCTTTGTACTCGCGAAGAATGACAACTCGTGACATCGAGGCGCATTTGCTTGAAATATATGGAGTAAACGCGTCCCGGGAGTTGATCTCGAACATCACCGACGTGGTCGTCGACGAGATCAAGCTGTGGCAGTCACGGCCGCTGGACGAGGTCTACCCGATCCTCTACATCGACGGGATCCGGGTCCGAATCAAGGACAACGGCGTGGTCACCACCAAGGTCGCGTACCTGGCCATCGGAGTGGACGTGGACGGCCGCAAACACTCCCTCGGATGCTGGATCCAGGACACCGAGGGAGCCAAGTTCTGGGCCAAGGTCCTGACGGACTTGCGCAACCGCGGCGTGCGGGACATCCTCATCGCGTGCTGCGACGGGCTGACCGGGCTCCCGGACGCGATCCGCTCAATCTTCCCTGACACCGTAGTGCAAACCTGCGTCGTGCACGTCATCCGCAACGCCATGCGGTTCGTGTCCTACAAGGACCAAACCTGGCCGCGTCGATGCGCGAGATCTATACCGCGCCCACCCTGGAGGCCGCCGAGCTCGCCCGCGACGCGTTCGCCAAGACCCACGGCAAACAATACCCCGGAGCCGTCGACGTGTGGAACAACGCCTGGAACGACTTCACCCCCTTCCTGGACTACCCCGCAGAACTCCGGAAAATTGTCTACACCACCAACCAAATCGAATCCATCAACTTCCAACTCCGCAAAATCACCAAAAACCGCGGACACTTCCCCGACAAAGACGCAGCCATGAAACTCATCTACCTCGGACTACGCAACATCTCCACCCAACGCGGCGGAGCCTCAGGAACAGGCACCTGGGGCTGGAAAATAGCACTCAACACCCTCACCCAACTATTCCCCGGCCGCCTAACATTCTGATATAATAAGACAAGTAAGCCAATCACCTCCGGCTTACACAGAAATCGTGACAGGCTCCGACGAAACTCGCGTCGATCATGTCCACCCTCAACGCGTACGCGCATTCCTGCCCGCCAGATGATCCGCGGTCGATGGACACCCGCCGAGCCGACGCGCTGCTAGATCTGATCACCGGCGGCAGCCTCGGCGACATCCCATCACCACCAGACGACAGCACCGACGCCGTGGATTCACCGGACCGCACGAGCGGCGGCGCCCAGAACAGTGACCCGACTATCGACGAGCCGGACAGTGACAACGCCAGCGAGATCGGTGCTGGCGGGTACGAGCCTTCCGCCGCACCAAGTTGTTCGTGCCAGGGCCGTGGCCGCAAACCCCGTGTTGACCTGCGAGTAGTAGTCCGCGCCGGCACCCTGATCGGCCTGGACAACCAGCCCGCTTTCCTGGCCGGATACGGCGCCATCCCGGCCAGCATGGCCCGCCGACTCGCCAAGGACTCCACCTGGCGACGGCTCCTCACCGACCCCAGCTCCAACAAGCTCACCGACGCCGGCCGCGCCCGCTACCGACCATCCACAGCACTACAGGAATACATCGAAGCCCGAGACGTCACCTGCCGCTGGCCCGGCTGCCGAAGGGCCGCCCAACGCTGCGACAAAGACCACTCCATCCCCTTCCCAGACGGGTGCACCTGCGAAGAAAACCTCGTTTGCCTTTGTCGTTACCACCACCGGCTCAAGACCCACTCCGGATGGAAAGTCAGACTCGACCCAGACGGCACATACACCGTCATGACCCCCACCGGACGCATCTACCTCACCGAACCACCACAACCAGGCGACGACACCGGTCCGCCCACCAGAAACCGGCCCCGCGGATCGATCTACCTGAACGACAAAGACGATCCCGACACCAGACCATTCAAAAAATCAAACCCACCACCGCCACCACCACCGGCCGAACCGCCGTTCTGATGTCGCGCCCCCAACAGCTAGCCGGCGAAAGGTTGGACTGGGAGGCCGCGGACGCCTACGTCGGCGACGAAGAGGGCGCCGGCCAGGGGCTGGGAGCCGGGTTCCAGGGCCAGTTGAGAAGTCGTGATGTAGAGCTGATCCAGGTCCGGGCCGCCGAAGGTGCAGGCGGTGATCTGGCTGGTGGGCAGCTCGATCACGCCGTCCAGCCGGCCGTCCGGCGCATAGCGGTGGACGGCCGAGCCGCCGAAAAGCGCCAGCCAGATATAGCCCTCGGAATCAACCGTCAACCCGTCAGGACCACCCGCTTCGACCGGCACCGACACAGTCGTACGGCGATTTGTCAGTCCTGAAGCCGAATAGTCGAAGGCGTCAATGCGATGAGTGGGAGTGTCCACATAGTACGCGGTGCCGCCGTCCGGGCTGAAGGCGAAACCATTCGAGATCGTGACACCCGCCAGGACGACGGTGACCGAGCCGTCCGGATCGAGCCGGTAGACCTTGCCGATCGGCGATTTTTCGTCGTACGGCATGCTTCCGCAATAGAAGCGGCCGTCCGGATCGCAGCCACCCTCGTTCATCCGGACGAGGTCCGAAGTCCAGATCTCGCCCAGAAACTTCGGCTCGGTGCCACCGCCGAAACCGTCGTCGCCCGCTGCCAGCAGGGAAAATCCGCGCTCGACGGCCAGCACGGCGCCGCCGTCAACCCGGGGCCGCAGGACCGCGGCCACCGGGCCGAAATTCCGTCGCCGGACCGAACCGTCGGCGGCCAACCAAAGCACATCCCCGACGAGCATGTCCACCCAGCGCAGGCCACCCCCCCCGGGATGCCAGACCGGCCCCTCACCGTGCGCCGAGATCGGATCGGTGACCTGCACGGCCTCGCTCATCGGTATCGCCTTTCGTCCGGAGATACCAAATTCTATCGACTAGCATCCATTCCGTTGATCGGCGCGAGGGTGCCGGTAGCGGAAATCTCATCCAACCGTTCGACGATCTCAGCAGGCAGCTCAAGCTCGAAAGCAGTGAGGCTGCCCCGCAGGTGTTCGAGCGTACGCGGGCCGATGATCACCGAGGTCACGCCCGGCCGGCGCCGCAGCCAGGACAGCGAAAAACGCGGCCGCGGTGGTGCCCAGTTCGGCGGCGATTTTTCCCACCTCTTGGACAATTCCCAGCGTACGTTCGTTGAGCAGCCCGTCGACCCAGGCTTTCGCCAGCTGGATGTGCGAGCCCCGCAGCTGGCTCATCCGGCTGCCCTCCGGCAGCTCGCTGACACTGCTATAGCGACCGCTGAGCACCCCGCCACCCAGCGGAGACCACAAAATCGCGCCAAGACCGTGCCGCTGCGCGGTCGGCAGGATGTCCGCTTCGATGCTGCGGGCGATCAGCGAATACTGGGGCTGCAGGCTGACGAACGGCGTTCCACCGATCCGCGCGGCAGCCCACTGCGCCTCGACGATCTGCGCCGCGGTGAAGTTCGAGCAACCGATATAGCGGACCTTGCCGGCGCGTACGAACCCATCCAGCGTGGCCATCGTCTCCTCGATCGGCGTCGCCGGATCCCATTGGTGGCACTGGTAAAGATCGACGTAGTCGGTGCCGAGCCGAGCGGCGCAGGCTGTCGTCCAGCGCCTTGGTCAGGTGGACCCGCGACAGACCTCGGTCGTTCGGACCAGGCCCCTGCGGCATGAACCCTTTGGTGGCCAACAACACCGACGAACGGCGGTTCTTGACGATCCGGCCGACGATTTCCTCGGACTCGCCTTCGGAATACATGTTGGCGATGTCGATGATGTTGCCGCCAGCCTCCAGGTAGGCGTCGACGATCCGCGTCGCCTCGGCCTCGTCGCACGTGGCGATCCGCGACGAACCGAAGTTCATGGCGCCCAGGCAAACTTGCGAAACCTGCAGGCCAGAGCGGCCAAGCGTGGCGTATTCCATGTCCCGTCCTCCAGACGTATGATCGGAACAAGTGTTCCGCTTTCAACCATACGGAACAGATGTTCCGGTTGTCAAAGGAGACGCATGCGTACGGACGCCCAGCGCAACCGAGCCAAGGTGCTCGCCGCCGCCGAGGTGGTGCTCGCCCGGGACGGCACGGCCGGATCGATGCGCGCGTCGCACAGGAGGCCGGCGTCGGGCTTGGCACGATCTACCGGCACTTCCCGACCCAGGAGGCGCTTTATCAGGCGATCGTCAGCGAACGTACGCGCGACCTGATCGATGAGGCTGAGCCGCTCATGAGCGCCACCGACAGCGCCGCCGCATTCTTTGACTTCTTCGCCCGGATCATCAAGCACAGCGCCGAAAAGAAGGCGCTCTATGAGGTGATCAGGGCCGCCGGCCTCGACCCGACAGTCGACATGGACCACGTCGTACGGGACATGCGAAACGCGATCGAGAAGCTGCTGACCCGCGCCCAGGAAGCCGGCACCATCCGGCAGAGCCTGCGGATACCGGAGGTGTTCGCGCTGATGACCGCCACCGCGAGAGGTGCCGAGAGCGACTCATGGAACGACGAGCTGCGCAGTCGTACGCTCGCGGTCATATTCGACGGGATGAGACAAGTATGACATAGTCGTCTCATTGTCTCGGCCGGGAGGTTCGCATGAGCGTGCAGTCACTGGCTCCGTCATTGCTCGGTCCACACTCGCTGAGCTGGCGTTATGCCGGGGACCAGCGGATGATCCTGATCGGTCCGTGGGTCGGCCTGGTACAGCTGTCACTGCCGGGCCTCGGCGCCGGCGTCGAGCAACATTCGGCTTTCTACACCGAGCCGTGGGACCGGTTCCTGCGCTCGGTACCGCAGATCGCCGGCGTCGTTTACGACGGCCCCGAGGCGATGGCGACCGGGCACGGCATCCGCGACCTCCACCACGACATCAAAGGTGTGGACAGCGAAGGCCGCCGCTATCACGCGCTCGACCCGGACGTTTTTTACTGGGCACACGCAACAATGAGCGAAGCCGTCATAAAAATGCTTGACCTGCTTGACCATCCGAGCACGCCGACAGAAAAGGCGTTGCTTTTCAAGGAACAGCAGGTCGTCTATGCCAGGTACGGGGTGAGCGACCGGCCGGCACCGGCCGACCGGGCCGGCTTCGAGAACTATCTTGAGCAACACCTATGCACACGTCCTGGAAAAGACGCCCGCGGTCGAGGCTTTTGTAGAGATGGCACAGAAACCCGCCAGCATGCGGCAACCATGGATCCCGCAACCGCTGTGGCGGGTCATCTCACCGATCGTCAGCAACCCGATGTGGTTGCTTGGCGTGGGCCTGCTGGCGCCGTCCACCAGGGAGACGCTCGGACTCCGTTGGACCGATCGTGACCAGCGCAAACTCGTACGACTAGGGGCCGCGATCCGGCACGCCTGGCCGCTGGTGCCGCGCCGGCTCGGGTACATGCCGCGGGCCAAGGCGGCGTTCCGACGAGAGGGCTGGCCGGCACGGCGGTACCGTGGGGTCGATGGTCACATCGTTTGAGGCACTGCTGCCCGAACCGCAGGTTGACGAGGTCAGCGTGCGGATCCTCGACGCGGCCCTCGCCGAATACCTCGACCACGGTCTGCGCCGGACCAGCGTCGACGAGGTGGCCCGGCGGGCAGGCCTGGGCCGGGCCACTCTCTACCGCCGGTTCGCCAGCCGTGACGAGCTCGTTCAGGCCGTGCTCGTACGCGAATCCCGCCGGTTTTTCGCCGCCATCAACGACGCGGTGGAATCACTGCCCACCATCGCCGAACGACTGGTCGAAGGTTTCGTGGTGGGCCTTCGTACGGCCCGGGAGCAGCCGCTGCTCGGCCGCCTACTGCAGAGCGAGCCGGAGTTTTTGCTGCCGTTCCTGACGATCCACGGCGGCCCGGCAATCGCGATCGCCCGCCAGTTCATGGCCGACCAATATCGCCGGTCGCCGGAATATCGCGCCAACACCGAGGTTGACCCGGACGAGTTCGCGGAAATCCTGGTACGGCTGTCCATGTCGCTCGTCCTTACGCCACAAACCTGCCTGCCGCTGGAGACGGACGACGACGTGCGAGCCACCGCCCGCCGATATTTCCTCCCACTGCTGAAGAGCTAGGAACGCGTGGAGTGGGGCGGCACCAGGGCTGGGGTCCAGTGACGCCGTCGGACGAGGTCCAAGCTCCCTTTCGGGGATCTCGCGCAACCAGGCTGGCGCTGCCGGTCATCCGGTTAACCGTGCCCAACTGGCTCACTCCCGACACCTGAGTGAAGGTGCGGCCAGAATCCGTGCTGACGATCAGCCGCGGGTTGTCACCGTTTGCGTTCACATTCTGCTCACCGACCAATGATCCGGTGGCCGTCGCCGTGGGACAGGTGCCAAGGTTCTGGGGCAGTTGGATCACAGTGGTCGACCAAGTCTTCCCACCGTCGTGGGTAATCACCAGACCAGACTCCTTTCCATTGCTGGCGGCGGTGTAACCGTACGCATAGCCGGTCTTGCCGTCATAGCTGTCGATCAGTTGGCCACAGCCGCCCGCCCCCGGACCGCCCCGCTCGATCAGGCCCGGAACCGCAGCGGAATCCCAGGTGACGCCACGGTCGTGGCTGACCTGCAACACGAAGGCGCCGTTCGCACCGACGCACTCCAGCCACACTGGACTCGTCCGCGGCCTCGGTGACACCCATACATCGGGTGGCGACCTGCGGCTGGTGAACGAGTGGGTGCAGGGCACCTCCGGCGGCGGGATCAGAGCCGAACACCTTGCCGCCCGATGTCTGCGCCGACCAACCGGGCGCAAGCTTCTCGATCGGCCGGCCGGTGGTTCCCGGGAGCCCGCTGGGACGCCAGGTTTGCCCACCATCCTGGCTGATCAGCTGGCCCAACTGACCGACGTTGGCCTCCCACGTCTTCCCGCCATCGACGCTGACCTGCTTGCCGTCTTGACTCACTTTCGCAGTTCCGGAGGGTGGACCGCTCGCCGACACTACGAGCGAGTCACTCTGGTCGACATACAACACGGGCACGTTTCGGGTCGGCATCGACGGCGGCGGCAGCTGCCATGCCTGCCAGGTCGCACCGGTGTCCTGGGTACGAGCCACCGCGTATTTGCCGTTGGCGGTTTTGATCAGCGCGTACGAACGTTTCCCGTCCACCGGCTGCGAATCCAGCAGCTGCGACTTCCCTGACAGTGACACTGGCGGGCCGTGCAACGGGCCAGTGATCGCTTTCGGCCCGGCCGGGGGGGGCGGTCGGATGCGGCGCGATGACCTGGGTGGCTACCAACACGGCAACGCCGATGGCGGCAACCGAAGCCGTACCTATCGCGGCTTTGCGACCAAAACGCCGGCGATTGCCGCGCCGATGGATCTGGCTCAGATCCGGATCCACCAACAGTTCGTGAATGCGCTCGCGGGTCTGCGCATAATCCGTCGAGTCAATCATTATTCTTTCCCCTACCTTCGAAAGGTCAGCTGCTCGGTCACCAAGAATCTCCGCCAATGCGGCCCGCCCACGGGCCAGCCGAGATTTGACAGTGCCAACCGACACCCGCATACATTCCGCGATTTCGGCCACCGGCAGATCAGCGATGTAATGCAGGGCGATGGTCTCGGCCTGATTCCGCGGCAGTTTGCCGATAGCCTCCATCACCACCACCCGGTCCGGGGATGTCTCGACCATCACCGGATGTGGATCCGCGGATTTGCGCAGCAGCAAGGCATACCGCTTGGCTCGTCGCCATTTGCTGACCGCTATGTTGCGGCCACCGCCCGCAACCATGCCTCCGGACTCGCCACCGCCAGCAACCGCTCACGATATGTGACGGCTGCCACAAAGGCGTCCGCCACGATGTCCTGGGCCTCGACGAAATCACCGGTCACCGCGTACATGCTGACTACCAGCCGCCGATAGGTGGCGCGAAAAATCTCGTCCAACTCGGCGTCCACCGACCGCCGGTCCTTCTTCACGCGCGCCTCCATCCACTGCCTCCGCCACCACCGTCACACAGATGTCGCACGCCGGCCCGGTGAGGTTCCCGGTGACGCCAGTACGCTCGAAGGATGACCGAAGGGGGCGGGCCGAAACGGCGCCATGCGCGCTGGCTGGACGCGGCCGGCATTGCCGATCCGCGACTGCGGGCATCGTACGAGCGGTGCCGGCGGCTGCACGCGGACTTCGGGCGTACGTACTATCTGGCGACTTTGCTGCTGCCGCCGGCCAAGCGGCCATACGTCCACAGTCTTTACGGTTTCGCCAGATATGCCGACGAAATTGTCGACAACGGTGACCCCGCGACAAGAGAAGACGAGCTCATTACCTGGAGTGAGCGGGTGCTCTCCGATCTCGACGCCGGCGACACCACCGACCCGATCTGCCAGGCGCTGCTGCATACCGTCCGGACCTGGGACATTCCGGTCGGGCACCTCAAGGCCTTCCTCGCGTCGATGCGAATGGACCTCACGGTCACCCAATACCCGACGTACGCGGACCTGCAGGCCTATATGTACGGCTCAGCCGCGGTGATCGGACTGCAGATGACCCCGATCCTGGAGCCGCTGACTGAGGAGGCCTATCCGCGTGCGCACGCGCTCGGTGAGGCTTTCCAGTTGACCAACTTTCTCCGCGATATCGCCGAAGACCTGGACCGCGGTCGGCTCTACTTGCCGCTGGAGGACCTGGAGAAGTGTGGTTTGTCGCGCTCGGACCTGGAAAAAAAAAAACGGGTGGTCACCGACCCGATCCGGGAGCTGCTGGCGAACGAGATTGCCCGCACCCGGGAAATCTACGCGTACGCGGCCGGTGGCGTGCCGATGCTGGCGCCCTCCAGCCGCGAGTGCATCGGCACCGCTTTGGTGCTCTACCGCGGAATTCTCGACGAAATCGAGAAGGCCGACTACCAGATCTTCGACCGCCGAGTCTCCGTCAGCCTGTCCCGCCGGCTGGCCACCGCCGCCGGTGCGTACGCCCGCTCACTCAGCGGCCGGTCTGGCCGTCGATGAGCTCACGGAGGAGGTCTGCGTGGCTTACGTCCGCCAGGTGACCAATGCGTCGAGCGCCTCGACCCGGGAGCCACGAACCAGCAGCGGATTGATTTCCAGTGACTCCAGCCGATCGCCGAGGCCGACCGCCAGTTGGCCCACCCGCGCAACGACATCCGCGACCACGTCCAGGTCGGCCGTCTCGCTGCCACGGGCGCCGCGGAGCAGGTCGATGCCGCGAAGTTCGGTCAGTGCCCGCAAAGCCTGCGCCTTGTCCACCGGCAGCAGCCGCAGCGCCGAGTCTCGCAGCACCTCAACCCAGATCCCGCCGAGCGCGACCGCCATGGTCAGGCCCCAGGACGGGTCGCGTACGACGCCCACGAGCAACTCCACCCCGCCACTGCGTTGCGGTTGGACGAGCACGCCGTCGGCTTTGGTTTTGTCCATCACGTCAACGAAAGCCGAGCGCACTTCGGCCTCGTTGGCCAACCCGAGCCGGACGCCACCAATGTCACTCTTGTGGCCGAGGCCGGCGGCAGCCGCTTTGAGCACCACTGGATAGCCGTACGCGTCGGCCGCCGCCGCCGCGGTGTCCACATCGGACGCGAAGGTGGACGGAACAACCGGAATGCCGTTCGCGGTCAACAAGGCGGCGGCTTCCCGCTCCGCCCACAGGCCGGACCGTTTCCCCTTCGACCAGCGCTTCCGGGCCGGTCTCGGGCTCCGGCGAAACGTGCGATTCGGACCAGCGTACGGCCGCGCCGAGAGCTGTCAGGCCGTGCTCGATGCCGCCGGCGACATAGGGAAATCCACTGGCGGCGGCGATTTCGCGGCCGAATTCGGTGATATCGGTGAGCGCGTTGCTGACCACCACCACCGGCTTGCCGGCGGCTTGGATCCGTTTCGCGGTCTGCCCGAACGCCTCCACGAAAATCGACGGGTCCGGCGGCCGAACCCGTGGCAACTCGGTCAGCAACACGATGATGTCAATACCCGGGTCATCGGCGACGATTTCCATCGCGCGACCCAAAAGTGTCCGGTCGACGACGACGTAACCGGTCACGTCGAGCGGATTCGCGACCGTACCGAACTTCGGCATGATCTCGGTCAACCGGCGGACGGTTTCCGGTGCGTACGCAGGGATCTGGAGTCCTTCGTCGTCGGCCCGGTCGGCGATGAATTTCCGAGCCGCCGCCAGACGGTGTGACCACGCCGAGCCGGCGGCCCGGCAATGAGCCAACACTCGCCAACAGCCCCGCGGTGATGATGAGGTCCTCCAGCGACCGCACCCGGACCACACCCAGTTGCCGGAAGGCCGCGCTGACCACGTCGTCGTCCCCGACCAGCGCACCGGTGTGTGCCCGCGCGGTCTGCGAAGCCAGCTGACTGGAGCCGATCTTCATTGCCACGATGGGCTTTCCGGCCGCCCAAGCCTTGCGGGCCACCGCCGCGAACTCAGCCGGATGGCGTACGGATTCCAGGAAAAGCGCGATCACCTTGGTCGCCGGGTCGTCGACCAAATAGTCGACGACATCGGTCACCGACACCATCGCCTCGTTGCCCATCGCGGTCAGCAGGCTGAGGCCAAGGTTCCTGGCTTGCGCAAAGGAAAGCACCGCGCTCGCGAGCGCGCCGCTCTGCAGCACACCACGCCCACCGGACCACTCAACAGGGGCGCCGGGATCGGCAGCCCGTACGGCGTGATGCCGGCGGCCGCGTTGATGAAGCCATTGCCGTTCGGGCCGAGGATCGTCAGACCTTCTCGCTCCGCCAGCGCGGTCAGCGATTCCTGCAGCCTTTCACCTTCCGGCCCGGTCTCACCGAAACCAGCGGTGAGCACGACGTAATTCCTGATGCCCAGCCGGGCGCCCTCTTCCAGGATCGCGAGGACTGCCGCGGTCGGCACCATCACGTACGCGAGATCGACCGGCGCGCCAATCGCCGACAGGCTGGCAAAAGCCGGCACGCCGTGGACGATTTCCGAACGTGGGTTGACAAGATAGACCGGCCCACCGAAGGAGTGTTCGATGAGGTTGTTGTACGTGTTCAGCGACCACCCCGATTTGTCGGTGGCGCCGACCAGCGCGATGGACCGGGGATTAAAGAGCGGACCGACCGCGCTCATGCCACCGGCGCAAAACAGGGAAGCTCGGGTGAGTCGGCGTCGTCGAGCCGGGTGATTCAGCTGGACCCGATCTCCAATAGAGACTGTTCCACCGACAATGCGGGTGAGCATTCTGGCCCCCTCATCCAAATCCACCAATGCCACCGTGAACGGCGCCTGCGCGGCGAACTCTCCGAAACCGCGATGCGCCACCGTGTACGAGTAAACCGTGCCGAGGCCTTTCGCGACAGTCCATACAAGGCGGTCGCTGTGGCAGTGCGTACAAAGGGCACGCGGGTAGAAGACCGCCTGATCGCAGGCTTCGCAGCGCTGGATGCGCAGCTCGCCGGCCGCGATGCCGTCCCAGAACTCCTTGCTTTCGGCGTCTACGGTGATCTCCATCGGCTCAGCCCCTTCCCAGCACGACGGTCGAAGTGGACGACAGCACCCCGCCGGTGCCATGGACCAGCGCGAGCTCGGCGTCCTTTACCTGACGTTCGCCGGTGAAGTCGCCGCGCAGCTGCCGGGTGGCCTCGATCAGCAGGAAAATCCCGTACATGCCCGGATGCGTGTACGACAACCCGCCGCCGTTGGTGTTCATCGGGAATTCGCCACCAGGCCGCGTTCGGACCGCGCGAGCGAAATCGCCGGCCTCCCCCGGTTTACAGAATCCCAACGATTCCAACGTCAAAAGCACCGTGATGGTAAAGGAATCGTAGATCTCCACCACGTCGAAGTCGGCGTGCGTGACGCCAGCCATCCGCAGCGCCGCCGGCCCGGATTTCGCCGCACCCGTCACGGTCAGGTCGGGCATTTGCGCGATGCCCTGGTGCGTCGTGGTTTCGCCGTGTCCAAGCACCACCACCGGCCGGGGCAACATCTGGCCAGCGGTCCTGCGCGGCCACCACCACAGCGCCACCTCCGTCGGTGACCAGGCAGCAGTCGAGCTTGTGCAACGGCTCGCAAATCAAGTCCGACGCGAGCACGTCTTCGACGGTGATCGGATCGCGGTAGTACGCCTTGGGGTTGAGACCGGCCCAGGCGCGGGCACTGACCGCCACCTCGGCGAGTTGCTCGCTGGTCACGCCGTACTCGTACATATAGCGGTTCGCCGCCAGCGCGTACGCACCAACGGGTGTGGGCAGCCCAAAAGGCCGCTCGTACTGCTCCAGGAGCGAGGCCGCGCGCGGCAGGTTGCGGGAGCGGTCCGTCCTTTGGGTGCTGCCGTACGTGATCAGGGCGACGTCGATCAGGCCAGCCTCGATCGCCGCGGTCGCATGTCCGAGGTGGGCTTCGAAAGACGAGCCACCAATGTTCGTACCGTCCAGATATTTCGGCTGCAGGCCGAGATATTCGGCCAGCGCCAGTGGCGGGGACCAGGATCCCGCGCCGGCCACGAAAAGGCCTTCCACGTCACCGAACCCGAGGCCGGCCTCCGCGAGCGCGGCGGCGCTCGCCTGAGCCTGCTGGGAAAACACCGTCAAGTGCGGTGTTTTTTTCCCAGCTCCGACTCGGCGACCCCGACAATGCCGGCCCGCCGCCGGCTCATTCCCCGATCCGCCCAGCTGCGCGTGGCCCTTGATGAGGTTGCGGGCGATTGTCCGGCGCTGGATCTCGTCGGTGCCCTCGAAAATCCGGAGCAACCGAAGTTCGCGATACCAACGCTCGATCGGCAACTCCTTGGTGTAGCCCATGCCGCCGTGGATCTGCAGCACCCGGTCCACCACCTGGTTGGCCATTAGGCCACCCTGCAGCTTGGAAATGGAGGACGCCTGCCGAGAATCCAGGCCGGCCTGCACCCGCCAGGCCGCGTAGAGAGTGAGCCATTTCGCCGACTCGATCTCCACCGCCGAGTCCGCGATCTGCCACTGGATCGCCTGGTAATCGGCGATGAAGTTGCCCATCGACTTGCGGATTTTGGCGTAGTCGATGGCCATTTGCAGCATCCGCTCGGCGGATCCGATGGCCCGCGCCGGAATCATGTAGCGACCCTGGCCGATCCATTTCATCGCCAGTTCGAAACCGCGGCCGACCTCGCCGAGAATGTTCTCCTCCGGCACCCGTACGTCTTCGAAGACCAGCGCGGCCGGACCCCACTCGCCCATCGTCGGAATCGGTTCGGATTTCCAGCCCATGTCCCGGTCGACCAGGAAACACGTCACTCCGCCGGCCGCCCCCAACTCCGGGTTGTTGACCGCGAAAACCATCGTGAAATCGGCCTCGTTGCCGTTGGTGATGAAGGTCTTCTCGCCGTTGATGATCCAGTCGCTGCCGTCTTTGACCGCACGCGTACGAATCGCGCGGGCATCCGAACCGGCGCCGGGCTCGGTGATCGCGAAACACGACCGCCGTTCGCCCTCGATGGTCGGGATCAGATAACGCTGTTTCTGCTCTTCGGTGCCGGCATAGAGAATGTTGTCCGCATAGCCGCCAAAACCGAACGGCACGAACGTCCGGCCGGTCTCCATCGCGATGATCACCGACATCACCGGACCGAGGTCCATGCCGCCGTACGCCTCGGGCGTGTTGACGCCCCAGAAACCGGACTTGCGAGCCTTGAGCTGCAACTCCCGGACCGCCCCCGGCTCCAGGCCGGGGCGGCCGGCGCGCGCTCGTTGCGCAGCACCTCCGGCTCCAGCGGCATGACCTCCTTCGTGATGAAGGAGCGGACCGTGTCGCGGATCTGACGCTCGGTGTCGCTGAGGGAGAAGTCGACCATCGCCGGATGTCCTCTCTTGCGGGCACGTACCCGATTTCTAGAACGGCCCTCTAGTAATGAAGTCGAGCGTGCCCCCCGTGCGATAAGCTGTCAAGTCCGCTCGTACGCCCCGGCGGGGTGGGAACTGTCACCAGGCCGGGGCGAGACAGATCCTAGAATGACGCTCTAGAATAAGCCGATGGTGCGCAAGCCGACCGGGAAGCCCGGCTCGAACGCCTGGCAGTGGAGCCGGACCGCGGAAACCCGCCGTGGCCTGCTGGAGGCTGCTCGGGCGGTCTTCGTCGAGCGCGGTTTCGCCGAGGCCAGCGTGGCCGACGTGGTGGAGCGGGCGAGTTCCAGCGTCGGCAGCCTCTATCACCATTTCGGCGGCAAGACCGAGCTTTTCCTGGCGCTGTGGGAAGATCACCACGCGACGCAGGAACAGAAGGCCATCACCGCGGTCGCGAAAGCGCGTACGGACGGCGAGGAGGACCCGCTCGTCCTGTTCATCGCCGGCGCGCGGGCCTTCCTGGAGGGCGCGTGGCAGCATCGCGACCTCGCCCGCCTTTTCATGGACGGCGACGGCCCGCCCGGCTTCGCGCTGATCCGGCGAGCCAGCAACCGGGAGTGGATTCGACAGAACGCGGTGTTGTTGGAAGCCGGCACCGACCCGGTCGAGCGGATGACTGTCTCCATCCTGACCAGCATCATCGGCGAGGCCAGCCGAGAGGTCGCGACCTGCGCGAGCAAGCGCGAGGCGAACCGTATTACCGAGGCGACCGTACGGCTGATCCGCCGACTGGATCCGTTGCGGGACACCGATGGCTGACCGCGCCCGCGGGTGAACTAATAGGTCTTGTAGTAAATGAGCTCTCTCCGGACTCACCAGCGGCCGCGCCTTCGCCGGGTAGGAAGAGGGTGACCACCACCGCTCGCTGACCGTTGGGCGCTTTCAGCGCGGTGAGAGTCGGGTTGGCGAACGCCGTACTGCCGCCGTCGGTGTGGATGGACGTACGGTCGGCGTTGCCGGTTTGGTAGTCGTAGAGGAAAGTCCGCCAGGACCCGAAGTCCCCCTTGGTGTATTGACCTTCAATGAGCCCGAAACTGTAGCCGCCAAAGGGGGCCTGGTCTCGGTCGCCAATGTTTCCGCCCACTCCCCAGTAAAGCAGTGCGTTGTCAAAATTTGGTTGGGCAGCGGTGTTCCAGGAACTGAAGTTGGTCAGCTTGCCGCGCTGCTGGCGGTCGCGATCGCAGTTCCACCAGTAGTGCCCGCCGATGTCGATCGTGGAGTGGTCGATGTCCGGGGAGAGCGTGATCGAGTAGATGTTCGGGGTTCCCTCCGCGCAGGACGACAACCGCCGGGGCGCATCGTACGAGCGGGAGACCTTGCCGGCGAACAGGTCGGCTTTGTTGGCGAAGTACCGAAAAGCCAGATGGTTGTTGCCACCACCGGGGTTTTCCTGTTCCCAGGCCATCACGAAACCGCCGTTGGATGCCTGCGCGATGGTCGGCTGCGAGGCCGGGCCGGTGTTGCTGCCAGCCAACTCTCGCACCCAGTGCCAGGTGAGCAGGTCGGTCGAGGTGGCCAGATTCACCCGGAAGTGGTTGTCGCCGCTATAAAGGAAATGCGACACGGCAAGGTAGGCGCCGGTGTTGTCCTGAATAATCTTTACCGTGTCCATCGTGTGGCCGGCGTCGTCGTGGACGGCGTAGCGGCGGCCGGTCGCCTGGGTGACGTTTTCGACGATCCCCCGCAGCTGGGCCCTGGTCGGATCGGACGGCGCGCCAGCCGCTTGGGCCGGCAGCGGCGACATGATCAGTAAAGCGACGAACGCGGCGGCAAGTTTCGCGAACATAAGATCCTCCTCCGGGACGCCAGGGACCGTATCACCCGATTTCGGTTTCGGTAAGAGGCCAGAATCGGCATTTGTACGTCCGTTGTATGTGCCTTGGGCATGCTGTACGAAGGTCTGCCCCCGACTCGGAGGTATCGCGATGCGCCGTCGAAACCTGCTCGCGGCCGCCCTTGCTGGCGCCGCCAGCTCAGCACTGATCCCGGCGGCGGCCCATGCGGACTACACGACCGTCGTCGATCCGGCCACCACGTGGGGCACCTGGGAGGGCTGGGGCACTTCGCTGTGCTGGTGGGGCAAGGCGTACGGGAACCGCGACGACGTGGCGGACATCGCGTTCACCCGCAATACCGTCCCGTACAACGGCTTGCAGCTGCCAGGGCTCGGCTTGAATATCGTCCGCTACAACGCCGGCGGCGGGACGACAAAAAACCATCAACGGCGACAGCATGGTCGTGTCGCCGAACATCCAGCCCAGCCGGCAAATGGACGGCTACTGGCTGGACTGGTTCAGCTCGGATCCGAGTTCGGCGAGCTGGGACTGGTACGCCGACTCAGCTCAGCGCAACCTGATGTGGAAGGCCCGCGATCGCGGCGCGAACATTTTCGAACTCTTCTCCAACTCGCCGATGTGGTGGATGTGCACCAACCACAATCCGTCCGGAAACGCCGACGGAACCAAGGACAACCTGCAGTCCTGGAATTACCAGCAACACGCGGTGTATTTGGCCACGATCGCGAAATACACCCATGACCACTGGGGCTTGAACTTCCATTCGGTTGACGCCTTCAACGAGCCGTCGTCGGCCTGGTGGACCGCTGCCGGCACCCAGGAAGGGTGCCATTTCGATGTTTCCACTCAGAAAGCCGTCATCAACTACCTACGCTCCGAGCTGAACGCTCGCGGCCTCGGGGACGTGCTGGTGGCCGCCTCCGACGAAACCAGCTACGACCTCGCCCGCAGCACCTGGGCGGGCCTGGACGCCACCACCAAATCCCAGGTCAGCAAGGTCAACGTGCACGGCTATCAGTACGGCGGCGGCCGTCGCGACCTGCTTTACAACGCCGTACACGCGGACGGCAAGGTCCTGTGGAACTCCGAATATGGTGAGGGTGACGCCAGCGGCCTTTCGTTGACGAGCAACCTCAACCTCGATTTCCGCTGGCTGCACCCCCCACCGCCTGGGTTTTTACTGGCAGGCTTTCGACGGTGGCGGTTGGGGACTCATCCAGGCCGACGAGGGCGCCGGCACCACTGGCGCGGTCAACCCGAAATACTATGTGCTCGCCCAGTTCTGCCGGCATATCCGGCCCGGCATGCGGATCATCGACGGCGGCGAAGCGAACACGGTCGCCGCGTACGACTCGACCGCCCACCGGCTGGTGATCGTCACGACAAACTACGGCACCGCCCAGTGGATCAACTACGACCTGTCCAAGTTCGGCTCCGTGCAAGGAGACAACGGCGCCGTCCGCCGGTGGGCCACCGACACCAGCGGGACCGGTGACAAAAATACACCTTCCATGCCGACACGAACCTGAGCGGCAAACGCTTTTGGTCGGACTTCTCCGCCAACACCGTGCAGACGTTCGAAATCGACAACGTCACCCTTTAAGGACCCGGGCCCGGCCGTTGTCAATAACGATGGTGCCGTCGTCTTTGCTCGTACGAAAAAGGGCGCTGTCGCCGTCCTGCCAGATCGAGACTGTCAGGGACTCGCCGGGAAAGACCGGTTTGGTGAACCGAGCCGACATGCCGCCAAAACGTGCCGCATCCGAGCCACAGAGCGCGTGCAGCAGGGCGCGGCCGGTGATGCCGTACGTGCAGAGGCCGTGCAGGATCGGCCGGTCAAACCGTGCCCTGGCCGCGAAAGTCGGGTCGGAGTGCAGCGGGTTGCGATCGCCGGACAGCCGGTAGATCAGCGCCTGCTCCGGCCGGGTGGCGTAGGTGATCTCGTGGTCCGGGCCGCGATCGGGCAGCGCCCAGTCGTCTTTCGGCCCGCGGTCGCCACCAAAACCACCTTCGCCGCGAATGAACACGGACGTACGCGTGGTGATCACCGGTTCGCCGCTGGCCGGATCGACCGCTTTCGCTTCGCTGACCACCAGACCAGCCGAGCCTTTGTCGTACATGCCGGTGATTTTCGACGTCGTACGCACCGTCCCGGCCGCCGGCAGCGGGCGGTGCAGATCAAAAGCCTGCTCGGCGTGCACCAGCATCGCCGGGTCGAAGTCCCCGATCCGGCCGCTGCCAGCCGACTGCGCGAGCAGCACCGCATACGTCGGGAAGACAGCCTGCTCGACGCCGGCCGAGTTTTCGGTGGTGAAAGCCAACTCCTGGGCGGGGTCCGCCAGGCCGGCGCCGATCCCCAGCGCGTAGAGAAGCGAGTCCTTCGAGGTCCAGGACCGCTCGACCGGCTCGGACTCGACACCAACTATGTCCAGATTGAGCGCCACGATCAGACCTCTTCCCCGGGAATGAGCCCGTTCTGCATCGCGTTGGGCTGGGCTTTTTGGCCACCAGGTCGGGAATAATCGCGCCAAGCTCGTCCGGCTCCCAGCGAGCCCCCTTGTCCACCGGTGGCCCGGCATGCCAGCCTTCGGCAACGCTGATCATGCCGGCTCTCACATTGAAGACCCGTCCAGTGATCCCCCGGGCCTGCGCGCTGGCCAGCCACACCACCCACCAAGGGGCGACATTGTCAGGGTCGGTCGGATCGAACTCGCCAGCGGCCGGCTGCGGTTTGTTCCAGCGCACCAGATTCTCGGTCATGCGGGTCAGTGCGGCCGGCGCGATGGCGTTCACCGTCACGCCATAACGCTCCAGCTCACGTGCCGCGATCACCGTCAGCGAGGCGATCCCGGCCTTCGCGGCGCCGTAGTTTCCCTGTCCTGGATTGCCATAAATGCCGGACGAGGAGGTGGTGTTAATGACGCTGGCCTCGACCGCGTCGCCGGCTTTCGAGCGTTCGCGCCAATAAGCGGCGGCGTGCCGGAGCGGGGCAAACGTGCCGCGCAAGTACGCGGATCACTGAATCCCATTCGTCGATGCTCATGTTGAAAAGCATCCGGTCCCGCAGGATGCCGGCGTTGTTCACCAACACATGCAGGTCACCGAAATGATCGATGGCGGCCTGGACCAGCCGCCCAGCGCCGTCGAAGTCCGCCACGTCCTCACCATTGGCGATCGCCTCGCCGCCGGCCGCCCGGATCTGCTCGACCACCGCACCGGCCGGCCCGTCCGCAGAGCCGCTGCCATCCACCTGGGCGCCGAGGTCATTCACCACCACTTTGGCGCCGTGCCGGGCGAACTCCAACGCGTGCCCGCGGCCAATGCCGCGGCCCGCTCCGGTGATGACAACGACCCGGTCCTCGACCAGCCCGCTCACCGGCCGCTCCCGGCCGCATCAGCGGGCACCCCCTGCCGATCGCGGCCACCGACTCCACAAAGAAGTAAATGCTGCGGAAGAACCGCACGACATCGCCTTTTTCCAGGAGCAGCCGCCTATACATCACGATGCGGCCGGTGTCCTCGCCGGCGAGCAGAGCCTGCCACACGTCCAGGCCGCCGGCCAGCACATACGTGGCGTCCGGCGCGGTCGAGGAGATCTCGGCGGACTTACACACCCCTGCGTCCCACTGCAGCAACAAATACGCCGGTTTGCCGTCCAGGTCTCGTACGCCCAAAGCCCACGAGTCCGAGCATTTCCCTCGCGCTTCGTCTATCCAGTCCCAATATGTCTCGAGCTTGCTGGCCCGCAGCTGCGCGCTCGGGCCGCGGTCCACCGCCTGCCGGACCTGTTCGGCCCATTCCGGGCTGAAAATCCGCACCGCCATGGTCAGCCTCCCGCCAGTTCCGGCTCGATCTTCTCCACCATCTCCTCCAGATCGGGCGAGAGTTTGATGCCCACGTCGGAAAGCTTCATCTTCAGCTGACGGATCATCAACCGGCGTACCTCATCCGGGGTCCAGCCCAGCGCCTCCAGGCCGAGGGCGCGGCTGGCGGCGCCGCGCCGTCATCGCGAGGATGGTCCGCAGGGTTTCGTGGATCTCCAACAACATCTTCGGGTCCTGCGCGACCGCGTCACGCAGGAACCGCATGCCACCCTGGACATGCCGCGCCTCGTCCCGGCAGGTCGCGGTGAATCCTGTGTAGTACGCGGGAAGAAACCCGCGATTGCGGCAGTAGCTGAGGGTCACCTTCATGACCGTCAGCGCCAACACGCCTTCGATCCAGAGAAAGTAGTTCGTCCCGTACCGTACCCGCGCCGCCTGGTCATCAGGGTTGCGGCGCAGTTCGTCGGCCTGGTACGCGAGCAATCCGAACGGACCGACGAAAGTTTCGGCCACATGCTCGAACGAGTTGTCCAGCACCTCCTGGACCGAGTCGCCGGGCAGCCCGACCACCTCGCGATAGAACCGGTCGAAGAAGATCGTGTGCCGGGCCTCGTCCTCGATCTGGCTGGACATGAAGATCTTGGACTCTTCACTGCCGGACAACATGAAAACCGGCAGCTCGACCTCCACCTGGCGCTCGCCGTGGTGGAAGCCGGACGAGATCGCGACGAAGGACTCGCGCTCCGCCTCAGTCATGTTGTCGGTCCAGTCTTTCTTGTCCTGACTGAAGTCCAGCTCGTACACGTCCCAGCGCTGGCGCAGGTAGCGCTTGTAAAGGTCCAGATAGTCGGGCAGTTTTTTCAGGTCGCGGTGCACGTAGTCGATCACGTCGTCGATGTCGACGTGGCGCATCTGGGCGAGGTCGCCGTCCTCCACACCTGCGGCCCCCTCGGAAACCTCGGTCATACCGGCCCCTCCTCACCCCTTGCCGGGGCGCGGTCGAAATTAGAATCTCGCTCTAATACTGATCGCAGCATCCACCGGCAGGCAAGGGCGTGTCAACGCCCTCAGCGACTCGGGCTCGCCGACGGCGTGGGTCCGGCGGCGGTCAGCTGCAGGCCCGCCCCACTGAGGTTGGTGAGGGTCAGCCGGCCGGCCTCGATCTTGTACGTGACATCGCCGCGCAGCACCGCGAGAACATTCCGCTCCAGCGACATAAGGTCATCGGCGCAGGCCATCTTCGTGGTGATCGGCCCGGCGCCGAAGTGAATGGCCGGACCGGACACGGTGGCCGTGCCGCCGAGGCTGTTGCAACCGGTCGTACCGGTGACCCGGCCGTTCGCGAAGGTCAACTGCGCGCGCTTCGCACCTATCGCGCTGGACGCGGTGGTCCCGGAGATCACCGTGTCGACGGTCCACTGGGTGCCCGTCAGCTCGCGATCCGGGTCCACCTGGCGCCGGTCGGTCAGGTCGATCCGAGTGGTCGCGGTGGTGATCACCAGCGCGCTATCAGTCAGCTGCCACGTCGGGCGCTGGCCGAGCAGCTTGCTCAACCAGGCATCCTGCTCGTACGCGCCGGCCTGCTGGCAGCCCATCTCGGTGATGCCGCTGGTGGCCAGGTCAAGGTGTCCGTCGGTCAGGGTGACTGGGCCGCTGATGGTGTTGCAGCCGGCGTTGGCCAGCAGCCGGCCGTCGGGGGTGAACGTCAAGGTGATCTTGGTGCCGGCCACCAGCGTCCGCGCCTTGCCGTTCTCGGTGACGCCGGTGGACAGGAACGTACGACCGACCACGCTCTGCCCAGTGCCCACCGTCTTGCCTCCGCATCCGGCCAGCAGCGTGACCGCGACAACCCCGATGAGCAGCTTCGCACCCTTCATACCGATGAGACGCGGCACGGCGGCGCTCGGTTCCGCCCTTCCACGGCTGGCATCAGGAGCGTCGTACCGGCCACTTACCCTGGAGGGATGACGATGGTCGAGAACGAAGCCGGCATCAAGGGCGGCATCGAGCCGGCGCGGCTGGACGCGTGCCTCGCGGTGCTGGCCGAGGTGGGCGCCCTGCCCGTGGACCATCCGGACGCCGTCGCCGTGCGACTGGCCACCGCGAAGCTCTTCAAGACGGTGAAGGAACGCCGGCGGGCCGACAAACGGGCTGCGGTGGCATCCAACGACAAGGCCGTCGTCATCGCGGCCACCGCGACCGGCGCGCCCGGTCGCATCGACGACGAGACACGCGGCATCCCGCTGGCCACCAGCACGGTTGGTGCGACCGCCGGCACGCTGCTGCGGGCCCGCCCCTGCTATGTCTGCAAAGCGAAATACCAGCAGGTCGACGCGTTCTACCACCAGCTCTGCCCGGCCTGCGCGGCGCTCAACCGAGAGCGGCGCGACGCTCGTACGGACCTGACCGGTCGCCGCGCGCTACTGACCGGCGGGCGCGCGAAAAAAATCGGGATGTATATCGCGTTGCGGCTGCTCCGGGACGGCGCCCACACGACGATCACGACTCGTTTCCCGACCGACGCGGTCCGCCGCTTCACCGCCATGGCGGACAGCGCGCACTGGCTGCATCGGCTCAGGGTGGTGGGCATTGACCTGCGTAATCCCGCCGAAGTAGTGACGCTGGCCGACTCGGTGGCCGAGCAGGGGCCGCTGGACATCCTGATCAACAACGCCGCCCAGACGGTCCGCCGCAGCCCCGGGTCGTATGCGGCACTGTCCGCCGCCGAGAGCGCGCCGCTGCCGGCCGGCCCGTTGCCTGAAGTCTTCACGATCAACCCCGGCGGTCAGCAGGCGATCACCGGCGCGGTGCCGCTGCACCCGGCGGCCGCCGCGCAGGCCTTCACCAGCCTCGCGCTGACCGCGCGCGTCGCCGGTCGCGTCGCCGGACCGGATCGCGACCGGCACGGCCGTGGACGCCGGCGGGCTGGTGCCGGACACCGACGCGGTCAACAGCTGGACCCAGGCCGTCCACGAGGTCGACCCGATCGAGTTGCTGGAAGTCCAGCTGTGCAACCAGACCGCGCCGTTTATCCTGGTCAGCCGGTTGCGGCCGGCCATGGAAGCGTCCTTGTCGCGACGCAGATATGTCGTCAACGTGTCGGCGATGGAGGGCCAGTTCGGCCGCGGCTACAAAGGCCCTGGACACCCGCACACCAACATGGCCAAGGCCGCGCTGAACATGTTGACCCGGACGAGCGCGACCGAGATGTTCGCCTCGGGGATCCTGATGACCAGCGTCGACACCGGCTGGATCACCGACGAGCGGCCGCATCCGACCAAGATGCGGCTGGCCGACGAGGGTTTCCACGCACCGTTGGATCTGGTGGACGGCGCGGCGCGGGTGTACGACCCGATCGTGCGCGGCGAGGCCGGCGAGGACGTTTACGGCTGCTTCCTCAAGGACTACAAGCCAGCGGCTTGGTAGCTCTTGGGAGTGGTGCGCGGACGATGATCAAAGTAGCTCGTCCGCGCGGGTGCCGAATCCGTAGGTTCCTTTATCGCCGGGTGGTTCTGCCGACACCGAACCCGGAGGGGACCACTTTCATGTCCGTACGTCTGCTCGCGGCCGCCGCCCCCCCTCGGCTACTGACCGACTTTACGGCGGCTGAGCACTGCTCAGTCGCCGTAAAGCTAGCCAATGACCTTGTTGCCGTACGCGCGCATGGTTTCGGGGGGGTTGGTCGTGTCGTGCATGAGGTAGATGGCGAAGTTGTCGACACCGATCTCGGTCAGCTCAGCGAGCCGGTCGGCATGCGCGCGAAACTGGGCCAAGCAAACAGAAACGGTCCACGATGCTGTCCGGGACGAAGTCGGTGGACGGATTGCCGGCGCGGCCGTGATGGGCGTAGTCGTAGCCTTCGCGATCGCGGATGTAGTCGGTGAGAGCGTGCGGCACCGGCCCCGACTCGCCATAGCGGGCGACCAGGTCGGCGACGTGGTTTCCCACCATGCCACCAAACCACCGCAGTTGGTCCCGCTGGTGCGCCAGGTCGTCCCCGACGTACGCCGGTGCGGCAACACAAAAAGTGATGTCCGACGGGTCCCGGCCGGCAGCGGTGGCCGCTTCCCGTACGGCGCCGATGGTCCAGCGGGCGATGTCCGGATCGGCGGTCTGCAGGATGAAACCGTCGGCCTGCTCGCCGACCAACTTGAGCGCCTTCGGGCCATAGCCGGCCATCCAGATCTCCAGTTTCCGTCCCGCACCCACGGAATCCGGACCGGCACGCCATGGTGGTCGGTTTCTCGGCCCTCGGCCAAATCCTTGATGACCCGCATCGCGTCGGAAAGCGTCGCGAGATTTGCCGGCGGTTGACCGATAACCCGGCGAGCGGAGTCGCCGCGGCCGATGCCGCACACCGTACGGTTGCCATACATGTCGTTCAGGGTCGCGAAAAGGGACGCGATGACCGACCAGTCGCGAGTCGCCGGGTTGGTGACCATCGGCCCGACGATCAGGTGTGACGTGGACGCCAGGATCTGCGAGTAAATGACGAACGGTTCCTGCCAGAGCACGTGCGAGTCGAAAGTCCAGCCGTAGCCGAAGCCCAACGACTCGGCCTCGACCAGCCGGTCGATCACGGCCCGAGCCGGCGGGTCCGTCTGCAACACAATTCCGAAATCCACGCTGACGTCCTAGATGAGATATTGGGAGCGGTCCCGGCTGAGGAACTTTCCGTGACCCGCCTTGCCGTGGAATTCTCCGCCGTCGATCACGATCTCGCCACGGGGGAGAGCACCGTGCTGACCTGACCGGTGATCTCCATGCCCTCGTACGCGGAGTAGTCCACATTCATGTGATGCGTCGCCGCCGAGATCCGCTGCTTGGCGGTCGGGTCGTAAACGACGATGTCGGCGTCCGAGCCGGCCGCGATCACGCCTTTACGGGGGTAGAGCCCGAACATCCGGGCCGGCGTCGCAGAAGCCACCTCGACCCACCGGGACAGCGAAAGCTCGCCGCCGACCACACCCTGGTGCAGCAGGTCCATTCGGTGTTCGACGCCGGGTATGCCGTTCGGGATCTTGGAGAAATCGCCGCGGCCAAGCTCTTTCTGATCCTTGAAACAGAACGGGCAGTGGTCGGTTGAGACGACCGAGAGGTCGTTCGTCCGCAGGCCGCGCCACAGATCGCCCTGGTGGCTCTTCTCCCGCAACGGCGGCGAGGCCACATATTTCGCGCCCTCGAAGTCGGGCTTGGCCATGTCCTCAATGGACAGATACAAATACTGCGGGCACGTTTCGGCGTAGACGTTCTGGCCGGTGTCCCGCGCCGCGGCCACCGCGGCCAGCGCCTGCGATGCGGACAGATGCACGATGTAGAGCGGGGCGCCGGTGACCTTGGCGAGCTGAATCGCCCTCGAGGTCGCCTCGCCTTCCAACTCCGGCGGCCGGGTCAGCGAATGGTGGACGGGATCCGTACGCCCAGAAGCCAGCGCCTGAGCGACCAACTGGTCGATCGCGATGCCGTTTTCGGCGTGCATCATGACCATCGAGCCGGTCTCCCGGGCCCTTTGCATCGCCCGCAGGATCTCGCCGTCAGTGGAGTAGAAAACGCCTGGATACGCCATGAACATCTTGAACGTGTTCACACCGGCGCCGATGCAGGCCTCCATCTCCTTCAGACTCTCGTCGTTGACGTCCGAGACAATCATGTGGAAGCCGTAGTCGATCGCGCAGTTGCCGTCCGCCTTCGCATGCCACTTGTCCAATGTGGACAGCAGCGAGGTGCCCTTCACCTGGACCGCGAAGTCGATGATCGTGGTCGTGCCACCCCAGGCCGCCGCGGCCGTACCGGTGGCGAAGGTGTCCACCGAATGGGTGCCGCCGAAAGGCATTTCCATGTGGGTGTGCGCGTCGATGCCACCGGGCAACACGTATTTGCCGGTGGCGTCGATCGTCCGGTCAGCGGCGGTCGCCCAGGCCTGCGCGAGGGCGGAGCCTGGATCAGCCACCGCGGCGATCCGTTCCCCTTCGACCAGGACGTCCGCGGCCGCCGCGCCGGCCGGGCTGACCACCAGGCCGCCTCGAATGACGGTGCTCATGTTTGTCTTCCCTCGCCTTACGGTTGGACCAGGCTCTCGTACGAGTCGGGGCGGCGATCCCGGTAGAACGCCCACTGGTCGCGCACCTGCGCGAGCGTGGCCATGTCCAGATCGCGTACGACGACCTCGTCCTGCGTGTCGGAAGCGGCGCGCGACCAACTGCCCACGCGGGTCGACGAAATAGGACTGACCGTAGAAGTCGTTGTCCCCCAACGGTTCCACGCCGACCCGGTTGATCGCGCCGACGAAGTACTCGTTCGCCACGGCGGCCGCCGGCTGCTCCAGTTTCCACAGATACTGGGAAAGACCGCGACTGGTCGCGGACGGGTTGAACACGATCCGGGCGCCGGCCAGGCCCAGCGCGCGCCAGCCCTCCGGGAAATGCCGCTCGTAGCAGATGTAGACACCGATCCGGCCGACCGCGGTGTCGAAAATCGGATAACCGAGGTTGCCGGGCCGGAAGTAGAACTTCTCCCAGAATCCGTTCACCTGCGGAATGTGGTTCTTCCGGTGCATACCCAAATATTTGCCGTCGGCGTCGATCACCGCGGCGGTGTTGTAATACACACCCGGCTGCTCTTCTTCATACATCGGTACGACCAGGACGACGCCGTGCTGTTTGGCGACCTCCTGCATGAGCTTGGTGGTCGGACCGTCCGGGATGCGCTCGGTGTACGAGTAGTAGTCGGTGTCCTGCACCTGGCAGAAATACGGCCCGTAGAAAAGCTCCTGCAGGCACACCACCTGAGCGCCCTGCGAGGCGGCCGAGCCGATGGCGTCGACGGCCGTCTGGATCATCGACTCCTTGTCACCGGTCCACCGTGCCTGGACCAGCCCGGCTCGAATGATCTCCGACATCGATTCACTCCTCCTGCTCAGCTGGAAAGTCCGGTCTATATCTGCGGACCGTACCCGCCGAACAGCCGTCGTGGGTAGTGTTTCGACCCGCTGGCCGACGATCAGTCGTCGGCCGCCGCGGCGACCGGAAGTGGCCGCCGCTGGCCTTGTCGCGGCAGGGTGAGCAGCAGGTAGACCAGGAATGCGGCCACCAGCCCGACGGCCCAACTGTAGTCGTAGAGCGGCTTCAGGAACGGGATCAACCCGCCGGCCGGAAACGGTCCCTGGCCGGGCGCGGAATAGACCCCCGCCCACCGCGAGGACGGCACCGATCACGGTGGCGATGATCGCGTTCAGGTTCCAGCCATGGAAAAACCAGTAACGACTGTCCCGGCGATAGAGCTCCGGCAGCGACAACACCGTCTTGTCGCGAAGCCAGTAGCCAGCGACTAGCACACCGGCCACGGCCGCCAGCACACCGCCGTAAAGGCCCAGCCAACCGAAAATGTAGATATGTGGGTCGGCCAGCAGCTGCCACGGCTGGATCAGAATGCCAATGACTCCGGTGAGCAGACCGCCGGTCCGGAAATTGACCCATCTGGGCAGCGCGTTGGAGAAGTCGTACGACGGGCTCACCACGTTGGCGGCCACGTTCGCCGAAACGGTCGCAAGAACGGCGACCAGCAGACCCAGAATCACCAGCACCGGATTGCTGAAGTTGCTGGCCAGCTCCACCGGATCCCACAGCGCCTTGCCATAGATCACAACGCTGCCAGAGGTGACGATGATCGAGACGATCGAGATGAACGACATCGTGGTCGGCAGCCCGAGAAGCTGGCCGATCAGCTGCTTGCGTTGGCTGGCGCCGAAACGGGTGAAGTCCGGCATGTTCAGGGAAAGTGTCGCCCAGAAGGCGATCATGCCCATCAGCGCCGGTGGGAAAATCGTCCAGAATCCCAGGCCCCAGCCCAGTTTGGACGGTTGCGACAGGATCGGGCCGAATCCGCCGGCCCGAATCAACACCCACACCAGCAGCGCGGCGAAAGCGATCGTCACCAGCGGCGCGGCCCAGTTCTCAAACCGTCGAATCGCGTCGATACCCCGCCAGATGATAGCCATCTGGAACAACCAGAAAATCCCGAAGCTCAGCCAGACCGTCCAGGGTTTGCCACCCAGCGGAGCCGCGTTCACCCAGCCGCCACCGACGAGTTTACCGACGATGACGTAAACCGCCTCGCCACCGACCCACGTCTGGATGCCGAACCAGCCGCAGGCGATGAAGGCCCGCAACAGGGCAGCCAGGTTTGCCCCGCGTACGCCATAAAAGGCCCGCGCGAAGACCGGGAACGGAATGCCGTATTTGGTGCCGGCGTGACTGTTCAACAGCATCGGGACCAGCACGATCAGGTTTCCCAGCGTGATGGTCAGGAATGCCTGCACCCAGTCCATCCCGAGCGCGATCAGCCCGGACGCCAGCAGATAGCTGGGGATGTTGTGCGCCATTCCCATCCACAGGGCGGCATAGTTGTACGTCGTCCACGTACGTTTGCTCACCGGCACCGGCGCGAGCTCGGGATTGACATAGGGGCCCTGTTGCGGCGGCGTTTCGCCGAGATCAACGCGCCCGTCATCGTGTACGACCTGTGCTGGTATGTCGACACTGGTCATCGCGTTTCACCCCCACCCTTGCGCTGGCCGGCCGGGAAGGTCGACCACGGAATACTGCCCGACCAGGGCACTCTTGCCAAGGGGGTGGTTACCGTTCGGCCACCTGACGGTGCAACTCCAGCAACGCGGGAATGCTGGCCGGATCGCGACGCCCGAGGCCGCATTCGGTGCCCACGCCGAAAGACTGTCCGGCCGTACCGGCCGCGGCCATTCGCCGGCGAGCGCCGGCCAGCCCGTCCGTGGCATGCACCAGCCCGAGGAAGAGCTGGGTGTTTTCCGGCAGCCGCAAGGCTTTCAGCGGCGCGAAATAGGCCTCGTCAACGCGGTCCCGCGGCACCGGGAGATGAATCCAGGCCGGCGGTCGGTGCACTGCCTCGACAATCCCGTTCGCGACCCGGGTCAGCAACGCGGTATCGGTGGGCTGGACGAAATGCTGGTGCCCGCTGTCGCCGTAACAGAGGTGGAACCCGACCTCGGCCGGTGCCGGCACCTGCGCGGCGAGGTCGGCCAGCCGACGTACGAGCGCGGCCTGCGAGGCGTCCACCCCGGCCGTTCGGATGCCTTCCAGGAGCGCGATCTCGATGGCCACATCCCACTGCACGGCGAGCTCCTCGGCCGGCACGACGGCGAGGATGTCGGCCACCTCGGCCAGCATCGCTGCCCGATAGGCCGCCTCGACGGCCGCCTGGTCACGTTCGGTGACAAACGCGATCATAATTGCTATCGGCGTCGGCAGGCTGACCTGAAAACGAGTGTCGGCGGGCACCACGCCGGCGGCCTTCAGAGCGGCGAAAGTCTCGTACGACCGCAGCGCGACTCTCGCGTAACCAAGGCTGCCGAACGCCAGCCCGCTCGCGTCCACGCCCGTACGCAGCCGAAACCGCGGCTGCGGCGGCGGGCCGTCCACGTCCGGTTCGAAGGACGGATGGTCAGCCACCACCGAGAGCTGGTAGCGGATCCAGTTGGTCCGGTCGCCGGTCTCGCCGTCCGGGATGCGTCGGACGTACGGCCCGAGGGTGCCGGCGGCGGCCCGGAAAACGGCCTCGGCCGACTCCAGCGGCACGCTGCCGACGAGATGGACGGCTGGCAGGTGGGTGCCCATTAGCGTGCTCCTCCGGTCCGACGATCTATTCATCATACGATGAATAGCGGGGACGAAAAAGCGGGCAACGGTTTCCCGTCGCCCGCTCCACGTTCTGGACCTTAGGCCGCGACGTGCTTCTCGATCAGCTTGCCGAGCCGCGGCAGTGCCAGCTCGACGTTCTTCTTGCCCTGTGGGCGGATCTTCTCGTACGCCTTCTTGATGGTGGCGCGACTGGTGTTGGCGGCCCGGTCGTCGGTCACCCCGAGCAGAGCGTCGGAGACCTCCTCGCCACGGCCGGCCAGGTAGCTGTCCAGCGGCTGACCAGCGCCGCTCGCCCGGTAGTCGGCGTAGAACGGCTGCAGCCGGCCAATGAAGTCGTCGAGCAGCTTGTCGATCGACTCGTTGATGATGCCCGGCTTGACGGCCTTGACCATGGTGTACGCGCTCTTGACCGCGAGCCCTGAGGCGCCTGACTTGCTCGACACTTCTTCGTCCAGCAGCTGCTTGCAGTCAGCGAGGACCTCTGGCCGCTTTCCGGGCGTGAGCAGGATCTCGTGCAGCGTCTCTGCCACCTGAGTACCAACCCTCTCTCTTCTTCTCACCTGTGGATTCACTGCCCGCGCTGGGGCGACAACCAGCCTGGTGAGGCTGGATGTGACGCCGGCGCGCGCACCGCGCATTACGGGAAAACTCCCCCCGACTCCGCCCAACTTAGCGTCCGCCCCGGAAACACCCGGCCTGGGGTCCCGACTGAGGCTCCTCAGACCGGCCGAAGCCGGCCAGCGAGAGCCACCGATTGCTGAGGCGGAATATGAAGCTATGTACTGATTTGTACGGGCCAACCAGACTCATTAATGCGCTACGCACATTCAGTGATCATGGCCGTACTGGCGGTAATCGAGCTGATCAGTTTCAATGTCCCCCATGGCGACTTCATTTCGAGTCAACCAAAGCCCGCGCAACATAATGACCCGACTGTCCGTTGTCTGCTTTTTGGCCAGTCTGTTACTGACCAGCACCACTGTCGCGCCGATGTGGCGGATAGGGCTGGCAATTCTGACCTGCGCACTGACTTTCGGCCTGGCTGTTATGTACGCCGGACCGCCACGAGTGCCGTTGCTGGCGATATCCGCCTTTTCTTTCCTGCTGGCATTGTTGCCGGTGCTGGAAAGAATTGACGTCTGGCTGGCGCGAGTGGGAACCGTCCTTTTGTTCCTGGTATTCGCCGCGGTGATCTGGCGCGGCCGCGCGGCGGCGATGCAGCTGCTCGTACGAGACCGCTACCGCGCCAGCATCGACGCCGTCGACGCGATGAAGTCGCACCTCGCCCACCAGCTGCACGACGAGTTCCTGCAGCGGCTGCTGTCCGCCCGACAACTTCTACAGCAAGCCAAACTCTCGCACAGCCCCACCGAAACGATGTCCCTGGTCACCCGCGCCGATGACTTGTTTTTTTTTCGCAGGCCACCGATTTACGCGGCCTGATCACGGACCTGCACCCAGCGGTCCTGGACCGGATCGGGCTGGCCGGCGCGCTCGCCGACCTCGCCAGCGACACCGAGATCGAACACCCCGGAAAGACCGTCGCCACCACGGTTCTGCCCGGTCACCGTCCAGAATGGACACAGGACCGTACGCTGCGTCTCGCTCTTTTCCGGGTGGCCCAGGAAGCCGTCCGCAACGCCGCCGAACACAGCGGCGGCGACCGCATCGACGCCACCGTCACCGCCACCGAGACCTACGTCGAGCTGGCCGTCACCGACAACGGCACCGGCTTCGACCCCACCATGCTGAACGGCCATCACCACGGCCTCGCCGCGATCCGTACCCGCTGCGAAGCCCTCAACGGCTCCGTCTCCGTCACCTCCACAGGTGGCTCCGGCGCGATCGTACGAGCCAGAATTCCGTTGCGTACGACCCGAAACCGGCACCGCGTAGCCGTCCCTTCGGCGCACCCATCGCCGGTGCCCGCCATCCCCCGACACCGCAAGCCCGACCCCTACGGCAACTCCACCTCCACCAAAAGCCTGGTCTAACTCAGGACCGCCGCCAGCCCGAAATCCGCGTACACCTGCGACTCCTGAAAAACCACGTTCCGCGAGATTCCCGCTGCGCCAATGCTGAAAACCTGCAGCGTGTGCAGCTGATACAAACCTTCCCCATCGCGACAGTAGGCGGCGACCGCAGGCTGGCAATTGGCGGTAAGAGGAATCATCCGCCAAGCATCGCCACGGATCCCGAACACTCGCTCAATGAACTGTCCGTAGTGGACCTTCCCCACATACCACAGCGGAATGGGCGGCATTTCCATCATCACGTCATCGGTCAGCAATGCCACCAAACCGCCGACGTCAGCCGATTCGAAAGCGCGAATATAGCGGTCGAGAACAGACTCCACCGCAGCGTCGCCAGGCTCCGCGACGTCGGCTTCGGCTGGCGCGGCGGCGGACAGGCTCGTACGAGCACGCTGAAGGGCGCTGTTCACCGCGGCGGTGGAGGTTTCCAGTTGGTCGGCGACTTCGGCGGCGGTGAATTCCAGCACGTCCCGCAGGATCAGAACGGCCCGCTGTTTTGGTGGCAGCACTTGCATCGCGGCGATAAGCGCGAGTCGCAGATTGGCTCGCCCGGCGATTCGGGACGCCGGGTCGGCCAGCCGGGAATCCGGGAAGGGCTGCAGCCACGGCACTTGCAGTGAGGGCACCAGCGGCGCGTACGGGTCGTCGCTCGCGGCGCCGAGCCCGGACGGCAACGGCCGCCGGGCCCGGCCCTGCAAAGCGGTCAGGCACGCGTTCGTGGCGATTTTGTAAAGCCACGTGCGTACAGACGCCATTCGCTCGTCGTACCGATCCCGTGCCCGCCACGCCCGGATCATCGTTTCCTGAACCAGATCCTCGGCCTCATGGACGGATCCAAGCAGCCGGTAACAATGCACCAGCAACTCACGCCGGTACGCCTCGAAATCCTCAACGGTCGCGGTGGGCAACGGGAATTCCTCTCAGCCGACGGGAGCGTTCGTGTACGCCGCGATTTTCCACTCTCCGTTGATCTTGGCCAGCACCGAGGTGGCCCGGATCAGGACAGCCGGTTCGGTAGCTCCGGCCATGACGACGCCGCCTTCGGTGACCACGATCGCGGTGTCGCCGCCCACGATCCGCAGGTCGACCACGTCGTCGACGACTCGGCTGCCCTGCAGAGGGCCCGCGAAACCGGCGGCCATGTAGTCGCGTACGGCGGAGTCGCCGCGGTGATATCGGCCAGGCAGGACGATGGTCGCGTCCGCGGTGTAGAAGGTCGCGAACGCGTCCGCGTCATAGTCGGTCCAGGTCACGTACAGCTGCGTCAGCACATCGCGTACGGCCTGCTCATCGGTGGTGATGGTGGTCATCGGAGGTCTCCTTCGTGGTTGGTCGAAGGGGTATACCGGCGACCCGTCGGCAACTCATCGGTCAGCCGCGAAAAGATTCGCTGGCAAAATGGGGATCTCCCCACTACAGTAACCGGGGACATCCCCAGATCAATCGAAGAGGCTTCATGACACTGACCGCAGCAGACGCACGACCATCACCGACCTGATCACCATGCACGGGCACCTGGTCGACGCTGACGGGCTCAACCGCATTGAGGAGGTCTTCGCTCAAGACGCCGTGCACGACCTCACCGACTTCGGGCTGGGCATCCGGGACCTGCCCACGCTCCGCGAGGCCGCGATCGCCCTCGGCGACAACCAGCCGGTCGGCCATCACGTCACCAACATCGTGCTCAGCGAATTGCCGGACGGCCAGATTCGGGTGCTGCCCAAGGGAATCGGCATCAACGCGGACGGCACCTGCGGCAGCGTCACGTACGACGACGTGGTGTCCCGCCGCGAGCAGGGCTGGCGGATCACCTATCGCAAGGTCTCCGTGCGAAAAGCGGTCGGCGTTCGCAGCCGCGCGGACCACTGACCGTTGCGCGGGCGGTGGCGATACCACAGCGACCAGCAGGCGAGCAGCGCGATCAGCCCCCCAGCTGGGCAGGTGTTGACACGGCGATAACCAGGTCGATCGGCCATAGATAGACCAAAACAATGCGCAGGACCGCTTCCGCGAGCATCGCCGCGCCCCAGACCGTAGAGCCAACGTAGAACATCCGCCGAAACCCCGGCTCGGCCACCCAGAGCTCGTCCCACCGGCGCTGGGCGGCCGGGTCAGCGGCCCGGAAGTGCCGCGAGATCAAGAACATCACCGGTCGCCCGAACGGGATGGTGACCAGGAAAGCGACCCCGACGAACGCCGTGTTCAGGGAGTCCTTCGCGGCCAGCAAACGAACATCGCCGGTGACGGCGGTCAGTGCCAGGCCCACCACCAAAAGACCGATCATGAACAGCGCGAGCCCGTCGATCCGGCGATGCCGAATGATCACGTACGCCAGCCGCACGCTCGCGACCGCCGTCCCGCCGATCAACGAGGTCGTCTCGCTGCAACCGGCGAGCCGGAAGAGGAAATACGGCAGGATCGACAGGCCCAGATCCCACAACAATACGTTGACCAGCGGCTTCATCGTACGACCGACTCCGGGACCCAACTGCCGTGGAATCCGGACGGGACCCACCGTGGCAAGTGGACGGTGGCCACCGGCCGCGCGGCGACATCAGTAGCGTCCAACACCAGAAGATCCGCGGTGCCGGCGATCCGATTGCTCACGATGGTCAACAGCCACCCGTCGTCCTCGGCCCGGGCGTTTTCGGCTGGCACGAACACCGCTTCGCCGCGGCTTCGCGCCGTCCGGCAGCCGGTGCACGCCGCGCTCGCCGTTGACCGTGTCGAACTTGACGACGGAACCTCCGCCGACCAGATAGAGGAAACGGTTCTGGAGTCCGACCAGATTTTCGTTGAGAGTGGGAAACTCCAGCGACCAGTCGTCAAGCTGCTGCTCGGACCGCACGCCGGTCCGCGGATCGAGCGTCCATCGATGCAACATCTGGCCCGGCACCGAGCCCGTTTTCTCTTTACCCGCCGCAAGATCCCACTCGTTACGGAAAGTGGCGCGGTCGTACCGAACGGCGTCCAACACCACCCGGCCGGCCGCGTCCTGACGCGCGTTGCCGACGTGGAAGACGTAACAGGGCTCGATCTCGAACCACCGGACCGGCCCACCTTTTCGTGGCATCAAGCCAAGTCTGGCGCCGTACGAGTCGCTCCACCGATAGGGGACGCCCAGCTCGGTCCGCTCGAAAACGACCGGCAGATCCATCCAGACGAGGTAGTCCTCAGTAATGGCGAAATCGTGCATCATGGTCGGTCCCGGCACCTCGACCGGCACGCTTTGCACCAGCTCTCCGGACGCCGAAAGCCGGTGATAGGTCAAGAAGGGCGGCCGCACGCCGTACCCGAAGAAATGCAGGTCACCGGTGACCGGATCGGCTTTGGGATGGGCGGTCATCGCGGTGGTCAGCCGGCCTTGGAAATCGCAGGGACCAACGGTGTCCAGGTCGAGGCTCAGCTCGTACGGCAATCCGCTTTCCACCAACGCGAAAGTCCGGCCGGCATGCTCTATCACGTGCGTGTTGGCATGACAGGCAGCCAAATCCAGACTCCCATCCGGCCGGACGCGAGTCGCAGACTCGGTGAACAGGCTCGTACGCACCCATCGGTTGCGATACCAAAGTGCGGCGCCGTCCTTCAGCCGTACGCCATGGACCATGCCTGGCTCGACGAACGGATGCGCCGGCGGCGCTCCGGGCTTCGGATTGGGCCCGTTGCGCAGGTAGCGGCCGTTCAGTTCGGGGGGCAGCGCCCCCTCCACAACCAGGTCGATCGCCTCGATCTCATCCGGCACGGGCGTGAAGTAGCTGTCTATGGCGACGGTGGCGGTCATCCTCGACTCCCTTGGTAGCTCGACTGTGCTAAATAAAAGCTAGCACAGTCGTGCTATAAAAGTCCTGTGCCCAAGGTCGTGGATCCGAAAGAGCGCCGGCAGCAGGTCGCCGAGGCGGTGTGGCGGGTCATCCGCCGCGACGGCTTCAGCAGCGCGTCCATGCGTAACGTCGCCGCGGAGGCCGGCCTGTCGCTCGCTCGGGTCGCTACGGCACTACTTCGCCACTCACGACGAGCTGATCATCTTCTCCATGGACCTGGTGATCGAGCGCGCGTCGGCCCGACTGCTCGCGTTGCAGGCGCGCCGTCCGCCCACTCTCACCGACCCGGCCGCGAGCGTCGAGATGGTGCTCAGCGAGTTGCTGCCGCTAAATGCCGAACGGCAGCAGGAATCCCAGGTATGGCTGGCTTTTCTGGGCACCACCGTGAGCGATCGGCGACTACGGGCGATCAGCCACCAGATCCACGACCGGATTTTCGAGTTGGAGAAGGACATGCTCGGCGAGCTGGTACGCGCCGGGCTGGCCGACCCCGATCTGGACCTCGACCTGGAAACAGCCCGGCTGCACGCGCTGCTGGACGGCCTGTCGATGGACGCCGTCACCCGACCCGAACGCGTGACCCCGGATGTTCTGCGGGCCGTTTTGGCCCACCACCTCACTTCTCTGCGGCCCCAAGAGGCAGCTCAGCTGAGCCTTTGACCTACGGCAGGGAAAGGACAGCGCGAATAGCGGCTGTCTTGTCGACGGTCTCCTGGTATTCCGCGGCCGGGTCGGAAAGGGCGACCACGGCCCCGCCGGTGCCGAAATGGGCTCGATCCGGGGTGACCACGAGCGTACGGATGGCAATGCTGAGGTCGACGGCACCGGTCGGCGAGAAATAGCCGATGGCGCCGGAGTAAATGCCGCGGGGGCCTGCTTCGAGGGCGTCGATGATCCGCATCGTGCGGATCTTCGGTGCCCCGGTCATCGAACCGCCGGGGAATGCGGCCCGTACGCACGCGACAGGCGACACATCGTCGCGCAGTTGAGCCTTCACCACGCTGACAAGCTGGTGGACGGTCGCGTACGTCTCGACCGAGAAAAGCTGCGGGACCTGCACCGAACCGATCACCGCCGACCGGCCGAGATCGTTGCGGACGAGATCGACGATCATCAGATTCTCGGCCCTGTCCTTGACATTGACATTGATGCCGAGATCGTCGCGTAGGGCCGCGTCCGCGAGCGGAGTTTCGCCGCGCGGGCGGGTTCCCTTGATGGGCCTGGACTCAGCCGCGCCGGCCGACGAAATGCTGAGAAACCGCTCCGGCGAACTGCTCAGCACCGCCATCTCGTCGAAGCGCAGAAAACTGGCGAAAGGGGCCGGGCTGGCTTCCCGCAGTGCCAGATAGGCCGGCAGCGGATCGATAGAGCCCGCGCAGTCGATGCGGTTCGTCAGGCAGATCTCATAACTCTCGCCCTGCCGGATGGATTCCTGGCATTCAGCCACCAACTCAAGATAACGCTCACGGTCGTGCCGCGGCTGCGCTCGTACGCACGGAGAAAACTCGGCCGGCGCCGGACCGTCCCGCAGCGCGGCCCGGAGCTCGGCCAGCGCAGGGCCGGCCGCGTCGTACGTTTCCTCCAGCACCAGCGCGAAAACCTCGCTGGTCCGGTGGTCGAAGACGACAGCCCGGTCGGCGAACATCATCATCATCGCGTCCGGCAGTTCGGAGCAGTGCGCCGCGGAACCACCGCATTCGGCTTTCAGCTCGTAGCCGAGGTATCCCACCCAGCCAAGCCCAAAAGGCGCATTCGACGCATCGATCCGCAACGACGCCAGATCGCCTTCAAGCCAGTCGAAGAATCCACTGTGGACGGTTTCGGAGTCGACCGTCACCGTGCCGGCGGCCACGTTGGCCGTCACCGTACGACCCCATTTTCCCGCGCAGTCCCCGATAACGGACATCGCGCCGAGCGGATGGCTCGGCAGGCTGGAATCGAGCCAGAACGCCCGCCGGGAATCGCCCAGCAGTCGTTCGTACGCCTGCGCCGGCTCGATCTCCATGTCCAGGCGCTCGGCGAAAACCGTCAGACTCGGCACGGTGGCTTCGCGAGCGGCCAGCTCAATCACCGGCCTAGCCTCGGTTTGTGGTGATTGGGCGAGGAAATTCGTCATCAGCTCCCGGCCGTACGCCGTACAAACCGACTCCGGATGAAACTGCACTCCCCAGGCCGGCCTGGCCGGATCCTCGACGGCCATCAGCACACCGTCATCGGCCCAGGCGGTCGCTTTCATGCCGGGCGGGAGATCGCGGACGGCCAGCGAGTGGTAGCGGACAACCGGAAAAGTCGTCGGAATTCCGGCGAAAAGCGCGCTCGAGTCGTGCGTGACCTGCGACACCCATCCGTGCCGCGGCTCCGGCGCCAGCCCGACAGTCGCACCGGCGAGCTGGCACAAAAAGCCTGATATCCCAGGCAAACTCCCAACAGCGGGATCTTCGCCCGCGCCACCACCATCGCACTGATGCCCAGGTCCGACGCGCGGTCCGGGCGCCCCGGCCCAGCCGAGACGATGACGTTGTCGAACCAGCACAGATCGTCATCCGACCAGCTCGGATCGTCATTGACAACCACCACCGGCGGGCTTTTTGTGATCCCCGCCACCAACTGGAAGACGTTGTACGTGAACGAATCGTGATTGTCCACGATCAGTGTCCCGCATAATGCCAGCTTACGCACCCAGCTTTTTCTGCCGTTTGATCTCGGTGAAAGCCTCGCCGAGAGCGGCCAGCTGATCGGCTGTCAGCGGGCTGGCGAAATGCTCGTCGACCACCTCGGCATTGGTCCGGATGGCCTTGGACCGCAGCCGCCGGCCGGCCGTGGTGAGCGCGACCTCGACTCCGCGCAAGTCGTCCTCGCAGGGCACTTTTTCCAGCAGGCCACGCTTTTCCAGCCGATCGACCAGCCGGCTCACCGCGCTCTGGCTGAGCAGCATGCGCTCCTTGAGCTCGTTGATCCGTACACTTTCGGACGGCATGTTGACCAATGCGTCGAACTCGGACAGGGACAGCTGGTGCCGCTCGTGCAACGCGGCCGCCAGCTGGTCGCTGACCGAGACATACACCTGGATCAGCGACCGCCAAACGTCCAACTTCGAGCGTACCGACCGCTGCGAAGCAGGCAGGAGAGGACTCATCACAGCACGTCGTGGCCGGGGTGCGGCTCGGCCGGGATGGTGCCCAGCCGGCCGGCCTGAAAGTCGTCGAACGCCTGCTGCAGCTCCTCACGAGTGTTCATCACGAAAGGTCCATAAGCGGCGACCGGCTCGCGAATCGGCTGGCCGCCGAGGATGAGCACGTCCAGCTCGGGCGTACGGCTTTCCTGGGTGGTGTCGGCCGCGAGCGTGAGCACCTCACCGGGTCCGAAAACCGCCAGCTGCCCCCCATCCGGATCGGCCGGCGATCCGCCCCTACGGACCCGGCACCGCCCAGGACATAGACAAGCGCGTTGAAGTCGGCCCGCCACGGCAGCCGTAGCCGCGCGCCGGCGGACAGCGTGGCGTGCGCCAGCGCGATCGGCGTGTGCGTACTCCCCGGACCGGCGTGACCAGCGACTTCACCAGCGATGACGCGTACGAGCGCGGCACCGTCTGGCGAGCTGAGCAGCGCCACCTGGCCACCGCGGATGTCCTGATAGCGCGGCGCGGTCATCTTGAGCTTGACGGCAGGTTCACCCAGAGCTGGATGCCGTGGAACAGGCCGCCGCTGACGACCAGGTGCTCCGGCGGCGCCTCGATGTGCAGGAGGCCGGCCCCGGCCGTCATCCACTGGGTGTCACCGTCGGTGATGCTGCCGCCGCCACCGTTGGAGTCCTGGTGATCCATGATCCCGTCGATCATGTAAGTGACGGTCTCGAAACCGCGGTGCGGGTGCCACGGCGTCCCCTTGGGCTCGCCCGGCGCGTACTCGACCTCGCCCATCTGGTCCATGTGAATGAAGGGATCCAGCGCGCGCATGCTCACGCCCGCGAATGCTCTACGGACCGGAAAACCTTCGCCTTCGAAGCCACTCGGCGCGGTCGTCACCGACACGACGGAACGATCCTCGGCGGTCGGCAAGACCTCTGGCACGCGCGGCAGGGTCAGCGGGTTCGCGACTGTTACAGCTGGCATGACGTCTCCTGTGATCGGCCCCGGCAACGCGCCGGACTCCACCACACCACAACGATACATGCGCACGCATCATTCCCGCTACACTCTCCGACGTGAACTCCGTCGATATCGTCGCCATAGGTGCAGGTCAGGCCGGTCTTGCCAGCGCGTACTACCTCCAGCGCGAGGGCGCGGACTTCGTTGTTCTGGATCGCCAGATGGCACCTGGAGGGGCGTGGCAGCAGGTCTGGCGGTCGGTACGGTTGGTGTCACCGCCGCTCTACACCCGGCTGCCCGGGCTGGCCTGGGACCTGCCTTTCCACCATCCGCCGAGCGGTCCTGAGGTCAGCGGCTATTTCGCCGACTACGAAAAGCACTACGCGCTGCCGATTCAGCGACCGGTGCGAGTCCGGTCGGTCAGTGGAGACGGGCGGCTGCTCGTACGCACCGACAGCGGCGACTGGTCGGCGCGTACGGTCATCAACGCGACCGGCACGTGGGACCATCCGTTCGTCCCCAGTGTGCCGGGGATGGCTTCCTTTTTGGGGCGGCAGCTGCACACCGCGTCGTACGACACTCCCGAGGAATTCGCCGGCCAGCACGTTGTCGTTGTGGGGCGGCGGAAACTCGGCCGCGCAGATTCTCGCCGAAGTCTCCACGGCGGCCCGTACGACCTGGGTCACCCGCCGCCCGCCGGACCTACGCGGTGGGCCCGCGACCGAAAAGGACCTGGTCGCGGTGACCGACCAAGTGGATGAGCGCGTACGCGCCGGACTGCCGCTGCGCAGCGTTGTCAGCTACACCGGCATTGGTCGTACGGACGCCGTTGTCGCCGCCGAAGCGCGTGGAGTCATGGTCGCCCACCCCCTGTTCGACCGGATCACCCCGACCGGAATTGCCTGGAACTCCGGGGAAACTCTGGCCGCCGACGCGATTCTCTGGTGCACCGGCTTCCGTCCGGCACTGTCCCACCTGGCACCGCTGCACCTGCGCGGCCCAGCCGGCGGCATCGTCGTCGACGACACCCGGGTCGCCGCCGACCCACGGATTTTCCTGGTCGGCTACGGCCCGTCCGCCGCCAGCCTGATCAGCTCCCACCGAGCCGCCCGCCACGCGGTCACGTACGCGCTCAGCACCGCATAAGTCCGCGGGACCGCTAGGACTCCCGCATCCGGGACCTGAGCACGTCAAATCGGAATGATCGCTTTGATCACGCGGTGGCCTATTGAACGCGCGCGCTCTATGTTTCGTTGGGGTTATTGTGAAAGTATCCATTTCCTGATCACCCGTACGCGGCCATATTGTCGGCGCCGGCGGTAGAATTAATGTCATGGCCGCCGGCGACGAAGTCACCTCTCCAGAGCTCTGGAGGTGTGACCCGGACGAGCTGGGTGAGTTGCTGCAGGAGAAAGAAAAAGCGGTCCGGCTGCTGCAGGTCGAGGTGCTGGACATTGTCGCGGCGATCCACCGGGGAAACGTCGGCAAGACGCTCGGGCACCGCAACACCCTGGGCATGCTGCAAGACCTCCTTCGACTGTCCCCCACAGAGGCATCCCGCCGCTACAAACGGGCCCTGAACCTGTGCCCCAGCCAAGCCCTCACCGGTGAAACGCTCGCCCCACACTCAGTATCGCCAGTGAGGCGATGCGTCGCGGGGAGCTCGCTGATTCACAGATGGACACGATTGTTGGGGTCGTGACCAGGCTCCCGGCTAGGGTGACCATCCAGGATCGCGAGGAAGCCGAAGCGTCGCTGGTGGAGCACGCGAAACGGTACGCCGCACCCGGCCTAGCCAAAGTCGGCAGGCGCATCCACGACCACCTGGACCCCGACGGACCCGCGCCCTCCGAACACGAAAAACGAGACACCACGCCGCGAACTATCCCTCCACACCGGCACAGACGGACGCCTCAACTTCACCGGCTCCTTCGACAGTGAAACCGGCACCCTGTTCAGCGAGATCCTCAGCCCACTGGCCAAACCACGGCCCGCTGAGAACGGTACCCCTGATCAGCGGTCAGTGTCTGAGCGCAACGGGGACGCGCTCGCGGAAGCGTTGAATCTGATCGCGGTCCGGGAAACTCCCCACCCAGGGCGCCGAGCGGCCACATCTCACCATCACCATCAACTGGGACATGCTCCGAGACCGCCTCGGAGTCGCCTACCCACACAGCGGCGCACCCATCTCCCCCGAAGGCGTCCGCCGGCTCGCGTGCGACGCGGACATCATCCCGATCATGCTGGGCAGCGACAGCGTACCGCTGGACGTCGGACGCAACGAACGACTCATCACACCAGCCCTACGCAAAGCCTTGATAGCACGAGACAAAGGCTGCGCCAGATGCGGCCGACCACCCCGCTGGACACGGGGGCACCACGTGCAGCACTGGGCCGATGGTGGGCATACTTGCCTTGACAATTGCGTGCTCCTGTGCGACCGGTGCCATCGTTTGGTGCACCACGGCGGCTGGGACGTACGCATTGTTGACGGAATTGTTGAATTCCTACCGCCCGCGTACGTTGACCGCGAACGAAGACCCATCCGCGGCATTAACCAGCTCGCCGCATAAACATCTACCTGGCCGCCGGGCACCACCACGCCCGGCGGCCCACAAACCTTGTCTACCAGTACTCCAGCTGAGGGTCCCCCGCTTCCGTGGAGGCATCGACTATAAGGAGATGTCATGCTGGGAGTGCGTAGGAAGTTCGATGCGGCGTTCGGTGAGGGAGCGGTCCGGATCGTGCGGGAGACTGATAAGAGTGTCGCGGTGGTGGCCCGTGATCTGGGGGTTGTGGCCCAGACGTTGGGTAACTGAGTGAAGGCGGGCGGGTCGGGGAGAACACCGTGGCCGACTCGATGGCGAGGCAGAATCTGGTGGCCAGGACCAAGAAACGCCGCAAGGGCCTGACCCGACCGGACAAGGCCGCGCGCCCCTTACCGGACCTGCTCAAGCGAGACTTCACCGCATCGGCGCCGAACCTGCGCTGGGTTGGTGACATGACCGAAATCGTGACTGACGAAGGGAAACTCTACTTGGCGACCGCGATCGACCTGCACTGCACTCCCGGCGAGTACTGGGCGCGGCCACCGGCATCCACCCGGACGCCGAGCTGGCCTGCGCGGCGATCCGGATGGCCGTCGCCGCCCGCGGCGGGGCCGTTGACGGGGTCGTCTTCACACCGACCACGGATCGACGTACACCACGACGGACTACTACAACCACCGCAGACGACACAGCGCCTGTGGGATCAGGACGGGTCGTTGATGAGACCGATGACCTGACGAGAGGCACCGAAGGACTTGGAAAGCCGGCCGGACGCTGGTTTCGTAGCGAAGATGAATCGCATTCTGGCCCTCTACAACCTGCCGCCGACTGATGGCGAATGATCTGCGTGGATGAGTTCGGGCTGCTGAACCTGCGGTCGGCGGCGAGACCGGAGCTCACCAACCTGCCGCTGAAACTTCTTCCGGCGCGAGCGATGAGTTTGCGATCCGACCCCGGTCTGTCTGAGTAACATGCTCGTACGCCCAGAGGGAGACTGACATGACCGCCATCCAGCCAGCAGCCGACCGTTGTCAAGCGCGGCCGCGCCCTGAACATCACCTTGTGGATCGCCCAGGTCATCCTGGCCGCGCTGTTCGTTTTGGTGGCCGTACCAAAACTTTTCGGCGACCCGACCGCGGTGGCGTCCTTCCACTCCATGGGCGTCGGCGACTGGTTCCGCTATCTGACCGGTGCCTGCGAGGTGGCCGGCGGCCTGTCGCTGCTGGTGCCGCGGCTCTGCGGCCCCGGCTCGATCGCGCTGGTCGGGCTGATGGCCTGCGCCACCGTCGCCAACCTGTTCTTCATCCCGGGAATGGCAGCGGCCGCCTTCGCCACCGTGCTGCTCGGCGCGATCCTCGCGCTGGTCGCCTGGGGCCGCTGGCCGCACACCGTCGCCTTCTACCGGATGGCGCGGTCCTTGATCAAGCGCTGACACCTAGATAGTCCGGCCGCCCCACCTGGGACGGCCGGACTTTTTTTTCAGCTGGAGAGCCGAGATATCGGGACTCGGGTGAACGTGATGTTCTCGTACGCACTGAAGTCGCCGGTCTCGTACAACACCGCGACGGTCTTCTGGTCAACTTGCACCAGGTCCGAATATGCCGCCGGCAGGCCGGAAAGGGTCAGACCGAGGGTGAAATTCACGCCCTGGTCGCGGCTGACCTGAAGGGACATCGCGGCCCGTTTGTTGTTCGGATCGTACGGACCGGAAAACAGCAACAGGTCGGGCTGGCTCAGCTGCAGCACACTTCCCTGCGAAATGGCCGCGACAATGGTGTCGTTCGGCGGGAATGGCTTGTCGAGTGTTTGGCCGCCATCAGAGGAATACGCGTCGGCGCGGTGGCCGGGTGCGGTGGCGTCGTTGCGAGTGTTGAAATAGAGCCGGCCGTCCGGCAGCTCGGTGGCAGTCGACTCGTTCACGTTGATGAAACCGTCGGGATTTTCGTCGATATAGCCAATGTGCCAGGTCTGGCCGAGATCGTCGCTGTAGATGTCGTGGCCGCTGTTGTATTTACCCTCCGCACCGGTGTCCGTGGTGCCGGGCGTGGTGGTGTGGTTCGCCGCGACGACCAGCCGGCCGGCGTGCGGGCCGCGACTGATCTGCAGCGCGTGACCGGGAGTGGTCGCGTACCAGCGCCAGTCGGGCTTCTTCGCCTGCGCGGTGATCTCCCGCAGCGCCGACCAGGTCGCGCCGTTGTCATCGCTGTATTGCACGAACGGCCGACGAGTGTCGGCCGCGGACACCTGGCCGCGGATGATCTGCGCCTCGGTCACCGAACCACCGTTGTGCACGGACAGCAGCACGATGCGGCCGGTGTTCGTCACCACCGGCGCCGGGTTCCCGATGGTGTCGGTGCCCTGGTCAGCCACCACCTGCAGCGGTCCCCACGTACACCCGCCGTCGCCGGAACGGCGCAGCACGATGTCGATGTTGCCGCTGTCGCCGCCCGAGTCCTTACGGCCCTCGGCGAACGCCAGGATCATGCCGTTGCGCGCCTTGACGACAGCCGGGATCCGGAAGGTGTTGTAGCCGCCGTCGCCCTTTTTGTACGGCACCGCGCCGCTGCAGCGCGCCGCCGGCGATTGCGCCACTAGCGCACCTATGGCGGTAGGCAACAAGGTCGCCGCGGCGATGACGCCGGCGACTCCGGCGAAAGTGCCCAAAACGGGCCAAAACTTGCGGTGCATCGGGCCTCCCTTCAGATGATGATGGTGGCGGCGGACATATGACATGGGACGTCCTTTGTCCTGCGCCGAACTTAGGCGCGCACGCCCTCGTCGTCAAGTGCCCAGGTTCCGCTCAGCGGACCATCTACAAGGCCCGTACCAGCACTTTCAGAGAAACCACAGACCTCGCTGATACCACTTGTCCACATCATCGTGAACAGAAGGAGCTTCATTCGGTCGGAAGGCTTTTCGGAAAGTCCTCGGTAACGGCAAATCACGCTCGCCCCGGCCATATGGCGGGTGTTTCGTTGCCCTTATGGACTACCCACGATGTCCCATCGCGTGCTTCGCCCGTAGGTTGGCACGAAGGGGCCATGCCACCAACGGGTCTGAGCCCTAGTTTGGTTGCATGGCTCACCTGAACGAGGTCCCGCTGGGCGTCGGCGCCGTCACCACCGCCCGGCCGCGGGCATGGCTGCTGTGGATCAGTCCACTGCTTGCCGTGCCGGCCGCCGGCCTGCTGCTGATGAACGCGCAGAAGGACCACTGGCAGTTCGCGCCGGCCAGCCTCGCGCTGCCGTTCGTCGCGCTGCTCGCGGCGGGCCTGCTGGCGCTGCTGCCGTTCGCCGTCTGGCGGCTGCGCAGGGGTGCCTGGCTGCAGGGCAGCGTGCAGCGTGCTGGTCGTACGCGGCTTCCGTACCCGCCGAGTGGACCTCGCCACCGCCACCGACATCCGCACTGACCTGCACTTCAACCGGCTCAGCCGGGTCAGCCGGGCGGTCCCGGTGCTGCTCGTACGACACACCGGCGGCTGGGTCCGGATGCAGCTGGCCACCGACGACGGCCGGCTGCTGCTGGCCGGGCGTGCCTCGCCGGCGTCCTCCTGCGCTCCCCCGCCCCGAACGCGGCCGCCGTCGCCGGCCGCCTCTGCCAGGCCGCCCACCGGCAGGCCGTCGCCGGCCGCATCGGCGCCGCCCCGGTCCCGCAGACCCCGATCGCCGCCTAGCGTCGTGACAATCGGAATCCGATTGCACCAACAGGTGGCCGCTGACCTGCGGGTTTTGCGTCAGCCGTGACATTCGGACATATCAGCCCTACAAGGCCGACCTCGCCGCCCGGTAGTGCGCACTCCGCTGCGCATACCCCAGCCGGTCGGCCGCCGAGATAGCCGCATCGAGCAGCACCGCCGGCACCCACGTCAGTCGTACGACCGCGCCGTCCGCGACAGCGAAGGCCTGCGACGCGACCGCTGCCTCAGCCACGCCGGCGAGCCAGAACAGCTCCGACACGTACGACCGGCCGAGCCCGTAACGCTCCCAGCCCGGCACGTCGGCCAGCGCCAACCCACACCGCCGGCAACGCTTCCCAGGCGGCATTGGTCCGGCCGGCCGTACGCTCCAGCTCGGCCAACTCCTGCCACCCGCCGGCCACGTCCATCGGTTCGCCGGCCAGGTCGATCAGCTCCCGTTGCGCGTCGGCGGCGCCGGCCGGGTCGCCCATCTCGGCCAGCCGGTAGCGCAGGCCGGACAGCGTCTCGCGGTCCCGCTCCCGACCGGCCGCCCACTCGTACAGCCACTGCCGCGCGAGCGGCCGAGCGGCCGACGAGCTGCGCGCGATCGATCCACGTCATCGGATCCTCGGCCGTCTCGTCGGCCGGAAACCACGAGCGCCTGGCCGCGAACCAGTCCGCCAGCTCAGCCTCGGTCAGATCGATCGCGCGGTCCACCAAATAGTCGAGCAGGGCCTCCCGATCGGGAAGGTCGCTCTCGCGGACGTACGCGATGGTTGCCGACACTCCCGCCGCGAACAGATACAGATATTGCGTGTCATAGCCGGCGCCGGCGTCGAAATTGGCTCGCTTCAGGCCCCAGTGCCGTGTTACGTCCTGGAGCTGGCGGTGCTCGGCCACCAGAAAGCCGGCCAGCTCGGCCACTTCACCCAGCCCGTCCTGGGCCCGCCGGTACGCGATTTCCTGGTCCATCAGCCACCGCAACAGGAGCAGATCCGTCGGCCGCCGGTCGTACTGCAGCGCCCACAACACAGTGGCCCGCAGCTCGGGGTTTTCCAGCCCAGGCCATGGCGCCGGCGCCTGCCGCACCTGCTCCAAAACCCGCCGCGCCTGCCCCATCACCAGCCCAGCATGCCATCTCAGACCTGGTTGCCGAGCTTCCCTTCGCCCAGATCCTCAGCCACGCTGAAGCCGTCCGCGCCTACCCGGACCTTCTCCTCGCTGGCGGCCGCACTGCCCAACGCCCGCGGTTTGCCGTCCAGATCCAGCACGACCGTTCCTTCGGAATACCAGGAATGCACGACCGGATTGCCCCAGAAGTCGCGGCGCCGGTCGTCATGCACATCCCAGCGTACGGTCGGATTGTCCGGATCTCCGGTGTAGTAATCCGTCGTGTAGAGCTCGATCCGGTGGTTGTCAGGGTCGCGTACGTAGAGATAGAACGCGTTCGAGACGCCATGCCGGCCCGGGCCGCGCTCGATCATGCCCTGCTTGTTCAGCGCTCCCAGCAAATCGCAGGTGCTGAGGATGTTTCCGCGTTCGTGGGCGGCGAAAGCCAGGTGATGCAGCCGTGGCCCGTCACCGTTGGTCAGCGCGATGTCGTGCACGGTTTGCTTGCGAAAAAGCCAGGCAGCGTAAAGATTGTCAGCGTCCTCAATGGTTTCCGAGACACCGAAGCCGAGCTTGCGATAGTACGCTTCGGCTGCTGGCACGTCCGGTGTGAGGACATTGAAGTGGTCGAGCCGGGACAACGCGTTCGCCGGCTGCAGGTCATACCGCTGGGTCAGCCGCTCGACATGCGTGCAGTCGTAGAAAAAAACTCGATCGGGAATCCCAGCGGATCCTCGATGCGGACCGCCTCGCCGATGCCCAGTGTGGTGCCAGCCGGCACCCTTTGCACGCGTACGCCCAAATCCCTGAAATACGCCTCCGCCGCGTCCACCTCCTGTAGGCCACGCACGCGGTAGGACAACAAAGCCAGCGCGGGCGCCTCACCGAGCCGCAGCACCAGGCTGTGGTGGGTGTATTCCTCGTACGCACGCAGGTAAAGCGCGTCATCGGTCTCGGCGGTCACGACCAGACCGAGAACGTCCACATAGAACCAGCGAGCAGCGGCCAGGTCGGTGACGACCAGCTCAGCGTAGGCCGAGCGAATCACGTCTGGCGGCGCGATCGAAGCCATCTGAATTCCTCTCTAACGCGCGCCGAAACGCGGAGTGTGTACGTCGCCGGTGGCCACATGCACGATTTGTTCGTTGGTGTAGAAATCGATGCTGCGGTGACCGCCCTCATGGCCGACCCCGCTGGCTTTCACGCCGCCGAAAGGCGTCCGCAGGTCGCGGATGTTGTGCGAGTTCACCCACACCATGCCGGCGTCGATCGAGCTGGACACCCGGTGTGCGCGGCCCAGGTTTTCGGTCCAGACATAGCCGGCGAGGCCGTATTTCACGTCGTTGGCCAGCGAAATCGCCTCTTCTTCGGTGTCGAACGGCGTTATCGCCACCACCGGTCCGAAAATCTCCTCCTGGAAGATCCTCGCGGTGGACGGAACGTCCGCGAACACCGTCGGCTCCAGGTAGTTGCCCTCGGGCAGATGTGCTGGGCGAGAGCCGCCGGCGACCAGCCGGGCCTCGGTCTTGCCGATCTCGACGTACGAGAGCACCTTTGCGTAGTGCTCTGGATGTACCAGCGCGCCAACCTCGGTGGCCTTGTCAGAAGGCGGGCCTACGACGATTTTGCTGGCCCGTTCGGCATAGCGGTTAACGAAGTCGTCGTAGACGCTGCGCTCCACGAGAATTCGTGATCCGGCCGTACACCTTTCACCGTTCAGCGAGAAAACCCCCCGAGCGCGAGGAGTCCAGCGCGGCATCGAGGTCGGCGTCCGCGAAGATCACCACCGGTGACTTGCCGCCGAGCTCCATCGACAGCCCTTTGAGGTTTTCCGCGGCCGTCCGCATAATCGTCTGACCGGTCGTGGTCTCGCCGGTGAAGGAGATCCGTGGTACGCCCGGATGCTCGACCAGCGCCTGGCCGGCTTCTTCGCCGATCCCGTTGACCAGGTTGAAAACTCCGGCCGGCAGGCCGGCAGCGGCGAAGATCGGACCCCACAGGCTGGCCGACAACGGGGTGAACTCGGCCGGCTTCAACACGATCGTGCAGCCGGAGGCGAGCGCCGGCGCGAGTTTCCAGCTCTCCAACATGAAAGGCGTGTTCCACGGGGTGATCAGCCCAGCCACCCCTACCGGCTTGCGGACAACGTAGTTCAGCTGCGCACCCGGAACCCGGTAGGCGTCCTCGTTCATCGCCACGATCAGGTCGGCGAAGAACCGGAAGTTCTCGGCGGCCCGCTTTGCCTGGCCGAGCGCCTGGGTGATCGGCAGCCCGGTGTCGAAGGTTTCCAGCGCGGCCAGCCGTTCGCCCTGCGCCTCCACGGCATCGCCGATATTGTTCAAAACCCGGGCCCTCGCGCGAGCCGTCATGGTCGGCCATGGCCCACCGACAAAAGCGTCACGAGCCGCTCGTACGGCCAGGTCGATGTCCTCGGCCTGGCCGGCGGCGGCCGTCGCGTACGGCTGGTTGGACACCGGATCAGCGATGTCGAAGGTGGCGCCGGAACGGCTTGGCACCTCCTGCCCGCCAATGTGGTGCGGCAGGAACTTCGGCAGGTTTTCCGGGGTCATCTCAGGCCTTCTCGTCAAGGAGCGGGCTGAGCAGGTCCTCGCCCAGCGCCAGCAGCTGTTTGATTTTCACCAGGCCCGGCTCGGTCGGCGCGATCAGCGGCGGCCGGACATAGCCGGAGGCGATCAGGCCGCGCTGCTCCAACACCCACTTGGCCGCGCTGGATTGGTCTCGACAAAGAGCAAATCGACCAGCGGGTGCAGCCGGAAATGCAGGTCGCGGGCGGTCGCGAAGTCGCCCTCCACCCAGGCCTGATACATTCGGGCCACCGCGGCCGGCGCGAGATTGGCCACCGCCGAAACGAAACCAACGCCACCGAGGCTCATCAAGGGCAGCGACAGCAGCTCGATTCCCGACCACACCAACAACTCCGGCCCGGCCGCGTAAAGTACCCGAGAGAAGTGCTCGAAGTCCTTGGTTGTTTCCTTGATGCCGACAATGTTGTCGAAATCGCGGAACAGCCGGGCCACCGTCTCTGGCGCGATGTCCACGGCGGTACGAGATGGCACGTTGTAGACGATGACCGGCAGGTCCGGATATTCCCGCGCCACGGTCGCGTACCACTGGTAGAGCGCTTCCTGGGTGGGCCGTGCGTAATAGGGCGTGATAATCAGTACGGCGTCCGCGCCGACTTCTCGCGCGATGCCGGTCAGCTCCAAGGTTTCGTCCAGCTTGGCCGATCCGGTCCCTGGTACGAACGGGACGGCATCACCAATTTCCTCGACGGCGGCTCGCATTCCGGCGGCCCGCTCGGCGATCGTCTGCGCGCTCGGCTCGCCGGTCGAGCCACCCAGCGAAATCCCGTGCGATCCGTTCGCCAGCTGCCAGCGGATCAGGTTGCGCAGGCCGTTGGTGTCCACCGCTCCCTCGGCGGTGAAAGGCGTCACGACCGGCGCGATCGAGCCCCTGATCGTGCTGGGATCACTGCGAAACTTCATTTCCCGCCACCTTCCAGCCACTGCTGGTACGCCGGTTTCCAGTCTTTGCCGAGCGGATAGAGCCCCTTGACCGAGTTTCCGGCCTGTACTTGCTCGACGATGAACCGCTCCTGCCGCTCCTGCTCAACCGTGTCGGCGGCCACCTCGGCGGCCAAGGCCAGCGGAATGACCAAAACCCCGTCGTCGTCGCCGACAATCACGTCACCCGGCTCGACCAGCGCGCCGCCGCAGCCAATCGCCACATCGGTCTCCCACGGCACATGCCGACGACCAAGCACCGCGGGATGGGCCACTCCGGCGAAAACCGGAATATCCAATGTGGACAGGGTGGCCGAGTCGCGGGCGCCGCCGTCGGTCACGATCCCGACCGCGCCACGGACTTGCGCGCGTAAAGCGAGAATATCCCCGATAGTGCCCGAACCGGCCTCGCCACGTGCCTCCATCACCAGCACCTCACCAGCACCGACCGCCTCAATGGCGCGTTTTTGGGCGTTGAAGCCGGCCCCGCGAGAGTCGGACAGATCCTCGCGCAGCGGCAGATATCTGAGCGTACGAGCGGTGCCGACCATTTTGCTGCCCGGCCGCAGGGGGTGTACGCCATCGATCGACACCGTGTTGAGGCCGCGTTTTCTGAGCTGAGCGCTCAAAGTCGCGACACTGACCGACGACAGCTGGGCTCGTACGGCCGGATCCAGACCCTTCGCGGGTTGCCCGTACGCCTCGGCGCGAGTCGTGTCATCGGCCTTGGGCGGCGCGCCGTACGTACCGACCGGCCCGTCGCCGGCGACCACCCGGTTGCGCAACCGGCCAGTGGTCAGCGCCGGATCGTCGAGACTGCCGACTTCCACCTCGACGACATCACCCGGCTGCGCGACGCTCGCGCCGGCCGGCGTGCCAGTCAGGATCACGTCGCCGGGTTGCAGCGTGAGCATCTCGGACAGGTCCGCGACCAGCTGGCCGAAGCCGAAGAAGAGACCCTCGCTGGTGTCGTCCTGAACAACCTCGCCGTTGAGATATGTCCTGATCCACAACCGGTCAGGCCGCACTTTCTCGGCCGGCAGCAGCTCCACACCGAGCGGCGTGAAGCCGTCACCGCCTTTGGATCGGACGTTCGAACCGCGGTCGGCGTACCTCATGTCGTAGACGCCCGCATCGTTGCCGGCGGTCACCCAGCGTACAGCCGCCCAGCCCTGCTCGGGCGTGACGCGATGGGTCGTACGACCGATGACCAGGCGCGATCTCGCCCTCGAAGCCGAGCAGCTCGCAGCCCTGCGGACGTACCAGCGGCTGTTCGGTGGCGCTGAGTGACGAGACGGGTTTCAGGAAATACGACGGATGCGCCGGCGTCCGGCCACGCTGGGCCGCCCGGCTGGGGTAGTTGACGTGCACGGCGACGATCGCGCCCGGGCGACTGCCCAGGGCGGCGCTGACCGGATCCTGCATGCGCGACCTCCTCAGCTTCGTGTACGAAATCATATATGACGTTCCCGGAGCCCCCTGTCAGCGTTGCATTTCTCACCGTCGGGAGCCTGCCGGCCGCGCTGGCCTTAAAGTGACCCTCCAACCGATCCGCCACACGGGAGGCAGCATGCGCTCGGCGAAGGACTTCTTCCGGCCGCTGGCCGTCGGCGCCCCGACGCCGGTCCGGGAGATCCCGTTCCGGCCGTCCCGGATGATCCACTTCTTCGACCCGAGCAACCCGAAGATGGCCGCCAAGGTGCCGGACCTCGCGCCCAAGGTCGACGTGCTGCTGGGCAACCTGGAGGACGCCGTCCAGGCCAGCAACAAGGAAGCCGCCCGCAGCGGGCTGGTCGACATCGGCAAAGCGACCGATTTCGGTGATACGCAGCTGTGGACCCGGATCAACAGCCTCGATTCGCCCTGGGCGCTGGACGATCTGCTCACGCTCGTACCAGCGATCGGCGGCAAACTGGACGTCATCATGGTGCCCAAGGTCGAAGGCGCCGAGGATATTCATTACGTTGACCGGCTGTTGGCTCAGTTGGAAGCAAAAGCCGGCATCGAACGGCCCATCCTCGTACACGCGATCCTGGAAACCGCCACTGGCGTCGCCAACGTCGAGGAGATTTCCGGCGCCAGCCCACGCATGCAGGGCCTCTCGCTCGGGCCGGCCGACCTCGCCGCCAGCCGGCGGATGAAAACCACTCGGGTCGGCGGCGGCCATCCGGGTTATCTCGTACGATCCGACCCCATCGGCGACGACCTGACCTCTGGTCGTACGACCTATCAACAGGATTTGTGGCATTACACGGTCGCCCGGATGGTGGATGCCTGCGTCGCCAACGGAATCCTGCCCTATTACGGGCCTTTTGGCGATATTCGGGATGTCGTCGCCTGCGAAGACCAGTTCCGCAATGCGTACCTGCTCGGCTGCGTCGGCGCCTGGAGCCTGCACCCCGCGCAGATTCCCATCGCCCGCAAGGTTTTCTCGCCCGACCCAGCCGAAGTACGGTGGGCCCGACGAGTCATCGCGGAGATGGGCGACGGCACCGGCGCGGTGATGATCGACGGCAAAATGCAGGACGACGCGAGCGTGAAGCAATGCCGGGTGGTCGCGGAGTTGGCGGACGCGCTGGCCGAACGCGATCCCGAGCTGGCCAAGGCGTACGCGGCTTCCGAGGAGGACGCGTGACATCCGTACGACCGCGCCGATCCGTCCTCTACATGCCTGGCGCGAACGAGCGTGCGTTGGAAAAGGCCAAAACCCTGCCCGCGGACGCGTTGATCCTCGATCTGGAGGACGCGGTCGCGCCGGATGCCAAGGCAGAGGCCCGAAAACGCGTGTGCGCGGCCGCCTCCTCCGGTGCGTACGGCCAGCGGGAAATCGCCATTCGGGTCAACGCCGCCGACACCGAGTGGCACGCCGAAGACCTGGCGGCGGCGGCGGCAGCCCAGCCGGACGCGATCCTGGTGCCCAAAGTGAGCTCGGCCGCTGCCGTACGAGCCCTGGAAAGCTCGCTGGGGTCGTCCCGGATCGCGTTGTGGGCCATGGTCGAAACGCCCGAGGCGATGCTGAATGCCACTGCTATCGCCACCGCGTCGGAGCGACTGACCGTTCTTGTCATGGGCACCAACGATTTGGCGAACGAGCTGCACGCCGAGTACGTGCCCGGCCGCGCACCGCTGCTCACCGGGTTGTCTCTGTGCCTGCTGGCAGCACGCGCCGCGGGCAAGGTGATCCTGGACGGGGTTTACAACGACGTCAAGGATCTGGACGGCTTTGAGACCGAATGCCTGCAGGGCCGGCAGTTCGGTTTCGACGGGAAAACCCTGATCCACCCCTCCCAGCTCGCTCCCTGCAACAGAATCTTCGCGCCATCAGACGCCGAGGTGGAAAAGTCGCGGCGGATCATCGACGCTTTCTCCCAAGCCCAGGCTGAAGGTCGTGGTGTGGTCACCGTCGACGGCCGGATGATCGAGAACCTGCACATACGCAATGCTGAGCGAATTTTGGCTCTAGCGGACGCGATCAGCGCTGGTTAAGGGCGAGCTCGGCGAAGACGGCTCGATGATCCGAGCCGGGAATCGTCTGCTCGCCGGCTCGGACCGCGGTCAGACCGCTGCCGTGCAACACGTGGTCCAGCTGGAAAACCGGCAGCACCGAAGGCCAGGTCGGCGCCCAGCCGCGGCCCAACTCGGCGTGGCTGTCGATCAGCCCGTCGGCCAGCAGGTTGCGCATGGTGGCATGGTCGAGGGTCGGGTCGCATTGAAATCGCCGAGAAAGACGGTGTCCTTGCCGGCGGTCTTCGCCGCCCCACCGAGCGCCTGCAGATCTTGCGCCCATCTTTGCGGGTCGCCCGGCGGATAGTACGTGTGCACCGCGACGATGGTCACCGTCCGACCACCGACCATGATCTGCGCTGTCGGCTGCTGCCATTTCGTCGCGGCCTTCAGCAGTCCACTGAGGACCAGCGGATAGCGGGAATAAATCGAGGAATCGATCTCGGGATGCAACTCATGATAGGGCAACAGTTTCCCGATGCCTGCGCGGTCGAGCGCCTGCACACCGGCCGCGGTGAATTCCTCCAGCGAAAGCACGTCGATTTGCTCGGACCGTACCAACGCCATAATGGTTTGCGGATCGGCCTTGCCCACGTCGGTGTTGGCGGCGGCCACCCGCAGGCGTACCGAGCTGGCCGTGGTGTTGTGCGGGATGAATCGGGGCACCACTTGGAAGAGCTGCGTGACCACCAGGGCGATCGCGAGCACCAGAAGCAATCGCCCGCTGGCCGCCAGCACCACGAGCGTGAGCACAATGGTGGCGGCCACCGCGTACGGGAATCCGGCCATCGGCAAGGCGAGATACGTGCCGTCGTCGAGACCGAGCAGCCGGACAGCGGTCAGAGCCGCGGTAAAGAACAGCAAAAACCCACAGCAGAAAAGCAAAAGTCCACGCAGCACCCTTCCGACACCGGTCGGTTGCCGGCGTTGTGACGCCACCTGCGGGTAATCATCGATTCTGGTCATTACGATTCACTGTAGGTCGGCGGCCAGCGCCGAAAATCAGCCTGAAGGGACCTGTCTGATGCCACCAGAGGATGACACCGCCACATTGACCGCGCTGGCGACCCGTGCTCTCGCCGCCGCCGGCCAGGGCGACATGGTGTGGGGCCACCTTGCGGTGCGCGACCCGCAGGGGCGCGGTGTCTGGATGAAAGCCCGCGGCTGGGGTTTGGAAGAGATCACCGCGGATCGGGTCGGGCTGGGCTGGTGTCCTGGGACGGCCAGCCGCTGGCTGGCGATCCACACCTGCATCTGGAGTTTCCCATTCACACCGAGGTGATGCGGGCCCGTACGGAGGTGAATGTGACCGTCCACACGCATTCCGCCGCGGTCAACGCCTTCAGCGCGCTCGGCGTGCCGCTGCGGCCACTCAGCCACGACGCGCGTGTGGTTTTTACCGAGCACGGGCTGCCACGCCACACCGCGACGGCCAATCTCGTACGGACGGCTGAGCTGGGGCGGGCTTTGGCGGCGGATCTCGGCGCGGCCCGCGCGTGTCTCATGCCGCAACACGGTTGGTGGCCGTCGGTGTCGATGCCGCGCACGCGGTGATGACCGCGATTCTGTTGGAACGGGCCTGTTCCGTACAACTGGCCGCGCAGTCCGCCGGTGAGGTGCGGCATTGGACCAGCGACGAGGAAAGCCTGGAAAAGGCGCCGATCTGCTGGGCCCCCAGCCAAATCGAAGCCGGCTGGCAGTATTGGGTCCGCCGCGCTACCGCATATCGGTGATGGCGAGGTTGGTGTAGGCGGCCGTGCTGTCCTCGGTGACCAGGCCGACCTGGCCGTTGAGCAGCACGGGGAAAGTGCCGGAGAAAGTGCGTTGCTGCATCACCGTGCCGTCGAGAGAAAACTCGTACGAGGCGCCGGTTTTGAGGACGCTCAACCGATGCGCCACGGTCGGATCGAACCCGGCCGGCAGGTTGGCATTCTGCCATGGTTGCTCGGTCCCTTGGACAACCGCGTGGGTCGCCAGCACGTTGTTCTTGCGGTCGATGAAAACCTCGACGTGGTTGTTCCGGTCGTCGTACGACGCGTAGATCCCGTATTTCGGGAAGCCGGACGTGGTCCCGGTGCCGGTCCATGTCGTATCGACCGTCACTCGATATGTCTCGTAATTCGGGTTGGAAGCGCGGAAAAGTCGGGTCCACCCAACGCCACCAAAAGAAGTCAGGGTCGCCCCAGCCGGACTTGTCACGGTCCAGCTTCCCACCGAACGGCCGTCATTCACGCCTTCGGCCAGATCGCCGAACGCGTCGCCCCAGCCCTGGTTGTACGGGTTGGGGCTGCCGGTCGAACCCAGCTCACCCGACGGCGCCTGCAACGGAACTCCGTCGGCGACCGGGTAGCCCAGCAGCGGGCTTCCGTCGGTGTCCCAATAAAGCCGCTGCAACCGCAGCTCCCGGCCGGAGTCGCAGGCGTTCGTGTTGGAGTGCACCAGAAACCAGTCTTCGACCCCGTCGACCGTACGAATCGGGACGAAGGACGCGGGACCTTTCACTCCACTGTGGTATTTGAAAATCGGACCGGTTTTCGTCCAGCCAGCCGCATCGAGCAGATTGCCGCTGGTGTTCGTCAGCAGTCCCACCGCATAGCTGTCGGTGCCACAGAAACTGCCGGAGTACGTGATGAAAGTCTTGCCACCGTGTTGGAAACCGACCGGCCCCTCATTGACCTTCAGCCCGGCGGTTTCCCATGGTCGGTCCGGTTGGGACAGCAACACCCGGTTGCCACTCACGTGCAGCGGGTCACTCATGGGCGCGAGGTAGATGTTCTGCTCCGATCCGGAGCTGTCCGGCCATCCGGACCAGGTCAGGTAAAGCTTGCCGTCCGAAGTCTGGAAAACATCCGGGTCGATCGCCCACAGCCCGCTGGACTCGGTTAACTGGCCATGCGCGGCGCCAGTGGTCGCTTCCGCGTACGCGCCGGTGGGGTCGCTGGTCTTCGCCTTGAGCACGAAAAGCCGGTGGGCGGAGCCGGCGCCGGCGGTGTAATAGATGTAGAAAGCGCCATTGATCGAGTGGATTTCCGGCGCCCACACCTCAGCGCAGTTGGCGGCCGGACAGCCGGGAATCTGGAAGACCGTGAACCGGGTCGCCGATCCCAGGCCGGTCAGGGTGGCCGAGGACCACACACAGATATAGCCGCCGGCGCAGCCGTCCGTCGAGGTGTAGTAATACTTTCCGCCCGACGAAATGATGTGCGGATCGGACCGGTTGGTGACCACCGGATTGGTAAAAGTCCCCGCGGCGGTTCGCGGCGCGCCAGCGGCGCCGGTCGTGCCAGCTACCAATGCCAGCAGCGACACGACGACCGCAATCCACCGGAAAGACCACTTCTGAGCAGCACCCACGCGCACGGCCACGCCTCCCACCCTCGGCCCCCGCAGGCTCACAATATTTCGGCCAGCCGTCAAGCCTGAAAGCCGGACGGATCGAAATCGACAGTGAAAACCATCACTGCGACTCGCGCAGGATCGTGCGCAGGCCGGTGATGAAGATGCCCACCGCCTGGCGGGCCCGCGCGTCGGCTGACTGCCGACGGTCGGTGGTCGCCAGGCCGCGAGCCACCGCCTTCAACCGCACTCTGTCCTGCAGATCTCGCAGCGTTTTCCCGTCCGGCAACGACTGTTCCTCGGCCGTACGGCCGATCACGAAGCTCATCAGTGATCCTGCGGACAAAACCGCGTCATGCAGGTCGAACCCCGCATCGGTCAACACCGTGACGGTCTGGTCCAGCCAGGTCGCGAGCGCGGCGGCCCTGCTCAGGTCGGCGCCGGCGGCCACCCGCGCGCCGTCCTGATGTTTGAGCAGGCCACGGCGCGCAGCAGCGCGGCGGCCCGATGCAGCCACTGCCACCACTGCTCATCCGCCTTCCGGCCGCGAAGCCCGGCCAGACCGCCGGCCACCATCGCGTCGGTCAGGTAGTCCAGAAGGGCGCGTTTGTTGGCCACATGCCAGTAAAGCGCCGGTGCCTGCACATCCAACTCCTTGGCGATCCGCCGCAGAGTCAGCTTTTCCAGGCCGTCCTCGTCCAGCAGCCGGAGGGCGACCACGACCACCCGGTCTCTGGTCAGCGGCTCCCGCTCGGTGTCACTCGCCACCTTGACACCTTAACAAGTTAAGGGAACGATCGGCAACAGACGCCATTTAACTTGTTAAGGAGATCTGATGAGGATCATCATCGCCGGGGCCGGACCGGTCGGTCTGATGCTGGCCGCCGAACTGCGGCTGTTCGGCGTGACCGTGACCGTGGTGGAGAAACTGGCCGAGTCGACCGGTTTTTCCAAGGCCGGTGGGCTGCATCCGCGTACGGTGGAGTCAGCGGAGCTGCGCGGGATGGTCGAGGGGCTGCGGGCGCGGGCCGAGCGCAAGTCCAGCCGGCTCCGGTCGTACCAGGCGAGGGCGCGGGGGGCATTCCGCTGGCGCATTTCGCCGGCATCCGGACGATCCGGCTGGACCGGCTGCCCACCAACCAGGCCGGCTTCCTCGGGATCCAGCAGGCCGACCTGGAGGATTTCCTCGCCCAGCGGGCCATCGGGCTCGGCGCGACCCTCCTACGTGGACACGAGATCGTCGGTCTCCACCAGGACGCGGACCAAGTGACCGTGTCGGTGATCGGCCCGGACGGCCGCACGGACCTGCGGGCCAGTTACCTCGTCGGCTGCGATGGCGGCCGGAGCACCGTTCGTACGCTCGCGGGCTTTCCCCTCGACGGCCACGAACCCACGATCACCGGCCGGCTCGGCGACGTGGCAGTGCCGGAGCTGCTGGAAAACCCCGGCGCCGGCTGGCATCGGCTGGACGGCGGCGTGATCCAGGTGACGCCACTGCGGGTGCTGACCGTCGAGTTCGACAGTCCGCCCACGGACAGGGCCGACCGGGACCAGCCGATGACCAAGGCGGAGCTGGCCGCATCGCTGGCGCGAGTGGTCGGCCGGCCGGTCGATATTCCCGCGGAACCCCAGTGGGTGTCCCGTTTCACCGACAACACCCGGCTGGTTGACACGTACCGCCGCGGCCGAGTTCTGCTCGCCGGCGACGCCGCGCACATCCATTCCCCTTTTGGTGGCCAGGGCTTGAATCTCGGCCTTCAGGACGCGATGAACCTGGGCTGGAAACTGGCCGCCACGCTGCAGGGCTGGGCCGGCGACGAAGTGCTCGACACGTACACCGCCGAGCGCCGGCCGGTCGCGGCCGGCGTGCTGCACAACACCCGCGCCCAGGTCGCCCTGATGAACCCCAGTCCGCAGGTCACCCCGCTCCGCGAGCTTTTCACCGAGATGATGGACATCCCCGAGGTGAACCAGTTCCTCGGCGCCATGATCACGGCGCTGGACGTACGCTACGACTGCGGCGAATTCCTGCCACCGGCCAAAGTTCGTACACCCGACGGCACGGTCGCGGCCCGCGAGTTGCTCCACAGTGGACGACCGGTCCTGCTGGATCTGAGCCCGGACAGCACATTCGCTCATGCCGCCGCCCGGTGGGGCGACTGGGTCCACATCATCACCGGTGAGTCCGACGAAATTGGCAGTGTGCTCGTACGGCCGGATGGCTATGTCTGTTGGGAGGACACCTCACCGGACGATCTGACGATCACTCTGCGAACGTGGTTCGGCGGGTAGTTGGACGCATGAATATCGGTGGGAGAGGATGGCGACAAAGGACAGTCACCAATGAGGGAGTGCCGATCGTGCCAACTGTGTGGCCGAACAGCTCGTCCGGACGCTGCGGCGGGCCGGAGTCAGCCGAGTCTACGGCATCGTGGGCGACAGCCTGAACCCGATCGTCGACGCCATCCGGCGCACCGAAGGCATCGAGTGGGTGCATGTACGACATGAGGAGGCGGCCGCCTTCGCCGCCGCCGCCGAGGCGCAGCTGACCGGAAAACTGGCGGTGTGTGCGGGCAGTTGCGGCCCGGGCAACCTGCACCTGATCAATGGCCTTTACGACGCGCATCGCAGTGGCGCGCCGGTGTTGGCGATCGCCTCGCACATCCCGTCCGGACAGATCGGTTCCGGCTATTTCCAGGAAACTCACCCGGAAAGCCTCTTCACCGAATGCAGCCATTTCAGCGAGCTGGTCTCCCAGCCGGAGCAGATGGCCAGGCTGTTGCGTACGGCCATGCAAACTTCCGTTGGCCGGCGCGGAGTTTCGGTGTTGACGATCCCTGGCGACATCGCCGAACGCAAAGCGTATGGCAGCGACGAGGATTTCCGGCCAGCAGAGCCGGGCGCGGTGGTGCCCCCCCCCACCACCGTCGACCAGCTCGCCACCTTGCTCAACAACGGCGAGAAGGTGATGCTTTTCTGCGGCGCCGGCTGCGAAAACGCGCATGATGACGTGATGGAGTTGGCCAGCTGGCTGCAGGCGCCGGTGGGCCATTCCTTTGGTGGCAAGGAATGGATCCAGTACGACAATCCGTACGACGTGGGCATGAGTGGCCTGCTCGGCTACGGCGCCTGCTACGACGCGATGCACGCGGCGGACCGGATCGTGATGCTGGGCACCGATTTCCCGTACGACACGTTCCTGCCGCAGGCCAAGACCATCCAGGTGGACATCGAGCCGGCACACCTGGGCCGTCGGACCGTGCTGGATCTGGCGGTGCACGGCTCGGTCGCCGAAACCATCCGGGCCGTGTTGCCCAAGCTGACCCAGAAAACCGACCCGTCGTTCCTGCACCAGATGTTGCGAGAGCACACCCCGCAAACTCGAAGTCGTCGTTGACGCGTACACCAAGAACATCGAGCACCGGACGCCGATCCATCCAGAATATGCGGCGAAAGTCCTCGACGAGGTGGCCAACGACGACACGGTTTTCACCGTGGACACCGGCATGGGCTGCGTGTGGGCGGCCCGTTACCTGACGCCGAACGGAAAACGCCGAGTGCTCGGCTCTTTTCGGCACGGCAGCATGGCCAACGCGCTACCGCACGCGATTGGCGCGCAGCTGGCGGCCCCGGGCCGCCAGGTGGTGTCGATTTCCGGTGACGGCGGGCTGGCCATGCTGATGGGCGAATTGCTCACGTTGTCGTCCGCGGATCTGCCGGTCAAGGTCGTCGTCTTCAACAATGCGACACTGGGCATGGTGAAACTGGAAATGCTGGTCGACGGCCTCCCCGACTACGGTACTGACCATCCGCCGGTCGACTTCGCCGGCATCGCCCGGGCCGCCGGAGTTCACGCCGTACGAGTGGAAAAAAACCAGCCGAGGTAAGAGACGCTTTGGTGGAGGCGTTCGCGCATCCGGGTCCGGCCCTGGTCGATCTGGTCACCGATCCGTATGCGCTGGCCGTGCCACCGCGGGTCACCGGCCGACAGGTGCGTGGTTTTGCCGCCGCGATCAGCCGGACCGTGCTGACCGGCGGCGTCGGCGACATGGTGGAGATGGCCCGCGCGAACCTGCGAAACGTGCCCCGCCCGTGACCGTGCCGGTGCACCGGGTCCGCGATGGCCAGGAGTCGCTGCTGATTGCCGCGCTGCTGGCCATCGCCAGCGGGTTCCTGGACGCGCTGACCTATCTGAACCACGGCCAGGTTTTCGCCAACGCGATGACCGGAAACATCATCCTCACCGGGGGGGTAGCCGCGGCCGGCGGCCATTGGCCGGACACAGCCCAGCACGCGTTGCCGATCGCCGCGTTCCTGGTGGGTGCACTGGTGGGCGAGAGCATTATGCAGCCCGCTGCCCGCAAATACATCCGCTGGGCGGCGGCCACCACGCTGGGACTGGAGATCGTGTTCCTGGTGGTGGTCGCCGGTCTGCCGACGGTCTTCACGACCGGCTGGTTGGCGCTCGGTATTTCGTTTGCCGCCGCGCTGCAGTCCACCTCGTTCCGAAAGGTGGGCGATCAGTCGTACAGCACCATCGTCACCACGAACAACCTGCGTTCACTGGTCAGCAACGCGTTTTCAGCCGTACGCACCAAGAACTGGCGTCTCACGCTGTGGTTCGGGATGGTCTGCCTGTCTTTCCTGGTCGGCGCCGCGATCGGCGCGCTGGCCACGATGGCCCTGGGCGACCGGGCACTGTGGATCGCCGCCGGCATCCTGACCGCCGCCTTCGCCCTGCTCACGTACGGATTATGGCACGAACGCAAAGCCTAGTTGTTATTGATGAAATTCTGCGCGGCTTGTTGTCCGAGGGTCACCGCGGAGTCATGTGACTCGATGGGATCCGCAGTGGTGTTGGAGAAGACGATATAGGTGACACCGTCGTCGTCGACACCGCCCGAGCGCGGGTCCGGGTCGATCCCGAGAGCCTGGGCGGTCGCGTACGAGGCCTCCCCGACCTTGTTTGGTGAGTCAGTGTCCCCAAACACGGCGTATTCGACTTTGCCGTCATAGATCACTGCCGCCACCGACCCGCCGTCGATGCCATTCTGATGCCAGTCCCAGTTGCTGCTGTCGCGCGGCATCACGATATACGGCAGCTGAGCGGCATTGAGCGCTTGTCCGTCCGACTGGTGGAAAGTCGTGTCATCCTGATAGCAGCAGTCGGTGTTCTCGTTGCACTGATCCGTACGCTGGCCGTCGCAGTCGACATCCATGTCCGCTTGGTAGAACACCGCTCCGTTGGCGCCACACACGTTCACGTTCCGCGGCGAGTCCTCGTCCTCCTGCAGCGGCTCCTTGGTCAGCTTTGTCGTACAGTTGCCGACCTTCGCGAGCAACTGGCTCGCGGTCGGGCCGGAATCCAGCGGACGTACGGCAGCGGCGCCGACCGGCGACATCGACGCCAGCACCATCACGACCGCGAATCCGCCAGCCGCGACCAGCGTTTTCCATCTACGCACAGGCTTTCCTTCCTGCCGAGGCCGGCCTGGAAGCCGGCGCCCGCCGGGTCACGACGACCCGGCGTCGCGTCGCGTCGCAGGCTAGGAAGGCGCGATGGCAGCGCGATGGAATCGGGCGAGAATCAGCGAAGCTGCCGGCCGTACGAGCCAACATAGGCACGCGACGGCCCGCCAAAACGCGCCTCAATCTTCGCCAGCGCGTCCAACAGCTCCGGTCGCGGCCAGTTCTGCGGCAGCAGCTCCGGCGGCAGGTCCGGCAACCGGCCGACATCGACCAGCGCCGCCACGCTCAGCTCGTTCCAGCGCCGCAGGGTCGCACCGGTGGCCGGCAACGGCGACTTCTTTCCCAGCTCCGACCGCAAACTCCGCAGGTGAGCGCGGTAAATCTCAGCGAGCCCCAACAAATCCCATCCGCGACAAGCGGCCTCCGCCGCGTCCTCGATGGACATTTCCAGCCGCGCCGAGAGCAGCCGGGACCCGTCCGGCGGATCCGGCAGCCGGCTCTCCAGCACCGTCCGCCGGTCCGACAGGGAGATGAGCACACCCGGCTGGAGAATGCCGTAGCCGGCGAAGAGCGCATGCCGGCGAAGAGCGTCGCGATACGCCCGGTGTTGCTCGGGCACCTGGAAGAGCAGCGCATCGTACGCACCTGTCCAGCGCATCGGCGGCCGTGTCTCGGCCGTCTGGATGCGCTTGAACTGCCGAAGGAACTCCCCGATCAGCCGGTAGTCGACACCGCGGCCACGGCGCGTACCCGCCAGCTGGCCGTCGCGTTGCATCCGGGCGATCAGCGCCCGCGCCGCCGCGGTGGTCAGGCCCAGATCGCCCAGCAGGGTGGTCAGCACCGTCCCCGGCAGCTCTTCCTGTTGGGACACCCCGAACACAAACGGGACAAAGCTCACCGAGCGTCCGCGCCCAGACTTGACGTGCTGATTCACGATCGTCATCGTAAACGTCACATCTACTTCTCCGCACGGGAGCCAGCCGATGACCCAGCAGCAGACCACTGCCACCGCACCGACCGGCGAACGCGCCGGCTTCGGCGCCTTCCTCAAAAGCATGTTGCCGACCATCTTCTTCAACCTGATCCTGACGACCGTCACGTATTTCGTCCTGACCCAGTACGGCATCGGCCCGGTCGCGGCGCTCGCCATCAGCGGCCTCTGGCCGGCCGTCGAGCTCGCCATCGTGTACGCGAAACAGCGCCGATTGGACGAACTAAGCCTGTTCGTGCTCATCTTGCTGGTCATTGGGATCGCCAGTTCGCTGGCCTTCAACAGCCCGAAGGTGGCGCTGATCAAGGACTCCGCGCCGACGACGCGCTGTTCGGCATCGTCTGCCTGGGATCGCTGCTTTTCCCGCGGCCACTGATGTTCTTCTTCGGCCGCCGGTTCGGTACGGACGGCACGCCGGCGCGGCATCAAAGGCTGGAACGACCTGTGGGAGCTCAAGGGTTTTCGCAGTACGCAGTATTTCCTGACCGTCGTCTGGGGTGTCGTCCTGCTTGCCGAGGTGGGCACGCGTACAGTCCTGGTGTTCCTGCTGCCGCTGACGGTGATGGTCGCCATCTCCCAGCAGCTCCCGATCGCGGTGATCATCGGGCTGGTCGGCTGGACCATGTGGTACGCACGACGCCGCCAGCGGATGGCCGCCGCCCGGGGCTTCCAGACGGTTTAATGCGCGGGCTGAATGATCTTCAGCCGGGACGCGCATCGTGCACGTGCAGCGACTTACAGTGACAGACAACATCCTCTTCGTGACATCCGAGACGCCGGAGGACCGACCCTTGTCACCTAGCTCCCGTTTTGTCCAGCGCCACGCGCATCAGCCCGGGAACGCCCTCGGCGCCATTTGCCGCCCGTACGAGACGTTGGAGATGGCCCGCTGCCAGCACTGCGGGCAGATGCTGGTCAAACCCCCGGAGCAGGAGACGCAGTGGCGGACCGTTAGCGACTACGTGAGCGCGCGGATCCCGTCCTCCACCGCGTCTCTCCTTTAGCCGGTCCCCCGGAAGCAACGCCCCGCTTCGTGCGCCCCACGCACGCAGCGGGGCGTTGCGCTGTCCGACAGACAACGAAGGTTGCCGCCGCCTTGTCATCGCCATAACAAAGAATCGCGCCGAACGTGACATGGATCCGATCCAAGTCAGCCATCGACCTATGATCCGCATGCCCAGCGACGAAACACAACGGGGAGTTCTGATGATCCTGACCGACCGGATAGCCATCGTCACCGGCGCCGGAAAAGGCATCGGCGCCGCGTTGGCCCGGCGGTTGGCGCGGGCCGGCACCCGCGGGCTGGTCGTCTCGGACATTGACGGTGAGGCGGCGCAAGCGGTTGCCGCCGGCATTGAAGCGCAAGGCCAGCAGGCCGTCGCGGTTCGCGCTGACGCCTCCTCGAAAACCGAGATGCAACGGCTGGTGCGGACAGCTCAGCAATCGTACGGAGGACTCGACCTGTTCTGCTCGAATGCCGGGCAGGCGTTTGGAACCGGCTTGCACGCGACCGAGGGAACAGTGGGAGTGTTCCTGGAAAATCAACGTTCTCCAGCATGTTTACGCGGCGCAGGCGGCCGTTCCGGGAATGATCCGGCGTGGTTCGGGCTATCTGTTGATCACCGCGTCCGCCGCGGGCCTGCTCGGCGTGCCCGGCGACGCGCCGTACACGGTCAGCAAACATGCCGCGGTCGGGCTGGCCGAATGGCTTGCGGTGACCTACAAACCGCGCGGGATCCGGGTCAGCGCGCTGTGCCCGCTGGGCGTCCGCACCGACCTTCTGATGCCTGGCATAGCGGCCGGTCATCCGTCCGCGCTGGCGATCGCGGCGGCAGGTCCGTTGCTGCGCCCCGAAGACGTCGCCGAGGCCGCCGTTCGCGGGCTGGCCACCGAGGAATTCCTGATCCTGCCGCACCCGTCGGTGGCCGCCGACTACGCGATCAAGGCCGCCGACCCCGATCGTTGGATCGACCAGACGATTCAGGCCGGCGGCCCGGTGATCGGGAAGTAGGTCTGGTGGACGTACGCGCATGCGGGTGAGTTTTTCTGGAACATGGCCCGCGCGGATCCGCTGCGCTTAACTGAATGCAACGCAAAGCATTCGGCCATGGAGGATCCATGTTGTCTTTTCTGCGGGTTTTGTCGCTGATCGCGGCCACCCTCACCACCGGCCTGATCGCCGGGCTTTTCTACGGGTTCTGCTGCGCGGTGATGCCCGGCCTGGCCGCCAGCAGCGACCGCACCTTCATCGAAACAATGCAGAACATCAACGTGGCTATCCTGAACGGCTGGTTCTTCCTCACCTTCATGGGTGCACTACTGACCGCGATCGTGGCCGCGGCGCTGCACATGGGCGGCAGCGGGTGGCGGGTTTTCCCCTGGATCCTCGCCGCCGTGTTGTTCTATCTGGTCACTTTCGTGGTCACCATTGCCGCCAACGTCCCGTTGAACGACGCCTTGATGGCCGCCGGCGACCCCGCCAAGATCGGCGACCTCGCCGCCGTCCGGCACGCCTTTGAAAACGCCTGGCTCGGATGGAATCTCGTACGCGCACTCACCAACACCGCGGCCTTTGGCTGCCTGGCCTGGGCCCTGGTCATGGCAGGGCGTACGACCGCATAGTCCGCAAGGCAAAGGAGCCCGGATCCCGCCGACTTTGGCGCGATCCGGGCTCATTTGGTGAATCTTGTGAGGAAAGTCAGCCGCCGTGCCGACCGGCGCCACCGGCGAACCTGGCCGCGCCGGCCACCGCGTCCGCGCCCAGCGATACCCAGCCGTGCCGCAGTTCGTTGGCCAATGCCGCCGGCTCATTCAGGGATTCCTGTTCCAGCAGCGAAAGCCGGTCTTCCCGTAGGCAGGTCTGTGGAAGCGAGGCCAATTCAGCCGCGAGCCGCTCGGCGGCCTCCCGCTCCTGCCCAGCAGGGACCAGCCGGTTGGCGAGCCCCATCGCGTACGCCTCCTGCGCCGGCACCGCCCGCCCGGTGAGCGTCAGGTCCATCGCCCGGCTGACGCCGATCAACCGCGGCAGCCGCACTGTGCCGCCATCGATCAGCGGCACGCCCCACCGCCTGCAGAACACCCCGAAAACCGCGGTCTCGTCAGCTACCCGCAAATCACACCAGAGCGCCAACTCCAGCCCGCCGGCCACCGCGTGCCCGGCGATCGCCGCGATCACCGGCTTACCCAACCGCATCCGCGTTGGGCCCATCGGCCCGTCGCCGTCCGCGGTGACCGCATTGCCTTGGGGCGTACCGATCGCCTTCAGGTCCGCGCCCGCACAGAACGTGCCGCCCTCGCCCCACAAAACCGCGACCGCGGCAGCTGGATCGGCGTCAAACTCCCGAAAGGCGTCCGCCAGCAGCGCTGCGGTCCGCCCGTCCACCGCATTGCGCGCCTGCGGCCGAGACAACACCACGGTGGTCACCGGCCCGCTGCGTTCCACCCGCACACTTTCCGCCATGCCCGGGATTCTAGGCCCCGCCAGCGGCACCTTCATGTATCCACTCGTACGCTGTGAAAAGCCGTCCCCCAAGGAGAACGCCATGAGTGAACCATTTGTCGCCGCAATCGGCGATCGGCGTCCGCGCATCGACCCGGAGGCGTTCCTGGCCGCCGGGTGCCGGGTCATCGGGGACGTACGGATCGGGCCGGCCTCCAGCGTCTGGTATGGCACCACCATCCGGGCCGACACCACCGAGATCACCCTCGGCAGCGTGACGAACATCCAGGACCACAGCGTGCTGCACGCCGACCCCGGTTTTCCCACCACCATCGGGGATCGGGTGTCGGTCGGGCACAACGCGGTCATCCACGGGTCCACTGTGGAGGATGACGTGCTGATCGGCATGTCCGCGACGCTGTTGAACGGAACGGTGGTCGGCGCTTTCTCGATCGTGGCGGCCGGCGCGGTGGTGTGTTGGAGGGCACCAAAATCCCGGCCGGCTCACTGGTGGTCGGCACACCGGCGAGGGTCGTCCGCCAACTTTCCGACACCGACCGTCAGAAAATCGCGCTCAACGCGGAAGTTTACCGCTACCTGGCTGACCAGCACCGGACCCTGGAGCGGATGTAGCCAGTTTCGGGGAAAGCGCCACCACTGCGATCACCGAGCTTTCCGGGTCCGTGTGCACCTGGACATTCCAGCCGGCCGGCAACACGTCCGCACAGTCGGACACCTTCACCTGTACGCACAACACCGCATCCACTTGGCTAGTGTCTTCCTGCAGCTTGGGAATGACGCTCTTCATGGCGACCAACCGGACCTTGTCCTGCGAGGCACCGAGCCCAACCCAGATCGCGTATTCCTGGCTGTTCTCGAACTCGGAGAGCCCGACCACTTTCGCGCCGGACTTCTTCACCTGTTCGATTCCGGCCACCAGGGCACGAGTGGAGGGCAGCAGCGACGGCACCGGGTCGGCCGGCTGGGAGAACAGAATGCCCAGCCGGTACGCCGGTCGCGGGTCGCCGAAAGCCATCGCCTCGGCGCCGCCGATCATCACCAGCGCGACCAACGCACCGCCGATGGCCAGCCGGTATTCCCGGAGCCAAGGTCTTTTCGCGGCCAGCAAGGAAACCGCGACCGGTAAGAGCAAAAGTGCCAGCAGCATCAACGGCATCAGCAGCCGGTTGATCCAGACCTGGTACGCCAAAATGTTGATGACCAGCAACCCGCCAACCAGGACAGCCGCGGCGTACATCCGGTGCAGCGCGTTTCCGAGCCACAGCACCACGATGACCGCGGTGAGGATCAGGACCACCTGCAGCGGCGCCGGCGCGACCATCTCACCAAGCTGGAATTGACAGCGGAAATCGGCATTGAAGAAGCTGGTTAGCGGATCGTTCAGCGACAGCCCGAAAATCCGGGCGGCCCGCCGAGTGTTCAAGCAGACCACCTGCGTCGCGCTGTCGGCGCTGT